>NZ_KZ084326.1 GCF_002093975.1 Thermoactinospora rubra
CTGAAACCCATCAAGATCTAGTTACACCCTTTTCTTGACACTCCCTCCCAATGGACGCCCTCCTCGAACAGGTCGGGATGGGCGTTGCCGGTTCCTTGGTCGAGGAGCTTGTGGATCTGCTCGGCCAGATACTCGTCGGTTTCGTCGAGCAGGTTCTCCTCCAGGAGGAAATCCAGGTTGTAGCGCAAGGCATAGTTCAACGCGTGCGCCCGGAAACCGGGCTCGTCGTGCAGGAAGTACGGACGCAACCGGTCCACGGCGTCGAGATCCCCGTACGCGAGCGCGGTCGCGATCTCCAGCTTGCCGAGGATCTGCGGAGGATCGTCCTCGACCGCCAGTTCCTGCTCCCACAACTCCAACGGGCGGAAGTCGAAGCCGATCAGGGCGCCCGCCACGTCCACCGGCAGGTCAGGGGGGAACGTGGAGCCGAACTCGGCGTTGATCGCCTCGATGACCGACGGGTTCGGGTTGGGCCGATAACGCGCCTCAGCGACGAAGAACAAGCCGGCGTGCGCCTCGATGCTCAAGTAGGAGCCGGAGGCCGCAGTGCGCCAGGTCATTGACGGTACTCCCGGCCGCTGCCGGTGGAACTCCCGCGCTGCGCCGACGAGGGCGATCGGCGAGACGAATTCGTCGGGGTAGGGGTCATCGGTGACCCAACTTCCCCAGGAGTACACGTTGGTGAAGACGTTCATGGTGTAGTAACGGTCCAGCTCGAGACCATCGATCGGCACGAATTCGCCGCTGTAGACATTCGGCACACTGATCTCGTCGGCGTATCCCATGAAACCCCGTGACGTCCTGGGCAGGGTGACGCGCGTGGGGGCAGGAGTGGGGAAGAGCCCGCCGAGCGCTTTGCGCATGCCCTCTGCGGTGCCCTCGGCTGGGATCCACAGGAACGTGGGATAACGGTCCGACACTGCGAGCAGCAGCCGGGCCGGTTCGCGAGTGTCCACGAACCAGGCCGCCTCATCCTCGAAGCCGCCCTTGCTCGCATAGCGAGGCCCCGACGCCACGCGCACCATGTGCGGACGATGTTCGTGGATGTGCGCCAGTGTGGCCTCCGAGTGCATGATGCCATCGAAAAGGGAGACCTCCTCGGCTGCCTCTTCTCGGATGGCATCGGCGTCCAGCCATTGCACGCCGAGCGCGCGCGAGCCGGGATCGGCGCGCAGCAGCTCAAGCCAGTTCGGCGGGCTCTCCGTCAGTCGGGCAGCGGCGCCATCGGCTTTGAAAATCTTCATACTGTCCTCCCGTGCCTGATTTCACAACACATGAGTCAGATTTCCGGCCGGGAATCCCGGCCGAGGTCTCCCCATTCCCTTGCCCATCCCCATCAGCAGAAGGAAGCGCCATCCGGGCCCCTGGAATCCCGCAACCGCACATCCCCGACCTCCATGATCACCAATATTACTGGTGGAGCCGAATTCGAAGACCTGCTATCGCGTGGTGCTTGATGCTGTTCAGCAGAGAGACGGCCGACATCACACCGGCCGCCAGTATGGGCAAGTCCGAGTCGACCGCTGCACATGGGGTGGCTATGGCCGCTGAGCCGTTCAGCGGCCATAGCCACTGAGGGTTCCTGTCGGTGAGGTGAGCCCAGGCCCCTGAATCGGCGTGGATGCACTCGGGCGGCCGGCGCGAAAGGACCTCAGCCGGGTTAGTGCTGCGACGCAGTCCGACAACCACGCTTTGTCGCTCCGGCTTCACTAAGCGAGGGGTCGTCCCTGCTTGTCACGGAACCTTCCCGCGAGAATGATGACGAAGTCGACAAGCGCCCATATGCCGAAACCGCCCGCTGTAACGAGCTGAAGGATGCCGGTCCCTATCTTTCCGACGTAAAATCTGTGGACACCCAGCACGCCCAGAAAAAGACATAGCAACGCAGCCGTAACTTTTGATTTTTCCATCAACCCCTCCGCTGAAGAGGATCTTGCCTGGCAGGTACTGTGGATTTCAGTGCGCGGCGCCGTTGAGGCAGACAAAGCCCTGAAAAAGGTTCCCCTGAATGCCTGCGAAAGAAAACTCAGACAACGCTGCGAATTCGAGTCAGAGCATTACAGACTCGTCCCACCGTCCGCAATGGTCCTTAGGTATACCTTATGTGGCCTGCCGTTCACTGGAAGGGTCGTGGCGGAGTGGCGGAGTGGCGGAGTGGCGGTGGAAGTCAGTCATGAGTCGCGCTAAGTACAGGAGTTGAGGCCCGGGCGGTCCACAGGCGACCATGGACGGGTGAACCGTAGTCGGGGCGGCAAGACATACATCCGGCGCCACGCCGAAAGTGCGTGGCTCCGTGCCATATTCGAGGAAGTCAGAGGCGCTGGACCTCGCGTCGTGTTCGTTGATGGCGAGGCCGGCGTAGGCAAGACCGCACTTGTGAAGGAGTTCACCGCCGAGGCGATCGAACTGGGTGCCACGGTGCTGATCGGTGCGTGTGTCGAATTGGCCGCGGAAGACATCCCGCTCGCTCCGATCATCGCCGCACTCCGGGGCCCAGGCCGCGACCGGCAGGCTGCCGCAGGCGAATTTGCCGAGGTCCTCGGGTACCTCCTGCCTCAGCAGGGAGGGGAGTTCGATCCCCGTGACCTGCCGAGCCAGGCTCGGCTGTTCCAATCGCTTCTCGCCACGTTCGAGCGGGCAGCGGAGGCTCGACCCCTGATCTTGGTACTGGAAGATCTCCACTGGGCCGATAGGTCGACGCTCAATCTTCTCGACATGCTGGCGCGAGGCTTGGACGAGGTGCCAATTCTGGTGATCGGCACCTTTTGCGCAGATGAGGTACAACGGCGTCATCCTCTGCGCGCGCTACTGGCCGAACTCGATCGGCTCGAGGTCGTCAACCGGCTCAGGCTCGGCCGATTCTCCGAAGCACAGACCGGCGAACTCGTCTCTGCGCTGCTCGGCGAGCGTTCAACGCCTCGGCTGATCAAGGAGATATTCGAACGCACCGGCGGCAACGCGTTCTTTGTCGAGGAGTTGGCTCGCGCGGTGCGTGCCGGATCCGCCGCGGGGCTTGCTGAGCGGCTCCAGGACCTGCTGCTCGCTCGGGTGGAGCGGATGTCCGAGTCGGCCCGCAACGTGGTTTCCCTTGTGGCGATCGCCGGGCGGCGGGTCCCGCACGAGGCGCTCTCCGCCGCCTTCGACGAGCCCTCTGACATCCTGCTCAAGGCGGTGCGTGAAGCGGTGGACGCCTACGTGCTGGAACCAGAAGAGGATGGCTATGCCTTCAGGCACGAGCTCGTCAGAGAAGCGGTTGCCGGCAACCTCCTTCCAGGCGAACGGCTGCTCCTGCACAGGGCTTACGCCGAGGCCCTCGAGGCTCGACCAGACCTCCTGCCCGCCGAGCGGCTGGCAGCCGACCTCGCACACCACTGGCTGGGTGCCGACCAGCCGGCCAAGGCGCTCCCCGCCTTGCTGAATGCGGCGGCAGCAGCCGAAAGGGCGCACGCGTTCGCCGAGCAGTACCAATTGCTGAGGCGCGTCCTGGACATATGGCCGCGTTTACCTTCGCCACAGGTCGATCGGCTTGCCGTACTGGACCGCTTGATCTTCTCCGCGCGGCACTCCGGCAACCAGCAACGCGCGCTGGAACACATCGAACAAGCCCTGGCGGAGGCATCCTCACAAGATCGGCCGGATCGTGCGGCGACCCTGCTCACGCAGCGCGCCAGGATCCTGCTCAACATGGGTCTGACAGGCGCCCTGCCGGTCATGGAGGAGGCCGCGGTACTCGTCCCCCCACTGCCTGGCGCGAGCGCGCGACCGTGCTCGACACGCTCGGCGCCACACTGGCCCTCCACGGCGAAGCCCAGCGCGCCAAGAGCGTGGCAGAGGAGGCGCTCGAAGCTGCGCTCAAGTCCGGTGCTCACGACCGGATCTTCTCGGCGCGGACGACCCTGGCTGTGGCTCATGCTCAGCTTGGCGCCTTTGATCGCGCGCTGTCGGAGATGCATGAAGTGCGCAAGGCAGCCACAGCTGAGGGTGATCTGCTCTCGCTCGCTCGTCTCTCCTTGAATCATGCATGGTTGCTTCACGCGATCGGCCGATATGACGAGGCGATCTCCGTGGCCGAACCCGGGAGAGACGTCCTACACAAGGCAGGGCTCTCGGCGACGCTGGGATGCCAGCTCCTGGCGACGTTGAGCGAGTCGCTCTTCGCGTTGGGCCGTTGGGACGAGGCGGAAGCGCGCGTCGAGGAAGCTCGGGAACACCAGCCGACGGGCGTGTTCGCAGCTTACGGACAGTTGATCGCGGGACAGCTGGCCGCCGCTCGCGGCGATCTTGCACGGGCACATGAGTGTCTACGGCAGGCCCCAAATGTCATCGAGAGCCGTCTCGGCGTTGCCCAGCTTGTCCTCCCGTACGCACTTCTGTCAGCCGAACTCGCCTTGGCGGAGCGCCGCTTCGACGATGTGATCGCCGTTACCATCAGCGGCCTCCAGGTGCCAGGCGGCCACGGCGATGCGTCGTATTCATGGGCCCTGCTGACCACTGGTGCCAGAGCGCTCGGGCTCGTGCACAACCGTGCCAGAACGTTCGGCGAGTCCTTCGATGATCAGGAGCTACGGGCAGCACTCACCCTTGCTGCAGAATCCCTCCCCACTAGCGCGCCTCCCTGGCACGCCCACGCCACGCAGTTCGTAGCGGAATTGGATTCGCTGGATCGTCCAAGCCTTCAATGGAGGGACGTCGTCGAAGCGTGGGACTCGGCAGGTGAGCCCTACCGGATGGCCTACGCACGACTACGGCTGGCTGAGGCAGAGCTCGACCGGCGGAACAAGAAAGCAGGCCGGCAAGTGCTGTGGGCGGCTGACGAACTGGCGACCCGCCTTGGCGCTGGACGGCTACGTGACGAAATAGCACATCTCGCGCACCGAGCTCGTCTCGACCTTGCCGCACGACCGGCGCCTCCTCCTCCGGTCACCGAGTTGCGACGCCTGGGCCTGACCAACCGTGAAGCCGAAGTGCTGAAGCTGCTGACCCGCGGATTCTCGAACCGTCAGATCGCGACTGAGCTGTTCATCACGGTGAAGACGGTGAGCGTCCATGTGTCGCGTATCTTGATGAAGCTTCATGCCCCAAGCCGCAGCGCAGCCGCAGCGACTGCCCACCGGTTGCGGCTCTTCCCCGAAGAGGATTGAGTCCGCGTGCTCATCTTCAGGGTCGTCCGTTTCCCTCCCTGCCAAACAGACCGAGGTAATGAACAGGCATGAGACTCTGTGCTGAGGGTGGGAAGGAGACATCCCTTCATGGGGCAAGCAAGCCGGATCCGGACATCCCTGACCCTCAGGTACGCGAGCGAGGCGTTCACGGGTGTTGGAGGTCGGTGCGGTGATTCGGTGTAGTGGTGGGTGGAGGCAGGCCGTTGTCAGTGGCCGGCCGTAGTCTGGCGTGATGATCCCTACCCGCGGCGGGACCGGATCGGCGGGATACTGCCCACCAGCGGTTCCAGCGCCAGGCTTGTCGCGCACCGCGACCAGTCCGGCTCGCCTCGGGCGCCGAGCTCGTCCAGCAGGATCCGGTACAGCTTGGCCCACACCCTGGCGGCGCTCCACTCGGGGAAGCGGCGATGCACCGTCTGGCAGGAGGCGCCGAAGACCGGCGGCACCTGCCGCCAGGCGCACCCGGTGGTGGCCACGTACACGACGGCCGCCAGGATGGTGAAATCGTCCACCCGCCGTCGTCTGCCACCCTGGGGCCGTGTCGGCGCCGGCGGGATCACCCGTCAGGGGCACCCGCCGACCACTTACGGCTTATAGGAAGGAAGCTGGGCCTCGGTCTGCATCCGAAGACTTCCGGCCCGCCGATCGTGGCCCAGCTTCCTGATCTGCTTCTGCGGCAGTGAAGTTGTGGGAGGACGCTTGGGCCGAGTTCGTGCCCTTCCTCAACTTCGACACCGAGATCCGCCGGGTGATCTGCTCGGCCAACGCCATCGAGCGCCATCACCTTCGACGGCCGCCTGACCCCGACCACCCGTCAGTCAAACAAAGATCGAGATACACCACTCACTGGACATACCCGTGGCGCGCCTCATGGGTTGCCGAAGTTTGTCCAGTCGTTCCAGCGGCCGCTGGGGGTGGTCTGCCAGATGTGCATGATGCCGGTGTTGTGCTTGCCGAACAGATGCCAGCGGCCGTCGGGCAGTTGTGCGGCTTCCAGGTCGTAGGCGCCGCCGCCCCACCATTCCCAGCCGTACCAGGTCGAGGCCGGGGCCGGGGCGCTCTGCGCGCGATGCCGGATCTCCTCGGCATGGGCGGCGACGATGTCGAGCCGGCCGTCGGGATTGGTCATGACGGCGAGTTTGGCTTTGCCGGGCCCGCCGAAGTCGGTCCAGGTGTTCCAGCGGCCGCTGGGGGTGATCTGCCAGATGTGCATGATGCCGGTGTTGTGGGAGCCGAACAGTTCCCAGCGGCCGTCGGGCAGTTGTGCGGCTTCCAGGTCGTAGGCGCCGCCGCCCCACCATTCCCAGCCGTACCAGGTCGAGGCCGGGGCCGGGGCGCTCTGCGCGCGGTGGGAGATGACTCCCTCGTTGGCGGCGACGATGTCGAGCCGGCCGTCGGGGTTGGTCATGACCTCCAACGTGGCGCGACCGGGGCCGCCGAAGTCGGTCCAGGTGTTCCAGCGGCCGCTGGGGGTGATCTGCCAGATGTGCATGATGCCGGTGTTGTGGGAGCCGAACAGTTCCCAGCGGCCGTCGGGCAGTTGTGCGGCTTCCAGGTCGTAGGCGCCGCCGCCCCACCATTCCCAGCCGTACCAGGTCGAGGCCGGGGCCGGGGCGCTCTGCGCGCGGTGCCAGATCTCGTTGGCGTTGGCCGCGATGATGTCGAACCGGCCATCGGGGTTGCGCATGGCCACCAGCGTCGCGTGTGCCGGACCGCCGAAGGCCCGCCACTCCGACCAGCCGCCGCCCACCGCTACCTGATACCGGTGCCACACCTGCTCGGGCCCGGCCCAGAACATCTCCAACCGGCCATCGGCAGTCGACACCACCGCCAACTCATCCCGCACCGGCTTCCACGGCTCAGGGCCCGATCCGCCGGGCATGGCAAGTCTCTGCAGATCGGAGAGCGTGCCTCGAAAGCGGTTCACGTCAACATTGCCGACAACCCCAGGAACGCTCCCCGCGTCCGTGTACTGCCAGAACGTGTAGCTGCCCCACCCTCCAGGGATGCGCGGTGCGCCCGTCGTGTAGTGGGCAAGCCATAGCGGGTAGCGGGTGAATTCTCTGGTGTTCGCCATGCTGCTCTCCCAGAAGCCTGGGCTGGTATAGAGCACAGGAACTCTGCCCGTGAGGCGCTCGACCTCGTTGAGGAAATCACGGGTCCATGCGATCAATGCCACAGGAGGAAGGCCCCCATTGTTCTCCATGTCCAGTGCCGGCGGAAGGTCGCCGGCCTGGCGGTGAGTGCCTGCATAGGCAACGAAGTGCTGTGCCTCCCGAATCGCGTCATTTGCCGACGCGTCGGGCCTGGCGAAGTGATAGGCCCCCCGGACCAGCGCCGCAGCCTTGGCTCCTGCATAATTCCTGCCGTACGTGGGATCGGAGTATGCATTTCCGTCGGTAGCCTTGATGAAGGCGAAAGACTTGCCACTGTTTCGTACTTGATTCCAGTCGATCACACCTCGATCCGCTTGGTGGTGCGAGACATCGATTCCAGTGACGGTGTCAGCCGACGCGATTCGAGGGGAGATCCATAAAGCCCCGATCGCCATGACAAGACTGATCAGCGTGACGCTGATTCGCTTAAGCGGTAAACCCATGATCGAGTCTCCTTGGGTTTGTCGACTCATCCCTACAGGCGCGATGGTCCCCGATCCGACGCGCGATTTCTCCCCCGCATAGATCCACCTTTTCAAGTGCGGACAATCAATGCCCGCCGGGGCATGATGTCTGCCACAAACAAGCCGAATATGCCGGCGGAGGCAGGCTTGCTCGACAGGTGCCACTCCCGGAACCGCCAGAAAAGAAAGGGAAAGCCAGTCACGCCGCATTGGCGTCCGAGTCAGGCGTCTGCGCCATAATCGTTCCGTCGCAGGAGCCATCCGTGGGCGTTCACGGCAGACGCAAAGATGCTCCGGATGCGCACCGGCGCTTCGCCAGGCAATTGAGATGTGCCGTCACTGGTAATCTTGAGCTGCTCTGCACCTTCGCGACGTGTCCCTGTTGAACCGAAGCCCCAGATGCATTATCGATGCAAACACACGATGTTCTGCCTTTGACCTCCGATGAGGGTTCCAGGGGACTATGGCCAATCCTCGCGGGCTCCGGTCACTCCGGCAAGTGAACGAAAGTGGAAGGTCGAGTCCATGCATACCGAGTACAGAGGTTGAAAGTCTGAGGTAACGCGGCGTGGTTGCGTGCTCTTGGCGGGGTTCGGGAGTATGCCGGTGGGATGCGTTATCCGGATGGTGGTGGTCTGACCCCGGCCGCGCGAGCCAAGCGTGAACAGGTCCGCTTGGAGGCTGCCGGGTTATTCGCCGCGGGCATGTCGCCGCCCCAGGTGGCCAGGAAGCTGCGCGTCTCACGCAAGTCGGCCTATGTCTGGCACAAGGCCTGGCGCACGGCAGGGGCCCAGGCACTGGCCTCGAAAGGGCCGGGTGGGCAGCGCTGCCGGCTCAGCGATGCGCAGGTGGAGCAGTTGGAGGCCGCCTTGGACGCCGGTCCGGCCGTGTAGGGGTGGAGTGAGGATCAGCGGTGGACCCTGGCACGAGTCACGGTGCTGGTCGGCAGGTTGTTCCACGTCGCCTACACCCCGCGCGGGATCTCCTATCTGCTGCATCGGCTGGGCTGGAGCCCGCAGGTCCCCCAGCGCCGCGCCGCCGAACGTGACGAAGAGGCGATCGCCACCTGGGTGAAGGACACCTGGCCGCTGGCGGAACAACGGCGCGGGATCAGGACGCGTGGATCTGCTTTGCCGACGAAGCAGGACAATCGCTGAGGCCGCCCCAGGCCCGCACCTGGTCCCGCCGTGGATGCACCCCGACCGTCTCCAGCAAGGGCTCCGGACGCGTCAACCTGGCCGGGCTGATCTGCCGCAAGCCGGGGCAGCGGACCCGGCTGATCTACCGCATGATGATCTACCGGCGTCGCAAGAACCAGCGCAAAGGGTTCACCGATACGGCAGCCGTAGATCGTGATCCCCATGGCGTTGCCGCTGGTCGTGCGCCGTGACGCGAAGAGCCGCCGCGATCATGTCGAGGTGTGAATCAAGATCAGGCCGCAGCGGCTCGTGCCGTCACCGTAGCGCATGCCGAGCATGCCGCTCTACAACAGGAACTACTGGCCCGGGTGGCCCGGTGCTTCCCCCGTCGCGAGAGCCGCGCCACCTGCGGGCAGAGGCCGGCCGGGCTGCTGATGGAGCTGGAGAACAAGAACTGCTGGACGCTGGCCGAGGCGGTGGGACATTCCACCCCTGACCGGCTGCAGCACTTCCTGGCCCGGGCCTGCTGGGACGAGCAGCAGGTGATGGCCCAAGCCGCCCGATGGGGGTCTTCTCATTGAACCGGGGTGGCGCTGTCGGTTGATCGCTCTGTGTGACTGTGTCAGGTCACGCTGCGTCAGCATGAGCGGGGAAGCGAGAAACGCCCGCGAACTCTAAGATCACGATCTTGTCTAGGGAAAGTGATCGAACGAGAAACACGGGCGCGTGGATCAACATACCGGATCGGATCTGCTGGGCTTGATCGGCCTGGAGGTCTTCGAGGTGGACACTGACCCCGACGGCAGGCGGCGGGTGCACGTGCTGCCCGCGGGGACGGGCGGGCGGATCTGCCCGGACTGTCGAGTCATGGCTGTTCGGCCCAAGCAGTGGACGACCTCGATGCTCACGCATGTGCCGCTGGGAGCGGACCTGCTCACGCTGGTGGTGCACAAACGCCGCTGGTACTGCGACGTGCCCTGGTGCACGCGCGGGTCGTTCACCGAACAGATCCCGTACGCGGGCCGTGGCGAGAAGATCAGCTTGCCGGCACGCCGGCTGGCCGCCACCGCGATCGGGGACCAGCTGCGGCCGGTGGCCGAGGTCGCCGCCACAGGCGGCATGTCGTGGAGTTCGGCACACGCGGCGTTCGCCCAGCTCGCTGATGCCGCCCTGGCCGCCCCACCGGCCCCGGTGGCCGTGCTGGGGATCGATGAGACCCGCCGGGGCAAGCCACGCTGGAAGCGTGATGCCGACGGCACAACCGTGCACCTGGCCGGCACCTGGCACACCGGGTTCATCGACATCAGCGGCACCCAGGGGCTGCTCGGCCAGGTCGAGGGCCGCTCCGCCGACGATGTGATCGCCTGGCTGAACGCCCAGCCGACAGCCTGGCGCCGGCGCATCGAGGTCGTCGCGACTGACGTGAGCACCCTCCTACGCCGCCGCCGTCCGCCAGGCGCTTCCGCACGCGCGCCTGGTAGTCGATCCCTTCCACGTCGTGCAGGCCGCCACCAAGATGGTCTCGGTGGTGCGATGCCGGGCCATCTTCGCCCGATACGGCAGGCGCGGTCGTTCTGGAGATCCGGAATACGGCATGTGCCGCACCCTGCTGCGCAACCGCGAGGACCTGCACCCCGACCGGCTCGCCGCGATGTGGAACACCTTCCTCGACGCCGGCGTGCACGGCGAAGACGTCCTGGCCGCCTGGATCGCCAAGGAAGAGCTCCGCATGCTGTTCACCGCCACCTGCGCCGGCCAGGTACGCGACCGGCTGCATGCGTTCTTCTCCTGGTGCGCCACCCACGATCACATTCCTGAGCTGGTCACCCTCGCCGAGACCATCAGCCGCTGGCGCGAGGAGATCGCCGCCGCGATCGGGGTAGAGCAGGTTCTCGGGGGCGTCGCCGTTGGGCACGCTGGGGTCAGGTATGGCCAGAGCTGGCACCTCGACGACGACCCGCCATTCGTCGGGACCGCATTGATTCAGGACGGTATTGATTCAGGACGGTGCCCGGTAGCCACGGCCACGAGTCGCGGTCGTCGTTCTGGTCATCGTGTAGGGAATATCTGACGAGGACGGGTGTCCTCGGGGAAACGCCCGTCATTGTCGTCAGTAAGGTACTCGTTGATCATGGGTTCCTCTCCCACCCGGGAGGAGCCACGGGAGCCAATTTTGGGAGCCACCACCTTGCGGCACCCTCAGACTGCCTGCGTCCTCCCCGGAGTGTTTTGTAAGGTGAGAGGCACCCGATCGACTCGGATCGACATCCTCAGACTTCCCGGAGTTCCTTCGCATCGAAGGGGTCAGGGGTTCAAATCCCCTTATCTCCACCAAGGCCGTTCTTGAGACGGCCGGACTGATGCTGGCGGGATCCCGTCTGATCGTGGCGATCAGGCGCGATCTTGTCGTTTCCGGGGTTCCGAGTCGTGTTCGGGCGGCCGGCAGTATCACCGTCCGATCCCCGCGATCCCCCCAGCGCAGGCCGCTCCCGCCACGTCGGTCCCGACTTCGGCGGGTTCGTCGGCGGTCGGCATTCCAGTGTCTGCCGGGCGACAGTGCTCCATGGGTCATGGTGGCGGTGGGGTTACCGCCTCCATGAGGCGGATGGCGAGGGTGCGAATATGTTCGGCCAGCTCCGGTGGCTCGTGCACGGTGAACGGCGCCCCGATCAGCGCCACCCACAGGGCCAGTTCGTCGAGCGAGTTGGAGCCGCAGACCAGCGTGCACGTCCGCTCGTCGACGGCCTCGACCGCGCCCGTGGTGGGGGAGATGCGCTGGGCCACGGTCGCCGCGGGGGCGTGGACGGTGAAGCGGCCCCGGTAGCGATAGGGGGCGGTGGAGATCGCGTGCGAGGTGTATCCGGCGAGATCGGCGGGCGGGTCGCGGGGGACGAAGCGCGGGCCGTTGGGCGTGCGGAGGGTGAGCCGGTCGAGGCGGAAGGTGCGCCAGTCCGCGCGCTCGAGGTCGTAGGCGACCAGATACCAGCGGCGGCCGGTGGCCACCAGGCGGTACGGCTCGGCCCGGCGCGTGGTGCGGTCGCCGTCATGGGCCTGGTAGTCGAACCGCAGGGTTTCGTGGTTACGGCAGGCCGCCGCGATGGCGGTCAAGGTGCCGGGGTCGACCGTGGGCCCGTCGGCGGTCATCGGAACCGTCATCGACTGCAGTGCCTGGACGCGGTGGCGCAGCCGGGACGGCAGCACCCGCTCCAGCTTGGCCAGCGCCCGCATCGAGCTCTCCTCGATGCCGGTCACGCCGCCGCCCGCGGCGGTGCGCAACCCCACGGCGACCGCCACCGCCTCCTCGTCGTCCAGCAGCAACGGCGGCAGGTCGGATCCGGCGCCCAGCCGGTATCCGGCCACCCCCGCGACCGCGTGCACGGTGTAGCCGAGCTCACGCAACCGGTCGACGTCGCGGCGAACGGTGCGCGGCGTCACGCCGAGCCGATCTGCCAGCTCCGCGCCCGACCACGGGCGATAGGTCTGCAGCAACGCCAGCAGCCTGAGCAGGCGAGCCGAGGAATTTTCCGCCATGTCTTCACTGTCCGATCCACCTAGGACCGACTCTGTCCTAGGTGGATCATAGAGTCTTTTCATGAGCAACGAGATTCGCCTCTTCCACATCGATATCCCCCAGGCCGAGCTCGACGACCTGCGCGACCGGCTCAGCCGTACCCGCTGGCCCAGCGAGGTCGGCGGCCAGGGCTGGAGCCGCGGGGTTCCGCTCGGCTACCTCAAGGAGCTGGCCGCCTACTGGGCCGACGGCTACGACTGGCGGGCCTGGGAGGCGAGGCTGAACGCCTACCCGCAGTTCACCACCGAGATCGACGGGCAGAACATCCACTTCCTGCACGTCCGCTCCGGCAGGCCCGACGCCCTGCCGCTGATCCTCACCCACGGCTGGCCCGGCTCGATCGTGGAGTTCCTCGACCTGATCGAGCCGCTCTCGCAGGACTTCCACCTGGTCATCCCCTCGATCCCGGGTTTCGGTTTCTCCGGGCCGACCCGCGAGCCCGGCTGGACGACCCGGCGCATCGCCGGCGCCTGGGCCGAGCTCATGCGCAGGCTCGGCTACGACCGCTACGGCGCCCAGGGCGGTGACTTCGGCAGCGGCATCACGCGCGCGCTGGCCCTGATCGCTCCGGAGAACGTCGTCGCGGTGCACGTCAACGGCGGCACCACCTACCCCAGCGCGGCCGAGGACGACCCCACGCTCACCGAGCGCGAGCGGGCCAGGGTACGGCGGATGCGGGAGTTCATGAACGAAGCGGGTGGCTACATCGCCATCCAGTCCACCCGCCCGCAGACCCTCGCCTACGCGCTGACCGATTCCCCCGTCGGCCAGCTCGCCTGGATCGTCGACAAGATCAGGGACATGACCGACTTGGCCAAGGAGCTCCCGCACGAGGCGATCGACCGCGACCTGCTGCTCACCGACGTGACGATCTACTGGCTGACCGGTACGGCGGGCTCGTCGGCCGCCCTCTACTACGAGGACGGCCAGGCATGGGAGGAGCAGGCGACCTGCGACGTGCCGATGGCGATCGCGCTGTTCACCATCCAGGACATCGCGCTGCGCCGGGACGAGGAGAAGGTCAACAACGTCGTGCGCTGGTCCGACTTCGACCGTGGCGGCCACTTCGCCGCGATGGAGGCTCCCGATCTGCTGCTCGCCGACGTTCGGGAGTTCTTCGCCGCCTACAGATGAGCTCTCCAGGTGACCCACTGGCCAGGGAGTGGGGGCACGGTGCGGTGGCTGGCCAGGAGTTGACGGGATCCCGGCTGATCGTGGTGATCAGGCGGGATTTTGTCGTTTCAGGGGGTTCCGGGTGGTGTTCGTGCGGGTTCGGGCCCGTGGAGCGGATCCCTGGGAACGCTCGGGTGATGTCAGACCGGCGGCTGAGGAGATGTCAGCCACGGCGGCTAGATTGCGTGGGGACTCCAGCCGGCACCGGTGAGGTTGTAGGCGTCCGGGTCCGGCGCCGATCAAAGGGAGCCTGCGTGAACGCTGAACAGCCGCGGACCGTCGACCTGCGCGAGCACTACCGGCAGCTCATCCGCACCCGCGCGCTGGACGTGGCCATGTGCTGGACAGTGGTCGTCCCCGACAACGGAACGGCACTCTCCCTCGACCAGATCACCGCCCGCCTCAGCGGAGACGCCTCGCATCGTCTCCACGCCGCGGCGTCCCTCGGCGACCTCTGGCACTTCCTCAACGGAGGGGACTATCCCGTCCTCATCGACTGGTACGACTCGGCCACCGTCATCTTCGAATACGACTACCTCGGCGCCAGCCCCGCCGTGCTCCGGCGGCTCAGCCGGGAAGCCCGCGTCTACAGCGCCTGGTGGAACGTCAATGCCGTCAACCGGCTGAGCTTCGCCGCCGACGGCGAGCTCGTCCTGACGATCGACGCGCTCTTTCCCGGCAGCCCGGAACACTACCCCGGCATCAGCCGATGGCCAGAGCTGGAGGCGATGGAGGACTTCTTCGTCGAGTTCGAAGAACGCGGCGACGACTACGACTGGAGAGCGGCCTGGCTGGCACTCGTCGACCAGACCACAGGAGCAAAACTGACCAGCCAGTGGTTGGACCAAGAGCACCCGTGTGTAACGGTGAACACGGCCGACGCCACACGGTGAAGAAGTACCTGAAGCCAAAGAAGCGATCATGGCCGGCCGGGGAGGCGATCTCCTCAACCCCAGGCCAACCCCACTCGTGAACGCCCCACAAGGTCAAAGGACGGTTCCTGGTCCGGGACCGGCCTTTTTGATCTTCTGCGTGGCTATTGGGGCGGACAGAGATCGAGCAGGGCCAGGACGTACGCCGGCACACGCGGTCACAGATGCCACGCGCTGAAGGCACATCCCGAGATGCTCCCCGGCCGTCACTCGCTCAGGCGTGAGACCTCGCACGCCATCCAGGAGGAGGGTCCTCGCCCACCCGCCCGTCCACCGCCTCGCGGAGCAGGTCGGCATGCCCGGTGTGCCGGCCGTACTCCTCGATCAGGTCGCAGACCAGCCGGCGCAGGCTGGCACGTCGGCCGTCCGGCCACGAGACGTGGACGAGCTGGTCGAGCCCGCCGTCTGCCAGGGCGGCCCCGAGCCGTGCGCGTGACCGCTCGACGGCGCCGTCCCATAGCGCGTACAGCTGCTCGGGGGCGTCATCGGCGGCGGAGGTGAACGGCCAGTCCTCGTCGTCGGTGACCTGGCCGAAGGAGTCCCAGGGCGCGCCCATAGGCTCCCCGCGCATCTTGACGGTGAAGGTGTAGTCCTCCACGACGGCCAGGTGCTTGAGCAGGCCGCCGAGCGTCAGCGAGGAGGCGCCGACGCGGGTCTGCAGTCCGGCCGCGTCCAGGTCGTCGGCCTTCCACCGGAACGTCGTGCGAAGGCGGTCGAGCGCACCGACGAGGTGTTCGACCTCGGTGCCGGCGATGGGCGGTTCCCACGGGGTGTCGCTGTCGGTCATGGCGCCACCGTAGAGCTCGATCCGGACGGTTCCCGTCCGGATGATCGGAGGACTTGCGATCGCCGGGCATGGCCACGGCCCTGCCGCCCCGCGTTAGCCTCGGCGAATGGTGATCGAACATCGCGGTAAGCGGCCAATCATCCCCGAATCGGCCTACGTGGCCCCCTCCGCGGTCGTCTGCGGCGCCGTCGTCCTCGGCGAACGCGCCCGCGTCCTCCACGGCGCCGTGCTGACCGCCGAGAACGGGGAGGTGCGCGTCGGGGCGGACGTCGTGGTCATGGAGAACGCCCTGGTGCGCGGGCGCGCCGACCACCCGGCGGTGATCGGGGACGCGGTGCTGGTGGGACCGCACGCCCACGTGAACGGCGCGACGATCGAGGGCGAGGTGTTCCTCGCCACGGGCGTCTCGGTCTTCCCCGGCGCGGTCGCGGGCACCCGGTCGGAGCTGCGGATCAACAGCGTCCTGCACGTCAACTCCAGGCTCGCCCCGCAGACGGTGGTGCCGATCGGATGGATCGCGGCCGGAGACCCGGCGGAGCTGTTCTCGCCCGACCGCCACGAGGAGCTCTGGGAGGTCCAGCGCGGGCTGGACTTTCCTGGCACGGTGTACGGCGTGGCACGCGGCACGCCGATGCGCGAGATCATGGCGCGTCAGGTCGAGTTCTACGGCGCCCACCTGGACGACCGGCTGCTCGGCTGAGCCGGGCCGTTCCAGGGAGCATCAGGTGGAGTGCCGAGGCCGCTCCACCGGCGGAACGGCCCCGCAAGGCGCCGCTGTACGCCGACGCTTACGGACGCATCTCCAGTGCCCGCGCCAGCTGCCGCTCGTACAGCTCCCGTGACCGGCGCAGGAACCCCGCCAGCAGCTCGAGGTCCTCGCTGCTGTAGTCCTTCATGAGCGCCTCGCCCTCGGTGACGAACGGCCCGTACAGCTGCCAGCTGCGCTCGCGCGCGGTGTCGGTGATGTGGACCAGGACCTTGCGGCGGTCCGTCGGGTCGGGGGAGCGGGTCAGGTAGCCCATGCGCTCCAGCCGGTCGAGCATCGCGGTGACGCTGCCCGTGGTGAGTCCCAGCTCCGACCCCAGGCGGCTCGGGGTCAGCGCCTCGTGCTGGTTGAGCAGCTCGATGCATCGCAGGTCCGTGCGGTTGACGCCGAGCACCGACGCCGCCGCCTCGTCGTAGGCGTCCACGGCCGCCTGCATCGCCTGCATCTCGTCGGCGACGGCCTGGCGGAGCCGTTCCCAAGATTCCCTTGACATTCAATCCTCTCGACCATCAAGATAAATGTGTATCTTGAACATCAAGATACATGACATCCGAGAGGAATCGCCATGACCACGCTTGCCCCCACGACGCCCAACCGCCTGAAGCTCGCCCTGCTCATCGCCCCCCTCGCCGCCGGGCTCGGCGCGCTGGGCGGCCTGGCCGCCTCCTCGCCGGCCTTCGTCCTGGCCGGAGCCGCCGGGGGCCTGGTATGGACGGGCCTGGCCGTCTTGCTCGGGACCGGAATCGCGCGCCTGCGTGACCGCGTCCCCGCGATCGCCGACGCCACCGCCCTCGCCGCGGCGCTGGCGGTCATGCTGACCTTCGGCGCCGGGCTGGCCCAGCACCTGATGTACCCCTCGCCCGAGGCGTACCTGGGCCTGATGCGCTCTCCGGCCTCCGGCGGCGCGACCGGCCTGTACATGGCGGTCAACCCCCTGGCCGAATGGGTGCTCGTCCCCGCCGCCCTCGCCCTGTCGTGGCGCCGTGCCCGCCAGTGGCGGCTGGTCCTGGCCGCCGCCACGGTGTACTACCTCCAGCGCCTGGCGACCTACCTCTACTTCGCCCCGACCGTCCTGAGCTGGACCGAGGCCACGGGCGCCGTGCCGCCCTCCCAGGTCGGCCTGTGGCTCACCCTCGACCTGGCCAGGATGGCCCTCGACCTGACCGTGGTGGTCCTTCTCGCCGCCGCGGCCCTGCGGTCCGGCGTCCGGCACCACGCCGGCCGAAGCGCCTAGAAGGCAGGCGAGGTTCAAGTCCCCCGCAAGCGGCGTCGGCAGACTCGGTGCATGCACCCACCGAAGGAGCGGAAGATGAAGATACCGGCCATGCTGGGCGCCGCGGCGGCCCTCGTCACCCTCGCGGCCACGCCCCTCGCGGCCCACGCGGCGACGGCGGACTCCCCGTGGGGCCCCTACCGGGCCTCCGGCGGCGCCGCCGTGGTCAAGGGCACGCTCAAGGCGGTGGGTGAGGACCACGAGGTCATGCCCACCGCCGACACCGTGACCATCAAGGGCGTCCTCGCCGACCGCACCAAGTCGGACAAGAAGTGCGGCTGGGTCCTCATGGAGTTCGCGATCAAGGTCGGCAAGAACTACGAGTTCAAGCAGCGCCAGGTGCGGAACTGCTCCTACGACAAGCCGAAGAAGTTCACGTTCGTCTACCACGACGTCTACCAGGTCGGGCTGAAGGTGTGCGCCGAGCCCAAGGCGTCGGCCCCCTCGGCCTCGTGCCGGTACGGCGGCTCGTGGAAGATCATCTACAAGTCGCCGATCTGAGCCGAGCCGCTGTCGCCGGCTGGGTCAGCGCGGGTTGACGTAGACGCGGGGGCGCAGCGCGTGGGCCCGGAGGGCGGCGAGCGCGGCCAGCCGGCCGGTGGGCGTGAGCCGTACCGGATCGGTGGAGCGCAGCCCGAACGCGGCCAGCCGGTCGAGCAGGGCGGCCAGCGACTCCGAGTTCCCCGCCACCTCCTCCACCCGGGCACGCAGGTCCGCGAGCGCGTAGGAGGCGCCGTCGGCCAGCAGCAGCAGCGCCGCCTCGTCGGCGTCGGTGACGAGCAGCGAGCGGGTCACCGCCTCCCACCGCTGCTCCACGGGACCGCTCCCGGGCAGGGGCTGCGGCGGCACCGGCGCGTGCAGGCGCAGCTCGAACGGCTGGGCCAGCTCCCTGCGCGCCTCGCCGCGGCCCAGCACCCACCGGTTGAGCCGCTCGCCGTGGACGCGGTGCAGCCAGCTGTCGCCGCCCAGCTCGGCACGCGGCAGCGTGAGCCAGGAGCGGGTGAGCGCGACCCGGTCCACCGGCTGGCCCGACAGCATCGCCAGCTCCAGTGCCGCGGCGCAGGCCGCCTGCGCGCCGCGCTCCTCCGGGCCCATGATCATGCTCCAGCTCAGCTCGGGCACGTCCGGCGGGAGCACCCCGGCGGCCGCCAGCGCCTCCTGGTAGGCGGCGGTGCCGGCCTCCTCGCCGTGCTGCGCGTAGACGCGCAGGATCCGCCTGGTCGTCGCCGACTCGCACAGCGCCGCATAGCGGTCGAGCCCGCCCAGCCGCAGCAGCGCGCCCAGGGCCCGCGCCAGCCGTACCGGGTCGCCGTCGACCTTGAGCGGCAGCGTGCACCACAGGAACTCGCAGACGTCCAGCTGGGTCACCGACTCCAGCGGCTCGTCGCCGGTCAGCCACTCCGCGGCCGTCCTGGCGTCGTCGGCGAGGTCGGCGTCGAGCTGGAGCAGCAGCGCGGCGACGTCAGGTGCGGGCATGCCACGAAGTCTGCCGTATCGGCCGCGGCCGTGACGATGACCGAATCGAGTGCGTCTGGGGTCCTGCACGGCACCTACCCTAGGGAATCCCTTCTCCGGGGTCAGATCCAGCGCTTGTCCAGCAACATGCGGGCCTTCCACTCGGTGTAGGGGATCACCTCGGCCGTCAGGATCGGGTGCAGCCACCAGAGGTTGATCAGCGCGAGCAGCGCGAACGAGCCGACGGCGGCGGCGCCCACCGTGCGCCTGGTCGGCGACGCCCCCGCCGGGCCGATGAGCAGCCCCGCGCACAGCGTGAGCGCCAGGACCATGAACGGCACCATGGGGACCGCGTAGAACAGGAACATCGTCCTGTCGTCCTTGACGGCGAAGTAGAACCACGGCAGCCAGCCGGCCGCGTAGCCCAGCAGCACCGCGCCCGCGCGCCAGTCGCGGGTGGCGACGTACCAGGCGATCAGCGCGATCAACGCCAGCAGCGCGCCGTACCAGATGACCGGCGTGCCGACCCCGAGCACGGCCTCCGAGCAGTCCTTGGCCCCGCAGACGTCCTGCTTGCCCTCGTAGTGGAAGGCCACCGGGCGCAGCAGCAGCGGCCAGGACCACGGTTCGGACTGGTAGGGGTGCGAGCTGGTCAGGTCGGCGTGGAAGCCCAGCACCTGGAGGTGGTAGCGCACCCACGCGCCGATCGAGCGGACGACGAACAGCAGCGGCCCGTCGGCGGTGGCCTGCTGCCACTCCCGGCCCCAGCCCTTGTCGCCGGCGAACCAGCCGGTCCAGGAGGCCACGTAGGTCAGGGCGGGCACGGCCACGGCCGCGACCAGGCCGGTCGGGACGTCCTTGGTGATCCATCCGGTGTACGGCGAGCGCAGCCCCAGGGCCTTGCGCGCGCCCGCGTCCCACAGCCAGGACATGATGAAGAAGACGAAGAAGAAGACGCCTGACCATTTGACGGCGCAGGCGGCGCCCAGGCACAGTCCGGCGGCCAGGCGCCAGGGGCGGATGCCCAGCCAGGGGCCCTCGGGGGTGAGGGGGGCGGTCTCATACCAGTCCACCAGCCGCCCGCGGGCCTTGTCGCGGTCGACCACCAGGCAGGCGAAGCCGGCCAGCACCCAGAACATCAAGAAGATGTCCAGCAGCGCGGTGCGTGAGAGCACGAAGTGCAGGCCGTCCAGGGCCAGCAGCAGCCCGGCGAAGCAGCCCAGCAGGGTGGAGCGGGTCATCCGCCGGGCCACCCGGGCCAGGATCAGGATGGACAGCGTGCCGATCACCGCCGCGGCGATGCGCCAGCCGAAGGGGTTCATCCCGAACAGCCACTCCCCCACCCCGATCATCCACTTGCCCAACGGCGGGTGGACGACGTAGGAGGCGCACTGGTCGACCGCGGCGCACTTCTGGAAGACATCGGTGTTGCCGGCCAGGATCGCCTTGTCGGCGTCCTGGATGTAGGTGCGCTCGGCCAGCCAGCGGATCAGCGAGTAGGCGTCCTTGGCGTAGTAGGTCTCATCGAAGATCACCGCCTTGGGGTGCCCCAGATTGTGGAAGCGCAGCACCCCGCCCAGGACCGCCACGAACAGTGGCCCGAGCCATCCCCACAGCGCGCCGCCACGCATGGGCGGCACCAGCCGGTCGCGCACGGACACGGGGCGCGGGCTGGACTCCTTGACGCCTGAGTAGTCGGTCACCGCCATTCGGACATCGTACGGTGCCTACCCACCAAACACCGTCAGAATGGTCAGGTGACACGACAAGGCATGCTGGTGTTGGCCGGGGCGCCCATCGGACAGGCGGGCGACGTCTCGCCGCGGCTGCGCGAGGCGCTGGCCCGGGCCGACGTCGTGGCCGCCGAGGACACCCGGCGGCTGCGCAGGCTGGCCCTCGACCTGGGCGTGGAGATCGGCGGCCGGATCGTGTCCTACTACGACGCCAACGAGGCGGCGCGGGCGCCGGAGCTGCTGGCGGCGATGGCCGAGGGCGCCACCGTGGTGGTCATCACCGACGCGGGCATGCCGGGCGTCTCCGACCCGGGCTACCGGCTGACCAGCCTGGCCGTGGAGGCGGGCATCACCGTCACCGCCGTGCCGGGCCCGAGCGCCGTGACCACCGCGCTGGCCGTCTCGGGCCTGCCCAGCGACCGCTTCTGCTTCGAGGGCTTCCCGCCGCGCAAGCCGGGCGAGCGGGCCAGGCGGCTGGCCGAGCTGGCGGCCGAGCCGCGCACGATGGTGTTCTTCGAGGCGCCCCACCGGCTGGCCGAGTCGCTGGCGGCCATGGCCGAGGCCTTCGGGCCCGACCGGCGCGCCGCCGTGTGCCGGGAGCTGACCAAGACCTACGAGGAGGTACGGCGCGGCGGCCTGGCCGAGCTGGCCGGCTGGGCCGAGGGCGGCGTCAAGGGCGAGATCACCGTCGTGGTCGCCGGGCACGTGCCGGGCAAGGGCTCGATCGAGGACGCCGTCGCCGAGGTCGACCGGCTCGTCGCCGCCGGAACCCCGAGCAAGCAGGCCGTCGCCGACGTGGCCAAGGCCTCGGGGATCCCCAGACGCGAGCTCTACGACGCGGTTCACAGAAGATCCGTTGCCCCTTAGGGTGCCCACGTGTCCGCGATTCACCGGTTGGTGCCCCCGATGCAGGAAGGCCCGCTGTGGGGATGGCTCGGGCCGGTGTTCGTGGCCGTCCTGGGCGGGGTGCTGCGCTTCATCGACCTCGGGCATCCCAGGGCCGTGGTCTTCGACGAGACCTACTACGCCAAGGACGCCTACTCGCTGATCACCTTCGGGGTGGAGCGGGAGACGCTGGGCGACGCCAAGGACCCGATCGCCGACCGCATGCTCATCGCCGGAAACCTCGACATCTGGGAGCGGTGCGACACCGTCGAGCAGTGCGCCTCCTATGTGGCCCATCCGCCGTTGGGCAAGTGGATGATCGGGGTGGGGGAGTGGCTGTTCGGGATGAACCCCTTCGGCTGGCGCATCGCCGCGGCGGTGATCGGCACGCTGTCCATCCTGATCCTGGCCCGGGTGGCCCGGCGGATGACCCGCTCCACCCTGCTGGGCTGCTTCGCCGGGCTGCTGCTGGCCCTGGACGGCCTGCACTTCGTGCTCTCACGCACCGCGCTGCTGGACATCTTCTTGATGTTCTGGGTGCTGGCCGGCTTCGCCTGCCTGGTGGTCGACCGCGACAAGGCCCGCGGGCGGCTGGTGGACTGGTATGAGACCGCCCCCCTCACCCCCGAGGGCCCCTGGCTGGGCATCCGCCCCTGGCGCCTGGCCGCCGGCCTGTGCCTGGGCGCCGCCTGCGCCGTCAAATGGTCAGGCGTCTTCTTCCTCCTCGCCTTCGCCGTGCTGACCCTGCTGTGGGACGCCGGGGCGCGCAAGGCGGTCGGGCTGCGGGAGCCGTACCGGGGGACGTGGCTGCGGGACGTCCCCACCGCGCTCAACGCGCTGGTGGTGGCGCCCGCCGTGGTCTACCTGGCTTCGTGGACCGGCTGGTTCGCCGGCGACAAGGGCTGGGGGCGCAACTGGGAGCAGGCCACCTCCTCGGGCCCGCTGTTCTTCGTCTTCGACTCCCTCCGCTCCTGGCTGGGCTACCAGGTGCAGGTGCTGGGCTACCACACCAGCCTCACCGAGACGCACACCTACATGTCCAAGCCGTGGCAGTGGCCGCTGCTGCAACGGCCGCTGCCGTTCTACTGGCGCGACGACCTGCCGCCGTCCAGCTGCGGCGCCGACAAGTGCGTCCAGGCGGAGCTGGCGGTGGGGACGCCGGCGCTGTGGTTCGCCGCGGCGTTCGCCCTCGTGGGGCTCATCGCCTGGTACGTGGCCAACCGGGACTGGCGCGCGGGCGCGGTGCTGCTGGGCTACGCGGCCGGCTGGGCGCCGTGGATCTACTACGCCGTGGCCGACAACCGGACCATGTACTTCTTCTACATGATCCCGGTGGTGCCGTTCATGGTGCTGGCGGTGACGCTGATGGCCGGGCTGGCGCTGGGCCGGCGCGACGCCCCGCCGGTCAGGCGCGCGGCGGGCGCGGCGGGCGTGGGCGCCTACGCGCTGGTGGTCCTCATCAACTTCTGGTGGCTGTCGCCGGTGCTGAGCGCCCAGACCATCAGCCACGCGCAGTGGTGGGCCCGGATGCTGATGCGCTCGTGGGTCTGAGGCCCCGGCGCAGCGTGATCGCCGCCGCCAGGCACGCCAGCGGTACGGCGGGCAGCACGTAGCGGTAGTCGAACTCCGCCGTGGCCGCGGGGGCCAGCAGCAGGCCGAAGGCCGCCAGCCAGGGCAGCAGCACCGGGCCGCCGAGCGTGCGCCAGCGTACGGCGATGCCGTACAGGCCGATGAGCAGGATCGCGCCGAGCATGATGCCGCGCAGGAAGAACACCTTCTGGTAGCCCTCCATGACGTCGGCCCACGGGTGGACGATCTTGGTCTCCGGCGGGCCCTGCTCGTACATGAAGGCGTCGGTGTCGGCGCGTCCCCCTCCGTAGGAGGACCAGGTCGGCAGCCGCTCGGGCGGCAGGTTGGCGCGGAAGTTGTAGGCGTTGAAGGTCTTGGCGTCGGGGAACCTCGGCCGGTCCCAGTGGAAGCTGCGCATGAAGTCGCGCCACACCGTGGCCAGGTAGTCGCCCGGCTGGGACAGGATGGCCCGCTGGGCGAACCGGCCGGCGATCTCGTTCTTGAACTCGTCGAACTTCTTGCCGGGCAGCCGGTGGAGCACCTCGGGCGCGGTGCCGTCGTTGCGGCCCTGGCCGGCGCCCCACAGATACCACTGCGCGAACGGCTTGCGCTCGGCCTTGTCCAGGCACAGCAGCGCGATGTCGAGCTCCTTGCGCGGGTCGATCCGCATCTTGGCGCAGTCGGCGAAGACGGCGGTGCGCATGTAGAGGATCAGCCCGTCGCTGTTGGTCATCGCGACCTTGCCGTTGGCCGCCTTGAACCACGACATGTAGCCCAGCACCGGCACCGCGCACGCGACGACCACGGCCACGACCGGCCGCCAGCCGACGCGCTTGACGATCAGGTAGGCCGTCACCAGGGCCAGGATGGGCAGGCCGATGGACCGGGTGAGCGCGGTCAGCGCCAGCAGCAGGCCCACCACCGCGCCGGCCCGCCAGCTCAGCCGCCGCTTCCACAGCACGAGCGTCACCACGCCGGTCACCAGCAGGGTGAACATGGTGTCCGACATGATCAGCTGCTCGAGCTGGATCTGGTAGGCGTCGAAGAGCACCGGCACGGCCGCGAGCGTCGCCCCCCAGCCCGGCAGCCCGAACCTGCGCCGCAGCAGCACGTAGATCAGGACGGCGGTCGCCAGGCCCATGAGATGCTGGGTGAACACCACCAGCGAGAAGCTGTGGAAGGGTTTGAGCAGCAGCAGCCAGAAGCCGTAGCCGCTGGGCCGGATCGGGTCGGGGCGCGGGTGCAGGGCGACGCTGACGTACTGGTAGGAGTCGTTGAACCACATCGCCGGGCCGTACCCGAGCATGGTGACCAGGCGCAGCGCCGCGCCCAGGGCGAGGGCGGCGCCGAAGACCCAGTGGTCCTTGAGGAAGGCCCGCCTGGCGGGTGCGGAGGGCACCACGCGAACGAGCTCCGCGACGGTCACCATGCATCAAGGATGCCAGGCGTTTTGTGGTCTTGACCCGACCATCCCCGGGCAGAGGGCATGATGGTGTGCTGGAACAGTCGTGACTCGAGGGGTATGTGACGTGGAACTGACCGTGGTCATGCCGTGCCTCAATGAGGCTGAGACCATCGAAGTCTGTATACGCAAGGCCCTGGCCTGCATGAAGGAGCACGGCATCGAGGGAGAGGTGCTGATCGCCGACAACGGCAGCACCGACGGGTCGCAGCAGCTGGCGCGCGACGCGGGAGCCCGGGTGGTCCACGTCGAGGAGAAGGGGTACGGCAACGCCCTGATGGGCGGCATCCGCGCCGCCCGCGGCAAGTACGTCATCATGGGCGACGCCGACGATTCCTACGACTTCACGTCCTTGATGCCCTTCGTCGAGCAGTTGCGCGACGGCGCCGAGCTGGTGATGGGCAACCGTTTCAAGGGCGGCATCGCCCCCGGGGCCATGCCCCCGCTCCACCGCTACCTCGGCAATCCGGTGCTGTCCTTCATCGGCCGCCTGTTCTTCCCCTCCAAGATCGGCGACTTCCACTGCGGCCTGCGGGGCTTCCGGCGCGAGTCGATCCTGCGGCTGGGCCTGCAGACCGGCGGCATGGAGTTCGCCTCCGAGATGGTGGTGAAGGCGACGCTGCAGGGCCTGGACGTGCGGGAGGTGCCCACCACGCTGTCGCCGGACGGCCGCTCCCGCCCGCCGCACCTGCGCTCCTGGCGCGACGGCTGGCGCCACCTGCGCTTCCTGCTGCTGTACAGCCCGCGGTGGCTGTTCTTCATCCCGGGCCTGGTGCTGATGACGCTGGGCCTGGTGGCGGGCACCGCGCTGACGTTCGGCCCGGTGGAGATCGGCGAGCTGGCCTTCGACGTCGACACCCTGGTCGGCGCCTCGGCCGCGGTGGTGATCGGCTTCCAGGCGATGCTGTTCGCGGTCTTCACCCACGTCTACGCCGCCGAGGAGGGCTTCCTGCCCGAGTCCAGGCGCGTGCGCAAGCTGGTCAGCATCGTCACGCTGGAGAAGGGCCTCGTGGTCGGCGGCCTGCTCGCGCTGGCCGGCATCGTCGGCCTGGTCATGTCGCTGGTCCACTGGCAGGTGCGCAGCTTCGGCGAGCTGAACCCGCGCGAGTCGCTGCGCATCGTCGTGCCCGCCGCCACCGCGCTCATCATGAGCTTCCAGACCATCTTCGCCTCGCTGTTCGTCAGCATCCTCGGCATCCGGCGCACCCGCGAGACCGCCGTCGACGTGGCCGCCAAGGCCGCCGAGGAGGCCGCCGAAGCCGTGACGCGCGCGGACTCCAAGGCGTGAGCTGCCGATAGGATTTCGCGCATGGCCGCGTACTACGTCTCGACGCCCATCTACTACGTCAACGACGCGCCCCACCTGGGGCACGCGTATACGACCGTGGCGGGCGACGTGCTCACGCGCTGGCACCGCCAGCGCGGCGAGGACGTCTGGTATCTGACCGGGACCGACGAGCACGGCCAGAAGGTCATGCGCACCGCCGAGGCCAACGGCGTCAGCCCGCAGGAGTGGTGCGACAAGCTGGTGGAGGAGGCGTGGAAGCCCCTCTGGCAGCACCTGCAGATCGCCAACGACGACTTCATCCGCACCACCGAGCCCCGCCACACCCGGCGGGTCCAGGAGTTCGTCCAGGACCTCTACGACAAGGGCGAGATCTACAAGGGCAGCTACACCGGCCCCTACTGCGTGGGCTGCGAGGAGTTCAAGACGCCCGGCGAGCTGCTGGAGGGCGACCTGTGCCCGATCCACAAGCGCCCGGTGGAGTGGCTGCAGGAGGACAACTACTTCTTCAAGCTCTCGGAGTACGGCCCGCGCCTGCTGGAGCACTACGAGCGCCACCCCGACTTCATCCAGCCCGCCTCGGCGCGCAACGAGGTCGTGCAGTTCGTCAAGCAGGGCCTGCAGGACCTGTCGATCTCCCGCTCCACCTTCGACTGGGGCGTGCCGGTCCCGTGGGACGACAAGCACGTCATCTACGTGTGGGTCGACGCGCTGCTCAACTACGTCACCGCGGTCGGCTACGGCTCCGACCCCGAGCGCTTCGAGCGGATCTGGCCCGCCAACGTGCACCTGGTCGGCAAAGACATCCTGCGCTTCCACGCGGTGATCTGGCCCGCCATGCTGATGGCGCAGGGCCTGCCGCTGCCGGGCAAGGTCTTCGCCAACGGCTGGCTCATGGTCGGCGGCGAGAAGATGAGCAAGTCCAACCTCACCGGTATCTCGCCCCACCAGCTGACCGACCACTTCGGCGTCGACGCCTACCGCTACTACTTCCTGCGCGCCATCCCGTTCGGCCAGGACGGCTCGTTCTCGTGGGAGGACTTCACCGCCCGCTACACCTCCGAGCTGGCCAACGACTTCGGCAACCTGGCCTCGCGGGTCGCCGCCATGGTTGGGAAGTACTTCGGCGGCGTGCTGCCCTCCGCCGAAGGCGACTACCACATCGCCCAAGCGCTGGCGGAAACGGCCGCCGAGGCCGACCGGGCCATCGGCGACGAGCTCGACTTCGCCGGCGGCCTGGGCCGCATCTTCGACTTCGTCAAGCAGGTCAACGGCTACCTGAGCGAGCAGGAGCCGTGGAAGGTCGCCAAGGACGCCTCCCCCGAGGGGCAGGCGAGGCTGGCGGAGATCCTCTACACCGCGGCCGAGTCGCTGCGGGCCGTCGCCGTGCTGCTCAACCCGGTGATGCCCACGACGTGCGCGAAGCTGTGGGCGTCGCTGGGCGCCGAGCCGCACCTCGGGCCGCTGGCCGAGCAGCGGGTGCTGGACGCCGGCCGGTGGGGGCAGCTCCCGGCCGGGGCGGCCGTCACCAAGGGGGAGATCCTCTTCCCGCGCCTGGAGGGTCAGTAGTCCTGGAGGGTGATCGCCTCGGCCGTCTTCCTGACGCCCTTGGCGATCAGTCCCTTCCACGGCGCGTAGGGGATCAGCTTGTAGTTCACCCGCAGCAGCCAGGCCACGAACTTGCTGCTCGGCACCATCCACTGGGCCACCCCTTCGCCCGACTTCTGGCAGCCGCGCACGTAGTCGCGCATGGCGGCCTCGTAGCGCTCGAACGCGCCGTCCACGCCGCGGCCCAGCTCGCCGGCCAGCACGTAGGCGCCCACCATCGCCAGGCCGGTGCCCATGCCCGACAACGGGGAGGCGCACCAGGCGGCGTCGCCGAGCAGCGCGACCCTGCCGTTCGACCAGCTGTCCATGCGCACCTGGCAGACGGCGTCGAAGTACAGGTCGTCGGCCTCCCACAGGTCCTCGATGAGCCGGTCCAGGATCCAGCCCCCTCCGGCGTACTGCTCGGCGATGATCTTCTTCTGCTGGCCGGTGTCGTGCCGGTCGTAGGCGACGGCCGGGAAGTAGAACATGGCCTTCGCCTCGGTGTTGTGGCGGGTGGTGTAGAGGCCGGCCAGCCGTCTCGGCGTCATGTAGAGGTGGCCGGTGTACTCCAGGCCGAGGTGGTTGCGGGTGGTGAAGACCGCGCAGTTGAGGCCGAGGCCGGTGACGAAGCGCTCCTCGGGGCCGAAGGCCAGCGAGCGCACCTTGGAGTGCACGCCGTCGGCGCCGATCACCAGGTCGAAGCGCCGGGTCGGGGTGCGCTCGAAGGTGACCGCCACGCCGTTGGCGTCCTGGGTGAGCGAGGCGATCGAGTCGCCGAAGACGTACTCGGTCCGGTCCTTGGTGAGGTTGTAGAGGATCTTCGCGAGGTCGCCGCGCTGGATCTCGATGTCACCCGCGAACAGGTCGGCGGGCATCCTGGCGATCGGCCTGCCCTCGGAGTTGACGTACGACATGGCGCCCATGCGGGTGCTGTTGCGCTCGACCTCCTCCAGGATGCCCATCTTGCGCAGGACGCCCAGGTGGGCGTGGCCGCGGAAGTCCACGGAGTGGCCGCCCTCACGCAGCGCGGGGGCGCGCTCGACGATCGTGGTGCGGTGTCCGTTGCGGTTGAGCCAGTACGCCAGGGCCGGGCCGGCGACGCTGGCGCCGGAGATCAGGATGTCCATGCCGTCGAGACTGCCGGGGCGCGCTCACCGCGCCCTCACCGCAGGCTCACCGTCGGGGAGGCGTCGATGACCTCGTCGGTGAGCCCGGCCAGGCGCAGGGCCTGCCTCGGCGTGAGGCGGGCGCCCCGCCGGTAGGCGGCCGGATGGGCCCGCGCCGCCGTGCCGTCGACGGGCCGGCCGCGCAGCACGCTCGCCGCGCCCAGCAGGGCCGCGGCGGCCTCGGGCTCCTCCAGCCCGGCCAGCGCCTCGACGGGACGGGCCGCCTCGGTCAGCGCGCCGGCGGCCACCGCCGTCTCCATCGCCTCCACGAACCGCGCACGGGCGCCCGGCCGGTCGCCCGCCGCCTGGTCCAGCAGGCCTAGGCCCACGAGCGCGCGGGCCAGGTTGCCGATGGTGCGCATCCAGCCGGGTTCGAGGCCCGCCAGCGCCTCCTCATACAGCCGCCGCGCGCTCGCCAGGTCGCCCGTCATCCGCGCCACGTCCGCCCTGCCCCGCAGCGCGCACGCGGCGTAGGAGGGCAGGCCCGCCTTGCGCGCCAGCTCCCCGGCCCGCTCGTAGTCGGCCAGCGCGGCGGCGGGGTCGCCGCCGTCGAGCCGGTGGTCGCCCCGGCTGCACAGCATGTCGGCCAGGTCCTCCACCGCGCCGAGCCGTTCGGCCAGGGGGAGCGCCTCGTCGAGCAGCGCGGCGGCGCCGGCCGTGTCGCCGCCGACGGCCTTCAGCGCGGCCAGCGAGTCGATCGCCAGCGCGGTGCCCCAGCGCTCGCCCAGCGACCGGAACAGCTCCACGGCCGTGGTGAACCGCCGCTCGGCCTCGGCGTGCCGGCCGCTCGCCAGGGGCGGGTAGCCGAAGATGAGGTCGGCCATCGCCCGCCGCCACGGGTCGGAGCCGGCGAGGGCCCGCTCCAGCATCGCGAGCGCCCCGCTGACGTCGGGGCGGCCGCCGGTGGTCATCGGCCACAGGAACGTCACGAAGGGATGGTCGCTCGCCGCGGCCGCGGCCGAGACCGCGGCCCGGTGCCGCGCCCACTCCGGATGGCCGGCGACGAGGAGGGCGGCCAGCACGTAGCCGTCGCTGGTCTCCTCGCCGGGCCGGGTCCGCGCCAGCAGGGCGGCCGCGTGCGGGACGGCGGAGCCGCGCAGCCCGCGTATCCACAGGTAGAACGCGAGCGCCGCGACCAGCTCGTAGCCCAGGCGCGTCCGCCCGGTGCCGGCCGCCCAGCCGAGCGCGGCCATGAGGTTGTCGTGCTCCGCGCTGAGGGTCTCCAGCCACGCCAGCTGGTCGGGGCCGCGCAGCCCCCGGTCGCCGCGCAGCGCCAGGTCCAGGAAGAAGGCGGCGTGCGCCTGCCGTACCTCGTCGGGGCCGGCCAGCTGCTCGGCGCAGAAGGCGCGGACGGTCTCCAGCATGCGGTAGCGCCCGCGGTGCACCTCGACCAGCGACTTGTCGGCGAGCGAGTCCAGCACCTCGGCCGGGACGCCGCACACGCGCTCGGCGGCCCGCGCGTCGGCCGAGCCGGCGAAGACCGTCAGCCGGGCGGCCATGAGCCGCTCCTCCTCGCTCAGCAGGGCCCAGCTCCAGTCCACGACCGCGCGCAGCGTCTGGTGGCGCGGCTGTGCCGTACGGCTGCCGCGCGACAGCAGGCGGAAGCGGTCGGCCAGGCCCGCCTCCAGGTCGGCCAGCTCGTGGGTGCGCATGCGGGCGGCGGCCAGCTCGATGGCCAGCGGCAGCCCGTCGAGCGCGGCGCAGATCCGCTCGACGGCCTCGCCGGGTGTGAAATCGGGCCGTACGGCTTTCGCGCGGTCGGTGAAGAGGCGGGCGGCCTGCGCGGGCGGCAGGGGGCGCACCGGCCACAGGTGTTCGGGGGTGATGCCGAGCGGCTCGCGGCTGGTGGCGAGAACGCGCAGGCCGGGGCAGCGGGTGAGGAGGGCTTCGGCGAGCCTGGCGACGGCGTCGACGAGGTGCTCGCAGTTGTCGAGCAGCAGGACCTCGTCGGTCAGCGCGGCGGCCAGGCGGTCCAGCGGGTCGTGCGCCACGCCTGGGCGGTTGCCCTCGCGCAGGCCGAGGGAGGTGAGCACGTACCTGGGCAGCTCGACGGGGTCGTGGAGCGGGGCGAGCTCGACCAGACGAGCGCCGGGCGCCGCCTCGGTGGCCAGGCGGGTCTTGCCCACGCCGCCCGGGCCGAGCAGCGTCACCAGCCGGGCCGTGCGCAGCAGCTCCCGCACCGAGGCCAGGTCGCCGTCGCGGCCGATGAGGCTGGTCAGCCGGGGTGCCTCGGTGCCGCGCAGGATCGCCTCGTGCAGCGCGGCGAGCTCGGGCGAGGGGTCGGCGCCGAGCTCGCCGGCGAGCAGCCGGCGGGTCTGCTCGAAGGCGAGAAGGGCTTCGGCCTGCCTGCCCTCGGCGCGCAGGGCACGCATCTGGAGCAGGCGAAACCGCTCGCGCAGCGGGTGGCGGCCGGCCAGCTCGGCGAGCTCGGCCACCAGCCCGGTGCGCTAGTCGCGGCGCAGGTCGGCCTCGATCCGGTCGGCGAGCGCTTCCAGGCGGCGTTCCTCCAGGTGGGCGGCGAAGCTCTGGGGAGAGCCGACGTCCGCCATGGCCGGGCCGCGCCACAGGTCCAGGGCCTCGCGCAGCAGTGTCGCGGCGCGCTCGGCGTCTCCCTCGTCGAGCGCGCACCGGCCTTCGGCGGCCAGGCGCAGGAAGCGATGGGCGTCGACGTGGTCCGGCCGGGCGGCGAGCCGGTAGCCGCCGGGCTCCATGGCGATCTCCACGACCTGGCGCAGCCGCGAGATCTGGGACTGCAGGCGGTGCGCGGTGGTGCCGAGCTCCTCCATCAGCTCGCCGGGGCTCACCGGCTCGCCCGCGCGGGCCAGGAGCAGGGCGAGCAGCGCGCGGCGGGCCGGGCCGCCCAGCGGGATCTCGGCGCCGTCGTCGCTCCAGGCCCGGGTGGAGCCGAGGATGCCGAAACGCATGCACCTCACCCTAGGGCGTCGGCGAACGCCCTGATGTGGCCGGCCAGCTCGCGTGGCCGTTCGAGCCGCAGGCCGCCGTCCACGGCGACGACCGCGCGGCACTCGCGCTCCGTGGCCGCCTGGAGAGCGAGGAGGGCGCCGAGGGAGTGGCCGACCAGGAGGGGACGCTCGACGTGGAGGGCGTCCATGACGGCGCGGACGTCGTCGGCGAAGGCGCAGCTTTCCGCGGCCGAGGACCTGCCGTGCCCGCGCAGGTCGAAGGTGACGACGCGGTAGCCGGAGGCGAGGAGCGGAGCGAGCCGGTCCCACGATCGCTGCGGCGTGGCGAGCCCGTGGATGAGAACCGCGGGCGGTTTGTCCGTGCCGGAGTCCCGCACCGCCAGCCGTACCGAGCCCGTGGTGACCGTCCGTCTGGTCCATCGCATGGTCGTCAACCTATATTGACGCGCCGCGATTCGTCAACCTTGGTTGACCGACGCTAGATTGGGCACGTGAGATCGCTACCCGCCCCGCCGGAGCCGCTGGCCGGCGAGGTCTTCGACAGCCACTGCCACCTGGACATCATGGTCGGCTCCCGGCAGGCGTCCTCCGGCGACCCGGTCGCCCAGGCGGCGCAGGCCGCGTCGGCCACCGTGGACGGCATCCTGGCCGAGGCCAAGGCCGTGGGCGTGACCCGGCTCGTCACCATCGGGTACGACCTGCCCTCCTCGCGGTGGAACGCCGAGCTCGCCGGGGCCCACGAGGACGTCTACGCGGGCGTCGCGATCCACCCGAACGAGGCGCACGCGGCCACGCCGGAGGCGCTGGCGGAGATCGAGGAGCTGGCGCGCCTGGAGAAGGTCCGGGCGGTGGGGGAGACCGGGCTGGACTACTACCGGGACTGGGCGCGCAGGGAGGACCAGCACGCGAGCTTCCGCGCGCACGTCGAGATCGCCAAGCGCACCGGGAAGGCGCTGGTCATCCACGACCGGGAGGCGCACGACGACGTGCTGGCCGTGCTCAGGCAGGAAGGACCGCCCGAGGTCGTGATCTTCCACAGTTTCTCGGGTGACGCGGAGATGGCCAAGCAGTGCGCCGACGCCGGCTACTTCATGTCCTTCTCCGGCCCGGTGACCTACAAGAACGCCGGCTACCTGCGCGAGGCCGCCGCCGTGGCGCCGCTGGAGCTCATCCTCGTGGAGACCGACGCGCCGTACCTGCCGCCGGTCCCGCACCGCGGCAAGCCCAACGCGCCCTACCTGATCCCGCTCGTCGTGCGCTGCCTGGCCGAGGTCAAGGGCGTGCCGGAGGAGCGGGTGTGCGAGGCGGTCGGCGCCAACGGCGTGCGAGCCTTCGGCGGATGGTGAGCTCTTCCGTCATCAGGACAGCCTCTTCAGGACAGCCTCTTCAGGACAGCGAGGAGCCGAAGTCCGCGCCGCGGGCGGGCTGCAGGGGCTCCAGCCGGTCGGCGTTCCGCCCCAGCACCGAGATCGCGCCGTACGGCCCGCGGTCCGGGGCACCGACGACGAGCCGGTTGCCGGCGAAGGCGACGGCGGCGCCCTGCCGGGCCTCGGGCGCGGCGGGCTCCAGCGTGCGGTCCTCGTCCGGCCCGACCACCCGGACCGTGCCGGTCCCGGCGAGACCGATGGCGAGCCTGCCGTCGGAGGAGGCGGCCAGCGACACCGCGGACGTCTCCTCGATCCTCCTGCTCGCCTTCAGCTGCTGGTCGAACAGCTGGACGAACCCGGCCCGCGGCGCGCTGACCGCCAGCCCGGCCCTGTCCGAGTACGCCACGGCGTAGCCGAACCTGTCGCCCTGGTTCAGGCCCTGCGGCTCCCACTTGGTGGCGGTCACCTGGGCCGCGGTCACGTCCTCCAGCACCGTCATCGACCCGGAGTCGAGCTTGCCCTGGTCGATCTGCCTGCCGCCGCCGTCGTCGTTCTCGTACGGCACGCCGACCACGAGCTTGTTGCCCGGCCCGAACGCCAGGGCCCAGCCGAACTGGTCGCCCTGCTCCCCGTTGCCCGGGATGCCGGTCGTCTCCTGGCTGTAGCGGCGCAGCCGGTCGACGCCGTCGCCGACGTACACCGCGCCCTGGTCGGGGGCGTTCGCCTCGTCCTCGTAGGGCGCGCCGATCGCGATCAGCGTCCCCTTGGCGGCGATCGACCAGCCGAAGTGCGCCTCCTGCTGGGGCTGGGGGGCGACGAGCCTGCGCGGCTCGGCGCCCGCTCCGCCGTGCAGGACATAGACGGCGCCCGCGTCGATGACGCCGTCGACGTCCGCGTACGGCGCACCGACGAGGAGATCGGCGCAGCGGTCGCCGTTGACGTCGGCCAGCCGTACGGCCCAGCCGTACCCGTCGGCCTCGCCCAGGGCGGGGGCGCCGAGCGGGACGATCTTGTCGCCCGACAGCAGGTGGACCGCCCCGGGGCCGGCGAGCGGGTCGCCGATCGCCAGGTCCTCCGCGCCGTCGCCGTCGAAGTCGCCGGCCACGGCGCGCGGGCAGTCGGCGGCCGACGCGGCGGGCTGGACGGCGGCCAGCGTTCCCGCCGCGAGCAGGAGGGCGGACAGCAGCCGTGTCATGCCTCCACCCTGCCTCTCGCGCCGCCCGCCCGCCACCTCTCACAGCCACCCCTCACAGCGTGACCTCTATCTGCTTGCCGTCCGGCAGGCCGGAGACCGTCAGGCGGAGGGGCGTGCGCGCCGGGGGCAGGTCGAACAGGAGGCGGCCGTCGACCCGGGCGCCCGGCGCGACCGAGGTGGGCACCTGGGCGGGCAGGGGCTCGTGGGTGCCGCCCTTGTCGTCCTGCAGGGTCGCCGCCGGGCTGCCGAGCGGCTGGTCCGTCCCGCCGGGATTGAGCACGGTCCAGCGGATCACGCACAGCTGGCCCTTGGTGCTGGTGGTGCCCTGGTACTCGGTCAGGCCGCAGCGGGGGGCCTCGGCGACCACGAACTGGAGCGCGTCCACGTCCTGGCCGAGCGCGAACCTGCGGCCCACGTCGGTGGCGCGTTGCGCCTGCGTCTGCCCGGGCGTCGGGTTCTGGGGGCGCGGGCTGTCGGGCGAGGTCGCGATGAGGACCGCCGCGGTCACCGACGAGGCCACGAGCGCGGCCGCCGCGGCGATGAGCCAGCGGGTCACGGGCCTGCGCTCGGGCTCCGGCGGGTGGGTGGCCTGGTCGTGCACCGGGCTCACCGGCGCGGGCGGCGGGGTCCCGGTACCCGGATCGGTGAGGCGGCCGGCTCGCTGGGGCGCCGGGGTTCCGGTGCCCGGATCGGTGGGGCGGCTGCCGCGGTGGGGCGGCACCTCCTCGACCAGGTTCGCGGGCGGCTGCCACGAGTGGCTGAGCAGCTCGGTCGCCACGAGCGTGGGCGGGTCGCGGCGCTGGACCTGCGTCGGGGCCGCGGCGCCGCCGCCCACGAGGGCCAGGACGAGGTCCTGGGCCGTCGGCCGGCTCGCCGGGTCCATGGCGGTCGCCTGCCGTGCCAGCTCGTTGAGCGGGGCGGGCAGGGCACCGAGGTCGGGCGGGGTGTTGACCACGCGGCTGGCCAGCGTCAGGACGCTGCCCTGGCCGAACGGGTGGCGGCCGTTGCCCGCGTAGGCCACCACGCACCCCCAGGCGAAGATGTCGACCGCGGGCGTGACGGGCAGCCCCCGCACCTGCTCGGGAGCCCACCAGCCCGGGCTGCCCACGAGCTCGCCGGACAGGGTGAAGCCGCTCTCGCGGTCCAGGGCGCGGGCGATGCCGAAGTCGATCACCCTGGGCCCGGACAGGGACAGGATGACGTTGGCGGGCTTGAGGTCGCGGTGGACGAGGCCGGCGTTGTGGATGGCCGCGAGCGCCGCCGCCATGCCCAGGGCCACGCCGTGGAGCGTGCCGGCGTCCAGCTGGCCGTACTTGGCGATCTGCTCCGACAGGGGGGTGCCGGCGATGTACTCGGTGACCATGTACGGCCGGCCGTCCTCGGCGTTGCCGTTGTCGAGCACCGCGGCGGTGCAGAACGACGCCACGCGCCGCGCGTTGTCGACCTCCGCGTGGAAGCGCGCGGCGAACCCCTCCTGGTTGGCGAACTCGCTCCTGACGACCTTCACCGCCACCAGGCGGCCCGTGGGGGCGCGGGCCAGGAAGACGGTGCCCATGCCGCCCTCGCCCAGCCGCCCGATCAGGCGGTACGGGCCGATCTGGCGCTTGTCCGTCGGCCGGAGCGGCGCCGCGCCGGTTGGCTCCATGAGCGAGGCCCCTTCCTCTCCCATCCTCGTCCACCTGTGTCCGTCGCAGGTGGCCGGGTGCGGGAAACTGGATGGATGAGGGGAACAGTATGAGCCTGCTCGGCCCTGTGGAAATACGTAATTTGGCCAACAAGCTCGATCTTCGGCCGACGAAGAAGCTGGGCCAGAACTTCGTGATCGACGCCGGGACGGTCAGGAAGATCGTCCGCACGGCCGAGGTCGGCCCCTCTGACGTGGTGCTGGAGGTCGGCCCCGGGCTGGGTTCCCTGACGCTGGCGCTGCTGGAGAGCGTCGACCACGTGGTGGCGGTGGAGATCGACCCGGTGCTGGCCCGCCAGCTGCCGGTGACCGTGGGGGAGCGGGGGCTGGGTGCGAAGCTGACCGTCGTGGAGGCGGACGCCTTGCGTGTCGGCGTTTCTGACCTCGGTGGATATTTGCCGACAGCGTTGGTGGCGAACCTTCCGTATAACGTCGCGGTCCCTGTTGTGCTTCATCTGCTTGAAGCGGTTCCGTCGCTTCGCAAGGGCTTGGTGATGGTTCAGGCGGAGGTCGCCGACCGGCTGGCGGCCCGCCCGGGGTCGAAGGTGTACGGCGTGCCCTCGGTGAAGGCGGCCTGGTATGCGGACGTGCGCCGCGCGGGGCCGGTCGGGCGGAGCGTGTTCTGGCCGGTGCCGAACGTGGACTCCGGGCTGGTGGCGCTGACCCGGCGGGAGCCTCCCGCCACCCGCGCCGGCCGCGAGGAGGTCTTCGAGGTGATCGACGCGGCCTTCGCGCAGCGGCGCAAGACGCTGCGAGCGGCGCTGGCCTCTTGGGCGGGTACGGCGGCGCGCGCCGAGGCGGCGCTGCGGGCCGCAGGGGTGGACCCGTCGGCTCGGGGGGAGCAGCTGGAGGTCGGGGACTTCGCGCGCATCGCGGAGAACCTGCCTCGCCCTTGACGGTTCGTCCACAGGGGCGTCGGCTGGACGACTCGTTGTCCCCAGAACGCTTTTCGGCTCCGCGGGGCCGGGGGCCGGGAACCATTCTGGGCTCCTCGATTCGCTCAAACCTTCGAGGAGTCCCCGTGTCCGTTCGCTCCCCCCTGCCCGCGATCCTCACCCTCGGCGGCGGCGTGCTGGCCACGCTCGGCGCCCTCCCGGCCATGCCCGCGGCGGCCGAGGGCGCCAGGTGGTGCACCGGCGTCATGCACATGCCTCGCTCCTTCGCGGGCCTCTTCGACGCCCCCATGCGCCCCGACCTGCGGGTCGTGGTCTCGCTCCCGCCCCAGGCGTGCGGTCCGGACCGGCGCGCCCTGGTGGCCGCCCTCAAGCGGGCCGGGATCCGCGCCATCGGCCCCCGGCCCGCCCTGGGTGCCGTCCGGTGGACGAGCGCATGGCCGTCGTCGCCGCGTGCCGAGTGGCTGGGGCGATGGGAGGCCCTCGTCTGGACGCCCGGCGAGCTCGGCGAGGGCCGAAGTCCGAGAGGCCATGGGGATGATCATGGGGACAGCCAGGGGGACACGGGGACCACCGGCAAGCCCGGCGCCCGGGCATCCCACAAGCCGGCGGGCAGCCCGCGTAAGGCGCCGGAGGGTGGGCGCCGGTCGGAGGGTGGGGATGCGTCGAAGGCTGGAGGCACGTCGGAGGCTGGGGGCATGCCGGGGGACCGGCGCTCGTCGGAGAGCCGGCGCCCGTCGAAGGGCGACATCGCCGCGTCCTTCGCCCTCCGCAGGCTCGGCACGCCCTTCTCGTGGGGTGGCGGCTCGTCCGCCGGTCCCACGCGGGGCATCGGCCGCGGCGCCGCCACGGTGGGGTTCGACTGCAGCGGCCTGACCCTGTACGCATGGTCCAAGGCGGGCGTCAAGCTCGGCCACTACACGGGCACCCAGTTCCGCCAGGGCCGCCGGGTGCCGCTCGGCGACCTGCGCCGCGGCGACCTCGTCTTCTTCGGCGGCGGCACGGGCGACCCCACCCACGTGGGCCTCTACCTCGGCGGGGGCGTGATGATCCACGCGCCCAAGACCGGCGACGTGGTGAGGAAGACGCGGTTCCTGACCTCGAGTTACTACCGGACGATCTACCGCGGAGCCGTACGCCCCGGCTGACGGCCCGCACTCGCCGCCTCCACGCTCATGGAGGGACGATGGGAGGGCTCATGGAGGGACGATGGGGAGGTCTTCGTGTAGACCAAAGTCGGTGGTTCCCTCTGCGCGAATCCAGCCGGGCACCAAGCCGCTCCCGCTACGATCGGGAGCCTTAAGCACAGGTTACGAGGGTGGCAGAAGATCAATGAGCTCGGTCCGCGTGCGGGTGCCCGCCAAGGTCAACCTTCAGCTGTCTGTCGGTCCGCTGAGGGATGACGGGTACCACGACCTGGTCAACGTCTTCCATGCCGTCTCGATCTTCGACGAAGTGGTCGCCAGGGAGTCCGAGGCGGTCGCGGTGCGCGTCGAGGGCTCCTTCGCCGACCAGGTGCCGACCGACGAGGGCAACCTCGCCATCCAGGCGGCCAAGGCGCTGGCCAAGCATGCGGGCCGGACCTACGGCGTCGAGCTGATCATCCGCAAGGCCATTCCGGTGGCGGGCGGCATGGCCGGGGGCAGCGCCGACGCCGCGGGAGCCCTGGTGGCGTGCAACGAGCTGTGGGGGCTCGGCCTGCCGTTCGAGGACCTCATGGAGATCGCGGGCGACCTGGGCAGCGACGTGCCCTTCTCGCTGCTCGGCGGGACCGCGATCGGGACGGGCAGGGGCGAGCAGCTCTCGGAGGTGCCGGCGAGCGGCCCGTTCCACTGGGTGTTCGCCGTGGCCGACGGCGGTCTGTCCACCGCGAAGGTCTACGCGGAGTGCGACCGCCTGCGCGAGGCGACGGGCGAGGAGGTCGCCTGGCCGCAGGTCAGCGAGGGGCTGCTCGACGCCTTGCGGCTCGGCGACGCCCAGGCTCTCGGGGCGCATCTGGTGAACGACCTCCAGCCCGCCGCGCTCATGCTGCGGCAGTCGCTGGCGCGCACGCTGGAGACCGGCCGCGAGCTGGGAGCCCTGGGCGCGATCGTGTCGGGATCCGGGCCGACGTGCGCGTTCCTGGCCGCGGACGAGGAGACCGCCAGGAACCTGGCTGTCGCCCTGGAAGGGGCCGGCGTCTGCCGGACGGCCGTGGCCGCTCATGGCCCCGTGCGCGGCGCGCACATCGTCTGACGTCGGTCGGCTCGTCTGACGTCGGTCGGCGTCCCTGCTCGTGATTTCGTCCCTGCCTCCCCTGCTTCTGCTCGGTTTCCCTGCTTCTGCCCTTATGCCAGGCCACCGTGGAGGGGACGCGCATCGGCGTGTGTTCCTGACGTCGACCACGGGCCCGACCCGCAGGCGATCGTTCTCGGATGGCGCCCGCCCAGGGTGCCGGTACGGCAAGATGCCACCCATGGCTTCCTCGGGCGCCACCCCCGCGCGCGGTCCTGTCACCGTTCACCGGATCAAGGTCACGTTGGCCGGTTCCCGGCCGCCGATCTGGCGGCGCCTTGAGGTCCCCTCCGCCATCACGCTGCGTGCGTTGCACGACGTCATGCAGGCCGCCTTCGGCTGGGAGGACTACCACATGTGGGTCTTCGAAAGCCCGAAAGGCCGCTACGGCGTAGCCGACCCGGAGCTGCGCATCGCCGATGCCGCCGCCGTACGGCTCGACCAGCTCGCCCCCGCGCCCTCAGGCCGTCTCGTCTACACCTACGACTTCGGCGACGACTGGGAGCACGCCATCGTGGTGGAGGCCGTCGGCCCGGCCGAGCCGGGCGTCGCCTACCCACGCTGCCTCACCGGCCGGCGGGCCTGCCCGCCCGAAGACTGCGGCGGCATCTGGGGATATGACTACCTCCTGGAGATCCTCGCCGATCCCACGCACGAGGAGCATCAGGAGCGGCTCGAATGGCTCGGCCTCGACTCGGCCGATCAGTTCGATCCGGCCGCCTTCGACCTCACGCGGACCAACGCCGCGCTGTCCCCCCTCGCATCGGTTCTCGTCAAGAACCGACCACCCCGGGAGCTCCCCTGTGCTGCGCCAGGCCGGAGCATGGCCGGGCCAGGGTTGCGGGCGGATACGCTTGGACAGCGATGAATCTGGTCAACCTCGAGGCGGTGTCCCACGCCTTCGGCCCCAAGCCCCTGCTCCAAGACGTCTCCCTGGGCATCGAGGCCGGAGAGCGCATCGGCGTCGTGGGGCGCAACGGCGGTGGCAAGACCACGCTGATCTCGGTCATAGCCGGCACGGTGCAGCCCGACAGCGGGCGCGTGACCCATGCCCGGGGCACGAGGATCGGCCTGCTCGCGCAGCACGACGAGTTCGACGGGGCGAGAGCCGTACGAGAGATCGTCCTGGGGGACAGGGCGGAGCACGAGTGGGCGGGAGACCAGCGGGTCAGGGACGTCCTGGCCAACCTGATCGGCGATCTCGACCTCGACGCCAGGATGGGGGAGCTGTCCGGCGGGGAGAGGCGGCGCGCGGCGCTGGCCAGGCTGCTCATCGACGAGCATGACCTGATCATGCTGGACGAGCCCACCAACCACCTGGACATCGAGGCGATCGCCTGGCTGGCCGCGCATCTGGCGAGCCGCAAGAGCGCGCTGGTGGTGGTGACGCACGACCGGTGGTTCCTGGACGCGGTGACGACGCGGACGTGGGAGGTCGTGGATGGCCGGGTCGAGCGGTATGAGGGCGGATATGCCGCTTATGTCCTGGCCAAGGCCGAGCGTGCGCGGATAGCCCAGGCCGCCGAGGAGCGCCGCCAGAACCTCATGCGCAAGGAGATCGCCTGGCTGCGCCGCGGCCCGCCCGCCCGCACGTCCAAGCCCAAGTTCCGCATCGAGGCGGCCCAGGCCCTGATCGCGAACGAGCCCCCGCCCCGCGACACGGTCGAACTGATGAAGTTCGCCAGCGCGAGGCTCGGCAAGACCGTCTACGACCTGGAGGACGTGACCCTCCACGCCGGAGGCCCCGGCGCCGGACCGCTCGTCCTCGACCGGTGCACCTGGCAGTTCGGCCCCGGCGACCGGATCGGCCTGATCGGGGTGAACGGCTCGGGCAAGTCGTCGGTGCTGCGGCTGCTCGCCGACCAGATCAAGCCCGACGCGGGCCGGGTCGTGCGGGGCAGGACGGTACGGCTGGCGTACCTGTCGCAGGAGCTGGCCGAGCTCGACCCTGCGCGCCGGGTGCTGGAGACGGTCGAGGAGGTGCGCAAGTACGTCCGGGTCGGCAAGAAGGAGTGGAGCGCCTCCCAGCTGCTGGAGCGCCTGGGGTTCAAGGGCGAGGCGCAGTGGAAGGTCGTGGGCGACCTGTCCGGCGGCGAGCGCAGACGGCTGCAGCTGCTCCGACTGATCATGGACGAGCCGAACGTGCTGCTGCTCGACGAGCCGACGAACGACCTGGACATCGAGACGCTGAACGAGCTGGAAGACCTGCTCGACGGCTGGCCGGGAACCCTGGTGCTGGTGTCGCACGACCGCTACTTCCTGGAGCGCGTGACCGACCGGTGCGTGGCGCTGCTGGGCGACGGGCGGCTGTCGATGCTGCCCGGCGGGGTGGAGGAGTACCTGCGGCGGCGGGCGTCCGGGACGGCGGTGACGGCCCGCCAGGCCGGCGGAGAATCCTCCGCGGTCGGCGGATCATCCCTCGCGGCTGAGGGGCCGTCCCCCACGGCCGGGGGCCTGTCGGCCAAGGAGGAGCGGGAGCTGCGCAAGGAGCTCAACCGGCTGGAGCGGCAGCTCGACAGGCTCGCCGCCCAGGAGGCCGGCCTCCACGAGGCGATGGCCCAGGCGGCCAGCGACTACGAACGGCTGGGCGCGCTGGACGCCGAGCTGCGGGAGGTGCTCGCGCAGAAGGACGCGGTCGAGGCGGAGTGGCTGGAGGTCGCCGAGCGGCTCGGCGAGTGACCCACCCGGCGCACCGCCGTTCGTCATCGCAGGGCCTCGCGCGAAGGGCGTCGCTCCCGTCGGAGGGGCGTCGCCACTTGCCGGAGCCGCTTGCCGGAGCCGCTTGCCGGAGCCGCTTGCCGAGGCTACTTGTCGAAGGGTGCGAGCAGCGTGCGCAGCAGGCCGGCCAGCGTCCGCTGCTCCTGCGGCCCCAGCCCGGCCAGCAGCTCGCGCTCACGCCGCAGCAGGTCCTCGAAGGCCGCGTCGACCCGGTCCAGCCCCGCCGCCGTCAGCGACACGAGGACCCCGCGCCTGTCCTCCGGGTCGGGACGGCGGCGGACGAGCCCGGCCTGGGCGAGGCGGTCGATCCGGTTGGTCATCGTCCCCGAGGTGACCAGCGTGGCGCGCAGCAGAGCACCGGGGGACAGCTCGTACGGCTTGCCCGCCCGCCGCAACGCCGTGAGCACGTCGAACTCCCAGGGCTCCAGCCCGTGCTGGGCGAAGGCGGCACGCCGCGCCCGGTCCAGGTGCCTGGCGAGCCGCGAGACGCGCGAGAGCACCTGGAGCGGCTCGACGTCCAGGTCGGGGCGCTCCTGCCGCCAGGCGGCGACGAGCCGGTCGACCTCATCGGTGTTCATGCGACGCAGTCTACTGTCTTGACGTCGAGATATCTTTCTCGATATCAATTATCTCTATGTCAAGAGATATCTGGGATCCGAAGGTGTATGCCAGATACGCCGACGAGCGCTCCCGCCCCTTCTTCGAGCTGGTCGCCAGGATAGGGGCCACGAGCCCCGGCTACGTGGTCGACGCGGGCTGCGGCTCCGGCGAGCTCACCGCCGCCCTCAAGGACCGCTGGCCGGACGCCACGGTCCACGGCTTCGACTCCTCGAACGCCATGATCGCCAAGGCCCGCGGCCGCGAGGGCGTCACCTTCGAGGTCGCCGACGTCACGACCTGGCGTCCCGACCGGCCGGTAGACGTCCTGGTCTCCAACGCCGTGCTCCAGTGGGTCCCCGAGCACCGCGACGTCCTCGACACGTGGGTGGACAGCCTCAGCCCGGGCGGCTGGCTCGCCTTCCAAGTGCCCGGCAACTTCGACGCGCCGAGCCACCGCCTCATCCGCGAGCTGTGCCGTACCCACGACAAGCTTCGCGACCTGCCCAGGGACCACCCGGTGGCTACGCCGCTGGAGTACCTGGAGCAGCTGGCCTCGCGAGGCTGCCGGGTCGACGCCTGGGAGACCACCTACGTCCACGTGTTGCAGGGCGAGGACGCGGTGCTCGGCTGGATCTCCGGCACGGCCCTGCGCCCGGTCTTCGACCGCCTCGCCCCCGGCGAGCGCGAGCGCTTCACCGAGGAGCTGGCCGTACGGCTCCGCGAGGCCTATCCGCGCAGGCCGTACGGCACGCCGTTCCCGTTCCGCCGGATCTTCGTGGTCGCGCGCAAGCCGGCCGACTGAAATTAACCTTCTGATGGCATGATGGCCCCCAAATCGTCACGGAGGGGGTCCGGTGGGCATCGAGATCGAGGACAAGTTCGACGTCCCGGCCGACTACGTGCTGCCGGACCTGGGCGGTCTGGGCGAGACGGCGGGGCCGAAGAGCTACCAGCTCGTCGCCCTCTACTACGACACCGACGACCTGCGGCTGGCGCGCAGGGGCGCGACGCTGCGGCGGCGGCGCGGCGGCGCCGACCCCGGCTGGCACCTCAAGCTGCCCAAGGTCAAGGGCGGCCGCCAGGAGATCGTCTTCCCGCTGACGCGCAGCACCAAGGTGGTCCCGCAGGAGCTCGCCGACCTCGTGCTCGGCTTCACCCGGGGCGCGCCGCTGCGGGTGGTGGCGCAGCTGGAGACCAAGCGGACCGTCGTACGGCTCGGCGACCTGGTCGAGGTGGCCGACGACCGGGTCAAGGCCACGTCGCTGCTCGGCGCGCCGGCGGTCCAGCGCTGGCGCGAGGTCGAGGCCGAGCTCCTCAACGGTGACGACAAGCTCCTCGCCAAGGTCGGCAAGCGGCTGAAGAAGGCCGGGGCGGTGCCCGCCTCCTCCTCCAGCAAGCTGGCCCGCCTGCTCGACCCGCCGCCCGTCCCCCGGGCGGAGGTGGCCGCGGGCAGCGCGGGCGAGGTGGTGATGGACTACCTGGCCGGCCAGGTGAGCGCCCTCCTGGGACAGGACCCGAGGGTGCGGCGCGCGGAGGAGGACGCCGTCCACCAGATGCGGGTGGCCACCCGCAGGCTGCGCAGCGCGCTGAAGGCGTTCAAGCCGGTCGTCGCCGGCACGCGGGAGATCCAGGACGAGCTCAAGTGGCTGGCCGGGGTGCTCGGCGAGGCGCGGGACCTGGAGGTCATCAGGGCCAGGTTCGCGCGGCGGCTGGAGGACCTGGCGCCCGAGCTGGTCGTCGGGCCGATCCGGGCCAGGCTGGGCGACGACATGTACCGCCGGGAGCGGGAGGCCTACGGGCGCATCAGGGAGACGCTCGGCGGCGAGCGCTACTTCGCGCTGCTGGACGCCCTCGACGCGCTAATCGCCGAGCCGCGGCTGACCGAGGCCGCCGCCCAGGACGCCAAGACCCTCGTCGGCGTGGCGGGCAAGAGCTGGGCGCGCGTCACCAGGGCCTACGACGCCGCGCAGGCCATCGAGGACCCCGAGCGCCGCGAGATCGCCATGCACGAGGTGCGCAAGTCGGCCAAGCGGGCCCGCTACACCGCCGAGGCGCTGCGTCCCGCGCTCGGGGCCAAGATGGGCCGGCTGGCCAGGCACGCCGAGGCCGTGCAGGAGGTGCTGGGCGCGCACATGGACGGCGTGATCGCGCAGGAGACGCTGGCCAAGGAGGCCGAGGCCGCCAGGCAGGCCGGCGAGGACACCTTCACCTACGGCCTGCTGATCGGCGTCGAGCGCGGCGCGGCCGAGCGGGCGCACGCCGAGTTCCCCGAGGTGTGGGCCAGGACCCGCAAGGCGGTCGGCAAGCTGCTCTAGCCGTTCTGACCGTCGAGGTAGGTCTCCATGGCCACCACCCCGTCCTCCACGCGGTCCTCCATGCGATGCAGGACGGCCAGGCCGCCCTTGGCCAGGTGGTGTTCGCGCCCGGTGAGGGACTCGATGAGGTGCGGCAGCACCTTGCCGTGGCTGCTGACCACGGCCGGCACCCGCAGCCGCCTGACCAGCTCGGGCGTCTTGACCGGGTCCTGCTGCCGCTCGCTGAGCAGCGGCTCCAGGCGGATGCCGGTGCCGTACGGCTCGAGCGTCTGCACGCAGCGCCGGCTGGGCGAGCTCAGCAGCAGCTCGGGCGCGTAGGCCGACAGGACGGTGGCCAGCGTGCGCGCCTGGGCCAGGCCCTCGGCGTCCAGGGGCCGCAGGTCGTCGTCGCCCTCCCACTCCTCACGCGATCCGGCGCTGCCGTGCCGTACCAGGAGGAGGGGGACGGTGCGCAGCGGCGCGGCGAGCAGCGCCTCCACCAGGCCGGCGTCCCGCTCGTAGGTCAGCAGCCGGGGCGCCCGCGAGGCGGGCACCCACTCCAGCCGGTCGACCTCGTCGCCGGGCGCGAAGTGGCCGGAGACCGGCCGGGCGGCCCAGTACTCCACCTGCTTGGGCCGGCCCTTGTGCGGGTAGCGGGCGGTGGGGAGCCTGCGGCCGAGCACGACCGCGTGGCCGGTCTCCTCCAGCGTCTCGCGCAGGGCGGCGGCGATCTCGTGCTCGCCGGGCCGCACCTTGCCCTTGGGGAAGGTCCAGTCGTCGTAGCGGGGCCGGTGGACCACCGCCACCTCGGGGTCGCGCTCGTCGCCGCGCCAGAGCACCACGCCGGCCGCGCGGATGGGCTGCTCAGCCGTCAACGGTCCTCCACCGGCGCGTGGCGATGAGGTGGTTTTGCAGGTCCTCGCCCGGGTGGCGGGTCCAGGTGCCGTCGGAGTTGAGCACCCAGGCGCTCGTGGAGTCGGCCATGGCCTGGTCCATCAGGGAGATCAGGTAGGACCGGTGCGTCTGGCCGGTGACCTTGACCAGGGCCTCCACGCGGCGGTCGAGGTTGCGGCGCATGAGGTCGGCGCTGCCGATCCAGATCTCCGGCCGGCGGCCGAGGCCGAACTCGTAGATCCGGGAGTGCTCCAGGAAGCGGCCCAGGATCGACCGCACGCGGATGTTCTCGGACAGGTCGGGGATGCCCGGACGCAGCGTGCAGATGCCGCGCACCCACAGGTCCACCGGCACGCCGGCCCGTGACGCCCGGTACAGCGCATCGATCATCTGCTCGTCGACCAGCGAGTTGGTCTTGATCCTGATCCGCGCCGGGCGTCCGGCCTGCTGGTGGGCGATCTCCCGCTCGATCCTGGCCAGCAGCCCGCCGCGCAGCGAGTGGGGGGCCACCAGCAGCCGCCGGTAGGCCGAGTGGTTGGAGTAGCCCGTCAGGTGGATGAACAGGTCGGTGACGTCCTCGCCGACCAGCGGGTCGGAGGTCAGCAGCCCGAAGTCCTCGTACTGCCGGGCCGTCTTGGGGTTGTAGTTGCCGGTGCCGATGTGGCAGTAGCGCCGCAGCTCGCCGGAGGGCTCCTGCCGTACGACCATGGCCAGCTTGCAGTGCGTCTTGAGCCCGAGCACGCCGTAGACCACGTGGCAGCCGGCCTTCTCCAGCTTGCGCGCCCAGGAGATGTTGGCGTGCTCGTCGAAGCGCGCCTTGATCTCCACGACGACCACGACCTGCTTGCCGGCCTCGGCCGCGTCGATGAGCGCGTCCACGACGGGGGACTCGCCGCTGGTCCGGTAGAGCGTCTGCTTGATCGCCAGCACGTGCGGGTCCTCGGCCGCCGCCTCGATGAACCGCTGCACGCTGGTGGCGAAGGAGTCGTAGGGGTGGTGCACGAGCACGTCGCGCTCGCGCAGCACGGTGAAGATGTCGTCGTCGGCGTGGATGGCCTCGGCCGGCACGAACGGTCGGTAGCTGAGCTCGGCCCGGTCCAGGTCGGCGATCGCGTGCAGCCCGCTCAGGTCCAGCGGCCCGGGCAGCCGGTAGATCTCGTGCGGCGCCACGTCCAGCTCGTCGACCAGCAGATCGAGCACCTCCTGCGTGATGCTCTCCTCGACCTCCAGCCGGACCGGCGGGCCGAAGCGGCGCTTGAGCAGCTCCTTCTCCAGGGCCTTCATGAGGTTCTCGGTGACGTCCTCGTCGACGTCGAGGTCCTCGTTGCGGGTCACGCGGAAGACGTGGTGCTGGACGACCTCCATGCCCTTGAAGAGCTGCCCGAGGTGGGCCGCGATGACGTCCTCCAGGGGGACGAAGCGGTCCTTGGAGGCGGCCACGAAGCGCGGCAGCTGGGAGGGCACCTTGACCCTGGCGAACACGGTGTGGTCGGTGGCCGGGTTGCGCACCACGACCGCGAGGTTGAGGCTCAGGCCCGAGATGTAGGGGAAGGGGTGGGCCGGGTCGACGGCCAGCGGGGTCAGGACCGGCCGGATGCGCTCCCTGAACAGCTTGCGCAGCTCGGTGCGCTCCTCGCGGGTCAGGTCGTCCCACCGGATGATCTCGATGCCCTCGGCGGCGAGCTGGGGGCGGATGCGTTCGTGGTAGACGGCCGCGTGGCGCCGGGCCAGCCGGCCCGCGATGGTCGCGATCCGGGCCAGCTCCTCGCGCGGCTTGAGGCCGCTGCGCGTGCGCAGCAGCAGGCCGGTGGCCATGCGGCGCTTGAGGCCCGCCACCCGTACCCGGAAGAACTCGTCCAGATTACTCGAGAAGATCGCCAGGAACCGCACCCGCTCCAGAAGGGGGAGCGAGGGGTCCTCGGCCAGCTCCAGCACCCGCTCGTTGAACTGGAGCCAGCTTTCCTCGCGGTTGAGGAACCGCTCCTGGGGCAGCGGCAGGTCGTCTCCAGGATGCAGCAGTTCCACGGACATATCGGCTATATTGCCCGACATACTTAAACGGAACGTTAACTACTGCTCAACGGACTCCTCCGCCTGCTCGCTGTGCTGCGCCTTCTCGGCCAGCCGCGCCGCACGGCGCTCGGCCAGCCTGGCCTCGCGCTGGCGGATCTTCTCCTCGCGCTCACGGGCCTTCTCCGCCTCGCGCAGCTGCCGCTGGCGCTCCTTCAGCTCGCGCTGGCGGGCCTTCTCGGCCTCGCGCAGCTCCTTGGCGCGCGCCTTCTCGGCCTCCCGGCGCTCCTTCTCCAGCTCGCGCAGGTCCTTCACCACCACGGGCGGGGGTTTGGACGGCGGGTTGCGGGACGCCGCCGTGATCGTCGGCTGGGGATTCAGCCCGGTGAGCCCGTTCCAGGCCAGGTTCACCAGATGCGCCGCCACCTCCTCGCGGCTCGGCTTGCGCACGTCCAGCCACCACTGCCCGGTCAGCGCCACCATCCCGACGAGCATCTGCGCGTACATCGGAGCGAGCTTGGGATCGTAGCCCCGCGCCAGGAACTCGTCGGCCAGTACGTCCTCGACCTGGCTGGCGATCTCGCTGATGAGGCTGGCGAAGGTGCCCGTGCCGGAGGCCGCGTGGGAGTCGCGCACCAGGATCCGGAACCCCTCGCTGCTCTCCTCGATGTACTGCAGCAGCGCCAGGGCCGCCCGTTCGAGCTTGATGAGCGAGTGCGCCGCCGACAGCGCCTCGGTGATCATGCCGAGCAGCTTTTGCATCTCGCGGTCCACCACGACCGCGTAGAGCCCTTCCTTGCCGCCGAAGTGCTCGTAGACCACGGGCTTGGAGACCTGCGCCGTCGCCGCGACCTCCTCGATCGAGGTGGCGTCGAACCCCTTGTCGGCGAAGAGCGCCCGGCTGATCCGGATCAGCTGCTCCCGGCGCTCCCTGCCTGTCATCCGCTTGCGCGTATGGGGTGTCGTCACAAGGTCCATGGTCCCATCCGGCGACGACAAACGTGCCTGACCGATCGCGGCCGGGGATGCCGGCCGGTCGTCAGGCACGCGGGCGAGGGTCACGAGACCCGCTTGGCCGCCAGCCGTTCGGGGGTGGGCCAGCGCACGTCACGCGCCCAGCCGAGCCTCTCGAAGATCCGGATGAGGCCGGCCGAGATGTCGATCTGGCCCTTGAGCGCGCCGTGGCGGGCACAGGTCGGGTCGGAGTGGTGCAGGTTGTGCCAGGACTCGCCGAAGGACGGGATGGCCAGCCACCAGACCTGGCGCGACTTGTCGCGCGCCTCGAACTGCTCGTCGCCGAAGACGTGGCAGATGGAGTTGATGGACCAGGTGACGTGGTGCAGCAGGCCGATGCGGACGAGCGAGCCCCAGAAGAACGCGGTGAACGCGCCCCACCAGGACATGGTGAGCAGGCCGCCCAGGACGGCGGGCGCCACGATGGAGGTGAGCGCGAGCCACGGGAACCACCTGTGGAGCTTCATCAGGTCCGGGTCCTTCATCAGGTCCGGGGCGTACTTCTGGCGGTTGGCCCGCTCGGCCTCGAACAGCCAGCCCATGTGGGCGTAGAGCAGGCCCTTGGACAGCGCCTTGAAGCCGGTGCCGAAGCGCCACGGCGAGTGCGGGTCGCCCTCCTTGTCGGAGAACTTGTGGTGCTTGCGGTGGACCGCGACCCAGTCCAGGACGGACATCTCCAGGGACAGGCTGCCCGCGACGCCCAGGGCGACCTTGAGCGGGCGGTTGGCCTTGAACGAGCCGTGGGTGAAGTACCGGTGGAACCCGACGGTCACGCCGAGACCCGAGACGACGTAGAAGACGAATGCGATGGCGATGTCCGTCCAGCCGAGCCCCCAGCCCCAGGCGAACGGGACGGCGGTCGCGATGGCGACCAACGGCAGGCCGACGACCAGAGCGAAGGTGAAGAGCTCTGCCTTGGTACGGCGGGACGGATCGGCCTCCGGCTTGGGGGCCGCTGCCGGGCGATCGGCGAGAACGGTCATGGGCTACCTCTCACGACACGGATGGGGATGTATGTCCGGGCTACGCAACCGTAACCTACGCCAGCGTAAGTAAGGAACCCCTAAGAAGCGAATGTGGGGTACGTGACGTTTTCTTTAGTCCGGTGCTGTGCGATCCCTGCCTTGCGCCTACCCGACCGGCCTGCTATAAACCCGCGCCGCCGACACTGCTTGCCGCCGGAACCGGGGCGCGGGGAAGGGCGGGGAGTCGGTATCTTAGGAGCGGTGCCGGGCGCGGTAGTGCCCGGTTTTTCCCGGATCGTCTAATTGGCAGGACAAGTGGTTTTGGTCCACTTTGTAGGGGTTCGAGTCCTCTTCCGGGAGCCGCCACGTGGAGCCCGGCCAGAGCGGGAAGGTATCCTCGGCGTGTCGGGAGGGTAGCGGTGCGGTAGCCGTACCACAAAGCCCCGATCCGTCCAGTCACAGGGAGCCTTGAGTCCGTGAGTGTGCCGCGCCCGGCTGCAGTCATCGTCCTCGCCGCAGGCGAGGGCACCCGGATGAAGAGCCAGACCCCGAAGGTGCTCCACGAGGTGTGCGGACGCCCGCTCGTGGACCACATGCTCGCCGCCGCCCGCGAGCTCCAGCCCGGCCGGCTGATCGTCGTCATCGGTCACGGCCGCGAGAAGGTCGGCGCCCACCTGGCCGCCACCAGCCCCGACGCCCGCGCCGTGGTGCAGGAGGAGCAGCGCGGCACCGGCCACGCGGTCCGCACCGTCCTGGAGGAGGTCGGCACGATCGCCGGCACCGTCCTGGTGGCGTACGGCGACACGCCGCTGCTGCGCGCGCGGACCCTCGCCGAGCTGCTGGCGCGGCACGCGGAGGAGGGCAACGCCGTCACCGTCCTGACCGCCGAGGTGCCCGACCCGACCGGATACGGGCGGATCGTCCGCGACCCCGGCGGCGCCGTGGTGAAGATCGTCGAGGAGAAGGACGCCACCCCCGCCGAGCGCGCGATCAGGGAGATGAACTCCGGCATCTACGCCTTCGACGGGCTCCTGCTGGCCGACGCCGTCAAGCGGGTCTCCACCGACAACGCGCAGGGCGAGGAGTACCTCACCGACGTGCTGGCGATCCTCCGCGAGGAGGGCCACCGCGTCGGCGCCTTCGTCGCGCCCGACCACGTCGAGGTCGAGGGCGTCAACGACCGCGTCCAGCTCGCCTTCGCCCGCCGCGTGCTCAACCAGCGCATCCTCGAGGAGCACATGCGGGCGGGCGTGACCGTCGTCGACCCCGCCAGCGTCTGGGTCGACGTGCAGGTCACGATGGAGCCCGACGCCGTCATCCACCCCGGCACCCAGCTTCACGGCGCCACGCACGTCCAGGCCGGCGCGCAGGTCGGGCCCGCCACCACTCTCACCGACACCGTCGTCGGCGCGGGGGCCGTGGTGCGCAACGCCGTCTGCGACAACGCGGTCATCGGAGCAGAGGCCACCGTCGGGCCGTACGTCTACCTGCGCCCCGGCACGGTCCTCGGCCACAAGGCCAAGGCCGGGACCTTCGTCGAGATGAAGAACGCCAAGGTGGGCGACCGCTCCAAGGTGCCGCACCTGACCTACGTCGGCGACGCCACGCTCGGCGTCGACGTCAACGTCGGCGCCTCCACCGTCTTCGTCAACTACGACGGCGTCAACAAGCACCACACGACCGTGGGCGACGCCGCCTTCATCGGCTGCGACTCCTCTCTCATCGCGCCGGTGACCGTCGGCGACGGCGCCTACACGGCCGCCGGATCCGTCATCGACACAGACGTCCCCCCGGGTGCGATCGGGGTGGCCAGGGCGCGACAGCGCAACATCGACGAGTGGGTCCTGCGCAGGCGTGCGGGCACCAGGTCAGCCGCGGCGGCCGAACGGGCGCTGGCTGAGAAAGAGCAGGAGAGTGGCACGTGACCAGCATCAAGCAGCCAGGCGAGAAGGAGCTCATGCTCTTCTCCGGCCGCGCCTACCCCGAGCTGGCCGAGGAGGTGGCGGAGCACATCGGCGTCTCCCTCACCCCGACCAAGCTGGTCGACTTCGCCAACGGTGAGATCTACGCGCGCTATCTGGAGTCGGTGCGCGGCTGCGACGCCTTCGTGATCCAGTCGCACACCCAGCCGATCAACAAGTGGATCATGGAGCAGCTGATCATGGTGGACGCGCTCAAGCGGGCCTCCGCCAAGCGCATCACCGTGATCATGCCGTTCTTCGGCTACGCGCGGCAGGACAAGAAGGGCCGCGGGCGCGAGCCCATCACCGCGCGGCTCATCGCCGACCTGTTCAAGACCGCGGGCGCCAACCGGCTCATGTCGATCGACCTGCACACCTCGCAGATCCAGGGCTTCTTCGACGGGCCGGTGGACCACCTGTTCGCCATGCCGGTCCTGGAGGCCTACCTCAAGGGCAGGCTGGACCTGGCGAACACGACGGTCGTCTCGCCGGACACCGGACGGGTGCGGCTGTCGGAGCGCTGGGCCGACACGCTCGGCACGCCGATGGCGTTCATCCACAAGCGCCGCGACCTCGACGTGGCGAACCAGGTGAAGGTCAACGAGGTCGTCGGCAAGGTGCGGGGGCGCACGTGCGTGCTGATCGACGACATGATCGACACCGCGGGGACCATCTGCAAGGCGGCCGACGCGCTCTACGAGCAGGGGGCGACGAACGTCATCGTGGCGGCCACGCACGCGGTCTTCTCCGACCCGGCGGTGGACCGGCTGAAGAACTCGCGCATCTCCGAGGTCGTCGTCACCAACACGTTGCCGTTGTCGGAGGAGAAGAAGTTCGACAAGCTCACCGTGCTGTCGATCGCGCCGCTCATCGCGCGGGCGATCAGCGAGGTGTTCAACGACGGATCGGTGACGAGCCTGTTCGAGGGCGATTCCTGAGAAACCGGCGGGGAGGCGGTCGCCGGAGCGGCCGCCTCTCCAATACAGGTAAGCTGTCGGGGTTGCGTTCGTAACGCCTTCCGCTAGGGCGGGTGAGGGAGAACGCAGAGAAAGCCGAAACCGTCAACATCCCTAGGAGATGTCGTGTCCGAAGTACGCATCGCCGCCGAGCCGCGCACCGCGTTCGGCAAGGGCGCCGCCCGCAAGATCCGCCGCGCCGACAAGGTGCCCGCCGTTCTCTACGGGCACGGCATCGAGCCCAAGCACCTGACGCTCCCCGGCCACGAGATCCTTCTCGCGCTGCGCACCCCCAACGTCCTGATCCACCTCAAGGGCGACGGCGTCGACGAGCTGGCCCTGCCCAAGGGCGTCCAGCGCGACCCGATCAAGGGCTTCGTCGAGCACGTCGACCTGCTGCTGGTCAAGCGCGGCGAGAAGGTCACGGTCGAGATCCCGGTCACCACGGTGGGCGACGTCAACCCCGAGGGCATGCTCGACCAGCAGGCCGTCTCGATCGCCGTCGAGGCCGAGGCGACCCACATCCCCCAGGGCGTCGAGGTCGACGTCGAGGGCATGCAGGTGGGCACCCAGGTGACCGCCGGCGACCTGAAGCTGCCGAAGGGCGTCACGCTGGCCGCCGACCCCGAGACGCTGGTGCTCCACGTCATCGCCAAGCCGACCGAGGAGCCTGCGGCGGAGGCCGAGGAGGCCGCCGAGGGTGCGCCCGCCGAGGCCGCGGCCGAGAGCGCCGAGGCCGCCGAGGCCGCCGAGTAAGGACCCCGGCACACCACACGGAGCCCCGGCCGGCCCGCACGAGACCATGCACGAGACCGTGCGGGCCCGGTGCCGGAGGCCGAACAGGAGAGCGGGACAGCGCGGCCGCCACGGCCCCGCTGTCCCGCTTCCACGTTGCCGCAGGCGCCGCCGGACGAGGGTGGAGGCATGGACCGCTGGTTGATCGCAGGGTTGGGCAACCCGGGCCCGGAGTACTCCGGTAACCGGCACAACGCCGGCTTCATGGTGCTCGACGAGCTCGCCGCCAGGGCGGGCGGGCGCTTCAAGGTGCACAAGAGCCGCGCCGAGGTGCTGGAGACCAGCAGGGCGGTGCTGGCCAAGCCGCTGTCGTACATGAACCTGTCCGGCGGCCCGGTCAAGGCGCTGTGCGACTTCTACAAGATCCCGCCGGAGCGGGTGATCGTCGTCCACGACGAGCTGGACATCCCCTACGGCGCGCTGCGCGCCAAGCTCGGCGGCGGCGACAACGGCCACAACGGCCTGAAGTCCATCACCAAGGCCCTGGGCACGCGCGACTACCTGCGCATCCGGTTCGGCATCGGCCGCCCGCCCGGCCGCATGGACCCGGCCGCCTACGTCCTCAAGGACTTCGCCACCGCCGAGCGCAAGGACCTGCCGTTCCTGGTCGACCGGGCGGCCGACATGGTCGAGTCGCTCATGGACCGCGGCCTGGAAGCCACGCAGAACTCCTACCACCCGCTCGATCTGCGCATTTCAGGCCCTCCGCGCTGATCACCGCATATACCCGTTCACCTCTCCCACGCCTGGGCGGATCGCTACGCTCTGGTGGCTGTCGGTTGACGGATGGTCACGGGGAGGCGTGCGTGAGCAACGGCGAGGGGCTGCTGACCGTCGTCAGATCGGAGCCCGTGGTCGCCTGGCGGGCCGGCCCTCGCGAGCCCGGCTGGGTGCGCCGCTACCGGGTCAAGGCGTTCGGCGCCGACCTGGCGTGCGCGGGCGCGGGCGCCGCGACGGCGTTCCTGGCGCGGTTCGGCGAGGTCACGGCCTACGCCACGCCGTACGCGCTGATGAGCCTCGCGCTGCCGCTGGTGTGGGTGTGCGCCGTGGCGCTCAGCCGCGCCTACGAGCCGCGCATGATCGGCGTCGGGCCGGAGGAGTTCCGCCGCGTCGCACGCTGCGGCATGGCGTTGACCGCCGGGCTGGCCGTCTGCGCCTACGCCACCAAGACCGACGTCGCCCGCGGCTACGTGGTGGTGGCCCTGCCGCTTACCGTCGCGCTCACCCTGATCGCCCGGTACGGCCTGCGTCGCGCCCTGCACCGCCGCCGCGCCCGCGGGGAGTGCATGCGCAGGGTGGTGGCCGTGGGGCACCGCGCGGGGATCGCCGAGCTGGTGGAGCGCTTCCGCAAGGAGCGTTACCACGGGATGGAGGTCGTCGCGGCGTGCCTGCCGGACGACTGCGCCGACGAGCCCGTCGCGGGGGTGCCCGTCGCGGGCGGCTTCGCCGACGTGCCGCTGGCGGTGGCCCAGCACGGCGCGCACACGGTGGCCGTGCTGGCCTGCCCCGAGATGGACGGCCTGGCGCTGCGGCGGCTGGCCTGGCGGCTGGAGCGCACCAGCACCGAGCTGGTCGTCGCCCCCGCGCTGATGGAGGTCGCCGGGCCGCGCACGACGATCCGCCCCGCCGCCGGGCTGCCGCTGCTCCACGTGGAGCATCCCGAGCTCGCGGGCGCCCGGCAGCTGGTCAAGAACGCCTTCGACCGCGTCGTGGCCGGCCTCCTGCTGGTGCTGCTGGCGCCGGTGCTGGTCGCGCTCGCGACAGCCGTACGGCTGAGCAGCCCCGGCCCCGCGCTGTTCCGGCAGACCAGGGTCGGCAAGGACGGCAGGCCGTTCACGATCCTGAAGTTCCGCACCATGGCGCGCGACGCCGAGCACCGGAAGATCACGCTGGTCAGCGACCGCGACGGGGTGCTGTTCAAGATCCGCCACGATCCCCGGGTGACCCCGCTGGGCGCGAGGCTGCGGCGCCACTCCCTCGACGAGCTGCCCCAGCTGATCAACGTCCTGCTCGGCCACATGTCGCTCGTCGGACCGCGCCCGCCGCTGCCGGAGGAGGTCGCGCAGTACGGCGACGACGTGCGCAGGCGGCTGCTGGTGCGGCCGGGGATGACGGGATTGTGGCAGGTGAGCGGGAGGTCGGATCTGAGCTGGGAGGAATCCGTCCGGCTCGACTTGCGTTACGTGGAGAACTGGTCCCTCATGCTGGACCTGCAGATCCTGTGGAAGACTTGGTCGGCCGTCGCCCGTGGGCAAGGAGCTTATTGATGACGATCCGCGACGACCACGCCCTCGCCGCCGATCTGGCCACCGCGGCCGGCGAGCGGCTGCTCCAGCTGCGCGAGCGGCACGGCTTCGCGGACCCGCGGGCGCTGCGGGCCGAGGGCGACCGGTCCTCCCACCTGTTCCTCATGGAGTCGCTGGCGCGGCTGCGCCCCTCCGACCTGGTGCTGTCGGAGGAGGCCACGCGCGAGGAGCGCGGCGATCCCCGCAGGCGGGGGGCCGACAGGGTGTGGATCGTCGACCCGCTCGACGGCACGCGCGAGTTCGCCGAGGAGGGCCGCACCGACTGGGCGGTCCACGTGGCGCTGTGGGAGCGCGGCTCGCTGGCGGCCGGGGCGGTGGCGCTGCCCGCCCAGGGCCGCACGCTGAGCACGGCGGAGCCGCCCAAGGCGCCCGCCTACGACGGCGGCCGGTTCCGCATCGCCGTCAGCCGCACGCGCCCTCCGGAGTTCGTCCAGCAGCTGGCCTACCTGGTGGGGGCCGACCTCGTGCCGATCGGCTCGGCCGGAGCGAAGATCGCAGCGGTGCTGACCGGCGAGGTGGAGGCGTACGTCCACGCGGGCGGGCAGTACGAGTGGGACTCCGCTGCTCCCGTGGCCGTCGCCCTGGCCGCCGGGGCGCACGCCAGCCGCGTCGACGGCTCGCCCCTGACCTACAACCAGGATGACCCCACGCTTCCGGATATCCTTGTTTCCCTACCGGAACTGGCGTCATCCCTGCTCGCCGGAATCCGCGATCTGCACCGCTAGAGGAGTTCGGATGCTTCAGCGTGACTATACGACGTCACAACTCGACGTGTTGGAGGCCGAGGCCGTCCACATCATGCGCGAAGTCGCCGCCGAGTTCGAGCGTCCGTGTCTGCTCTTCTCCGGCGGCAAAGACTCCATCGTCATGCTGCGCGTCGCCGAGAAGGCGTTCTGGCCGGCGCCCATCCCCTTCCCGCTGATGCACGTCGACACCGGGCACAACTTCCCCGAGGTCATCGAGTTCCGCGACCGGCGGGCCGCCGAGCTCGGCGCCCGGCTGATCGTGGCCAGCGTTCAAGACTCCATCGACGCCGGCCGCGTGGTGGAGGAGACCGGCCGGCGCGCCTCGCGCAACCGCCTGCAGACCACCACGCTGCTCGACGCCATCGAGGACCACGGCTTCGACGCCGTCTTCGGCGGCGCCCGCCGCGACGAGGAGAAGGCGCGCGCCAAGGAGCGGGTGTTCTCCTTCCGCGACGAGTTCGGCCAGTGGGACCCGAAGAACCAGCGGCCCGAGCTGTGGAACCTCTACAACTCCCGCATCCGCAGGGGCGAGCACATCCGCGTCTTCCCGCTGTCCAACTGGACCGAGCTGGACGTGTGGGACTACATCCGGCGGGAGGGCATCGAGATCCCCTCGATCTACTTCGCGCACAAGCGCAAGGTGTTCGAGCGCGACGGGATGCTGCTGCCCGACTGCGACGTGGTGCCGCGGGGCGAGGACGAGCCGCTGTTCGAGGCCGTCGTGCGCTACCGCACCGTGGGCGACATGACCTGCACCGGCGCGGTGTACTCCACGGCGGCGACGGTCGAGGAGATCATCGAGGAGATCGCCGCCACCCGCATCACCGAGCGGGGCGCCACCCGTGCCGACGACCGCTCCTCCGAGGCCGCCATGGAAGACCGCAAGCGTGAGGGCTACTTCTGATCATGGACATTCTGCGTTTCGCCACCGCCGGCTCCGTCGACGACGGCAAGTCCACCCTCATCGGGCGCCTGCTGTTCGACTCCAAGGCGATCTTCGAGGACCAGCTGGAGGCCGTGGAGCGCACCTCGCGTGACCGCGGCACCGAGTACACCGACCTGTCGCTGCTGACCGACGGCCTGCGCGCCGAGCGGGAGCAGGGCATCACCATCGACGTCGCCTACCGCTACTTCGCCACCCCGCGGCGCAAGTTCATCATCGCCGACACCCCGGGGCACATCCAGTACACCCGCAACATGGTCACCGGCGCCTCCACGGCCGACCTGGCGATCATCCTCATCGACGCCCGCAAGGGCGTGCTGGAGCAGTCGCGCCGCCACGCCTTCCTGACCTCGCTGCTGCGGGTGCCGCACCTGGTGCTGGCCGTCAACAAGATGGACCTGGTCGACTACAGCGAGGAGCGGTTCGAGGAGATCCGCGAGGAGTTCACCTCCTTCGCCTCCAAGCTGAACGTCACCGACCTCACGTTCATCCCGATCTCGGCGCTGCACGGCGACAACGTGGTCTCGCGGTCGGAGAACATGCCGTGGTACCAGGGCTCCTCGCTGCTGCACCACCTGGAGAACGTGCACATCGCCTCCGACCGCAACCTGGTGGACGTGCGCTTCCCGGTGCAGTACGTCATCCGGCCGCAGCGGGCCACCGACCCGGCGCTGCACGACTACCGCGGCTACGCCGGCCAGGTCGCCGGCGGCATCCTCAAGCCGGGCGACGAGGTGCTGCACCTGCCCTCGGGCCTGACCACGCGCATCGCCGCGATCGACACCTACGACGGGCCGATCGAGGAGGCCTTCCCGCCCATGTCGGTCACCCTCCGGCTGGAGGACGACATCGACATCTCGCGGGGCGACATGATCTGCCGCCCGCACAACCAGCCGCACGTCGCCCAGGAGCTGGAGGCGATGGTGTGCTGGATGACCGACGCCGTACGGCTGGCGCCGCGCTCCAAGCTGGTGATCAAGCACACCACGCGCACCGCGAGAGCGCTGGTGCGGGACCTGCACTACCGGCTGGACGTCAACACCCTGCACCGGGACGAGAGCGCGACCAGCCTGGGGCTGAACGAGATCGGCCGCATCTCGCTGCGGGTGACGCAGCCGCTGTTCGTGGACGAGTACGCGCGCAACCGGCTGACCGGCGGGTTCATCCTGATCGACGAGGCCACCAACGGCACGGTCGGCGCGGGCATGGTCGTGGAGGCTCGCGCCTGACGCCCCCGGGGCGGACCCGAAGGTAGATCGTTTGGCCGTTCGGCAACCCTCTGATTACTCTCCGCGCTAATATTTGCACGGTCCGTATCCATCGGTGGAGAGGCCCGTGCCTGTGACAGCCCCCCGGGTGATCTTCTTGGGCGGCCTCGGCCGCAGCGGCACCACGCTGCTGGAGAGGCTGCTCGGCGCCCTGCCCGCGGTCGCGCCGCTCGGCGAGGTGGTGCACCTGTGGGCGCGCGGCGTGCTGGCGGACGAGCCCTGCGGCTGCGGCGAGGCGTTCGGCGGCTGCCCGTTCTGGCGTGAGGTCGGCGAGCGCGCGTTCGGCGGCTGGCCGGCCCCGCTCGCGCGGCGCATGCTGGGCCTGCGGCACCGCGTCGACCGCACCCGCCGCATCCCCTTCGTCGGCCACCCGTCCCTGGAGGAGTACGTCGCCGGCTACCGCCGCGTCTACACCGCCGCGGCCGAGATCGCGGGCGCCCGCGTGGTGGTCGACTCCAGCAAGCACGCCTCGCTGGCGTTCTGCCTGCTGTCCGGCGGCGTCGACGTCCACGTCGTCCACGTGGTGCGCGACCCCAGGGCCGTCGCCCACGCCTGGCGCAAGACCGTCGAGCGCCCCGAGGACGGCCGCCCGATGACCCGCTGGGGGCCGCTGCGCACCTGCCTGCACTGGACGGCGCAGAACCTGGCGCTGGACGCCTACACCGGCCCCGTCACCCGCGTGCGCTACGAGGACCTGCTGGCCGACCCCCGCGCCACGCTCTCGCGCCTGGCCGCGAGCCTGGGCCTGGAGGCGTCGCTCGGCTTCCTCAGCGGCTCCACCGCCTGGCTCGGCCCGGCCCACACGGTCTCCGGCAACCGGCTGCGCTTCGCGGTCGGCCCCGTGGAGCTCTCGCGCGACGACGCCTGGCATGACGCCCTGCCCCGCGCGCAGCAGACCCTCGTGGCCGGGCTGACGTGGCCGCTCATGGTCCGGTACGGCTACCGCGGAGCGGCCGCATGACCCCGTCGGTCGGCGTGGTGATCCCCACGGCCGGAGGCCGCCCCGCCCGGCTGCGGGCGGCGGTCCGGGGCGTGCTCGCGCAGGACTACGCGGGCGAGACGGAGCTCGTCGTGGTGGCCGACGGCGCGGCCGAAGACAAGATTGCCGAGGACGTCGCCGACGCGCTCGCGCCGCGCGACGCCCACGCCCCTCGCGTCCGGGCCCGCGTGCTGCCCAACCGGCTCAGCCCCGGCCTGCCGGGCGCCCGCAACACCGGCATCGCCGCCCTGTCCACCGAGCTGGTCGCCTTCTGCGACGACGACGACATGTGGCTGCCCGGCAAGCTCACCGCCCAGGTCGCCGCCCTGCGCGCCGCCGGCGCCGAGTTCGCGGCGTGCGGCATCGAGGTCGAGTACGGCGGGCGCCGCGTGCCGCGCCTGGTGGGGCGCGACCGCGTGACCAAGGACGATCTCGTCAGGTCCCGCATGGTGATGGTGCACTCCTCGACGTACCTGTTCCGGCGCGGCGGCCTGTGGGCCGACGAGAGCGCGCCGGGCGGGCAGAACGAGGACTGGGACCTCGCGCTGCGGGCGGCCAAGCGCAATCCCATCGCGTTCGTCGACCGTCCCCTCGTCCGGGTCCGCTGGGGCGCCTCGCACTACGCCACCCGGTGGGCCGACCGCATCGCCGGGCTGGAGTGGATGCTCGCCCGGCATCCTGAGCTGGCCGTAGACCCGCGCGGCGCGGCGCGGGTCTACGGCCAACTGGCCTTCCACCACGCGGCCCTGGGCCGCCGGCGCGAGGCCGTGCGCTGGGCGGGCCGCGCCCTGGCCGCCCGGATCGGCGAGCCGCGCGCGCCGCTGGCGCTCGCCGTGGCCGCCGGCCTGGTGCCGGCGCACGCGATCCTGTCGGCCCTCCACGGCCGGGGGCGGGGCATTTGACGCCCCGGCCGCGCGCGGGCGACCTCAGCGTGCCGCGCCAGCGCACCCCCGAGGACCCGCCGGGCCCGCGGGGAGGCGGGCGGCCGCGAAGGGCGCGCGTGGTGGTCGCGGGGCTGGCGCTCGACCCGCTCACCGAGAACGACGTGGTGGAGCACGTCATCGCCGAGCTCGCGGCCGGGCGCGGCGGTCACGTCGTGACGCCCAACATCGACATCTGCCGCGCCGTGTCCAAGGACCCCGCCCTGCGGCGGCTGGTGGCCGCGGCCGAGGTCGTCGTCGCCGACGGGATGCCCCTGGTGTGGGCGTCCAGGCTCCAGGGCACCCCGCTGCCCGAGCGCGTGACCGGCGCGGACCTGATCTGGTCGCTGAGCAAGGCGGCGGCGCGCGCCGGCTACCCGATCTACCTGCTCGGCGGCCCCCCGGGAGTCGCCAGGCAGGCCGCCGACCAGCTGACCTCCTGCCATCCCACCCTCCACGTGTGCGGGGTGGACGCTCCGCCGTACGGGTTCGAGACCACCCGCGACGGCGTGGCGCGCATCCGGCGGCGGGTCACCACCGCCGGGCCCCGGATCGTGTTCGTGGGCCTCGGCTTCCCCAAGCAGGACAGGCTGATCGCCGAGCTGCGCGGCGACCTGCCGGGCACGTGGTTCGTGGGGTGCGGGGCGGCCATCGCGTTCGCGGCGGGCGCCACGGCCAGGGCGCCGGAGTGGATGCAGGACCACGGCCTGGAGTGGCTGTTCCGCCTTGCGGCCGAGCCGACCCGGCTGGCCAGGCGCTACCTGCTCGACGACCTGCCCTTCGCGCTAGGCATGCTCGTGCGGTGCCTGCGCCAGCGCACGCACGCGAAGGATCTCCTCGGCGCTCAGCCCGCGCCCGGCGGCCTTGAGGGCCAGCCGCGAGTCCATGGGACGGTACCCGGTCCGCGACAGCCCTGACCAGGAGAACGCGCCGGACCCTGGGCCGGGCCCGGTGCACGCCCGCAGGATGCGCCGCTCGGCCCGCCTCGACCACGTCAGCCCGCACACCTCGTACAGCTCGCGGAACCCGCCCAGCGGGTCCGACGCCAGCGCCTCGTAGCTCACGACGTGGATGCCCGGCGTGCCGAGCAGGACCGACCGCGTGAACCGCCACAGCGCCACCGCCTTGGCGATCCGGTCGCCGCAGTCCGCCAGGGGCCGCAGCTCCAGCACCGACGGATGGTCGCGCACGAGCAGCGGCTGGTCGAGCAGCTGGTCCAGGTCGGCGGTCCAGCCCAGCCGCCGCCAGCTGGCCACGAACCCCACCGGATCCCGCACGAGCGCCACCACCCGGCAGCCCAGCCGCGCGGCGAACCATCCGGCCGACAGCACCGCGAAGGGGTCGTCGAGCAGCGCCCGCCGCCCGGTGAGCCGCCCGCGGGCGAACGCCGCGCCGTAGCGGACCATCCTGGCCAGGTCGTACGGCGAGCGGTTGGCGCGCAGCTCGGCCAGGAACCGGTACCGCAGCGCCACGGTGTCGCGGAAGGCGGGCAGCCAGTCGCCCTCGTTGGACTCGCAGATGTACTGGAAGCGATGCGTCACCGTCGCCCTCAGCACCCCGGGGCAGCGGCCGGGCGGATGCTGGGGGTTGAGCGGCTCGTTGACGTAGGTGAGCTCGCCGGAGGCGGCCAGCATCTTGCCGGTCCAGCTGGTCCCGCTCCGCGGCAGCCCGGTGACCAGCACGGTCATGTCGCCGCCCAGGACAGCGCGGAGAGGCTGTGGCGGCCGAAGGGGCGCAGGCCGTAGCGCTGGTGGAGCTGCCACAGCGGCAGCAGGTTCTTCACGACCACCCCGCCCGCCCAGCCGAGCGCCGCCCCCAGCGCGCCGTGGGCGGGGACCAGCGCCACGTCGAGCAGGACCGTGACCGCGACCGCCGCGGCGAGGTTGCCCAGGCTCGCGGTGGTGTGCCCGGCCGCGGTCAGCACCACGTCGACCGTGCCGCAGGCCGTGGCCAGCATCATGGTGCCCGCCAGGACCAGCGCCACCGGCACGGCCGAGCCGTACTCCTGGCCGAAGATCCGCAGCAGCCACGGCGCGACCAGCGCGTAGCCGAGCCAGACCGGCCAGGTGAGCAGCACGAGCCACATCGTGGTCGTCTGGTACAGCTGCCGCGCCCTGGCCAGGTCGCCCTCGGCCAGCGCCCTGACCAGGCGCGGCTGGACGGGCTGCGCCAGCCCCTGGCCGGCCAGCTGCCCCACGACCTTGAAGCGGGTGGCGGCGGTGTAGACGGCGGCCTGCGCCGGCCCGCCGAGCGCGGCCACGACCACGATGTCGAGCCGCTGGAAGACCGCCTGGATGGCGCCGGCGAGCGAGCGCGGCGCGGTGTGCCGCCACAGGTCGCGCCCGGTGCCCGGCAGGTAGGGCGTGCGCGGCGCCCGCCCGCGCAGCCCGGCCGCCGCCAGCACCACCACCGGCACGTACGGCAACGCCCACGCCGGCGGCAGCCGGCCGGGGTCCCCGAGCCACGCCGCGCCGGCCACGAGCGCCAGCTGCAGCACCGGCAGCAGCAGCCCGTCGCACAGGACCGTCGGGCGCATGGAGCCGAACCCGCGCGTGGCCGCCAGCAGGATGTCCGCGCAGACGACGAGCGGCACGGCGGCGGCCAGCACGCCGAGCATGGGGTGCAGCAGCACCCCGGCCGCGACGGCGAGCGCGACGGGCGGCACCAGCGCCGCCCGGATGTATCCGGAGACGCCGCGATAGTCGTACGTCTGGGCCCGCGCGATGAAGAAGATCAGCCCGTTGCCCGCGTCCAGCCTGGCCACCCCGGCCGCCATGAGCGTCAGGGCGACCGCGGTGAAGAACGCGCCCGCCTGCTCGATCGGGAAGGCCCGCGTGACCACGACGACCATGAGGAACTGCGCCAGCGCGCCGGCCGCGGCCCCGGCCACCCCGGCCAGCCCGCCGCGGGCGAGCCGGCTCAGCGCCACGACGGGTCACCGCCCAGCCAGCGCACCAGCTGCGTGTCGTAGACCTCGAAGTGGTCCATCAGCGCCTGCCGCAGCGACTCGGGCAGCGGCCTCGGCCGCGGCCTGCCGTTGTAGCGCTCGAACAGCGGATACCCCATGGGCGGCACGCCCAGGAAGTCCAGCACCTCCTCGTAGACGGCCTGCGGGTGGGCGAAGAAGCGATGGCTGTCCACGACGAGGATGCGCTCCCTGCCGAACAGCGGCTCCAGCCGGTCCAGCTGCTCGGCGTAGCGGCCGCGCGCCAGGTAGGCGTGGTGGCGGTGGGAGTGGTGGACGGCGTGCGGATGGGCGCGCAGGAACTCCTCGGCCCCCGCCAGCCGCGCGCACTCCAGCTCGACGGCGTACTCGAAGCTCGGCTCGGTCTCGAACCCCCGGGCCAGCTCGTGGGCGTGTGCGGAGAACGCCCGCTCGACGGGGTCGCGCACCAGGACGACGAGCTTGACGCCCGGCAGGTCCCTGGCGATGCGCTCGCCGGCCAGCGGGTGGAACAGGTAGTAGGGCGAGGACTCGAACGCCAGCGGCCGCCCGCCGTACCGCCTCCTGACCAGGGCGGCGCCGACGGTCAGCGGGAAGTGGGCGCGGTACCAGTCCGGGCCGCGGTCGTAGGCGATGTCGAAGTAGTGCACGCCTTTGTGCAGCACGGGCTTGAGCAGCAGGGGATGCTGGGCCAGCGCGCGGTACAGCGAGGTCGTGCCGCACCGCTGCGCGCCGACGATGAGGAAGGACGGCAGCACGCGCCGGGCTGAGGTCAGCCGCCCGGCCGTCCTCGACACCGACAGCACCGAGCGCTTCATGGCGTTCAAACCAGCGACTCCTCGTAGTCGACCAGCGGGGTGAGCCAGCGGCCGGTAGGGCCGAGCGGCTCGTGGCCGTCGGCGGCGTGCCGGTCGGCCAGCGTGATGAGGTAGTGGAGGGCGGCGCGCCGGGCCTCGTGCGCGGACAGCCCGAACTCGGCCATCGTCCGCGGCGCCCGCGCCAGGCACGCGCGGGCCGCCGTGGCCGGGTCCATGCGGCGCAGGCACCGGTGGAACAGGTGGTGGAGGGCGTCGAAGCCGTACGGCACGCCGGTCCCGTAGCGCTCCCAGTCCCACACCAGCAGCCGCCCGTCGGCCGACGGCGCGATGTTCCACGGGGTCAGGTCGCCGTGCCAGGCGTACGGCTCGCCGTCGCCGGCGATCTCCTTGACCGCCTCGACCAGCAGGCGCTCGGGCACCTTGCCGGAACGCGCGGGCAGGGGCGACAGCACCAGCACCTCCAGGCCGCGCCAGCTGCCGTGGTGCAGCACCGTGGGCGGCATGACCGTCTTCAGCGGCCGGTCGGCCAGCGCGGCCAGCGCCGCGGCCTCCGCCTGGACCAGCTCGCGGGCCCGCGGCGTGTCGCCGATCTTGGCGTAGGCGAGCAGCCCGCGGCCGTCGCGGACCTCCAGCACCGGCTTGCGGTTGGCCCGGCGCGCCGGGCGGGCGTGCAGCACCGCGCGGACCCGGGCGCCGAGCACCTCGCCGAGGTGGCTCTCGATGGAGTCCTCGACCGGGAGCATGAGCCTGGGGCCGAGCGCGGCGTGCCACCAGCGGCGCGGGGCCAGGCGGCGGGGCAGGGCCGGGTGGGGCAGCAGGGTGTAGGGGCGGTAGCCGCCCGAGCCGGGGAAGAGCGCGTCGATCGTCTGGCGCAGGTAGCGCACGCGGGCGTGGGCATCGGACCTCATGACGCCTGGTTCCTCCAGAGCAGCGCGAAGGAGATGAGATAGAGGCTCAAGGGCGACACCAGGCCGTCGTAGACGACCATGTAGAGCAGCACCAGGAGCATGACGAGCACCCCGGCCAGGCCGATCGGGCTGCGGTCGCGCCAGTGCCGCCGGACGGCGCCGGCGAAGAAGGCCACATACAGCAGCGCCCCCGTGAAGCCCTGGGTGATGAGCAGGTGCCACAGCTGCCCGTCGCTGCCCAGCGGCGGGTGGCCGCACTCGGGGCACCAGCTCGTCTTGCCCGTGGTGATGGACCGGTGGTTGCCGAGGGCGTTGCGGGTGTTGCCGTAGCCGATGACCGGCGAATGGGCCGCCGCCTTGATCGTGGCGGTCACCGTGAAGGCGCGGATGTCGTTGCTGTGCGGGTTGTCCAGCCGCTGGGCGACCAGCGTGGACAGCGGGCTGAGGGCGAACGCCAGCGCGCCGGCCGCCACGGCGGCGCACAGCGCCAGCCGCGTGCGGCGCACCCGCACGATCAGGTAGGCCACCGACAGGGCCAGGCCGATCCACAGGCCGCGGTTGAGCGAGTAGACCACCGGGACCGCGGCCAGCCCGGCCAGCGCCACCGCCAGCGCCCTGCGGTACGGCCCGCCGTACACCCACCAGCCGACCACGAACCACACCAGCAGCACCGACAGGTTGGCCCCCCAGGCGTTGGCCCACTCGAAGGGCGCCTCCGGCCTGGGGGAGGCGTAGCCGAGCACCTTCTGGGTCTGCGCGGCCGTGGGGTGGATGAGGTTCTGCACGAACGGGTTGGCGGCCACCCAGTCCGGCAGCAGCCGCTCGACCGGGGAGGTGTAGGAGAAGCCGGGAGCGAGCACGCCCAGCAGGCCGCCCGCGACCGTGGTGACGAACAGCGCGCCCAGCATCCTGACCAGCCTCAGCTGCGGCAGCTCGCGCTCGCTGAGGTTGACCAGGTAGAGCACCATGACGATCAGGGAGGCGTGGAGCAGCAGCCGCATGAGGTAGCCGGTGACGCGCCCGGCGCTCAGCTCGCCGTATGTGCCGGGCGGGGTCTCGCCGAGCATGACGGAGCTGATCAGGAAGCCGCACATCAGCAGCAGCCACAGGCCCATGCCCTTGGGCAGGACGATCGGCCGGCGCCGCCACAGGATGACGGCCATGGGGACGGCCAGCACGATCACCGACAGCCCGCCGAAGCCCAGCGCCCACCACACCGGGTAGCCGACGAGCAGGGCGGCGATCGGCCACGCGGGGCCGGTCATGGGCCGGCCGGGGCATCGTCCTGGCCGCGCGGGCGCGGGGAGGGAATCGGTGAGGAGATCACGGCCATGGGCGTGGTCTCCGACGAGTCGGCGCAGCGGCCGCCCGCGACCAGCTTGCCCAGGCCGCTCTCGGGTCCGGGGACCGGTTTGGGCGGCGCCGCGCGCGTCACGACCGCGCCGATCACGGGCACGTCGTGCCGGTGCAGGTGCCGTACGGCTGCCGCGACCTCACGCGCGTCGGCGCGGGGCAGCCGGACCAGCAGCGCCGCGGCCTCGGCCACGGCCAGGTCGTGCACGCCGGACCCGTCGAGCATCGCCAGCGGCGCCTTGACCGGCAGCGTGGCGCACGGCTCCGGCGGGACGGCCCGCACGAGCAGCGAGGCCGCCGCCCGCGCCCGGCACAGGGCCACCAGCGAGGAGGCCAGCTCGTGCGGGTCGGCGGGGCCGGACAGGTCGGCGAGCACCGGCAGGCCGGTCAGCCGCTCCACGTCCTCGGCCGTGCGCAGGCGCGTGTCGAGGCGGTCGCGCCCGAACGCCGCGGCCGTGCCGGCGAGCAGCCCCAGCATCAGGCCCGACCCGAGGTAGAGCGGCGCGCTGGGCGAGCTGGGCGCGGCGGGCGGCGTGGGCTGGCTGATCACCGAACCGGGGGTCACGGCGAGGGTCTTGAGCGAGTCGTACCTGGCCGTCAGTCCGGCCGCCTGCCTGCCGAGCAGGGCCTGCCGGTGGGCGGCGAGCGTGCGGGCCGCGCTGCCCTTGTCGAGCGTCTCCAGCTGCCCGGCGACCTCGCGCAGGCCGGCGTTGACCCGCTTGAGCTTGGCCAGGACGGCCTGCAGCTGGGCGGCGACGGCGGCCCTGGCCGTCTCGGCGCGGTGGGCCAGGTACGCCTCGGCGTAGGCGCGGGCGTGCGCGGCGGCGGTGGCCGGGTCGGCGGAGGTGACCGCGATCGAGAGAACCGAGGAGTTGGGCGGGACGGACACCTCGGGTGTCCCGATCGCGGTGGTCCCGGCGAGCCGCGCGGCCTTCGCGGCCACCACGGCCGACATGGCGATCCGCGCCTCGGTGTCGAGGTTGAGCGCTTCGCGTTGCCGGTTGGTCACCTGGTTGGTCTGGTCGAGCACGCCGGTGGGCGTGACCAGCACCTCCGCGTGGGCGGTGTAGGCCGCGGGGGTGAGCCGCCACAGCGCCAGCGCGCCCAGCAGGCAGGCGAGCAGCGGGCAGGCCAGCGCGAGGCGCCGCCTGCGCAGCAGCGACAGGAGCGCTGCCAGGTCCGTGCCGTGCGTCTGGGACATGCCGTGTTGACTCCGCGCTGTCGATTGGCGACTCTCGGTCACTATAGGGTGAGCAGGCATTTCCTCGACTGAATACTGAAGATTTCCTTGGAGGATCTTGGGGGGTGGAGGTGGAGCGGGAAAGCCGTCTTATCCGGATATTTCCGGGATTATCCGTCGCGCCGGGGCTCGGAGGCGGAGTGGCGAGGTGGAAGGCCACATCGCGGGCGCCCATGAATGTGTCAGAGTGTCGCAGCCGCGACAGGGGGCGTTGCGCCAATGGGGAGTGGGAAATCCATGCATCGAACGCTTAGTTTCCGAAATCTGGTGCTTTTCGTGGCGCCTGCCGTACTCCTCGGGGGATGTTCGGGGGCGGAGGGGGCGCGCAGGGACACCGCCACGAGGACGGCGTCCGCGCCGGCCTGCTCGGTGTCGGCCAAGCTCATCCCGACCTGCGGCGCGTGGTGGGGGATCGCGCCGGAGGTCTTCACCGGGCTGCGCGTCGGGCCCGCGCTGGAGCGGGCCGAGCGCCGCATGCGCCGCCCCGCGGACGTGCTGCACGTCTACCACCGGGGCGCGGAGCTGTTCCCCACGCGGCAGGAGATCGCGCTGGCCCGCGAGCCGGACCGGCCGCGGCTGCTGCTGATCAACTGGAAGCCGTCCTTCGACCACACCTGGGCGCACATCGCGGCGGGGGCGCTCGACGCGCGCATCGACCGGCTGGCCGCGCACATCCGCGCCGCCTTTCCCGAGCGCTTCTTCCTGACCGTGCACCACGAGCCGGAGGACGACGTCGACCCGGCGCCGGGCTCGGGGATGACGGCCGCGGACTACGCGGCGATGTTCCGCCACGTCGTGCTGCGGCTGCGCGAGCGCGGCGTGCGCAACGCGGTGACGGTCATGACGTACATGGGCGCGCCGAACTGGGCGTCCAAGCCGTGGTTCGAGGAGCTCTACCCCGGTGACGACGTGGTCGACTGGGTGGCCATGGACCCCTACGTCGACGGCCGGGTCCAGGACTTCGGCGGGCTGGTGAACAAGGTCCGCGCCGACTATCCGGCCTGGCCGGGGTTCTACCGGTGGATGCGGGACCGCTTCCCCGGCAAGCCGATCATGGTGGCCGAGTGGGGGGTGTTCGAGCGGCCGGGAGATCCGGGGTTCAAGGCGGCGTTCTTCGAGAACGTCCGCACCCAGATCCGGAAATATCCGCAAATCAAGGCGATGGTCTACTTCGACTCGCCCCGCGCCCCGCGAGGCGACACGCGCTTCGACGCGACCCCGGCCGCGGCCGAGGCGTTCGCGGCCCTGGCGCGGGACGCCTACTTCGCCGCGACGCGCGTCCCCCGGTCCTGACGGCCGCTCAGGCTCCCACGGGCTCGGTCTCGATCTCGCGCCGGCGCTCGGTCCGCCTGGCCTTGAGCCGCCACACCAGCACCCCGGCGGGTACGGCCGCCGCCAGCAGCCACAGCGTCACGGTGGTCGGCACGTTCAGCAGCTTGAGCGCCGAGGCCAGCAGCACGTAGGCCAGCAGCGCCCGGATGATCCCGGCCGGGGCCCACGCCGAGATCCGCGCCCCGAGGTAGACGCCCGGGATCGACCCTGCGAGCAGCGACAGCGTCAGGTCCAGCCGGAAGTCGCCGTACAGCAGGTGGCCCAGCGCCGCCGCGGCGACCAGCGGGACGGCCTGCACCAGGTCGGTGCCGACGAGCTGGTTGGCCTTGAGTGCGGGGTAGAGGGCCAGCAGCGCGACGATGATCAGGGAGCCGGAGCCCACCGAGGACACGCCGACCACGAGACCGCCGACCATACCGACCAGTAGAGTAGGTATAGGGCGCACGGAAACCTCCGTGGCCTGCGCCGTGCCGCCCCTGTCGCCGACGAGCGTCTTGGTCACCAGGCCGGCCACGGCCAGCAGCAGCGCCCCGCCCAGCGCCGTCTTGACCGCCTGCTGGACCGCCTCGCCCTCGCCGAAGGCCCTGATGAGGAACACGCCGCAGAAGGCCGCCGGCACCGAGCCGACGCACAGCCAGGCGACCATGCGCAGGTTCACCGTGCCGCGCCGCAGGTGGACCAGCCCGCCGACCGGCTTCATCACCGCCGAGGTGACCAGGTCGCTGGAGACCGCGGCCAGCGGCGGCACGTTGAAGAACAGCATCATCATGGGCGTCATCAGCGCGCCGCCGCCCATGCCGGTCAGGCCGACCACGATCGCGACGAGGAATGATCCGAGGACGAGGGGCAGCTCGAGCTCAATCAACGGATGTAACCTCCGGCTCTGATCGCGTCCAGGACACGGCTCACCGCGGCCTCGATCGAGATGTGGGTGGTGTCGACGACCAGGTCGGCGTCCTCCGGCTCCTCGTAGGGGTCGGAGACGCCGGTGAACTCGGGGATCAGCCCGGCGCGCGCCTTGGCGTACAGGCCCTTGCGGTCGCGCCGCTCGCACTCCTCCAGCGGCGTGGCGACGTACACGAGCATGAAGTCGGCGCCCACCGCCTCGACCATCTCGCGCACCTCGGCCCGTGTGGCGGCGTAGGGCGCGATGGGCGCGCAGATGGCCAGCCCGCCGTGACGCGCCGCCTCGGCGGCCACGAAGCCGATGCGCCTGATGTTGAGGTCGCGATCGGCCTTGGAGAAGGTCAGGCCCTTGGACAGCAGGTGGCGCACCACGTCGCCGTCGAGGTAGGTGATCGTGCGGCCGCCGAGCTCCAGCAGCGCGTCGCGCAGGCCGCGGGCGATGGTCGACTTGCCGGAGCCGGACAGGCCGGTGAAGAACACCACGAGCCCCCGCCTGTGGGGCGGGCCGGGGATGGCGACGGGCTCGGGGCCCGGGTAGTGCTCGGCCGCCCCGTAGTTCTCGGCCACGCGCTCGCGCAGCTCCAGGTCGATCTCCGGGTCCTCGCGGGGCGCGAGCGGCACGGCGACGACCATCGTGTCCTCGGGGAGGCGCTCGGCGGCCTTCAGCGCCGCCCGCACGACCGCGGGGCCGGCTTCGCCGTACACCAGGGGCATCAGCAGGATCACGGCGTCCAGCTCGCGCGCGGTCTCGACGATCTCGTCGAGGGAGTCCAGGGGGCCGCGCATGGTGACGGCCAGCGCGGGCCGGCCGTCGAGCTCCTTGCGGACCTCCTCCGGGGTACGGCGCAGCCGCGCGAACGGCCCGTGCTCGATCGGGCCCAGCGCCCTGACCTCGCCGGTGGCCACGTCGAGGGCGGCCAGCGGGACGCCCTCGGGATCGAGCAGCGTGACATCGTCGCCCACGTCGTCGGGGAGGTGGATGGTGACGGGGGCGGGCCACGGCGTGCCGTCGAGGAGGGTGCCGTGCTCGATGACCGAATGCGCGTCCTCGTGCCCCATGAACCCGGTCAACGGGTGGAAGGCGCCGGAGAGCAGCAGCTCCAGGTCGGCGAGTTCGCGCGCGTTCGGGGTCCACTCCACGTATGGCATCCAACTATTCCGATCAGCTTGGTAGGAAAGACTCTAACGTGTGAGCCAAGTGTTGCGGAAGACAGGCATAGCGAGGCGGCTGTCGCCGCGTCTGGGAGGGTGACATCCAACTTCCCTGGAGGTGATCGTGGACGCCGCAGACGAACGGGGCTTCCGCGACTTCGTTTCGGCGCGCTCGCCCGCCCTCATGCGCCTGGGCTTCCTGCTGACGGGAGGGGACCAGCACGCCGCGGAGGACCTCGTCCAGGCGGCGCTGGCCAAGCTCGCGCCGCGCCAGCGGACCGTGCTCGTGCTCACGTCAGGTACCGCCGGACGGGCGGGAACGGAGCCGCAAGGCTCGAAAGCCTGTGGAGACCCGGTAAGACCACCACCGGTGGCTCTGGCCGGTGAAGCAGGAAGCCGCAGAAGTGCCGCATAGGCGGCACAGGCTGAGTCTTCGGCATTCACGCCGGAGAGCGCGTCAAGTGGACTACACCGGGCGGAACGCGGTGTCGCCCGAGGGGACCAAGATGCTGACCGGCGACGGGCTGCCCACCGAGGTCGTCGACCGCGACGGGAACGTCCTGGGTCGGCAGCGGCTGCTCCAGCAGTGGGCCTGGGCGGACGACGACAACGTCATCGGCCTGGGCTGCGCGGGGCAGTGCGAGGATGAGTTCCACAGCGCCATGGTCGTCACCAGCGTCGACGGCGAGGACGTGACCCAGCTCGGCGCCTACCAGTAGGGCGAGGAGGGCAGGTGGCATCCCGTGCTGACGCTCAGATGAGCCGGGCGAAGTGGTTCTGCGGCTTGCGGATCACCATCGCCACCTCGTCGTACGCCGCGGTGTAGCGGCCCCTGGTGAGCTTGTCCGCCAGGGTCACGGCGATGGTGCCCAGGCCGCGCATCGCCGGCCCGCTCGTGGCCGTCACGTCGTCGGTGACCATCAGGCCGCGCGCCAGGCAGAAGGCGTGCATGCCGGCGCGCGAGGTCACCCGCTCGTAGACGGCCGGGAGCGGGCCCGGCGTGCCCGCGGGCACCAGGTGCCGCCACAGCAGCCGGCGCAGCCAGCCGGGGGTCAGCCGGTCGCACAGGCCGTAGGCCGACCGCCGGTCGCGCATGCGCAGCAGCAGCAGGCCCCCCGGGCGCAGGCTGTTGACCATGCGGTCGAGGACCAGCTCGGTGTGGTGGATCCGCTCCAGGAGGAAGGAGACCACGACGACGTCGAACGACCTCGGCGGGATCGGCGCGGACCGCAGGTCGCCCAGGCTCCAGGCGTCCAGGTCCTCGCGCCGCTCGACGACGCTCCTGACGGGCGCGAGGTCCTCGTCGACGCCGACGACGCGGGCCTCGACGCGATCGAGGGCCAGCTTGGAGTCGTGTGCGCATCCGGCGTACAGCACGTCCAGCCGCCTGCCCAGGTGCTCGCTCCACTGCTCGCGAATCCGCTGACCGAAAAGGTCGCGTCTCAATGCCTCAGTGCGCATGTCACTCAGAGTAATACGTCGTGACCCTTCGTAGGAATTCCTCGCTCGCTGTTCCCGCTACGCCGTGACGCCTCCGTCGATGACGAGGTCGTGGCCCACGGTGAAGCCCGCCTCCGGCGAGGCCAGGAACAGCACGGCCGCGGCGACCTCGGCCACCCGGCCCACCCGCCCGGCCGGGACCAGCGGCGCGATCCGCGCGTTCCGCTCCTCGTCGCTCTCGCCGGGCAGCGCGGACATCGGCGCCTCGACGGGGCCGGGGCTGACGGCGTTGACGCGGACGCCGTCGCGGACGTGGTCACGGGCGGCGGCCCGGGTCAGCGCGCTGACGGCCGCCTTGGCGGCGGTGTAGGCGGCGAGCAGCTCGCGCCTGCCGTGCGCGCCGATGTTGGAGGCGGTGTTGACGATCGCCCCGCCGCCGTTCGCCCGCATGTGCCGGATCTCGTGCTTCATCGACAGGAACACCCCGGTCACGTTGACCTCCAGCACCCGGCGCCACTCGGCGGCGTCGAGGTCCGCCAGGGGGCCGACGGGACCGAGGATTCCGGCGTTGTTGTGCGCGACGTGCAGGCCGCCGTGGCGGTCCACGGCCGTGTCGACCATCCGCGCGACGTCCTCCTCGCGCGTGACGTCGGCGACGACGTAGCTCGCTCGCCCGCCGTCCTCCTCGACGAGCTTGACGGTCTCGGCGAGGCGCTCCTCGGTGGTGCCCGCCACGACCACGGTGGCGCCCTCCCGGGCGAACGCCCTGGCCGTGGCGCGGCCGATGCCGCTGCCGCCGCCGGTGACGAGGACCACCTTGCCGGTGAAGCGTCCGGTCATGATCTTTCTCCCATCCACGAGACGATTGCCATGGCTACGAAGGCGGCGGCGGCCACGGCCAGGGCGAAGCCGTACCGGGCCGGGTTGCCGCCGGAGAGCGCGACCAGGGCGGCCAGCCCCACGGCGGGGCCGACCTCCATGGCCGTGTTGACCAGGCCGCCCGCCAGGCCCGCCTGATCGCCGGGGACCCCGTCGGTGGCGCGGACCGTGGCGGCGACGAAGGTCAGGCCGACGCCGAGCGGCAGGACGAGCAGCCCGGCGGCCAGCGTCGGCCCGAACGGCGCGATCAGGGCCAGTCCAGCCGCCGCCGTGGCCAGGCCCGTCACGAGGACGGCGCGCGTGCCGAACCGGCCGACCAGGCGTGCGGCGGACGCTCCCGTGGCCACGAGGACCACGCCGTAGGGGACGACGGCGGCCGAGGTGGCCGCCGGGCTGAGGCCGCGGACCTGCTGCAGGTGCAGCGAGAGGAAGAACAGGCTGCTCGCCATGGCCGCCGAGCCGAGCAGGATCGACGTCAGGGCGAGCGCCCGGCGGCGGGAGGCCAGCAGGCGCGGCGGCACCAAGGGGGCGGGGGCGCGCCTCTGCGTGACCGCGAACGCCGCCAGCAGCGCGGCCGCCACGCCGAGCCAGCCGTACCCGCCGGTCACGAGGCCGAAGCTGAGCGTGCTCAGGCCCGCCGTCGCCAGCGCCGCACCGCCGAGATCCAGGCTTCGCGGTACGGCGGAGCCGCCCCGGACGCGCTTCCGGGCGCCGAAGCCGCCTTGGACGCCGCCTTGGGAGCGGTCTTGGGCGTCGCTTTGGACGTCGGCGCGGGCGCCGTCCCCTGCGCCGGCTTGGGCGGCCACCGGCGTCGTGCGAGGGAGCAGCCGGGGCGCCGCGGACAGGACCGCCGCCGAGCCGAGCGCGGGCAGCGCGAACGCCCACCGCCACGATGCCCACTCGGCGAACACGCCCGACAGCGCCAGGCCCAGCACCGCGCCGATGCCCGCCAGCCCGCCCCACGTGGCGGTCGCCCTGGCGCGCCGCTCCGGCTCCGGGAAGACCGCCGGGAGCAGGGCCATCGCGGCCGGCGCCGCCAGGGCCGCGCCCACGCCCTGCGCGAAGCGGGCCGCCAGCAGCACGGCCGGTCCCGGCGCGAGCGCGGCCACGGCCGACGCCGCTCCGAACAGGCCGACCCCCGCACCGAAGGCGCGCCGCCCGCCGTACAGGTCGGCCAGCCGCCCGCCGACCAGCAGCAACCCGCTGAACGCCAGGCCGTAGGCGACGCTCACCAGCGCCAGGTCGTCAGCCGTGAGGCCCAGCGAGCGCTGGATCTCCGGCAGCGCCACGGTGACGACCGTGATCGCGGAGATCAGCATGATCTGGACCGAGCTCAGCAACGCGAAAGCACGCATATTGAACCGATCGTTCTAGTATTTGGGCGTGAAAAACTCACTCGAGGACCCGCAGGGCCTGCTCCGCGGCGTCGCGCAGCCTGGCCGGGTTGTCCGAGCTCTTGCCGATCACCCGCATGCCCTGCAGGACCGTCAGCAGCAGCCGGGCCAGCGCCCGCGGGTCCTTGCCGGCGGGCAGCTCGCCCTGCGCCTTGGCCCTGGTGAGCGCCGAGGTCAGGGCGGTCTCGACGAAGTCCCAGTTCTGCTCGACCCGCCGGGCCACGACGGGGTCGTGCGGCGCGACCTCCACGGCCGTGTTGACCACCAGGCAGCCGCGCGGCGCCGTGGCCGGGTCGGTGCTCTCCTCCAGGTAGAGCTCGACGAGCCGCCTGATCGCGGGCAGGACCGGGCCCGGCTGGGACAGCAGGCCGACGAAGTCGACGCCGTTCTCCAGGTAGCGCTCGTAGGCCTTGAGGTAGAGCTCGCGCTTGCCGCCGAAGGTGGCATAGAGGCTGGCCCGCCCGATCCCCAGGTGCTCGACGAGGTCGGACATGGAGGTGGCCTCGTAGCCGCGCTCCCAGAACAGCTCCATGGCCTTCTGGAGGGCGGCGTCCGGATCGAACTCCTTGGTCCTTGCCATGGTCCGACCGTAGCTCTTTTTGGAACGAACTGTCAATTTCGCTGGTGCCGTACGGCTCAATCGAGCGGAACGACCGCACGGCTGCGACTACCCTGGAACCCACAGACCCCCACGACTTCGTTCGGCCGGGGGTAGTCGTGTTGCCTTCGTGGGGGTTGTGGCGAAGCAATGAGCCTTACCGGACTGCTCGACCTGGTCTGCGCCGACCCGAAGCTGGCCGCCGCGCTCCAGGCGGACGGCGACGCGGCGCTGGTGGCCCCGTCGTCCCTGCGCCCGTTCGCCGTGGCCGCCCTGGCGCGGCACGACCACCGGACCGTCCTTGCCGTCACCGCGACGGGCCGGGAGGCCGAAGACCTCGCCGCCGCGCTCACCTGCCTGCTGGAGCCCTCGGCGGTCGCCGTGTTCCCCGCCTGGGAGACGCTCCCGCACGAGCGGCTCTCGCCCCGCAGCGACACCGTCGGCCAGCGCCTGGCGGTCCTGCGCAGGCTCGCCCATCCCGTCAAGGGCGACCCCGCGGCCGGTCCGCTCGGCGTCATCGTCACCCCCGTCCGCGCGCTGCTGCAGCCGATCGTCAAGGGACTGGGCGACCTGGAGCCGATCCGCCTGAAGGCGGGCGACGAGGCCGACCTTGAGGACGTGGTCCAGCGGCTGGTGGACAACGGCTACCACCGCGTCGACATGGTGGAGCGGCGCGGCGAGGTCGCGGTGCGCGGCGGCCTGCTGGACGTCTTCCCGCCCACCGAGGAACACCCGCTGCGCCTGGAGTTCTGGGGCGACACGGTCGAGGAGATCCGCTGGTTCAAGGTCGCCGACCAGCGTTCGCTGGAGGTCGCCCAGGACGGCCTGTTCGCGCCGCCGTGCCGCGAGCTGCTGCTGACCGAGCAGGTCAGGGCCGAGGCCCGCCGGCTGGCCCGCGAGCACCCCGCCCTGGCCGAGGTGCTCGACCAGCTCGCCGAGGGCACCCCGGTGGAGGGGATGGAGGCGTTCGCGCCCGCCCTGGCCGGGGAGATGGACCTGCTGATCGACCACCTGCCCCGGCACTCGGCCGTGTTCGTCTGCGACCCCGAGCGCATCAGGAGCCGCGCCGAGGAACTGGTCAGGACCTCCCAGGAGTTCCTGGAGGCCTCCTGGATCAACGCGGCCGCCGGCGGCGAGGCGCCGATCGACCTGGGCGCCGCCGCCTTCCGCACGCTGGAGGAGATCCGCGGCCACGCCGACGCCCTGGGCCTGCCGTGGTGGACGCAGTCGCCCTTCGGCGGCGGGGTCGAGCTGGAGGCCCGCGACAGCGAGTCCTACCGCGGCGACACCCGCCGGGCGCTGGAGGACATCAGGGCCTGGCTGGGCGAGGACAAAGCAGTCGTCCTGCTGAGCGAGGGCCACGGCCCCGCCGAGCGCATGGTCGAGCTGCTGCGCGGCGTCGACGTCCCCGCGCGGCTGGTCGAGGCGCTGGACGCCCCGCCGGAGCCGAAGGTCGTCCACGTCACCACCGGCCTGCTGGAGCACGGGTTCATCACGCCGTCGCTGGCCGTGCTGACGCACCTGGACCTGGTCGGGCAGAAGGCCTCCACCAAGGACATGCGCCGCCTGCCCTCCCGCAGGCGCAACATGGTCGATCCGCTGCAGCTGAAGGTCGGCGACTACGTCGTCCACGAGCAGCACGGCGTGGGCCGCTACGTGGAGATGGTCCAGCGCACGGTGCAGGGCGCCACCCGCGAGTACCTGGTCATCGAGTACGCCAAGGGCGACCGGCTGTACGTGCCGACCGACCAGCTGGACGAGGTGACACGCTATGTCGGCGGCGAGGCGCCCACGCTCAACCGCATGGGCGGCGCCGACTGGGCCAAGGCCAAGTCGCGGGCCAGGAAGGCGGTCAAGGAGATCGCGGGCGAGCTGATCAGGCTCTACTCCGCCCGGATGGCGAGCCCCGGCCACGCCTTCGGCCCCGACACCCCCTGGCAGCGCGAGATGGAGGACGCCTTCCCCTACGCCGAGACCGCCGACCAGCTGGCCGCCATCGACGAGGTCAAGCGCGACATGGAACGCCCCGTGCCGATGGACCGGCTGATCTGCGGCGACGTCGGCTACGGCAAGACGGAGATCGCCGTGCGGGCGGCGTTCAAGGCCGTGCAGGACGGCAAGCAGGTGGCCGTGCTGGTGCCCACGACGCTGCTGGTGCAGCAGCACATGTCCACCTTCACCGAGCGCTTCTCCAGCTTCCCGGTCGTCGTCAGGCCCGTCTCCCGCTTCCAGAGCGACGCCGAGGTCAGGGACACGCTGGAGGGCCTGCGCGAGGGCAAGGTCGACGTGGTCATCGGCACCCACCGGCTGCTCAACCCCGAGGTCCGCTTCAAGGACCTGGGCCTGATCATCATCGACGAGGAGCAGCGCTTCGGCGTGGAGCACAAGGAGGCCATGAAGCACCTGCGCACGCAGGTCGACGTGCTGGCCATGTCCGCCACGCCGATCCCGCGCACGCTGGAGATGGGCCTGACCGGCATCAGGGAGATGTCGACCATCCTCACCCCGCCGGAGGAGCGCCACCCGATCCTCACCTTCGTCGGGCCGTACGATGAGAAGCAGATCGCCGCGGCCGTCCGGCGCGAGCTGATGCGCGACGGTCAGGTGTTCTTCGTCCACAACCGGGTGGCCTCGATCAACAAGGTGGCCGCCCGGCTGCGCGAGATGGTGCCCGAGGCCCGCATCGCGGTCGCGCACGGCCAGATGAACGAGCACCAGCTCGAGAAGATCATGGTGGGGTTCTGGGAGCGCGAGTACGACGTGCTGGTCTCCACCACGATCGTGGAGTCGGGCCTCGACGTGCCCAACGCCAACACGCTGATCGTCGACCGCGCCGACACCTACGGCCTGTCGCAGCTGCACCAGCTGCGCGGCCGCGTCGGCCGGGGCCGCGAGCGCGGCTACGCCTACTTCCTGTACCCGCCGGAGCGCCCGCTGACGGAGACCGCGCACGAGCGGCTGGCGACCGTCGCCCAGCACACCGAGATGGGCGCGGGCATGTACGTCGCGATGAAGGACCTGGAGATCCGCGGCGCGGGCAACGTGCTGGGCGCCGAGCAGTCGGGCCACATCGCGGGCGTGGGCTTCGACCTGTACGTCCGGCTGATGGCCGAGGCCGTCCAGGAGCAGAAGGCCAAGCTCGAAGGCAGGCCCGTGGCCGAGGAGCAGCCGGAGGTGCGCGTCGAGCTGCCGATCAACGCGCACATCCCCCACGACTACGTCACCTCCGAGCGGCTGCGGCTGGAGGCCTACAAGCGCATCGCCGCCGTCGCGGGCGAGGACGACATCACCGCCGTGCGCGAGGAGCTCACCGACCGGTACGGCAAGCCGCCGGTCGAGGTGGACAACCTCCTGGAGGTCGCCCGCTTCCGCATCAAGGCGCGCAGGGCCGGGCTGACCGACGTCACGGTCCAGGGCCAGAACATCAAGTTCGGCCCCGTCAGGCTCAAGGAGTCGCAGCAGGTCAGGCTCGACCGGCTGTACAAGAAGGCCGTCTACAAGCAGGCCGCCGAGACACTGCTGGTGCCCGTGCCCAGGACCAAGCCGGTGGGCGGGCAGCCGCTGCGCGACCTGGAGCTGCTGAAATGGTGCGGCGACCTGGTCGAGGCGATGTTCCTGGAGCCCGCGAGGGTAAGCTAGCCGCGGTTTGTTCGGAAAGGGACCAACGTGAAGTCGATTCGAATGGCCGCTGCCGCTGTGGCGGCAGGCGTCGTGCTGACCGCCTGCTCCTCGCCCATGGAGGCCGGGGCCGCGGCGATCGTCGGCAACGAGCGCATCTCCGCGAGCGAGCTCAACGACAGCGTGAGCGAGCTGCGCTCGGCGCTGGAGCGGGCGAAGATCCCCGAGGCGCAGCTCCAGCTGCCCGCGACGCAGCGGGTCCTGCTTCAGCTGACCAGCCTGTCGCAGTTCCGCCAGTTCGCCGCCAAGTCGGGCGTCACCGTGACCGACGGCGAGATCGACAAGGCGATCACCGAGCAGGGCGGCATGCAGCGGATCGAGCCGGCGCTGCTGGCCGAGGGCGTGCCCCCGTCGCGCATCCGCGACTGGATGGGCGCCGTGGTGGCCTACAACAAGCTCCTGACGCAGTACGGCGGGCAGAACGAGGCCGCGCAGCAGAAGCTCGGCCAGGCGCTGTCGAGCGTCAAGGTCACCTACAGCCCGCGCTACGGCAAGTTCGACCCCAGCCAGGGCTTCGTCGACGCGGGCCGCTTCACCAAGGCCGCGTCGCAGCAGCAGCAGGGCTGATCGGGCCGCCATGCCCCTCGTCGTCGTCACCACCTCGCCCAGGGTCGCCCCGGGGCTGCTGAGCCACCGCGCCTGGGAGGCGCTGAAGGCGGGCCCCGTGCTGACGGAGGCGGCCGGGCATCCGGCGCTGCCGTACCTGGAGGAGGCCGGGGTGGCGGTGTCGGTGGTCACGCCCGCCCCGCACGAGGTGGTACGGCGGGCCGTGGACGAGACCGTCGTGTGGCTCGACGCCTCCGAGCAGCTCATGCGCTCCTTCGGCCACGCCGCGATGGCGCTGGAGACGCCGCCGGAGATCGAGGTGATCCCGGGCTCCTACGACCTGCCCGGCGCCCGCGTGCTCGACCTGGTCCAGGTGATGGACCGGCTGCGGGCCGAGTGTCCCTGGGACCGCAAGCAGACCCACGCCTCCCTGGTCCCCTACCTCATCGAGGAGGCCTACGAGGTCCAGCACTCGGTCGAGATCGGCGACTACGAGGCGCTCCGCGAGGAGCTGGGCGACGTGCTGCTGCAGGTGGCCTTCCACGCCCGGGTGGCCGAGTCCTTCGACATCGACGACGTGGCCGCCGGGATCGTCGAGAAGCTGATCCGCCGCCACCCGCACGTGTTCGGCGAGGTCACGGCGGAGACCGCGGACGAGGTCAACGCCAACTGGGAGGCCATCAAGGCGGCCGAGCGGGCCGACAAGGGCGTCTTCGAGGGTGTGCCCACCGGGCAGCCCGCGCTGTCCCTGGCCGCGCAGCTGATCAAGCGGGCCGAGCGGGTCGGCGCGCCGGAGGCGCTGGCCCACGCGGTGGGCCAGGGCGTGGCGCGCGAGCTGTTCGACCTGGTGCGCCGCGCCAGGGAGGCGGGGCTGGATCCCGAGGCCGAGCTGCGGGCGGCGGCGCTGTCCTACCGTGACCGGGTGCTGGCCTGGGAGTCACGCTCGGGCACCGAGTAGCTGCATGAGGCCGAAGGCGCGCCGCCGTACGTCGTGGAAGCCCAGCTCGGCCAGCGCGCCGGCGATCTCCCCGCCGCCGAACATGCGCACCCCGCCCAGCCGGACCAGCTCGCTGACCACGGTCACGCGGCGGGTGGTCAGGATGGCCAGCCGTCCCCCGGGCTTGAGCACGCGGGCCATGGACGCCAGCGCGTCGAAGGGCCGGTCGAACAGGTGGAGCGCGGCGACGCACGATACGGCGTCGAAGGAGCCGGTCTCGAAGGGCAGGTCGACGGCGTCGGCGCGGACGAACTCCAGCCGGTCGCGGTACAGGAACCTGGCCGACTCGCCGACGGCGCGGTCGAGCATGGTGGCCGAGGCGTCCAGGCCGATCACCAGCCCGGCGTGCGGGGCCAGCGCGCGGGCGACGTTGCCGGGGCCGCAGGCCACATCGAGCACCACGTCGCCCTCCGACAGGTCCAGCAGCTCGCGCAGCAGCGCCATCTCCTCGTCGGCGGAGGGACCGAAGGGACCCTTGGCCAGGCCGATGAGGGCCGGGCGCCAGACGTTCTCGTAGACGAGGGGGAGCGCGGTGGAGTTCATCAGCCGCTGCGCGAGCGAGGCCTTGGCCGTGGGGCTCCGGCCGCCGATCAGGTCGAGGTAGCCACGGCTGGTGTCGGGCGAGGACGGCTCCCGGCGCAGCAGCTTCAGCACGCGCTCCATACGCCCATTACAGCAGGGGCGGGCCGCAGCCGTACCAACTGGTAGACCTCGATAGGCTCAGGGAACAACTGCCCTTCGACTCTAGGAGCGCCTGACGTGGCTACCATCGAGGTCGTCTACGCCCGCGAGATCCTCGACTCCCGCGGGAACCCGACGGTCGAGGTCGAGGTGGTCCTCGACGACGGCAGCACCGGCCGTGCGGCCGTGCCCAGCGGCGCCTCCACCGGCCAGTTCGAGGCCGTGGAGCTGCGCGACGGCGACAAGCGCTACGGCGGCAAGGGTGTGGAGAAGGCCGTGCTCGCCGTGACGGACGAGATCTTCGACGAGATCCACGGCATCGAGGCCGAGGACCAGCGGGTCATCGACCAGATCATGATCGACCTGGACGGCACGCCCAACAAGGGCAAGCTCGGCGCCAACGCCATCCTCGGCGTCTCACTGGCCGTGGCCAAGGCCGCCGCCGACAGCGCCGACCTGCCGCTGTTCCGCTACCTGGGCGGCCCCAACGCGCACCTGCTGCCGGTGCCGATGATGAACATCCTCAACGGCGGCGCCCACGCCGACACCAACGTCGACATCCAGGAGTTCATGATCGCGCCGATCGGCGCCGGGACGTTCCGCGAGGCGCTGCGCACCGGCACCGAGGTCTACCACGCGCTGAAGTCGGTGCTGAAGGAGAAGGGCTACGCCACGGGCCTGGGCGACGAGGGCGGCTTCGCGCCGAACCTGCCGAGCAACCGCGACGCGCTCGACCTGATCCTCGTCGCCATCGAGCGCGCCGGATACCAGCCGGGCCAGGACGTCGCGCTCGCGCTCGACGTGGCCGCCTCCGAGTTCCACTCCGAGGGCGTCTACACCATCGACGGCAAGGGCCACTCGGCCGACGAGCTGATCGCCTTCTACACCGACCTGGTCGACTCCTACCCGCTGGTCTCGATCGAGGACCCGCTCGACGAGAACGACTGGGAGGGCTGGAAGAAGATCACCTCCGCGCTGGGGGGCAAGGTCCAGCTGGTCGGCGACGACCTGTTCGTCACCAACCCCGAGCGGCTGGCCCGCGGCATCAGCGAGGGCACCGCCAACGCGCTGCTGGTCAAGGTCAACCAGATCGGCACGCTGAGCGAGACCTTCGACGCGGTCGAGCTGGCGCACCGCAGCGGCTACCGCTGCATGATGAGCCACCGGTCGGGCGAGACCGAGGACACCACGATCGCCGACCTGGCGGTGGCGACCAACTGCGGCCAGATCAAGACCGGCGCCCCGGCCCGCTCCGACCGCGTCGCCAAGTACAACCAGCTGCTGCGCATCGAGGAGCTGCTCGACGACGCCGCGCGCTATGCGGGTCGCGGGGCGTTCCCGCGTTTCCAGCGCTAGGTTCGTGTACGGCTTGAGCCGTACCCCCGAATCTGGAGCGAGCGGATGGACGACGACGAGGTGAGGCCGGGCGACGGGCGCAGCCGCAAGGGTCGCGGCTCTTCGGGGCGGGTCCCCCGGCCGGGCGACCCCGCCGACCCGGCGACCGGGCGGGGCCGGCCCACGCCCCGGGGGACCGGGTCGTCGGGCCGTGGCACGCCGGACAGAGGGGCCTCGCGCGGGCGCCCCACGCCGGACAAGGCCGCGCCGTCCGAGCGGCCCTCGCCGAAGGCGGGACGGCCACCGGCGGGCGGGGCCGGCCGTACGGCTGGACGAGCCTCCGGTACGGCAGGGCGTGCCCCGGACGGGGACGAGCGTCCGGCCTCGCCTGGACGCCCTCAGCCGGCCGGGCGTCCCGAGCGCGGTACGGCGGGAGCCGACGGGCAGGGAGCCGGACGACGAGGCCCCGCAAGCGGCGTCCCCGAGGGTGGACGCCCGGGACCGGCGGAGGCCGGGGCGGTCGGCAGGCGGCCGAGGGCTGGATCTGAGGCGGGGCGCTCGGGGCCGGTGGAGGCAGCAGGCAGGCGGCCTGAGGGCGGACGCCCAGGCCTGACGGAGGCCGCGGCCGAGAGCAGGCGGCTCGGGAGCGGAGCCGAGGGCAGGAAGCCCGGGAGCGGAGCTGAGAGCGGGCGTTCCGGGGCTGGGGCCGAGGGCGGGCCGTCCGGGGGCGGAGCCGAGGGCGCGAGGCCGGGACCCGCAGGCAGGCCGGGACCAGCAGGCAGGCCGGGGTCGGCGGCGGGAAGGACCGGGGTGGCCGGGAGGCCCGGAGGACCGGGTATGCCCGGAGGGCCGGGAGGCGGGCAGCCGGTGCGGCGCAGGCGGCCGCAGCTCACCGGCCGCGCCGCCATCCTGGCCGTGGTCGTCTGCGCGATCGCCATGAGCCTGGCGTATCCGGTGCGCGAGTACATCGCCCAGCGCCGCCAGCTGGCCGAACTGCAGGCCGAGCACGCCCGCGTGCTGGCCGAGCAGCGCGCCATCGAGGAGCAGCGGCGGCGCATGCTGGACCCCAACTACCAGCGGCGCACCGCCAGGGAACGGCTGCACTACTGCGACCCCGGAGCCAAGTGCTACATGCTGCTCCAGCCGGAGGAGAACCCCCAGCAGACCGCGACGAGCCGGAAGGCGCCGCCCCCGCCCTGGTACGTCACGCTGTGGGAGTCGGTGGAAGCCGCGGACGCGAGGGAGACGAGTGGACAGTAGCGACGTGGAGGCGATCGGCCGGCAGCTGGGCCGCACGCCGCGCGGGTTGCGCGGGGTGGCGCACCGCTGCCCGTGCGGGCTGCCCGACGTGGCGGAGACCGCGCCGCGGCTGCCCGACGGCACGCCGTTCCCGACGCTGTACTACCTGACCTGCCCCAAGGCCGCCTCGGAGGTCGGCAGGCTGGAAAGCTCGGGCCTGATGAAGGAGATGCAGGCCAGGCTCGCCGAGGCCCCCGAACTCGCCGCCGCCTACCGGGCCGCGCACGAGGACTACCTGGCCCGCCGCGACAAGGCCGCGCAGGAGGAGGGCGTCGAGCCGCTCCCGCCGGGCACCCAGAGCAGCGGCGGCATGCCCGAGCGGGTCAAGTGCCTGCACGCGCTCGTCGCGCACGAGCTGGCCGCGCCGGGAAGCAACCCGTTCGGCCGGGAGGCGCTGGACCGGCTACCCGAGTGGTGGGCCGACGGGCCGTGCGTCGCCGCCGAACCGCCGAAGGAGGACGCATGACCAGGGTCGCCGCCGTCGACTGCGGCACCAACTCCGTCCGTCTGCTCGTCGCCGACGTCGACGGCGACCGGCTGACCGACGTCGAGCGGAGGATGGAGATCGTACGGCTGGGCCAGGACGTCGACCGCACCGGACGGCTCGCGCCGGAGGCCCTGGAGCGCACCTTCACGGCCATGCGCGGCTACCGCAAGCTGCTCGACCAGCACGGCGTGACCGCCACCAGGGTGGTGGCCACCAGCGCCACCCGCGACGCGGCCAACCGCGCCGACTTCGTGGCCGGGGTGCGCGAAATCTTCGGCGTGGACCCCGAGGTCGTCACGGGCGACGAGGAGGCGCAGCTGTCCTTCACGGGGGCGACGAAGACGCTGCCCGGCACGCCGCCGTTCCTGGTCGTCGACATCGGGGGTGGTTCGACCGAGTTCGTGCTCGGGTCCGCCGGGGCCGAGGCGGCCATCTCGGTCGACATCGGCTGCGTCCGCCTGACCGAGCGGCACCTTCGCGACAGCGGCGACCCGCCCGCCCGGGAGGCCGTCGAGGCGGTGATCGCCGACATCGAGGCGGCGCTCGACCGCGTGCACGAGGTCGTGCCGGGCGAGCGGGCACGGACGCTGGTCGGCCTGGCCGGGTCGGTCACCACGGTCGCGGGCATCGCGCTCGGCCTGCCCGAGTACGACCCCGCCCGCATCCACCACTCGCGCATTCCCGCCGCACAGGTGCATGAGGTCACGCGGCGGTTGCTGACGATGACGCACGACGAGCGCGCCGCCGTTCCCGTCATGCATCCCGGCCGCGTCGACGTCATCGGCGCCGGAGCGTTGATTCTCGACCGCATTGTGCGACGGTTCGGATTCGCCGAGGTGATGGTGAGCGAGCACGACATCCTCGATGGAATCGCCTGGTCCATCCTCAGTTAGGACTATTTTTCGGTGGGGCGGTGACTAGCCGCCCCCACCCCGCTTCGCATTTCCGCAGGTAGCGATCAGTGCCGTGAAACGGCGCCCCGCCGTACCGCCAATAACCGGTAGAAGGCTGTATTGAGGGCGAGATCAAGGTGTGCGACAGTAAAGAGGATTTACGGGGGCTTTGCCATGTGGCCGTGCGCGGAAGGCGACGGCGTGGCAACCGTTCCCGAGCGTGTCTCTCCTTCGAGAGGAATGGAGCACTCTCACATGAAGTCTCTCGGTTTAGCACGTAGAGTGGCGGCGCTGGGCGCTTCCACCGCTGTGCTGGCCACCATGGTCGCGGGGCTGCTGGCCGGCTCCGCGCAGGCGGCCACCCCGGCGTCGGCCGGCCACAAGGCTCAGGTCAGCGCCACCAAGCCCGCCAAGCCCAAGGTCTCGGTCTCCACGCCGAAGCCTTCGGTGGCTTACTACGACGAGGCATGCCCGGTGGACATCAAGTTCACCGCCAGGGTCAAGGTGAAGCTGACGGGCAAGACCGTGCTGGCCTACCGCTGGCTGCACGGTGACGGTTCCAAGAGCAAGGTCAGGACGATCAAGCTCAGCGGCAAGGGCACCAAGTACGTCACCGTCTCGCAGAAGCTCACCTTCGACCAGAGCGTCAAGGGCTGGGAGGCCCTTGAGGTCCTCGGGCCGCGCCACGTCGTCTCGAAGAAGGGCTACTTCGAGGTCGCCTGCGGCAAGAAGGTCTGGGACGAGATCGGCCACCCGAAGGTCTGGGCCAAGGCGTGGGCGCACCCCGACGACTACGTCGGTCCGTGCACTCCTGGCAACAAGATCCACTTCGGTGGTGTGATCAAGGTCGACGAGCCGCAGTGGGTCCGCTACCGCTGGATCCTCAACGGTGAGGTCGTCGAGAGCGACACCATCAAGGTGTGGGACTCGCGCAAGGTCGGGTTCGGCTTCTCGCCGCGCTCCAGCCACCACGGCTGGGCGGTGCTCGACGTCGACAGCCGCCACGACTCCGCGTACGCCAAGGTGCACTACCGCGTGAGGTGCGAGGACCCGCTGTCGGTGTCGGTGTCCGAGGTGTCGGTGTCGCAGCCGAGCGGCGCGTGCAAGGCTCCGGTGTCGTTCCACGCGACGATCACCACCAACCGTAAGGCCCTGGTGAGCTACCACTGGGTCATCAACGGTCGTGCCACCGGCTTCACCCACGAGTGGATCGACGGCTCCGAGCCGGTCTCGATCCCCGGCGACGCCGCTGACGCCGTCAAGACGCAGGGCAGCGTCAAGCTCGTGGTGACCAGCCCGGTCAGCGTGGAGCGGACGACGCTCTACAACCAGGCCTGCCAGCCGCCGGCGGAGGCGCCGAAGGCGGACGGCGCCTGATCTGGCCGGTCCGCTGACTGTCTGAAGCCGGGTGGGGCCCCGAGGTGGGGCGCCACCCGGTTTCTTGTCGTCCGGGCGCGATAGAACGGATGGCATGAGCTTCGTCCCTCCCGGCACCGGCTGGCCCGGCGATCCCGCGACCCCTGCCACGCCCGTCGCGCACGACGCGGCCCAGGTGCGCGAGCTGGCGGGCGGGAGCCGTACCTTGGCCGAGCTCACGGCCCGCGAGTCGGTGTGCCGGGCCTGCCCGCGGCTGGTGGCGTGGCGGGAGGAGGTCGCCGAGGTCCGGCGGCGGGCGTTCGCGTCGGAGACGTACTGGGGACGGCCCGTCCCCGGCTGGGGCGAGGAACGCCCGCGGCTGCTGATCGTCGGCCTGGCCCCGGCCGCGCACGGCGGCAACCGCACCGGGCGCATCTTCACCGGCGACCGCAGCGGCGACTGGCTGTTCGCCTCGCTGTACCGCACCGGCTTCGCCGTCCAGGAGACGAGCACGCACGCCGACGACGGGCAGAAGCTCGTCGGCGCGCGCATGGTCGCGGCCGTGCGGTGCGCGCCGCCCGCCAACAAGCCGACGCCCGAGGAGCGCGCGACCTGCTTTCCCTGGCTCGCCCGCGAGGTGGCGCTGGCCGCCGAAAGCGTCCGGTTCATCGTGGCGCTGGGCGGATTCGCCTGGCAGGCGTTGTGGCCCGCCCTGCGTGAGGCGGGCTATGCGCTGCCGTCATCGCGCCCGCCTTTCGGCCACGGCGCCGAGGTCACCCTCCGGTACGGCGAAGCCACCGTGACACTGCTCGGCTGCTACCACCCCAGCCAGCAGAACACCTTCACCGGCCGGCTGACGGCCGACATGCTCGACGCGGTGTTCGCCCGCGCCCGCTGACACGCCCGCCTCGCCCGCCCAGCTTCACCTTTGCTCGCCAGCTGTACCTTTTGCCCGCCCAGCTGTACCACTGAGGGTTGCCTCGGGCGTTCAACGCCCGAGGCTGCGAGGGGCGCGGCTCGTTCTGGACTGAGGAGCGGTGAGGGCGTTCAACGCCCGAGCCGTGACGAGGGAAGAACGAGCCTTCCCGGCGCCCCGAGCCCCGTCGCGCCGCCAGGCGCGACAAAAGCAACAAGGCGCCCCGTCGCGCTGCCAGGCGCGACAAAAGCAACACTGTGACGCTCCCCACCCCCAAAGGGGGATGACTCTCCGGCGCTCCGCGGTTTACGCTTGTGAATGCTTTCACAAGCTTCCATACGAAGGAGCGTGATCAAGATGACGGACATCTTGATCGTCGGTGGTGGGTACGTCGGCCTGTACACGGCGCTGCGCCTGCAGAAGAAGCTGCGCCGGGAGCTCAAGGAGGGCTCGGTCCGAGTAACCGTGATCGACCCTCAGTCCTACATGACCTACCAGCCGTTCCTTCCCGAGGCGGCTGCCGGCAACGTGTCCCCGCGGCACATGGTCGCGCCGCTGCGCCGCCTGCTGCCCAGGGTGCGCATCCTCAACGGCCTGGTGACCAAGGTGAACCACGCGGCCAAGACCGTCACCTTCCAGCCGGCCGAGGGCGAGGCCCGGGAGATCGGCTACGACGTCATCGTCATGGCCGCCGGGTCGATCTCGCGCACGCTGCCCATCCCGGGCCTGACGGACGTGGGCATCGGCTTCAAGTCGGTGGCCGAGGCCATCGCCCTGCGCAACCGGGTGCTGCACCTGCTCGACGTGGCCGAGTCGACCGAGGATCCGGCGGTACGGCGGCGCGCGCTGACGTTCGTGGTCGTGGGCGCCGGATTCGCCGGCGTGGAGGCGCTGGCCGAGCTGGAGGACATGGCCAGGGACTCGCTGCGGTACTACCGCAACCTCAAGCGCGAGGACCTGCGGTGGGTGCTCGTGGAGGCCAGCGACCGCATCCTGCCGGAGGTCGGTCCCGAGATGGGCCGCTGGACCCTGGAGCAGCTGCGCGAGCGCGGCATCGACGTGCGCCTGCAGACCAGGCTGGTGTCGGCCGTGGACGGGCACATCGTCCTGTCGGACGGCACCGAGTTCGACAGCGAGACGCTGGTCTGGACGGCCGGCGTGAAGCCCAGCCAGGTCGTCAACGCCACCGACCTGCCGATCGACGAGCGCGGCCGCATCAAGACCACGGCCAAGCTCAACGTGCTCGACACGCCCGACGCCTTCGCGGCGGGCGACGTCGCCGGCGTGCCGGACCTGACCAACCCGGGCGAGTACTGCGCGCCCAACGCCCAGCACGCCGTCCGCCAGGCCAAGGTGCTGGCCGACAACATCATCCGGCACCTGCGCGGCCAGGAGCTGCGCGAGTACCGGCACAAGTACGTCGGCTCGGTCGCCGGCCTGGGCCTGCACAAGGGCGTGGCGAACGTCTACGGCGTCAAGCTCCGCGGCTTCCCGGCGTGGTTCATGCACCGCACCTACCACCTGTCGCGGGTGCCCACCTTCAACCGCAAGGTCAGGGTCGTCATGGACTGGACGCTGGCGCTGCTGTTCAAGCGGGAGACCGTCTCGCTGGGCGAGATCGAGCACCCTCGCGAGGCCTTCCGCCAGGCGGTGAAGACCGTCGGCAGCTGACCTCGATCCGGCGTACGGCCGGGCGGCGCTCGCCGCCCGGCCGTACGCTGTCGCGGGGACTGTCATGGGGACTGTCAGACGTGAGCCGTATAACTCTCCGATGACGGTTGCCAGGGGTCGGCAGGCCCGTCACCATCGAGGCTGATGCTTTCGTACCCCGAGTCATTCAGCACCAACTGGACCATCCGGACGGTCTGTTTTTCCAGGGCTGAGCCCCTACAGCCCATGACAGACTTCACATCTGTGACGCCTGATGCCAAGTTGTGCTCCTCGGAAGCATGGTCTGAATCGTATGATTGCCGCGCCCCCGTAGCCCAATGGCAGAGGCAAACCCCTTAAAAGGGTTGATGTGCGGGTTCGACTCCCGCCGGGGGCACCGGCATGCCCTTGTAAAGGCAATTCCCGCTGGTAGTCAAGTGTTTGACTACCGCGGCCCAGGAAACGTCCACGGGCTGTGATCGTCCGGTCACGGGAACTCCTGACGGGCGTAAGTCGTTGTCTGTGCTGCCTGAATGTCGAATCTCCGGGTGGCCGGCACGACAGCCGGTCCCCTACAGTGATCTCACTGGTCGCAGCGTGGAGGCAGCGATGGAAAGCAAGAACCCGGTCTTCAACAGATCCCAGTACACCCATCCGCAGGGCGGTTGGGGGGCGCCACCACCCACGCCTGATCAGCTGCGGGACATGTACGACGCGCCGGCATACACGCCGCCGGCCCCGCCCGCCTACCGGACGATGACCATCGACGACGTCGTCGTCCGCGGCTTCCTCACGCTCGGCACGCTGATCGTCTCGGCCGCCGCGGCCTGGGTGCTCAACGTGCCGCTCGGCGTCGCCGTGGTCTGCGCCATCGTCGGCGTGATCCTCGGCCTGGTCGCGTCGTTCAAGCAGAGCACCAACCCGGCGCTGATCCTCGGCTACGCCCTGTTCTACGGGGTGTTCGTGGGAGCGATCAGCAAGGCCTTCGAGGACGCCTTCTACGGGGTGGTGCTCCAGGCGGTGCTCGGCACGGCCATGGCCTTCGCGGGCACGCTGACCGTCTACGCGCTACGGATCGTCCGGGTGACGCCGAAGTTCGTGAAGTTCGTCCTCGCGGCCGGCATCGCCGCCCTCGGCCTGATCCTGGTCAACCTCATCGCGAGCATCTTCCTCCAGGGCGGCCTGGGCCTGCGCGAGGAGGGCCCGCTCGGCTACGTCTTCAGCATCGCGATGATCCTGCTGGGCTGCTTCTTCCTGCTGCTCGACTTCGACTCCGTCGAGCAGGCGGTCAAGTCGGGCGCGCCGGAGAAGTTCGCCTGGCAGTGCGCGTTCGGGCTCACGCTGAGCCTGGTCTGGATCTACCTGGAGGTGCTGCGCTTCGTCAGCTACTTCTCAGGGGACGACTGATCCTCGGTCCTCTGACGTGGCCCCGCCCACCCGGCGGGGCCACGCGCGTTTCGCCCTGAGCAATCTTCTGGCAACGAAACGCTGTCGTCAGGGGGGTTGCCTTTCTGGAGTGGGTATTGCAGTGTCTAGCAAAGGACCCAATCCGTGGAGGTGCCCATGTCCTTGAACCACTCACCGGAGACGCAGTCGAAGCTGATCGCCAGGGTCCCGGCAGTGACGGGACGCGAACTCCCAGAGTGGTTCCGAGCCATCGACAACGGTCCATCGTTCCTCCGATGCGAGGAACGGGCCAACTGGCTGGCTGACGAGCACGGGATATCCCACGGTTACGCCGCGGCGATCGTCCTGGAGCACGAGCGCCACCGCCGTAGCCGGATGGGCTTCGCCTGAGAAATCCATCCTCCGCCCACCGCGCCCGTGCCGTGCCGCCGGCCCGGGCGCGCGATCATTGAGCCATGGATCTCGAGACGGCACGCGCCTTTCTCCGCGACAACCACCGCGCGGTTCTGGTCACCCGCTTCCCGGACGGACGGCTGCAGACCTCTCCGGTGCTCGTGGGGCTGGACTCCGAGGGCCGGGCGGTGATCAGCACCACCGAGACGACGGTCAAGACCCGCAACCTGCGACGCGACCCGCATGCCGTGCTGTGCGTGTTCTCCGACGCCTTCTTCGGCGACTGGGTCCAGGTCGAGGGCACGGCGGAGATCGTCTCCCTGCCGGAGGCCATGGACCATCTCGTCGCCTACTACCGCGGCATCTCCGGCGAGCACCCCGACTGGGACGACTACCGCTCCGCCATGCAGCGGGAGCGGCGTGTCATCGTGCGCATCGAGCTGACGCGGGCGGGGCCGGGCTGAGCCGGCGGCCCCGCCGTACCGGACGGCAGGTCAAGGTCAGCTGAGCCGCTCCAGGATCATCGCCATGCCCTGGCCGCCGCCCACGCACATGGTCTCCAGGCCGATCGTCTTGTCGTGGTGCTGGAGGCTGTTGACGAGCGTGGAGGTGATCCGGGCGCCGGTCATGCCGAAGGGGTGGCCGACCGCGATCGCGCCGCCGTTGACGTTCAGCCGGTCCAGGTCGATGCCCAGCTCCCGGTAGGAGGGGATGACCTGGGCGGCGAAGGCCTCGTTGATCTCCACCAGGTCCACGTCGCCGATCGCCATCCCGGCGCGGGCCAGCGCCTGGCGGGAGGCCTCGACGGGGCCGAGGCCCATGATCTCGGGCGACAGGGCGCTGACGCCGGTGGAGACGATGCGGGCCAGCGGGGTGATGCCCAGCTCGGCGGCCTTGGTGTCGCTCATCACGATCACCGCGGCGGCGCCGTCGTTCAGCGGGCAGCAGTTGCCGGCCGTGACCGTGCCGTCGGGCCGGAAGGCGGGCTTGAGCTGGGAGACGGCCTCGTAGGTGGTGCCGGGGCGCGGGCCGTCGTCCTTGCTGACCACGGTGCCGTCGGGCAGCGTGACGGGCGTGATGTCCTTGGCCCAGAAGCCGTCGGCGATGGCCTTCTCGGCCAGGTTCTGCGAGCGGACGCCGAACTCGTCCTGCTCCTTGCGCGTGATGCCCTTCAGCTGGGCCAGGTTCTCGGCGGTCTGCCCCATCGCGATGTAGATGTCGGGGAGCAGGCCGTCCTCACGCGGGTCGTGCCAGACCTTGCCGCCCTCGGCGAACGCCTGGGTGCGGGCCACGGCCTCGCCGAAGATCGGGTTCTGCGTGTCGGGCAGCGAGTCGGAGTTGCCCTTGACGAACCGGGACACCGTCTCCACGCCCGCCGAGACGAACACGTCCCCCTCGCCCGCCTTGATCGCGTGGAACGCCATCCGCGTGGTCTGCAGCGAGGAGGAGCAGTAGCGGGTGACCGTCGTGCCGGGCACGGTGTCCAGGCCCAGCATGACCGCCACCACGCGGGCCATGTTGAAGCCCTGCTCGCCGCCGGGCAGGCCACAGCCGAGCATGATGTCGTCGATCGTGGCCGGATCGAGCTGGGGGACCTTGGCCAGCGCGGCCTTGATCATCTGAACGGTCAGGTCGTCGGGACGGATGTCCTTCAGCGACCCCTTGAAGGCGCGGCCGATAGGCGAGCGTGCGGTGGCGACGATGACTGCCTCGGGCATGGGGCTCTCCTGGGTTCGTGTCAGCACTCCAACCGCGAGGCTACCGCTTGGTACGGCGGGCGCCAGGGGCGGGGGCAGGCAAAACAGAACTTTGTACTGCCAGCAGGAAAACCCTCGGATCCTCTCTCCGGTACGGCATGCGGGAGGGCCGGTGGGCGGGGCGCGGCCCTCCCGCATGGGCCTGCGGCTCAGCCGTACATGCCGGGGGCGGTCGCCGTGCCGTCGCTGACCCCGTGGACGGCGCCCTTCTCGTCGCGCCACAGCCGCCAGCCGCCCTGGCTGCCGGTGAACCACGTGGGCGGCGGGGCGGCGTTGTCGCCGACGCGCTTGCCGGTGGCCAGGTCGTACTCGCACACCGCCGCCACCGAGTAGAAGCCCGGCAGCTGCTGCTTGAGCGGCAGCGGCTTGGGGTCGGTGACGCAGAAGGACCAGCCGCGCTGCTCCTCGACCGGCACCGCCTGGCCGCCGGCCAGGTCGAAGACGGCGCCCTTGGCGTTGTGCTTGAGGAAGCCCAGCCGGTCCATGCGCTCGGGGAAGGCCAGCCACCAGCCCGAGCCGGGCACCTGGTCGGCGGTGATCTGGCCGAGGACGCGGCCGGACACGGCGTCGAGGCGGGCGAAGCCGCCGTACTGGCCCTGCTGGTCGACCGGGCGGACGATCGGCGCGTAGGCCGGGTTGCCGCTGGGGTAGACGCGGACGACCGACGGCCGCATCCAGTTGATCGTGCCGTCGGCGATCTTCATCGAGAACAGCCCGAAGGCGGACACCTTGCGGGTCTGGGGGTTGGTGTAGGGGGCGACGTAGCCGACGAGGTTGCCGCCCGCCGCGCCGAACGCCCACCCGCCGGACAGGTCGATCCCCGGGCCGAGCGCCTGCTCGATGGGCTGCTGCCACTGGATCTTGCCGGTCTTCAGGTCGTAGGACTCGATCATCGGGTTGGCCGCCAGCCGCAGGAACACCACCCGGGCGGCGTCGGACCACTCCACCTCGGCCAGGCCTGGCAGCGTCCACACGGTCTTGCCGGTGGCCGGGTCGAGCACGACGACCCGGGCCGACTTCAGCGCCGTGTGCTCCGACAGGCACACGTACGGCCCGCAGCGCTGCGGGCCGAACGTGGAGTGGACGGGACGGGTCCATTTCTGCCGCCCGGTGCGCCCGTCGCGGGCGATCAGCGTCGCGTTCCAGCGGCCCTTCTTGGCCGGGTCGAGCGCGGCGACGACGGCCTGGTCCTCGGCGGTCTCGACGACCGCGGGCGCGGACACGCCCATGCCGGGCAGGCGGCCCGCCATGGTCGCGGGGACGGCCCACAGCTTCTTGCCGTTAGCCAGGTCGAGAGTGACGGTCTCGAGGGAGCCGTCGGGCTTCATGGAGGTCACGGCCACCACGCCGCCGCCCGCGGCGAGGCGGCTGACCGCGTTGACCTCGGAGTTGTGCCAGGTGGGGAAGCTGGCCGTGGCGGCGTCGCTCCCGGAACAGGCGGCGAGCGCCAGCATCCCGGCGAGTGCGACGGCCGGTGTCGTGCCGGGCTTGGGCACGGTCAGTTTCGCAAAGGGCCGGAGCACGGGCATTCCACTCCAAATGAGTAGTGACGGCTCCGGCGCGGACCGTCAGAGGCGACGTCGAAGCAGCGTCACCCATCTGCCGTAGGGGCCTGTGGCGCGCCCTTCGACCCGGGTGGCGGTGACCTCGGCGCCTGACGTCTCCGCGGCGGTCGCCGCCGCAAGGTAAATCGGCTGTGGTCCTTCGCCACGTTCGGGTCGAGGTTTCGGCCACAACCCCAACGCAGCGCACACAGAAGGTAGCACCGCGTAAGCCGCCTGAGCGTAACCTTGGCTAGATGGGTGGTATTGATCAGGTCCGAACATTTCCCCCGGATTTGCGTCGAATTCGGGGCCCAGAATGTCGGCGAACGCCACGGTTCGTCCCCCGGCTTCGACCACCGCGACGGTCTGCGCGGCGGCCAGCTGGCGGCTCCAGCGGCGCGCCACCCACCGGAGCGGCTGCGCGATCGGCCGGATGGTGCCCAGATCCGGGCAGGTGCCCACGACCACCTCGGCGCCCGCCTCGCGCAGCCGCCGCACCGCCTTGGCCAGATGCCGTACGGCGACCGCCGGGGGAGTCTGGGTGGTGACGTCGTTGGCGCCCACGAAGATGACGGCCACGTCGGGCCGCTCCCGCAGCGCCCTGTCGACCTGGGGGCGCAGCTCGGCCGACGTGGCGCCCGACTTGCCCACGACGCAGAGCCGTACCGGACGCTCGGCCACGACGGCCAGGCCCTGCGCCAGCAGCACCCCGGGGGTCTGGGCCGGGTCGGTCACGCCCAGCCCCACCGACGTGGAGTCGCCGAGCATGACCATGGTGATCGGCTCGCCGGGGAAATCCCCGTAGACGCCGTCGGCCGCCGGGCCGTCCATCCCGTGCGGCTGGCCGATCACCCGCCGCGCCAGCAGGCCCTCGGCGATCAGCAGGCCGTAGGCCGTGACACCCAGAGCGGTCAGTCCCCCGCCCCCCAACGCCGCCGCCGCCGCGATCCTCCGCGCGGCCCGCGCCACTCCCGGAGTCCAGATCACCTCTCGCATGACCCCCCTCGTCCGCCGCCGACGGTAGCGTTTGACTGGAAAGCTAGCCGAGCTCCCCCTACCCCCGGGGAGCCCGGTCATGATCAAGCGGCAAAGAAGGTGAACACCTCGGTGCGCGTTTACGATTCCCTGGTCGAGCTCATGGGCGACACCCCGCTCGTCCGGTTGCACAAAGTCTCCGCCGGCGTGCCCGCGCAGGTGCTCGCCAAGGTCGAATACTTCAACCCCGGCGGGTCCGTGAAGGACCGCATCGCGCTGCGGATGATCGAGGAGGCCGAGAAGTCGGGCGCGCTGCGCCCCGGCGGAGTGATCGTCGAGCCCACCTCCGGCAACACCGGCGTGGGCCTGGCCATCGTGGCCCAGCAGAAGGGGTACCGCTGCGTGTTCGTGGTGCCCGACAAGGTGGCCCAGGACAAGGTGTCGGTCCTGCGCGCCTACGGCGCCGAGGTCGTCGTCTGCCCGACCGCGGTCTCGCCCGACCACCCCGACTCCTACTACTCGGTCTCCGACCGGCTGGCCAGGGAGATCCCCAATGCGTGGAAGCCCGACCAGTACTCCAACCCCAACAACCCGCGCTCCCACTACGAGACGACGGGCCCGGAGATCTGGGAGCAGACCGAGGGGCGCGTCACCCACTTCGTGGCCGGCATCGGCACCGGCGGCACGATCAGCGGCACCGGCCGCTACCTCAAGGAGGTCTCCGGCGGGCGCGTGAAGATCATCGGCGCGGACCCGGAGGGCTCGGTGTACTCCGGCGGCAGCGGCCGGCCGTACCTGGTGGAGGGCGTCGGCGAGGACATCTGGCCGGCCACCTACGACACCACGATCTGCGACGAGATCATCGCGGTGTCCGACAAGGACTCCTTCACCATGACCAGGCGGCTGGCCAGGGAGGAGGCCCTGCTGGTCGGCGGCTCCTGCGGGATGGCCGTGGTCGCCGCGCTCAAGGTCGCCGCCAAGGCCGGGCCCGACGACGTGGTGGTCGTGCTGCTGCCCGACGGCGGGCGCGGCTACCTGTCGAAGATCTTCAACGACGAGTGGATGGCCGACTACGGCTTCCTCACTACCTCCTCGGAGGAGGGCCTGGTGGGCGACGTGCTGGCGCGCAAGTCCTCCGGCCTGCCGGAGTTCGTCCACGTGCACCCGCACGAGACGGTCGGCACGGCGATCTCCATCATGCGGGAGTACTCCGTGTCCCAGCTGCCGGTCATGAAGGAGGAGCCGCCGGTCATGGCCGCCGAGGTCGTCGGCGCGGTCGTCGAGCGGGACCTGCTCGACGGGCTGTTCCACGGCCGGCTGTCGTCCGACGACCTGATCGCCGACCACATGTCCCAGCCGCTGCCCATGATCGGCGCGGGCGAGCAGGTGGCGCGCGCGGTCGAGGCGCTGGAGAAGGCCGACGCGGCGGTGGTGCTCGTCGACGGCAAGCCCAAGGGGCTGATCACCCGCCAGGACCTGCTGGCCTTCCTCGCCGGCCGCTAGTGCGGTGACCGGAAAGGTTCACCGGGTTGAGTGACGGTTCAGGCTGCGGTTGCCAGTGGCCGACCGCCCCAGCGGATGCCTTTCTCGCTGCGGATGCGGGCGCGTTCGCGGCGTTGGGCGGCCAGCACGTCGGGGTGGCGGGCATGAGCGTTGCGCCAGCGCAGGTAGGCGTGCAGTGCGCGGGTCTGGACGGTGTGGTTGGGGTGGTCGGAGTTGGCCAGAGTGAACCGGCGTAGCGGCCCGAAGTGCGCCTCGATCGGGTTGGCCCAGGACGCGTACGTGGGAGTGAACAGCAGGCTGACCTTGTGTTTCCTGGCCCAGGTGCGGATGCGCCCGTTCTTGTGGGCCGACAGGTTGTCCAGGATGACGTAGATCGGGGCGCCGTCCGGGCGGGCGGCGCGGATCGACTTCAGCGCAGCCCAGGTGTGGTCGATCCCCTTGCGCCGGCGGTTGACGCCCCACAACAGGTCGTCACCAACGGAGTAACAGCCGTGGAAGTAGGTCACGCCATGGGTGCGGCGGTAGGTGGCGGGCAGCCGGTCCGGCTTGCCCGCTGGTGCCCAGCCCGCTCCGGCGGTGGGGCGGATCCCGAGGGGGCCGAACTCGTCGAAGGCGAAGGTCCGCTCAGGTCGCTGCGTCAGGGCGTCCTCGATCTGGTCCAGCTTGACCTCGAAGTCCAGGTCCGGGGACTCTTTCCAGGTCTTGGTGCGCTGGAAGGTGATCCCGCGGCGGTGCAGCAGGGTGCGTAAGGACTCCCGGCCGATCGTGATGGCGCGGCCGGGCAGGCGGCGCAGGTAGGCGAGGAGTTTGCGGATGGACCAGCAGGTAAAGGGCTGGCCGAGCGTGGCAGGTCGTGTGGCGGCCGTCTGCGCGACGAAGTCTTCGTCGTCAGGGCTGAGCAGGCGGGGACGGCCTCCCGCCCACTGAGGGTCCAGGCAGGCCAGCCCGATCTCGTTGAAGCGGTGGATCACCTCGCGCACGGTGTCCTCATCGGCCTGCACCAGGCGGGCGATCACCGGGACGGTGTTGCCGCCTGCTGAGGCCAGGACGATCATCGCCCGCCGATAGCGGATCGTGCTGGTCGTACCGCGCCGCACGATCCGCTGCAGCTTCTGCCCTTCCGGGTCCGTGAGCCTGCGGACCTTGACCGGTTGCGTCACCGTGCCTCCCAGGAGTGATCGAACGTGATCAGCACCATCCAACTGGCAGGAGCGACCTACACGCCAACCCGGTGATCGTTTCCGGTCACAGCACTAGCGAAGGGCGCGGCCCGCTCTGGACCGAGGAGCGGGCCTTGAGGGCGCCCTGAGCCGTCGCGCCGCAGGCGCGACAAATCAGCAGGGAAAATCGGCGACGACCTCCCACGCCCCCTCGGGCGTGGGACCGGCCCACAGCCGCCCGCCGAGCGCCTCCACGCGCTCGGCCATCCCGACCAGGCCGAAGCCGCCGCCCAGCCGCTTGATGCGGGGGTCGGCGGCCGAGCCGTAGTTGCGCACGCGCAGCCGTACACCGCCCTCCCACAGTCGCAGCGAGGCCTCCACCCAGCCGGCCTCGGGGGCGTGCTTGCGGACGTTCGTCAGCGCCTCCTGCAGGACCCTGTGGACGGTCGTCAGCACCTCGGGCGGCATCGTGTGGTCGCCGATGCCCTGCCCGATCTCGAAGGCCACCGTGGGCCCGCCGGCCGCGAACCGCTCGGTGAGCACGCGCAGGTCGGCCAGCGTGGTGCCGGGCGTGCGCGCCCCCTCCTCGCCGGCTCGCAGGACGCTCACCAGGCGGCGCATCGAGGTGAGGGCGTCGGCCCCGGCGTTGGCGATCGCGTCGAGGGCGGGGACGACCGCCTCGGGCTTCGTCTCGGCCACCGTCTTGGCCGCCTGGGCCTGGACCACGATGCCGGTGATGTGGTGGGCGACCAGGTCGTGCAGTTCCCTGGCCAGCTCCAGCCGTTCGGCCCGCCGTACCGACACCAGCGCCTCGTCCCGCCGGTCCTGCTGGATGCGCAGGTACAGGCCCAGCCCCTCGGCCGTCGACCAGCCGGCGAACAGGATGAACGCGAACACCAGAGCGGCGTTGTTGGTGTAGTCGCGGGCCACGCCCTCGGCCATGAGGACCGCCAGGGCGGCCGCCGACAGGGCGACGGCCCGCCGCATCGGCCTGACGTGGCGCAGCACGCTGATGGTCAGCACGAGCAGCGCGCCGCTCTCGGCGGTGCCGGGGGTGCCGGGGAAGTTCGAGGCCGCCATGAGCAGCGAGGTCGCCAGGGACATCGCCAGCGTGACGAGGTAGCCCTTGACCAGGAAGCGGCGGCGCAGGATCACCGCCACCCCGCCCGCGACGCCGCACAGGGGGACCAGCACCTGCAGGCCGTCCAGCGAGACGGCCATGAGCAGGTCGATCAGCAGCATGAACGCGAGCCAGCCGATGAGCGCCAGCTCGCTGAGCCGCCGGACCCAGTAGACGAGCCGGCGTTCGAGTCGCTTGGAGTCCCCCACGGCACCAGAGCCTAGGCCGGAAGTCTGACCGGCCGGATCGACCGTTCGGCCGAGCCGCCGGCCCGCGAACCCGCCCTTCAGCGGAGGCGGCGGGCGGGGCCGCGGCGGGAGGCTGGAGGCACACGGAAGGGGATGAGGGACATGCTCGTCATCGGATTCGCGCTCCTGGCCGCCGGGCTCGTCGTCGGGGTGCTGCTCGCGCTGGCCGACCCGGTGCTGCTCTCGCGGATCAACGGGGAACCGGCCGAGGGCGCCAGCGGGCGGCACGTCCACGCGCCGCGGGCGGAGGCCGAGGTGGTACGGCTCCCGCGGCGTGCCGCGGCGGACCGGGAGGCGACGGCGGCCTGACGGGGGCGGCCGCCGCGATCGCGCACCTGGACAAGCGCGGATGCCGGAGGCCCGGCGCGTCGCCCTGGGGAGGCGGTGCGCCGGGCCTCGCGCGTGCTTGGGATAGCGTGGCTGTCTGGCCTGTCCGTTCTCCTCCGCGAGGAGGGGGAGGAGGACCGCGAGCCATGACATAAGGAGCTTTCGATGAGCAACGGATTCGAAACCCTCGCGATCCACGCGGGGCAGGAGCCCGACCCGCTGACCGGCGCGGTCGTGCCGCCCATCTACGCCACGTCCACCTACAAGCAGGACGGCGTGGGCGGGCTGCGCTCCGGCTACGAATACAGCCGCTCGGCCAACCCGACGCGGACCGCGCTGGAGGAGGCCCTCGCCGCCGTGGAGGGGGGCGCCCGCGGGCTGGCCTTCGCCTCCGGGCTGGCCGCCGAGGACACCGTGCTGCGCGCCCTGTGCAAGCCGCAGGACCACGTGGTGATCCCCAACGACGCCTACGGCGGCACCTACCGGCTGTTCGCCAAGGTCCACGAGCGCTGGGACCTGCACTACGACCCGGTGCCGCTGGGCGACCTGGCCGCCGTCGCGGGCGCCGTCACCCAGAAGACGCGGCTGATCTGGGTGGAGACCCCGACCAATCCGCTGCTCGGCATCGCCGACATCGCCGCCCTGGCCGAGCTGGCCCACGACTGCGGCGCGCTGCTCGTCGTCGACAACACCTTCGCCTCGCCGTACCTCCAGCAGCCCCTGGCGCTCGGCGCGGACATCGTCGTGCACTCCACCACCAAGTACGTCGGCGGGCACTCCGACGTGGTGGGCGGGGCGCTGGTCACCGCCTCGGCGGAGATCGGCGAGCGGCTCGCCTACCACCAGAACGCCATGGGCGGCGTGGCCGGGCCGTTCGACGCATGGCTCACGCTCCGCGGCCTCAAGACGCTCGCGGTGCGGATGGAGCGCCACTGCGACAACGCCGAGCGGGTCGTCGACCTGCTGACCGCGCACCCGCGCGTGACCGAGGTGCTCTACCCGGGGCTGCCCGACCACCCCGGCCACGAGGTGGCCGCCAAGCAGATGCGGCGCTTCGGCGGCATGGTGTCCTTCCGGGTGGCCGGAGGTGAGGCGGAGGCGGTCGAGGTCTGCAACCGCGCCAAGCTGTTCACGCTCGGGGAGTCGCTGGGCGGGGTCGAGTCGCTGATCGAGCACCCGGGGCGCATGACGCACGCCTCGGCGGCGGGCTCGCCGCTGGAGGTGCCCGGCGACCTGGTGCGCCTGTCCGTGGGCATCGAGACCGTCGACGACCTGCTGGCCGACCTCACCCAGGCGCTCGGCTAGGCTACGACGGCACGATCATCAGGAAGAGGATCACCAGCCAGATCAGCGTCACGATGCCGCCGAGCGCGGCGATCCGGCCCTTCTGCACCTTCGCGTCGTCCTCGGGGCTCTCGCTGCTCAGCACCCGTACGGCGCCGCGGAGGTCGCGGTCCACGATCACCAGCAGGGCGGCGGCCACGATGAACAGCGTCATCGACGCCGTCATGTACCACCGGCCGAGCACCGGGGCCTGGCCCGGCTCCGGCTGGATCGTCAGGCCGAGCCACAGGCCGAAGGCGAACACGCCGAGCGAGCCGATGGCATACACCCTGGTCATGCGCTGGAGGAACTGCAGGACCGGCAGGTTCTTGGTGCGGATGGCGCGGGGCGCGCCATGCGCCAACGCGGTCAGCGGCCCGATGGTGAAGATCGCGAAGCCGATGTGAAGCCAGAGAAGCACGGACGACATGCCGCTGAGAGTAGTCTCCCGGGATCCCCCCGGGAGACCCGACACCCTGCTATTCCACGCGCTGGACGTCCACCGGCTCCTGCTCGCCGGTGAAGGAGCAGCGCATGATCGTCTCGAAGGCCGCCACCGCGATCACCATGAAGACGATCAGGAGGATCATCGCGATCATTTGCTCCTCCTTCCCAGACGAGCTCCGGAATATCGTCCGTAATGACTAGACGAGCCGGCAACGGAATTAGTTCAGCCCGGGTATGGTGTATTGCCGCCGAAATCCTTACCGCTAGGGCACAAAGGGGTGCCATCGTGGCCATCAGGCATGTGGATCCGTATTCCGACGAGTGGCTGCGCCACCCGGTCTTCTATGTCCGCCAGGTCGTCGCCGAGCTGGGCGCGAGCCAGTGGTGGGAGGGGCCGTGCGATCCGCGCGAGTGCACCGTCCTGCTGGGCGACGGCCACGCCCTGGTGTGGGACGAGGAGAGCGGCTGGCGGCTCGGCCGGTTCGTCTCCGGCGACCCGGCGCGCCACACGGAATTGACATCCATTCGTTATCTCGGGGGCGGGCTGCTGCCCCGGCCGGAAAGGGTTCCCGCCGCGCTGGCCGACGCCCGCGCGGGAGTCGGCGCGAGCTCGGCCTGGCGTCCGTGCTACCGGTCCTACCGCAACTGCCGCGACGGGTTCGACGTCGCGCTCGACTACTACGCGCAGCCCGTCGGCGCCTGAGCGCCGGTCACGACCGGCCGATCCAGCCGCCGACCGCCTCGGCGTAGGCGTCGGGCAGCTCCTGGGGGAGCAGGTGACCGGCCGTCTCGAAGACCCGGTGCTCCCAGTCGGGCCGGCGCGCGGCGAGGTCGTCGATCGTGCCCTCGGCGACGAGCCCGTCCTGACCGCCCCACAGCAGCAGCGCCGGAGCGCCGATCCGGGCGATCGCCTCGTGGACCGTGTGCCGGTCCACGAACAGTGCCGTCATGGTGGAGGCGAAGGCCGTGACGGCGGCGCCGAGCCGTTCCGGCCGGGCGGTACGCAGCTGTTCGGCCAGCAAAGCCCGCGTCTGCGGCGAGACGCGGGACATGTCGCCGCCGAGCAGCTCGCTCCGCGACAGGACCTCCGGGTCGGTGTACATCCGCAGCTTGGCGTCGAGCAGCCGCCGCCCCGCCAGAGCCAGCGCCGCCCGCGTCAGCGGGGCGCCCACGGCCAGCGCCAGGCGGCCCCACGTGCGCCAGAACCGCTCCTCGCCCTCCGGCAGCGGACCCGGTAACGCGGGCGCCGCGAGGACGAGCCGCTCGACGTGCGAGGGCGCCGACGCGGCGAACAGCACCGCCACCAGCCCGCCCATCGACCAGCCGTGGACCACCGCCTTCTCCAGCCCGAGCCGCGAGGCGAAGGCGCGCAGGAAGCGCGCCGACGGCTCGGCCTTGGCGGCCCGCGGGTGCGGGCACGCGGTGTGCCCGAACACGGTGCCGGGCAGGTCGGGAACGATGACCCGCCCGAGCCTGCTCAGCGGCGGCACGGCGTCCAGCCACATGGTCGCGCTGCCGGCCATGGGGTGGACGAGCAGGTGCGGGAGCCCGGAGCCGGCCTCCAGGTAGTGGACGGGCGTGCCGTGCACCTCGGTGTGGAGGCTGCGGACGCCCGCCCAGCGCGGGGAGACCTCGCCCCAGTCCGCGTGCGGCCCGGTGCGCGGCCCGGCGTGCGGGGCGGTCACCGGCGCGTGCGGCGCTGCCGCAGGAAGTCGCTGACGACGTACTCGCCCAGGCGCTCCGCGCTGGGCGAGAAGACGCGCCCGCCGTTGCGCCGCGCGACCTCGTCCACGAACTCCCTCAGCCGCTCGTCCGCCGCCAGCATGAACACGTTGATGGTCGCCCGGCGCCTGGTCATCTTGTCCACCTCGGCGAGCGTGAGCTCCAGCGTCTCGCGCGAGGGCGGCCACTCGAAGGCCGGCTGGCCGTTGCGCATGAGGTGCGCCGTCGGCTCCCCGTCGGTCACCACCAGCACGACCGGCTCGAAGTCGGGATGCCGGTCCAGGTGGCGTCCCGCGATCAGCAGCGCGTGGTGCAGGTTCGTCCCCTGCACCATGTCCCAGTCGAGCCCCGCCAGCTCATCCGGCTGCAGCACGCGGGCGTAGTTGGAGAAGCCCACGATCTGCACCGCGTCCTGCGGGAACTTCGACGCGACCAGCGTCTGCAACGCCAGCGCGGTCTCCTTGGCCGCCGCCCAGGTGCCGCGCAGCGCCATCGAGTACGACAGGTCGACCAGCAGGCACACCGCCGCCGCGCTGCGCCGCTCGGTCTCGGCGACCTCGAAGTCCTCCACCGACAGCCGCACCGATCCGCTGCGGCCGCCACCGTTGCGTATGCCGTTGACCAGGGTACGCACGACGTCGATCGGCTGCTCGTCGCCGAAGCGCCACGGGCGCGAGCTGCCGGTGAGCTCCCCGGCCGAGCCCGCGTCGTGCTGGTCGTGGTCGCCCCGCCGTCCGGCCTCCAGCGACGTGAACACCCGGCGCAGCGCCGTCTCGCCCAGCCGGCGCACCGCCTTGGGCGTGAGCTCCAGCTTGCCGCGGCGGCGCACCAGGTAGCCCTGCTCCTCCAGCTCGCGCTCGACGCGCTTGAGCGCCTCCAGGTCGTCCACCGCGGAGCGCCCGAGGGCCCGGCGGATCGCCGCCTCGTCGATGTCGTCGAGCCTGGCCCCGGGGTAGTCCTGGCGCAGGGCCGCCTCCAGCTGCGTGAGGTCGGCCAGCTCCGCCAGCGCGGTGACCGCGTCGGCCATGCCCATGGGCTCCTCGCCCGTGATCCGCTCGGGAGTGTTCCAGGCCAGGTCGGGACGGCGGGCGTAGAGCTGCTCGCCCAGCCGGCGCATCTGCTCGGCCAGGCCGGCCTGCTCGAGCGTCTGGTTGATGAGGTTGGCCAGCTCCTCGCGCTGGCGCGGGGTGAGGGAGGCGAGCATCCGCTGCGTGGCGGCGGCGCGGCGGGCGAGGGCGTCGACGAGCTGTTCGAGGTTGCGGGGCCGCTCGGGGAACAGGTCGCCGTACTCGTCCATGAACCGGTCGAAGTCTTCCTGGGTGTGCTCGCCCCTGGCGTCCTTCTCCAGCATGTCGTTGAGGTCCGACATCATCCGCCGGATGCGCTCCATCGCGGCCGGGTCGGGGTTGGCCAGCGCCTGGCGCATGCCCTGGAACTGGCTGTCGAGCACCTCCTGCCGCAGCAGGGCACGCAGCTCCTCGAACGTCTGCCGCGCGGCCGCCGAACGCCACTCGTAGTCGCTGAGCTGCTGGATCGCGCTCGCGGTGTCCTCGGGCAGGGAGTCGAGCTCGGCCTCGCGCATCCGGGCGTCGTCGGAGGGGTCGGGGAACAGCTCGGCCCGCTCCTGGCCGATGGCCTTGTCGAGCAGCGCACGGGCCCGTTCGAGCGTGCCGTCGAGCCTGCCGCGCTCGCGCAGCTCCCGGCGGCGCCGCCGTACCTCGCGGAGCATGTCGTCCAGGCCGCGGTGGTCGGGACGCCCGGGAAGGCCACGCTTGAGCAGGTCGCGTAGCGCGTGTACGGGCGTCGACCCGGACAGGATGGCGTCGCCCATCTCGTCCAGCGCGGCGCGTACGTCGTACGGCGGGGCTAGGGGATCGGGGCCGTCGTGGTACTCGCCATAGCGATAGGCCATGAAACCACGCTACATCGGGCAACCCGGGCGCGGGCCGGGGTCGGCCGAGCGGCCCATGGGCCCTCAAGCGTCGCCGAAGACCTCCCAGACGCTCAGCAGCTCCCGGCTGAACGGGTTGTACGTGACGACCGCCAGCACCGGGTGCTCGACCTGCCGCAGCACCCTGGCGAAGTCCTCGGACGTGCAGCCCTTCGTGCCCAGGCCGTCGTCGTCGGCGTTGACCGGCTTGCCGGTCAGCCAGCCCGCGCCGCACGTGGCCGTGACGCGGTTGAAGGTCAGCCGCCAGGTGTGGGTCAGCTCGACGCCCTTGACGGCGATGGTGTCGCCGTCGACGCGCCGGATGGTGCCGCGCAGGGTGCGCGTGTAGTACTTGGCCGGCAGGAACTCCCTGACCTGCACCGCCTTGGTTCCGTCGTGGACGACGCGCACCGGCGCGGGCCCGAAGGCCAGGCGCCGGGCTAGGTCCTTCGGCGTGCACCGGGTCTTGCCCAGGCCCTTGCGGTCCACGGCGAGCCTGCCCTCGGTCTCCTTGAGGTCGCACTCGGCGGTGAGCCGCCGGAAGTCGGCCCCGCCGTAGGCCAGCTTCAGCTCCCGGGCGCCCGGGATGGCCTCGAGGCTGTGGAAGGGGATCCCGTCGCGCTCGGTCAGGGACGCCGACACCGGAGTGATGCGCAGCCTGCCCGCGCCGTCGGCCCAGGCGTAGCCGTACGCCGTCTGGCGGCCGGTTGCCTGGGCCGGCGCCGCCACCAGGAACAACGCGGCGAGGCAGGCGGAGAAGAACAGGCGCATGGTGGGCTCCCCGTAGTGTGCGGTCACGCGCGATCACACTGTAGGACGCGCGAGCCCACCCGAATGTTCACGTACGGTAAACGTTCACCCCGTCGACGTCGTCCTTGGACAACCGGCGCATCAGGTAGAGCCCTTCGAGGGCGAACTCCAGCGCGGCGGCGGCGTGGCCGGGGGACTCCTCCTCGATGCCCAGCCGCGACATGATCTTCGCCAGGCCGGGGACCGGCCCCATGCGGCGCAGCAGCTCGGCGCCCGGCACGAGGTCGCCGGACTCCACCTGGTTGCCGTCGGCGAACTTGTCGGTGAGCGGCGACAGGTCCATGCCGCCCAGCCGGCTCCTGAACGTCTCGGCGACGGCCCGCCGCAGCAGGTGGGCCAGCACCTCCAGCTCCCTGCCCTCCTCGCTGACCTCGAACTCCACCTTGCCGCGCAGGCTGGGGACCACCGACGGCAGGTCGCACACCCGGGTCACGGGCCGCTCCTCGCCGGTCAGCGCGGCACGCCGTACGGCGGAGGCCGCGGCGGTCTCGGTGGCGGCGATGGAGAAGCGGGCCGACACCCCCGAGCGCGCGTCGACGGCCGTGGACTCGCGCACCAGGCGGGTGAAGCGCGCGATCACCTCCAGCAGGTGCTCGGGCACGTCCGCGCCGATGTCGGCGTGGGACTCCTGGCGGATCAGCGTGAGCTCGTCCTCGATCGTGCGCGGGTAGTGGGTGCGGATCTCCGCGCCGAAGCGGTCCTTGAGCGGGGTGATGATCCGGCCGCGGTTGGTGTAGTCCTCGGGGTTGGCGCTGGCGATCAGCAGGATGTCGAGCGGCAGGCGCAGGTTGTAGCCGCGGACCTGGATGTCGCGCTCCTCCAGCACGTTCAGCAGCGACACCTGGATGCGCTCGGCCAGGTCGGGCAGCTCGTTGACCGAGAAGACGCCGCGGTTGGTGCGCGGGACCAGCCCGTAGTGGACGGTCTCCGGGTCGCCCAGCGTGCGCCCCTCGGCGATCTTGATGGGGTCGACGTCACCGATCAGGTCGCCGACCGAGGTGTCGGGCGTGGCCAGCTTCTCGCCGTAGCGGTCCTCCCGGTGCTTCCAGGCGACGGGCAGCTCCTCGCCCAGCTCGGCCGCCATCCGCCGGCAGCGCACGCAGACCGGCGTGTACGGGTGATCGTTGATCTCGCAGCCCTCGACCACCGGCGTCCACTCGTCCAGCAGGCCGGCGACGGTGCGGATGAGCCGGGTCTTGCCCTGGCCGCGCTCGCCGAGCAGGACCACGTCGTGCCCGGCCAGCAGCGCGCGCTCCAGGTGGGGCAGGACCGAGTCGTCGAAGCCCACGATGCCGGGGAATCGAGGCTCGCCCGCGCGAAGCCTGGCCAGGAGGTTCTCGCGGATCTCCGCCTTGACGGTGCGGTGACGGTGGCCGCTTTCGCGCAATTCGCGGAGGGTACGTGGCTGCTGCACGAAACCGAGACTACGTTGCCGCGCCGGAGTTCGCATCGCTCGGTGAATTCGGATCTTGACGATTTCATGCGAGTGCTTCTCCCCGTTATGGGGAGATAGGCAGTGTGTCAGTGTTGACGAGCCGCTTCGCCGACGGCTTGGCCGTGGGTACGGATCTGGTGATCGCGGCGGAGTCCGCGGTACGCCAGGCCACGTCACGGCTCAGCGGGCCGGCTGATCTGATCTGCTTCTTCGTCTGCGGCGAGGACCCCGACGACGTCACCCGCGCGGGGCTGCGCGCCATGGACATGGCCGAGGGCGCCCACGTGATCGGCTGCAGCGCCACGGGGGTGATCGGCGGCGGCCGAGGCGTCGAGCTCACCCCGTCCGTCAGCGCGTGGGCCGCCACGCTGGACGCGGGGCTCACCACCTTCGCCCTGGAGACGCTGGCCGCCGAGGACCGGTTCGTGGTCGTCGGGCTGCCCGAACGCCGCCCGGACGACCGCGTGGCCATCCTGCTGGCCGACCCCTACAGCTTCCCCGCCGACGCCTTCGTCGAGCGGTCGGCCGAGGTGCTGGGCGACCTGCCGCTGATCGGCGGGCTGGCCAACGGGCTGCGCGGGCGCGGGTCCGTCCGGCTGTTCGCCGACGGCGTCGTCCACACCGAGGGCGCCATCGGGGTGATGATCAGCGGTGCGGTGAACGTCAGCACCGTGGTCAGCCAGGGCTGCCGGCCCATCGGCCCGTCGATGGCGGTGACCATGGCCGAGGACAACCTGCTGCTGGAGCTGGCCGGGCAGCCCGCGCTGGCCCGCCTGGAGGACATCGTCAGCGACCTGGACGAGGAGGACCGCGAGCTGGTGGCCTCCGGGCTGCAGATCGGCGTGGCGATGGACGAGTACGCCGAACGCCACGAGCGCGGCGACTTCCTCATCCGCGGCGTGCTCGGCATCGACCCCGAGCGCGAGGCGGTGGCCATCGGTGACGTGGTCGAGATCGGCAGGACCGTCCGCTTCCAGGTGCGCGACGCGCGCACCGCCGACGAGGACCTGCACCACCTGCTGGAATCCCACGTCCGCGAGCTGGGCCGGGTGGACGGCGCGCTGCTGTTCTCCTGCAACGGGCGCGGCTCGGCGATGTTCGGCACGCCCGACCACGACGCGGCGGCCGTGCGGGCGGCCCTCGGGCCGGTGGGCGTCGCGGGCTTCTTCGCGGCCGGGGAGGTCGGCCCCGTGGGCGGCGTGAACCACGTGCACGGCTTCACCGCCTCGGTGCTGGTGTTCTCCTCCTGACCTGCCGGCCTCACGGGGCCTTCGGCCGCCCGGCGGTGAACAGCCAGGTGTCGAAGAGCGCGTCGAGGTCCTTGCCCGCCGCCCGCTCGGCGCGGGCGATGAACTGCTGCGTGGTGACGTGCCCGTAGCGGTGCTCGCTCGCCCATGCCTTCAGCAGCTTGAAGAACACCTGGTCGCCCACGGCACGGCGCAGCGCGTGGAGCGTCATCGCGCCCCTGATGTACACCGACTCGTGGAACAGGTCGTCGGGCTTGGCCCGGCCGGGCGGGTAGGACCAGATCGCGTCGGAGGCCGGCCGGGACAGGTAGGAGCGGAAGGTCGACTCCGCGCTGGCACGGCCGCGGTGCTCGGCCCACAGCCACTCGGCGTAGGTGGCGAAGCCTTCGTTCAGCCACAGGTCGCGCCAGCGCTTGATGGTCAGGCTGTTGCCGAACCACTGGTGCGCCAGCTCGTGCGACATGATCGACTCGTCGGGGTCGAAGCCGCCGTACATCGGCTTGGTCTGCGTTTCCAGCGCGTAGCCCGCGGCGTAGTCGTCGACCACGCCGCCGGTGGAGCCGAAGGGATACTCGCCGAACAGGCCGCTCCAGTAGTCGGTGATCTGGCCGGAGAGCGTGTAGACCTTGTCGAGGGAGCCGCGGAAGCGCGGGTCGACGGCCGCCAGCAGCGGCACCCCGCGGGCGGTCTTGCCCTGGCGCACCTCGAACCTGCCGAGCGTCATCGTCGCCAGGTAGGTGGCCATGGGGTGCCGCTCGCTCCAGGTGAAGGTGGTCCTGCCGCCGGAGGTCGCGGGCGGCTTGGTCATCTCCCCGTTGGCCAGGGCGGTCAGCCCCTTGGGCACGGTGATCTCGAAGTCGAACCTGGCCTTGTCGGCGGGGTGGTCGTTGGCGGGGAACCAGGTCTTGGCGCCGTTGGGCTGGCAGACGACGTAGGCGCCGTCGGGGGTGGCCAGGAAGCCGTAGGTGCCCAGGTTGGCGCCGTCCTTCACGCGCTGTGGCTGGCCGGAGTAGGACACCGTGGCGGTGAACCGGGCGCCCTTGGCGACGGGCGCCTGCGGGATCAGGGTCAGCTCGTCGCCGTCGCGCGTGAAGGCCGCCCGCCTGCCGTCGACCTCGGCGGACCGGACGGTCAGCCCGGACAGGTCGAGGTTGAAGCGCGCCAGCGACTGCCCGGCGGTGGCCTCGACGGTCGCCGTGCCGTCCAGGTGTCTGCGCTTGGGGTCGTAGGCGAGTTTGAGCCGGTAGCGCCGCACGTCGTAGCCGCCGTTGCCGTCGAGCGGGAAGTCCTCGTCGCCGATGCCCGGCGCGCCGGTCGCCACGGCGGAGGAGGTGCGGCGCGGGGGCAGGCTGCCGTCCCCGTTGGTGGGGGAGCAGCCCGCCACCAAGCTCAGGACCACGATGACCAGCAGGCATGACCTCATGGAACCAGAAGACTACGCCACGTCACCAGCGGTTTCGGCCGAAACGGCGACCCGCGGACGGCGAGGTCCGCGGGTCGCCCTGTTCGCTACAGGTTCACTACAGGTTGCCCCGGCGGGCCTGCTCGCGCTCGATCGCCTCGAACAGCGCCTTGAAGTTGCCCTTGCCGAAGCCCAGCGAGCCGTGCCGCTCGATGAGCTCGAAGAACACGGTCGGCCGGTCCTGCACCGGCTTGGTGAAGATCTGCAGCAGGTAGCCGTCCTCGTCGCGGTCCACCAGGATGCGGCGCTTCTTGAGCTCCTCGATCGGCACCCTGACCGTGCCGATGCGCGCCCGCAGCTCGGGGTCGTCGTAGTAGGCGTCGGGCGTGTCGAGGAACTGCACGCCGGCCTTCCGCATGTAGTCGACGGTGGCGAGGATGTCGTTGGTGGCCAGCGCGATGTGCTGCACGCCCGGGCCGCCGTAGAACTCCAGGTACTCGTCGATCTGCGACTTCTTCTTGCTGATCGCCGGCTCGTTGAGCGGGAACTTGACCTTGCGCGTGCCGTCCGCCACGACCTTGGACATCAGCGCGGAGTACTCGGTGGCGATGTCGTCGCCGATGAACTCCGCCATGTTGGTGAAGCCCATGACGCGCTTGTAGAACTCCACCCACTCGTCCATCTTGCCGAGCTCGACGTTGCCCACGCAGTGGTCGATGGCCTGGAACAGCCGGCCGTTCTTGACGTCCGGCGGGGCGACCAGCGGCTCGGCCGGCTCGTAGCCGGGCAGGTAGACGCCGGAGTAGTTGGACCTGTCCACCAGCGTGTGCCGGGTCTCGCCGTAGGTGGCGATGGCCGCGAGCACCACCTTGCCGTTGTCGTCCTCGAGCGTGTGCGGCGCCACCAGCCCGCGCGCCCCCTGGGCGATCGCGTGCTCGTAGGCGGCCTCCACGTCCGGGACGTCCAGGGCCAGGTCGATCACGCCGTCGCCGTGCTCGGCCACGTGGCGTGCCAGGTCCGTGCGGGGGCGGATCGACGAGCGCAGCTCGAAGCGGGCGCTGCCCGAGGTCAGGACGTAGGCCACCTCGTCGCGGCTGCCGTTTTCCGGCCCCCGGTAGGCGACCAGCCTCATGCCGAAGGCGGTCGAGTAGTAGTGGGCGGCCTGCTTGGCGTTGCCCACCGCGAACACCACGGCATCCATGCCGTTCACCGGAAACTTGTCGCTCATACCTCCAACTCTCGATTTCGATGGGCGAGTTGTGCAAGAGTTGCCTGAAACAGTGGACAAATTGTCCAGTTAACCCTTGGATGGCCCGGGAAACGCCGTGACTATTGACCAGCTCGACGCCGACCTCATCGCCCTGCTGAAGAAGGAGCCCCGGCTGGGCGTGCTGGAGTGCTCCCGCCGCCTCGGCGTCGCGCGGGGCACCGTCCAGGCGCGCCTGGACCGCATGATCGCGCGCGGTGTGATCATGGGGTTCGGGCCGGACGTGTCCCCCGCGGCGCTCGGCTACGCCGTGACCGCCTTCGTCACGCTGGAGATCAGGCAGATCGCCGGGCACGACCCGGTGACCGAGGGCCTGGCCCGCATCCCCGAGGTGCTGGAGGTGCACACCATCACCGGCGGCGCCGACCTGCTGTGCCGGGTCGTGGCCCGCTCCAACGCCGACCTGCAGCGGGTCATCGACCAGATCGTCGAGGTCAAGGGCGTGGTGCGCACCTCCTCCACCATCGCGCTGGACACGCCCGTGCCGTACCGGGTGCTGCCTCTGGTCGCGGACGTGCCGCGGCACCGCCAGGGGGACGCGCGACGCGGCGGGAGCGGGCCCCAGCGCGGCGTGACCTAAAGCATCGTTACCTGTCGTTTATCCTTGGCCTTCGCCTGACACACAGCGATCGGGGGGTTGCGCGTGCGGCTGCCAAAACGGCGGGTTGTCCGTTGGTCACTCATCATCGCGGGCGCCGGGCTGATCGCCGCGATCGGCCTGTTCGCGATGGCGTGGGCGATGACGCCGATCCCGGACAGCTCCAAGAAGGAGGCCACCGCCCAGGGCTCGGTGATCTACTACCGCGACGGCAAGACGGTCCTGGCCAGGCAGGGCGTCAACCGCAAGAACGTCCCGCTGTCGGCCGTGCCGGGACACGTGCGCGCCGCCGTGATCGCCGCCGAGAACCGCTCCTTCTACTCCGACAGCGGCGTGTCCGTCCGGGGCACCGCCCGCGCTCTGTGGTCCACGCTCACCGGGCACCAGCTCCAGGGCGGCTCCACCATCACCCAGCAGATGGTCCGCAACTACTACAGCGGCCTGAGCCAGGAGCGCTCGGTCGTCAGGAAGATCAAGGAGATCTTGATCGCGTTGAAGGTCGACCAGTCCAAGTCCAAGGACTGGGTGCTGGAGCAGTACCTCAACACGATCTACTTCGGCCGCGGCGCCAACGGCGTCCAGGCGGCCGCGCAGGCGTACTTCGGCAAGGACGTCGGCGAGCTGACCGTCGCCGAGGGCGCCTACCTGGCCGCCGTCATCCAGCAGCCCAGCCGCTTCGCCGACCCGCGGGGCGCCGGGCTGCAGGCGGCGCGGGATCGGTGGAAGTCGGTCGTCGACGCCATGGTGCAGATTGGGGCGCTCAGCCCCGAGGAGGCGGCCCGGCAGGCCTTCCCGGCGCTCGCCAAGCCCAAGAAGCCCTTCGGGCTCAAGGGCCAGGCGCAGTACATGGTCGACCAGGTGCGCGCCGAGCTCAACCGGCGCGGCTACTCCGACGAGGCCATCAACGGCGGCGGACTGAAGATCGTCACGACGTTCGACAAGTCGCTGATGGCCGCCGCCGAGCGGGCCGTGAAGGCGGTGCTGCCCGAGGACACGCCCAAGCAGGTCCGCGCCGGGCTGGCCGCCGTCGACCCGGCCACCGGCGAGGTCGTCGCCTTCTACGGCGGGCGCGAGAAGGTCAGCCAGTACGACAACGCCTTCTCGGCCAAGGTGCAGGCCGGGTCCACGTTCAAGGCGTACACGCTGGCCGCGGCGCTGGACGACGGCTTCGAGCTGTCCTCGCGGGCCGACGGCAACTCGCCCATGCGGGTGGCCAGCAAGCCGATCAAGAACTCCGGCGGCGTCTCCTACGGGCACGTCGACCTCGTCACCGCCATGCAGCACTCGGTCAACACCGCCTTCGTCGATCTCGGCCGGCAGGTGGGGCTGGACAAGGTCGTCAAGGTCGCCGAGGCCGCGGGCATCCCGGCCGGGCAGCTGGAGCCGCACGCCAAGGCGGCCACGCTCCCGCTCGGCGTGGCGTCGGTCAGCGCGGTGCAGAACGCCTCCGGCTTCGGGGCCTTCGCCAACGGCGGCGTCCACGTCGAGGCGCACGTGGTCAAGTCGGTCACCGGGGCCGACGGGAGGAAGAACGTCGTAGCGCCGGTGAGCACCACGGTGGTGTCGAAGCAGGCGGCCGCGGACACCACGTACGCCTTGCAGCAGGTCGTCAGGGGCGGCACGGGCACCGCGGCGCGGCTGTGGGACCGGCCGGTGGCGGGCAAGACAGGGACCACGGACGGGTCAGCGGCGGCGTGGTTCGTGGGGTACACGCCGCAGCTGTCCACGGCGGTGAACCTGTTCCGCGACGACAACGAGACGGTGGTCGTCGGGGGGAGCGCGCAGTACGGCGGGCAGCTGCCGGCGCAGATCTGGCGGGCGTTCATGACCGAGGCTATGGAGGGCGAGCCGGTCGTCGAGTTCCCGGAGCCGTCGGACTACGGGTACAGCTACGACTACGACCCGGTGGAGGAGGAGCCGCGGCAGGAGGAGGAGCCCCAGGACTGGGAGGACTTCGCCGAGGACTTCGGGCCCGAGGAGGGGCTGCCGGAGGTCACGGAGACGACGCCCATCACGCCGCCGACGGAGCAGCCGGAGACCACGGGCGAGCCGGAGCAGTCGCAGGAGGTCGTCCGCCCCACCGAGCCGCCCTCGACCGAGGCCGACTCTCCGGAGCCGACCCGGTGACGGGCTTCCCCTCGCCGTATCCCCCTCCCGCCGCCTTTCCACGCCCCGCCGTACGGGGTTGAGGACCAAGGGGAGAGGGGTGGTACGGCGGGGCGGTGCGTCAGGGGTGGGACAGTTCGGCGCGCAGGGCCTCGGGGGAGGTCACCGGCAGGCGGCACGCGAAGTTGCGGCACACGTACGCCGCCGGAGCGCCGTCGACCAGTCCACGGCCCTCCAGCAGCGGCACCTCGCCGTTCCCCGACCCGTCCCCGAGGGCGACGACCAGGGGCGTGTCCGCCAGCAGGGCGGCCCTGTGGAGCGCGCGCGTGCGCGGGTCGTCCGGCGGCCCCACCACGGCCACCTCCACCGGCCCCGCCAGCGCCGCCTGCGCGACCGCCAGCCCCCACCCGGCGAACCGCGCGTGCCCCCGGGCCAGCACCGACACCGTGCCCAGCGCCGCCTCCGCCGCCTCCCGGTGCCGTGAGGAGCCCGTCAGCGCCGCGTACGACAGCAGCGCCCCCGCCGCCGCGAACTGCCCGGACGGCGTGGCGTTGTCCGTGGGGTCCTGCGGCCGCTGGAACAGCCGCTCGGCGTCGTCGGCCGTGTCGTAGAAGCCGCCCGACCCGTCCGCGAAGCGCGTCAGGACCGTCTCCAGCAGGGTCCCGGCCAGCGTGAACCACCGGCTCTCGCCCGTCACCCCGTACAGGGCGACGAGCCCCTCGGCCAGGTCCGCGTAGTCCTCCAGCACGCCCGCGTTGCTCCCCGCGCGCCCGTCCCGCGACGTGCGCAGCAGCCGCCCGCCGTCGACGTGGGCCTCGGCCAGCAGCCGCGCCGCCGAGGAGGCCGCCTCCACCAGGGCGGGCCGTTCGAACACCGCCCCGGCCTCCGCGAGCGCGGCGATGGCCAGGCCGTTCCAGGCGGCGACCACCTTGTCGTCGCGGCCGGGCCGTACCCGCCGCTCGCGCGCCTCGAACAGGGCCCGCCGCACCCGCTGGAACCGGTCGGCGTCGCCGGGGTCGGACAGCAGCTGGAGCACCGAGGTGCCGTGCTCGAAGGTGCCCGTCACCTCGAAGACCTCCGCCGCCCACGCCCCGTCGTCCTCGCCCAGCACCTCTGCCAGCCGGCCGGGAGTCCAGACGTAGAACCTGCCCTCCTCGCCCTCGCTGTCGGCGTCGAGCGCGGAGGCGAAGCCGCCCTCCGGGGTGCGCATCTCGCGCAGCAGCCAGTCGGCCGTCTCCAGCGCCACGCGCCGCCCCAGCGGCGAGCCCGTGGCCTTCCACCAGTGCGTGTACACGCGCAGCAGCAGCGCGTTGTCGTACAGCATCTTCTCGAAGTGCGGCACCACCCACGAGCCGTCCACGCTGTAGCGGGCGAAGCCGCCGCCCAGCTGGTCGTAGATGCCGCCGCGCGCCATCCGCTCCAGGGTCAGCCCGGCCATCTCGCGCTCGCCGTACCGCAGCAGGAACTCCAGCACCATCGACGGCGGGAACTTCGGCGCCTCGCCGAAGCCGCCGTTGGCGGGGTCGAAGCTCTGGCGCAGGTTGTCCACGGCCAGCGCCAGCGTCTCGGCGGTCGGCAGCGGCCCCTTGGGGAAGGCGCCGTGCCGGGTGAGCGCCTCGACGACCTTGGCGCCCTGGCGCAGGACGTTCGCCCGGTCGCTCGTCCACGTGTTGTGGACGGCGAGCAGCAGGCGCTGGAACTGCTCGCGCGGGAAGTAGGTGCCGCAGTAGAACGGGTGTCCCTCGGGCGTGGCGAACACGGTCATCGGCCAGCCGCCGTGCTGGGTCATCGCCTGGGTGGCGTTCATGTAGACGGCGTCGACGTCGGGCCGTTCCTCGCGGTCGACCTTGACGTTGACGAAGTAGGAGTTCATCAGCGCCGCGGTGTCGGGATCCTCGAAGGACTCGTGGGCCATGACGTGACACCAGTGACATGCCGAATAGCCGACGCTGATCAGGAGGGGCACGTCCCGGCGTTTGGCCGCGTCGAACGCCTCCTGTCCCCATTCGTACCAGTCGACCGGGTTGTCGGCGTGCTGGAGCAGGTAGGGCGAGGTGGCGTTGGCGAGCCGGTTCACATACCCATCCTGTCAGAACAGGATAATTCGGGTCAGTATCACCTGGTGATCTTTACGGCTCACCCTGTATTCGGCGATGCCATACCCCTTCGGAATGAGGATCTCGCGCCAGTCAGGATCGGCGCCTACCTGCTCGCTACCCGGGAGCCATGGGTCCTCGCAGATGGCGACCGTAAGGGCGACCACGGTCGAGAAGACCTCGGCCGAGACCGCTGGATCGGCGAGGGTCTCTGCCACGATCTCGGAGGGAACGACTGGCCACAGGTCGTCGCCATCTCCGTTCACTGGCTTACGCGCTCCTGTCGTCGGCGGGCGATCTCATCCATCGTGGTGGTAGGCAGAGTGCCCTTCTCCGCGGCGGCGCGGACCCTGTCACGCTCGGGATCGGCGTCGAGCATCGCGCGGCCCCACCAGGCATTCAGGACACCGTCCAACTCCGGACCCTGCTGGGCTCCGAGGACTTCGGCGAAGAACTGGGCACGGCGGGCACCACGCAGCGCGTCGGCTATGCCGCCGATCGTCCTCGGCACTCTTGCCTGATCTGTATGGACGGGCTGGACGCTCATGGACACCGCCTTTCCTCGTGTCTCAGAGTACGACGGACTGCCGAACACTCGCAGGAATGTCGGAGCACCAGTGGCACGCCGAGTAGCCGACGCTGATCAGGAGGGGCACGTCCCGGCGTTTGGCCGCGTCGAACGCCTCCTGTCCCCATTCGTACCAGTCGACCGGGTTGTCGGCGTGCTGGAGCAGGTAGGGCGAGGTGGCGTTGGCGAGCCGGTTCACATACCCACTCTAGGCGCGTCCACGGCAGGTGTCGGCGGGCCCGCGAAGGCGTAGGTTACCGAGAGTGGATGTCGAGTTCGTCTGCTCCCACGCCGGCCGCCCGGCCGAGTGCCTGACCCGCCGGGACGTGGCGCGCGCCCTGCTGGCAGTGCCGTCCGGCGTGGCCCTGGTCGCGCTGCCCGACCTGCGGCGGCAGCTGGCAGCCATGGGCAACCCGCTGTCGGCGCCCTTCTGGACGTCGGCGAGGACCACGCTGAGCTCGATCGAGGCGGGCGCGGCGACGGTGGGCGACGTGCAGCGCTGGCTGGAGTCGACGGGCACCGAACCCGTCCTGCTGACCGGCGGCTCCTTCCTGTGGCCTGAGGAGGACGAGCGCGGACCGGTCGCCGAGGAGATGTACGGCAGGCTCGTGGACTACCTCGAAGAGCGCCTCCAGGCCGGGGAGATCGACCCCGACGCGCTCGCCGAGGGTGACCAGGAGGCGCGGGAGCGGTACGAGCGGCTGCAGGAGCGCTGGCTCGCCAGCCCGCTGCCGGACGGGCGGGTGCCGGGGCTGGCCGTCGGCCACGAGGTCGACGAGGAGCTGTTCGCCGCCTGGCAGGACGAGGAGAGGTTCGCGCTGGGCGAGCTGCGGCGCGTCCTGGACGGGCTGCCGCGGCGGCCGGAGCTGCCCGAGCCGGCGCTGCGCGAGGCGTGCGAGCGGCTGCGCCTGCTGCTGGACCTGCCGGGGTACCCGGGCAACGTGCTGCGGGCCTGCGCGGGCTTCGACGAGGACGAGCCCGTTCCCGACGACGACCGGGAGCTGTGGCTGGCCGTCGCGGCCGGCGTGGCGGGGCCGATCTCCGACCTGCCGGAGGAGGACGACGACATCGAGCGCTTCGCCGACCTCGACGCCGAGCTGAGCCACGAGGACCGGGCGCTCGCGGCGCTGTGCTCGATCACCCACGCCGACTGGCTGGCCGTCGTGGCGGGGCTGGTCAGGCTCGGCCCGGGCGCCGACGCCTCGCCCGAGCGGATCGCCGAGCTCATCGCCGAGTCGGAGGACCTGGACGCCGACGAGCTGATCGACCTGGAGGGCGTGGAGTCGCTGTTCGGCCCCGTCGTGGACCTGTGGGTCCACCTGGGCGTGGTGGACGAGACGCGGGCGCTCACGCCGCTGGGCTGGTGGGGCCTGCCCGAGGCGCTCGCCCTCGCCTGGTCATGACGCTTCGAGCAGCAGATCCTGATATTCCGGGTGCCGCTGGATGTAGGACGCCACGTACGGGCAGTCCGGGCGCACCGTGAGCTCGGCGTCGCGCGCCGCGTCGAGCGCGTGCCGTACCAGACGAGAGCCCAGGCCGCGCCCCTCGAAGTCGGGGAACACCTCGGTGTGGGTGAGCACGATGGTGCCGGCCCGCAGCCGGTAGTCGGCGAACCCGGCCAGGGCGCCGTCGACCGACACCTCGAACCGGCTCTCCGCCGTGTTGTCGGTGATCTGCACCGTCATGAGGCGCCCTGGTCCTTCTCCGCGTCCTTCGTGGTGTCGGTCTTGGCTTCCGGCTTGGCGTCCGTCTTGGCGGCCTGGCCGGCTTCCTCCGCCTTGGCGAGGTCCGCCTCGTGCGGCACCTCGATCCTCGCCATCTGCTTGTTCATCGACTTGATGAGGAAGTACAGCGCCACGCCGATGAGCGCGACGACGACGAAGCCGAGCAGGCCCGGGCCTACGTTGTTCACCCTCCCAGTCTAGTGACAGGCGGGTGAGGCCTCCTCGACGCGGATGCCCGCGAACAGGTCGTCCTCCGGCAGCTCGGTGTCGACCAGGGAGCGGGCCAGGTGGTAGTCCTCGGTCGGCCAGACCTCCTGCTGCAGCTCCCGCGGGCAGACGAACCAGAACCCGTCGGGGTCGACCTGCGTGGCGTGGGCCAGCAGCGCCCGGTCGCGCGTCTCGAAGTAGTCGGCGCAGGGCACGCGCGTGGTCACCGGCCACTTCTGCGGCCGGTCCTCCCAGCGGGAGATCCAGTCGGCGTACGGCGAGCCGATGCCCCGCGCGGTCATGGCCTCGTGCAGGGCCTCGAAACGCTCCTTGGTGAAGCCCATGTGGTAGTAGAGCTTCAGCGGCTGCCACGGCTCGCCCGCGTCGGGGTAGCGCTCGGGGTCGCCCGCCGCGTCGAACGCCTCCACCGAGACGCGGTTGGTCATGATGTGGTCGGGGTGCGGGTAGCCGCCGTCGTCGTCGTAGGTGAGGATCACGTGGGGCCGGAACTCCCGCACGGCCGCGACGAGGGGGGCGGCCGCCTTCTCCAGCGGCTGCAGGGCGAAGCAGCCCTCGGGCAGCTCCTCCTCCTCGCTCTCCGGCAACCCCGAGTCGATGAACCCCAGGAAGCGCTGCTGCACACCGAGGATCTCGCGGGCCCGCTCCATCTCTTTGCGCCGCACCTCCGCGATGTTCGCCACGATCTCGGGGCGGTCCATCTTGGGGTTGAGCACGGAGCCGCGCTCACCCCCGGTCAGGGTACAGACCAGGACCTGCACGCCTTCGGCGACGTATCGCGCCATTGTCGCCGCACCCTTGCTGGACTCGTCGTCGGGGTGGGCGTGTACTGCCATCAACCTCAGGGGTGCGCTCACGTTCGGATCCTCGGATAGTTTCAACTGGGCGATGCGAGGGGCGAGACCCCCGCGGGCGACAATTGTCTCGGATAACGCCGAGGGAGTGCAGGGAGATTCCGCCATGGCCACCAGAGATGTCGGGGACGGGCCTGTCCTCGGCACGCCCGACGACTACCCCGACGACGCCTCGCCGCCGGCGCGGCGCGGGCGGCTGGTGGTGCACCTGGTCATCGGGGTGCTGGTGGCGATCGTCGCGGGCGGCTGGGGCTGGGTCATGTGGACCGCGACCGGCAACTCCGGCGTGCCCGCCCAGGTGGTGACCTTCACCGTCAAGGACGCGGCGAAGGCGGAGATCACCTTTACCGTCTCCAAGCCCGAGGACCGCGCGGCCGTCTGCAGGATCCGTGCCCTGGATGTCAATCATGTGGAAGTCGGCAGCAAAGAAGTAACGATCCCGGCCGGCGAGGGTATGAAACAACTCAAGGAGTCGGTGAGCACGAGCGCTCAGGCGACCTCCGTCCACATCCAGCACTGTGATCTCGTATAGTGAGACATTTGGGGAAGCGTTCGGACGGCTAAGTTGTTAGCCTTTCGCAATTCAGCCCCAACGACAAGGGCACCCTAGGCAAGCAAGGAGAACCCGTGGCCGACTCTCGGGATGAGAACGTCACCTGGCTGACGCAGGAGGCGTACGACCGCCTGAAGGCGGAGTACGAATATCTCTCGGGCCCCGGGCGCGTCGACATCGCGAAGAAGATCGAGGCCGCCCGCGAGGAGGGTGACCTGCGCGAGAACGGCGGATACCACGCCGCCAAGGACGAGCAGGGCAAGATGGAAGCCCGGATCTTCCACCTGCGTCAGATCCTCGACAACGCCAAGGTCGGCGAGGCTCCCACCACCGAGGGCGTGGTGGGCCCCGGCATGACCGTCACCATCCGCTTCGAGGGCGACGACGAGGAGGTCACCTTCCTGCTCGCCTCACGGGAGGAGAGCGGCGCCCCGATCGACGTGTACTCGCCCAAGTCCCCGCTGGGGGCCGCCATCAACGGCAAGAAGGTGGGCGAGAAGGCGACGTACTCCCTGCCCAACGGGCGCCAGAACACCGTCGAGATCCTCGAGGCCGTGCCGTACGTGGGCAATTGAACCGTGGTGTTGATCCGTTCCGCCGGGCCGGCTCTGGCCCGGCGGACTTTTCTCGCCCTTCGCACGGCGAGTGGGCTTCCCGTGACGACTGGGCTTCGCACGGCGACTGGGCTTCGCATGGCGACTGGGCTTCCCGCGGTGGCCGGGCCTCCCATGGCGTCCTGGCCGACCTCGCCTTCCTCGTGGCGGGACGGCAGGCCCGGCTCGTCCCCCTCGTCGCGGCGCTGCTCGTCGCGGTCCTGACCGCCGACCTCTTCCTGCTGTACGGCAGGACCGAGCCGGAGCCCGCGCCGCGCTCCGCAGGGCCGAGGGCGCACGAGCCCAGCCTGGTCGCGGAGACCCGGGGGACGCCGCAGGTCGCGCCCCTGGGGGAGCTGCGCGAGCCGAACCTCTTCGTCGTCACGCGCAAGCCGTTCACCACGGCCCTGCTGCGGAAGGTCGCCCGGCAGCGCGGCGTGCGCGCGCTCGAACTCGCCGACGCGGCCGTGGTGTCGATCGACGGCAAGCGGGTGCAGACGCTCGGCGTCGACCCCTCGACGTTCCGGGCCTGGACGCCGAAGGTGACGGCCGCGGCCGACGGGCTGTGGGCGAACCTGGCCGCCGGCGACCTGGCGGTCTCCTTCGTGCTGGGCAACGACGGCGGGCTCACGCTCGGCCGGCAGGTGACCGGGCCGCGGGGACCCCTGCGGGTGGGGGCCTACGCCACCACGGGGTTAGGGGCCGTCGACGCGCTGGTGTCCCGGCAGACCGCGCGTGAGCTGGGGTTCCCCAGGGACAACGCGCTGATCGTCAGCGCGCCGGGGGCGGTGTCGGCGGAGCTGCGCGCCAAGCTGCTCAAGGTGTTACCCAAGGGCACGCAGATCGCGACCGTCAACCCGGTCACGCCTCCGGCCACCGTCTTCCGCGGCGGGTCCTTCATGACCGCCGAACAGCTCACCACGGCGCTCAAGGCGGCCATCAGCAAGCTGGGCCGGCCGTACGTGTGGGGGGCCGAGGGGCCGGACACCTTCGACTGCTCGGGGCTGGTGCAGTGGGCGTACGCGCAGGCGGGGGTGCGGATGCCGCGCGTCACGCACCAGCAGTGGGTGACGGGGCCGCAGGTGCCTTTGTCGCAGGCGCAACCGGGAGACCTGCTGTTCTGGCGGCACGACCCGACGAACCCCGGATACATCTCCCATGTCGCGATTTATTGGGGCAACGGGATGATGCTCCACGCGCCCCGTACCGGCGACGTGGTCAAGCTGGTGCCGGTGAACAGGCGGAACCTGGCGGGCGTGGTGCGGGTGAGCCCGCCGGTAGCCGCCCGCGTCAGGTGAAGAGTGGCCTACGTGTCGCCCAGCCAATACCGCTGTAGTCGTGCGACGGCTTCCTCCTTGGTCATCTTCGCGATCTCTTCCTCCCTGAGGCCGACCCGTGTGATGAGCAGGTGGACGAGGTCGGCCGGCAGCGCGTCGGGCGGGATCGGCGGCACGCCACGTGGTGGTGTCACCCCCTCCTTGACGCAGCGCCAGAACTGCTCCTCGGTGACGTCCAGCTGATCACGCAGGATGTGAGACCACAGGCGCGGGCCATACGTCGTCCGATCCGGGGGGTGCGAGATACGCGTTCGCAGGATCCGGCCATCGGGGAGACGCAGCTCATAGGTGACATGGTGCGTTCCAGTCCGGCCTCGGGCGTCACGTACCCGAACCCAGCCTTCCGTCTTGCAGAAGCGTTCGTGGTCCTCCCGCGTTGCCGCCGGCCAGCTCATCGCGCCTCGCCCCGCACCCAGGCGGCCAGTTGCTCGTCATCGCTCAAGGCGATGAGCTGCACCAGCCCCCAGTTCTCCTGGTGGTTGGCGGCATCGAGCAGGTGGTCCTCCCAGTCCTCCGCGTACTCCCGCAATGCGCGGACCATTTCCTCGATAGCCCCGTCGAACGTGCTCGCGTCCGCTGAGACCGGAACACCGGGGATGAAGACGGACCAGCCGCCGTCCTCCGCCACGACTTCGGCCCGGTAGGGAACCACTCGCGACAGGTAGTACCGGAGCCGCTCGGCGTCGACCAGCGTCACGCGATCGCCGTCGCGGCGGATCGTCGCGACCCGGCCTCTTGTCGCCGCATCCAGCAGATCCTTGAGGTGGGCACGGGCTTCGGTATAGCTGTCGAAGTGAACGCTCATGTTCATAGCGTACGTCAGGTACTTGACGTACGCACGGATTGGTTGTGCCTCCACGCCGTACGTCAGAGGGCCAGGTGTCATTCCGCCCTAACGTGTGTAATCATAATTACATGGAAAGCGAAGAAACGATCGCACAGCTCCGCGGCTGGTTCACCGGCCGGCTGCCGGAAGGCTGGTTCGCCGGGCCGGTCGAGATCGTCGTGGACCGCGAGGAGATCGCCGTCGTCGGCACGCTGCCCGAGCCGTCCACCGAGTCGGAGGTGGAGAAGGCGGCGCAGATCGACGGGCTGATCCGCCGCTTCCGTGAGGAGACGAGGGAGCGGCGCATCGAGATCGCCCGAGAGGCCGAGCGCAAGTTCCGGCGCAAGGTCGCCTGGGGCGTCACCTGCGGCGGCGAGACCGTGATGTTCACCACACTGTCGGTCCCCGTCATGACCCGGCTCAGGCAGCCCGAGCGGCAGGTGCTCGACACGCTCGTGGCCGCCGGGGTGGCCCGCAGCCGCAGCGACGCGCTGGCCTGGTGCGTGCGTCTCGTCGGCAAGCACACCGACACCTGGCTCGCCGAGCTGCGCGAGGCGTTGCAGCATGTGGACCGCGTTCGCGCTGCTGGACCCGACGTCGCGACGTGAAAAAGCCCTGCTGGGCACAAGAAAAATGGAATAGACCTCTCGGCATATTGGTTTAGACCATCCTCCACGGTCTAAACCAGTTCGCGAGCGCTTTTATTGAAACGCCGCTTTCTGGGTAGGCTCCCCCCGTCACCTGCGGCGACAGCCGTACGAAGGCCAATCACAGGTCTACGCCAATTGGCCTTTCGCGGCATTCGTCGCCGATGATGTCTTCGCCTGAGAGAGTGGAGGAGCCGCCACCGTGTCCGTTACCGTCGAAGCAAAAGCGCCCACGTCCAACGCCGAATTGGTCGCGTGGGTGAACGAGATCGCAGCCCTGACCCAGCCCGACCGGATCGAGTGGTGCGACGGTTCGGAGGCCGAGTGGACTCGCCTGACGAACCTGCTGGTGGACCAGGGCACCTTCACCCGCCTGGCGAAACGGCCCAACAGCTTCTACGCCAAGTCGGACCCCAGCGACGTGGCTCGGGTGGAGGATCGCACCTTCATCTGCTCGGAGCGGGAAGAGGACGCGGGGCCGACCAACAACTGGATCGCCCCCGACGAGATGCGCGCGACCTTCGCCAAGCTGTTCAAGGGCTGTATGCGCGGTCGCACCATGTACGTGGTGCCGTTCTGCATGGGCCCGCTGGGCGGTGAGATCTCCCAGCTGGGCGTGGAGATCACCGACTCGCCGTACGTGGTGGTCTCCATGCGGATCATGACACGGATGGGCGAGCGGGCGCTGCGCCTGATCGAGGAGCGCGGCCAGTTCGTCAAGTGCGTCCACTCGGTCGGCGCGCCGCTGGAGCCCGGCCGGCAGGACGTGCCCTGGCCGTGCAACCAGACCAAGTACATCAGCCACTTCCCCGAGACGCGCGAGATCTGGTCGTTCGGCTCCGGTTACGGCGGCAACGCGCTGCTCGGCAAGAAGTGCTACGCGCTGCGCATCGCCAGCGTCATGGCCCGCGACGAGGGCTGGCTGGCCGAGCACATGCTCATCCTCAAGCTCACCCCGCCGGACGGCGAGCCGCGCTACATCGCCGCCGCCTTCCCCAGCGCCTGCGGCAAGACCAACCTCGCCATGCTGCAGCCGACCATCCCCGGCTGGAAGGTCGAGACGGTCGGCGACGACATCGCCTGGATGCGCTTCGGCGAGGACGGCCGGCTGTACGCCATCAACCCGGAGGCGGGCTTCTTCGGCGTCGCGCCGGGCACCGGCGAGATCACCAACGCCAACGCCATCAAGACGCTGTGGGGCAACAGCATCTTCACCAACGTCGCCCTCACCGACGACGGCGACGTGTGGTGGGAGGGGCTGACCGACAAGCCGCCCGCGCACCTGACCGACTGGAAGGGCCGCGACTGGACGCCCGGCAGCGACGAGCCCGCCGCCCACCCCAACGCCCGCTTCACCACGCCCGCCGCCCAGTGCCCGACCATCGCGCCGGAGTGGCAGGACCCCAAGGGCGTGCCCATCTCGGCGATCCTGTTCGGCGGGCGCCGCGCCACCGCGGTGCCGCTGGTCACCGAGTCGCTGAGCTGGCAGCACGGCGTCTTCCTCGGAGCCAACGTCGCCTCCGAGAAGACCGCCGCCGCCGAGGGCAAGGTCGGCGAGCTGCGCCACGACCCGTTCGCGATGCTGCCGTTCTGCGGCTACAACATGGGCGACTACTTCGCCCACTGGCTGAGGATCGGCAAGCGCGAAGGCGCCAAGCTGCCGCGCATCTACTACGTCAACTGGTTCCGCAAGGATGACGGCGGCCGGTTCCTGTGGCCGGGCTTCGGCGAGAACAGCCGCGTGCTGAAGTGGATCGTCGACCGGCTCAACGGCGAGGCCTCGGCCGTGCCCACCCCGATCGGCCTGGTGCCGAAGGAGCTCGACACCGAGGGACTGGAGATCTCCGAGGAGGACCTGCGCACGCTGCTGAGCGTCGACAAGGAGGTCTGGCGCGAGGAGGCCAAGCAGATCCCGCCGCACTTCGAGAAGTTCGGCGACCGCCTGCCCAAGGAGCTGTGGGAGGAGTACGAAGCCCTGCTCGACCGGCTCCGATAACGGGGCTTCCCGGGAAGGCGCGGCTGGGCGACAATCGCTGGGGAAACGCGCCTTACGGGGGGTCTGCATGGATCTGGCGTTATTGGCGATCGACGTGTCGATCATCGCCGGCTACGCCTACGCCGCCGGCGCGTGCCGGCGCCGGCAGCGTCGGGGCCGCTCGGTGCCCAATTCCTGGCACGGCGACCGGCTCGGGCCGTACGAGATCGCCTGCCTCGTGGGCGGACCCGACCATGTGGCCACGACGGCCGTCGTGCTGGCCACACGGAGCGGGCTGGTGCGTGCCGAACGCTCGGGCATCCTCCACCCCGTGGCGGGCGCGGCCTGCGATGATCCCGTCCGGCAGGCCGTCATCGACGCCGTCGCCGCCGTGCCCGGGGGCAGGCCGGTGGCGCAGGTCACCCGCGAGGTGGCCGCGGGACCCGCGGTGCAGAGGCTGCGCCACCAGCTGATCGGGCACGGCCTGCTCGTCCCCGACGGCGCCCTCGAACCGGCGCGCAGGGCGTGGGCGGCGCTGGTCGCCGTGACGGCGACCGTCGCCGCGTTCGCCGTCGCGTTCTCGGTGGCCCTCGTCGCCGGCCTGGTGACGTCGGCCGTCGACTCGCTGGCCACGGCGGTGATCGGCTGGGGTGTGGCCCTCCTCGGGACGCGCAGCTCACTGCGGTACGGCAGGGCGTTGCGGAGCGAGCTGAGCTGGCTGGGCCGCGACGAGCTGCGCATGCTCATGCGCGGCAAAGGCCGCCACCTGTCCGAGGAGGAGCGCGTGGCGCTCCACGGCGCGAACGGCCTGCGGGACAGGGAGCTGCGCAGGGCGCTCAGGACCCGTAAGAGGGCCCGCAGATCCGTGGCCCGCACACGTGGAGCCTTGGCCCGCAGTTGCGGCACCAGTAGCTGCGGCGGGGGCGGCTGCAGCAGCGGTTCTGGCGGGAGCAGCTGCGGTGGCGGCGGTGGCTGTGGTGGCGGCGGTGGCTGAGCCATGGGAGCCGTCGGGACCGTGCCGCGGCTGGGCATCGGCATCGGCTGGCGCCCGGAGATCGACCTGACCGTCGAGCGCATGGCGGGCGTCGACTTCGTCGAGGTCATCGCGGAGAACGTCAGGCCGGACCGGCTGCCCGAGTCCCTGCGCGTGCTGCGCTCCCGCGGGATGCCGGTGATCCCGCACGGGGTGAGCCTGGGGATCGGCGGCGCCGACCTGCCCTCGCCCGAGCGCCTGGCCCGGCTGGCGGCCTGCGCGCGGGCGCTGGAGGCGCCGCTGGTGAGCGAGCACCTGGCGTTCGTCAGGGGCGGCGGCGTCGAGGCGGGCCACCTGCTGCCCGTGCCGCGCACCCGGGAGGCGCTGGACGTCGTCACCGAGAACGTCCGCCGTGCCCAGGAGCAGCTGCCGGTGCCGCTCGCGCTGGAGAACGTCGCCGCGCTCTTCGGCTGGCCGGACGACGAGCTGACCGACGCGGAGTTCCTGGGCGAGCTGGTCGAGCGGACCGGCGTGCTGCTGCTGGTGGACGTGGCGAACCTGTACACGAACCAGGTCAACCTCGGGCTGCCGGCCGTGGCGGCGCTCGACCGGCTGCCGCTGGAGCACCTGGCGTACGTCCACGTGGCCGGCGGGCACGAGCACGGCGGGATCTGGCACGACACGCACACCGCCGCGGTGCCGCCCGAGGTGCTGGAGCTGCTGGGCGAGCTGTGCGCGCGGGTGACGCCGCCCGGGGTGCTGCTGGAGTGGGACGACGACTACCCCGGCGACGCGGTCCTGGCCGGCCAGCTGGCGCGGGTCAGGGAGGTCGTCGCCGGTGGAGCGTGACGAGGCGGCCAGGCGCCGCCTGGCGGAGGCGCAGGCGCGGCTGGTGGCGGCCCTCGTGGCGGGTGCCGAGGCTCCCGAGGGCTTCGACGCCGAGCGCCTTCGCGTCCAGGCGGCCAGCCTGATCGCCAAGCGGCGCGCCGTGGTCGCGCGCCTGCGGCCCGACGCGGCCGCGGCCGCCGGTCCCACCTTCGCCGCCGACTTCGCCGCCTACGCCGCCTCCCGCGCCACCCCGCCCGCCGGCTACCGCGCCGACGCCGCCGACTTCGCCGCCTGGCTGCAGGCCCAGGGCCGGATGCCGGACGCGCCCGCTCCGCGCGGGTGGCGGGCGGCGCTGGGCCGCTGGCGGGCGCGCTGGGGGCGGTGAGGGCGAGGGTACGGCGCGCCGCAAGGGTGGCAACTGGGGGTTATGTCGGTTTAGCTGGGAAAAACCAGGAAACCTTCAATGACGTGGGAGGACTCCGGTGCGTCGACGGGTCATATCTGACCGTGACGCCCGTGGCATGCCTGGACAGCGTCGGCGTGCCGTACGAGGTCACCCTCGAGCTCAGCAGGGACGGCTCGCCGTACGGGACGGTGGGGGAGCGGTGCGGCTGGTTCCTCGCGCGCCTGGCACGCGGCGTCGAGGACGCGCGCAGGCACGGGACCTGGCCGGACCCGGACGACAGGTTCCCCGAGGAGGGCTCCGACGGCGAGCTGTTCTGCTTGCGCTACCGCAGCCGCTCGGGCCGCATGGGCGGTGGCGAGCTGCGATGCCATCTGCGCACGATCCCCGTGTGGGTCCCGGCGGGGGAGTGGCGGCTGACCCGCAGGGCCTATCTGGAGGCCTGGGGCCCGCATGGCGCCGGCATGCGGGCCGTGCTGACCTCCGCCGAGCTGTCGGCCTTCCTCAGCGGCCTCGTCGAGGAGGCCGAGCTGTGCCTCGGCGGTAAGGATCTCGCGAGGGCCGCCTGGCCGAGCTGATCCGGCCAGCCGAGCTGATCCGGCCGGCCGAGCCACCCGGGCAAGCCGCGGTTACGGCGGCTGAAGGCGCCAGCGGCCGGAGATTACCCGCCCGAGGGGGACAGGATGCCGCGGAAGGCGGCGATAATTGCCTGTTGAGGCAAGACGACTCCCCGGGAGGGCTCCGTGGGCCTGCGCGATCTGGTCTACCGGCTGTATGAGCGCCGGCTCGAGGCCAAGCTGTCCAAAGACAGCATCCCGCGGCACGTGGGCGTGATCATCGACGGCAACCGCCGCTGGGCCAGGGCGATGGGCCTGGACGACGTCAGCCGCGGGCACCGCAAGGGTGCCGACAAGATCTCCGACCTGCTCACCTGGTGCAGCGAGGCGGGCGTGGAGGTGGTCACCGTCTGGATGCTCTCCAGCGACAACCTCAACCGCCCGAAGGAGGAGCTCGACGCGCTGCTGCGGATCATCGAGGACGTGGTGCAGGAGCTCGTCGAGGAGGGGTGGCGCATCAGCCCCGTGGGGGCGCTCGACCTGCTGCCGGCCAGGACGGCGAATGTCCTGAAAACCGCGAAAGAGGCCACATCAGACCGTCCAGGGCTGATTGTGAACGTTGCGGTTGGGTATGGTGGAAGGCGTGAGATTGCCGATGCGGTGCGCTCACTCCTGCAGGAGCACGCCAGCAAGGGGGCGACCATCGAGGACCTCGTCGAGGTTCTCGATGTGGAGCACATCGCGGAGCATCTCTACACTCGCGGTCAGCCGGACCCCGACTTGCTCATCCGCACCAGCGGAGAGCAGCGGTTGTCCGGCTTTTTGCTGTGGCAGAGCGCCCACTCGGAGTTCTACTTCCACGAGGCCTACTGGCCCGACTTCAGGAAGGTTGATTTCCTGCGAGCGCTGCGCGACTACGCCGCGAGGCACCGGCGTTACGGCGCCTGAAACTGGGTATTCAGGACCTAGCGTTGGAAGCGTCCGGCCACAGGCCGGGCGCTACGGAGAGGGCCCGCCTTTGCGCATCGTCCTGCTGAGGGGGGCCGGCACCCGGCGCCTCGGCGCAGGCAGGCGGGAGGCACGGTCCGGTCCGATTCCCGGCTTTTCGCCTCGATTGCAGGGCGCCCATCCCTACGGGCGCCCGGGGGAGAATGCGTGGCAGCGAACCCTCGGTCCAAGCGCACCTACGTGCTGGACACCTCCGTCCTCCTGGCCGATCCGGCGGCGATGACTCGCTTCGCCGAGCACGACGTGGTCCTACCGATCGTGGTGATCACGGAGTTGGAGGGCAAAAGGCACCATCCCGAACTCGGCTACTTCGCCCGCAAGGCCCTGCGCTACCTGGATGACCTGCGCCTGCGGTACGGCAGGCTGGACGAGCCCATCCCCGTCGGGGAGGGCACGATCCGCGTGGAGCTCAACCACAGCGACCCGTCGGTGCTGCCGTCGGGGTTCCGCCTGGGCGACAACGACACCCGCATCCTGACGGTGGCGCGCTCGCTGGCCGCCGAGGGGTGCGACGTGGTGCTGGTCTCCAAGGACCTGCCGATGCGCGTCAAGGCGGCCTCGATCGGGCTGGCCGCCGAGGAGTACCGCGCGGAGCTGGTCATGGAGTCCGGCTGGACGGGCATGGCCGAGATCCAGGTCACCAGCGACGACGTGCAGGCGCTCTTCGAGAGCGGCACGGCCGACCTGGAGGAGGCGCGGGAGCTGCCCACGCACACCGGCCTGCGGCTGCTGTCGGCCAAGGGGTCGGCGCTGGGCCGCGTGCTGCCGGACAAGTCGGTCAAGCTGGTGCGGGGCGACCGGGAGGTGTTCGGCGTCCACGGCCGCTCCGCCGAGCAGCGCATCGCGCTCGACCTGCTGATGGATCCCGAGATCGGCATCGTGTCGCTGGGCGGCCGGGCCGGCACCGGCAAGTCGGCGCTGGCGCTGTGCGCGGGCCTGGAGGCGGTGCTGGAGCGCCGCCAGCACCGCAAGGTCATCGTCTTCCGCCCGCTGTACGCGGTCGGCGGCCAGGAGCTCGGCTACCTGCCCGGCACCGAGGGCGAGAAGATGGGCCCCTGGGCGCAGGCGGTCTACGACACGCTGGGCGCGGTCACCTCGCCGGAGGTGATCGAGGAGGTGCTCGACCGCGGCATGCTCGAGGTGCTGCCGCTGACCCACATCCGCGGCCGCTCGCTCCACGACGCGTTCGTCATCGTGGACGAGGCCCAGTCGCTGGAGCGCGGGGTGCTGCTGACGGTGCTGAGCCGCATCGGCGCCAACTCGCGGGTGGTGCTCACCCACGACATCGCCCAGCGCGACAACCTGCGGGTGGGCAGGCACGACGGCGTGGTGGCGGTGGTGGAGAAGCTGAAGGGCCACCCGCTGTTCGCGCACATCACGCTGACCAGGTCGGAGCGCTCGCCGATCGCCGCGCTGGTGACCGAGATGCTGGAGGACATCACTCTTTGACGACCTCGAGGCCGGGAGTGCAGCGGTAGCTCCCCTGCCGCACGCGATCGGCCTCACGCCAGATCTCCACCCTCTGGTAGTCGTCGTAGTTGCGCAGCGCCGTGCACACGATCTCGACGAGGGCCCTGTGCCCCAGCCTGCCGCGGTAGTCGAGGTACACCTGGAGCGTCGTCGGCCGCATGTCGGGGTCGCGGCGGGTGTAGGGCACCTGCAGCTCCAGGGCGCCGCGGTAGCCCACGCCGCGCAGCTGGGTGCCGCGGTCCTCGCGGAACAGCGCCTCGAACAGGCTGCGGAAGGAGTTCTCCCGCAGCCTGATCGGGGCGATGTACGGCTTGCCGTCCCGGTGCAGCACGAGGCTGTTGGCCGGGGCCGGGATGACGGCGTACGGCGGGCGGTCGCCGAGCTCGGTGACGCCGCCCGGCTCGATGCCGCACCCGGCCACGAGCAGGGCCAGCAGGAAGGCGCACAATCGCCTGGTCGCGCTCGTCATGCCGGGGGGAACCTCACCGTGAACAGCGTGCCGGGCTGCTCCCGCCGTACCAGGATGGTGCCGCCGTGCAGCTTGGCGTTCTCGCGGGCGATGGCGAGCCCCAGCCCGCTGCCGTGGCTGCGGGCGCGTCCGGTCTCGGCCTTGTAGAACCGGTCGAAGACGTGGGGCAGCGCCTTGAGCGGGATGCCGGGGCCGTGGTCGCGCACCCGCACCTCCAGCCCCTGCTGCGTGGCCCGCGCGCTGACCACCACGGGCGGCAGGCCGTGCTTGAGCGCGTTGCCGACGAGGTTGGCCACGATGACGTCGAAGCGCCGGGGGTCCAGGTTGAACGACAGGCCGGGCGGGACGTCGACCTCCACCTGGTCGCTCCAGCCGCGCACCTCCAGCGAGTCGCGGACCGCGTCGGCCACGGTCACCGCCTCCAGGTGGAGCGTGGCGGTGCCCGCGTCGAAGCGGCTGACCTCGATGAGGTGGTCGACCAGCTCGCGTAGCCGGCTGACCTCGCGCAGCACCAGCCGTACGGCCTCCGCGGGCGCCCTGGGCAGCCGTTCTGCCTCGTCGGAGAGCATGTCGGCGACGGCCGTCATCGCGGTCAGCGGCGTGCGCAGCTCGTGGGAGACGTCGGCCACGAAGCGGCGGGACATGGCCTCCAGGGTGCGCAGCTCGGTGACGCTGGCCTCCAGGGCGGCCGCGGCGTCGTTGAACCTGGCCGTCAGCTCGGCCAGCTCGTCCCGCCCGCGCACCGGCAGCCGGGTGTCCAGGCGGCCCTTGCCGAGCGCCTCGGCGGCGGCGCTGAGCCGGCGCACGGGCAGCAGCACGCGCCGGGCCGAGGCCAGCGCGACGCTCAGCGCGATCAGCAGGGTGATGGCGCCGGCCTGCATGAGGGCCCGGCGCAGCGAGTCGAGCTGCTGCTGGTCGTCGTCGAGCGGCTGGAAGGTGAACGCCTGCAGGCCGGTGAGCTCCGGCACGCCGTACTCGTTGCTGCGGAGCACCTCGGTGCCGACGACCAGCCACAGGTGGCCGCGGATGAGCCGGATCTGGGCGGCGAACCCGCGCTGCGCCCTGGCCACGAGCTCGTGGGGCAGGTCGTCCTCGGTCATCACCCGCCCGTCGTCGCTGAAGGCGCGCGTGCCGTACACGACCACGGCGTGGCTGCCCGGGGTGTCCAGCCGGTTGGCCAGCTCCCGCAGGTCCTCGTCCAGCGGCTGGCTCTCGCCGGGGCGCAGCCTGCCGACGGGGAAGGTGATCTGCTCCAGCTCGCGGCGCATCAGCTCGACCGCGGTGCCCTCGGTGCGCTTGACCAGCGCGGTCTTGGCCAGCTCGAAGCCGATGCCGGCGACGAGCACCGACGCGGTCACCGCCACGACGGTGAACGTGATGACCAGCCGGGCCCGCAGGCCGATGGGTTTGAGCATCACGGCGGGCTGAAGCGGTAGCCGAAGCCGCGGACCGTGTGGATGTAGGTCGGCTCGGCGGGGCGGGGCTCGATCTTGGCGCGCACGCGCTGGACGCAGGCGTCCACCAGGCGCGAGTCGGCGGCGTGGGTGTGGTCCCAGACCACGCGCAGCAGGTACCGGCGGTTGAGCACCTGGCCGGGGTGCCGCACCAGCTCCAGCAGCAGCCGCAGCTCGGTGGGCGTCAGGTGGATCTCCTTGCCGTTCAGCGTGACCTTCAGGGCGCCCCGGTCGATCGTCAGGTCGCCGAAGGAGATGCGGTCGGAGGCGGCCGACTCGGCCCGGCGCAGGACGGCGCGGATGCGGGCGTCCAGCACGCGCGGCTCGACCGGCTTGACCACGTAGTCGTCGGCGCCGGCCTCCAGGCCCACGACCACGTCCAGGTCGTCGCCGCGGGCGGTGAGCAGGATCACCGGCAGCTGGTCCAGGCGGCGGATGCGCCGGCACACCTCGACCCCGTCGATGCCGGGCAGCATGACGTCGAGGATCGCGATCTCGGGGCGGCGCGACCGGATGTGATCCAGCGCCTCCTCGCCGGTGGCGTAGGACGTCACGGAATGCCCCTGCCGGGTCAGCGCGAGCTCGAGCGCGGTCCGCACGGAGGGGTCGTCTTCGACCAGGAGGATGCCAGCCACGGCCATACGATATCCGGGTTTTGTCATTGAACCGTGACATGTCGCACACAGGACCACAAAGAAGGCACGCGACGGTGGAAGCGTGGCTGTCCCCTCGGTACGGCGGCGCGAGGGGCGCAGCCACGGATTGGGACAAATGTGGCGGGTGTGACGCAAATCACAGTTTGGGTAGATCCCACGTCAATCAGCAGCTAAGGCGTTGTGAAGGCAACCGAATCTCAAGTTCCGGTTGCGGACCACCCCCCACCACAGGGCAAGCTCGGGGTCGTGTTGAAAGAGCGCCCCAAACCCCCCGCGGCCAAGAAGGCGATGGGCATCGGCGCCTCGGTGCTGCTCGTCCTCGGCGCAGGCGCCTACGTCGTCTACACGGCCCTCGACAACGCGAGCACCCCGGCCCGGCCGATCCAGCCCGAGGAGTTCACCGCGCTGGCCCAGGGCTACATTCCCGAGCCGGAGAACGACGAGCTGAAGGCGGCCGCGGTGCAGGCCTACAAGAAGGACCTGCTGGAGCGCAGGCGGGAGGGCGCCAACAAGACCCTCACCCCGGTCGAGGTGAAGGAGAAGGCACCCGGCGGCGACGGCTTCCCGCCGGTGAACTTCCCTCCGGGCAGCAACCCCGACCCGGGCAGCAACAAGGCCATCGCCAAGGAGATGCTGGCCTCCTTCGGCTTCGGCCCCGAGCAGTGGGGCTGCCTGGAGCGGCTGTGGCAGAAGGAGAGCGGCTGGAACGAGCGCGCCGCCAACCGCTACAGCGGCGCCTACGGCATCCCGCAGTCCCTGCCCGGCAGTAAGATGGCCAGCGCGGGCTCCGACTGGCAGACCAACCCCGCCACCCAGATCAAGTGGGGCCTGGGATACATCAAGGGCAGGTACGGCACGCCGTGCGCCGCCTGGGGCCACTCCCAGGCCAAGGGCTGGTACTGACACCTTCCGCTCTCCTCCCGTTCTCGGCAAGCCTGCGCGTCCGGCTTGAAGCGGCGTCGCAGGCTTGGCACATGGGTGTGAAGGTCAGCGTGATCGTCGGTATCCACAACCCGGGGGACGGCGCCGACGCCTGCATCCGCTCGGTGCTGGAGCAGTCGATCGACGACTACGAGGTGATCTTCGTCGACGACGGCTCCACCGACGGCATCGCCGGACGCCTCGACGCGGTGGCGTCGGCGCGCGACAACGTCCGGGTGCTGCGCCTGCCGCACACCGGATCGCCGATGCGGGGCAGGAACGTGGGGCTGGCCAGCGCGACCGGCGAGTACGTGTACCTGATGGACCAGACCGACCGGCTCGAACGCGACGCGCTGGAGCGCATGTACGAGCGGGCGGTGGAGACCGAGGCCGACGTGCTGGTCGGCCACCTGGTGCGCGACGACGGCGTCCCGCTGCCGGCCTTCGAGGCCGACCGGGCGCGTGCCGACGTCCTGGCCGACCGGCTGCTCGGCCTGCTCACCCCGCACAAGCTCCTGCGCCGGGAGTTCCTGGAGCAGCACCGGCTGGGCTTCGCCGTCCCGGGAGGCGAGGTGGCCGAGCAGGCGTTCTCGGTGCGCGCCTACCTGCTGGCCAAGGTGATCGCGGTGCTGGCCCGCCCGGTCTGCTGCCGCCTGGGGCCGCGGCCCGAGCAGCAGGAGGACCCGAACGCCGTCGCCGCCGAGCTGCGGGCGCTGCTGGACTTCGTCGACGTGCACACCGACGTCCGCCAGCGCGACCGCATGTACGCCCACTGGCTGCGCACCACCGTGCTGCGGCCGTTCCTCAGCGCCAGGTTCGCCTCCTCGTCCCTGGACCGCGGCACGCTCTACAGCGTCCACCGGGAGCTGCTGGCCGAGCGCTTCCCCGAGCGGCTGGACGAGCTCCTGCCCGGCCACCTGCGGGCCGTCGCGTGGCTGCTGCGCGGCGGCAGGCTGGACCAGCTGGTGAGCTTCGCCAACGCCGCACGCCGTACCGTGGTTCGCGTCGACCTGCGCGAGGTGCGATGGGACCGCGAGGTCCTGGCGCTGCGGCTGGCCGGGGAGCTGTTCTGCGGCAACCAGCCCCTGCGCTTCCGCGAGGACGGCGGCCGGCTGCTGTGGCGCCTGCCCGTGTCGCTGGACGGCGCCGGCGTGCCGGCGAGCGTCGGCGACGTCACCGCCGAGCTCCGCCACGCCGGGTTGGAGCTGTACCTGCGGCACGAGGAGACCGGCGTCTCCTACCCGGTGCCGGTGCGCCACGGGGTCGAGCGCGAGGGCCAGCGCCTGCGGCTGGCGGGGGAGGCCCGCGTGGACGTGGCGACCGCCGCCCTCGGCGAGCCGCTCATGTCGGGCCATTGGGAGGTCCACGTCTGCATGTCGGGGCCCGTCTACTCCGCCAGGACGCGCGTGGCACGGCCCGAGGGCCCGCTGAACTGCCTTGGCGTGCTGGCCCAGACCCCGCGGCAGCGGCTGCTCGTGCCCTGCTGGAGCGACGCGGGCGAGCTGTGCCTGGCGGTGGAGCCGCGCTCGTTCCCCGAGTCGATCGCGCTGGTCTCGCCCGGGGCGAGCATCACCAGGCAGGACGACCACCTCTACGTCGTGGTGCCCGTGCCGTACGTGCCGCCGAGCGGCGGCCCGCCGCTGGAGCTGGTGCTGCGCAACACCACGGGCCGGCCGCGCGAGGTCTCCGCGCCCGCCCTGGTGGAGCCGGGCGTGCCCGGCCGGCTGGCCGGGCAGCTGGTCGCCAAGGTGCCGGTCAAGCGGGTGCTGCCCGGCCGCGACACGCTCGGCCCCGGCGCCTGGCTGGCCTCGCTGCGCACCGAGGACGCCGAGGTCGGGCTGCGCTTCGGCCTGGAGATGCGGGGCGGCACGGTCCTGGTGCGCCCGGCCGCCGAGATCGACCCCGAGCGGCGCGCGCCCGACGAGCCCGACCCCGCGCTGTCGTGGCTGGCCCGCCACGTGCCGGGGGCGCGCCACCTGGCGCGGCTGGCACGGGCGGGCACGAACCGCTATCTCAAGGACTGATCCAGTCCTCCAGCTCCTCGAACGCGGCGCGGAACTCCGGCAGGATCGGCCGCAGCCGGTCGGGGTACACGTCGACGAGCGAGTCCAGGTGGTTGCCGCCCGCCACCCGGTGGTAGCGGAAGGGCCGGTGCGGCCCCACCATCTCGGCGTAGACGTCGGAGCTGCGCGAGATCGGCAGCAGCGCGTCCAGCGTCCCGTGCAGCGTGACCAGCGGCTTGGTGATCCGGCCGGTGAGCGCGATCTTCGCCACCGCGGCGTACGGCCTGCGCTCGCCGTAGTCGTAGTCGGCCGGGGCGCCGGTGTAGGAGGGGTCGAGCTCCTGCTGGTAGAGCCGGGTGGTGAGCTCCCAGTAGTGCTGGCGGTGGAACGGCCACAGGAACTCCGACTCCGGCGGGAAGCCCGCCGCCTCCGGCGAGGTCTTCAACGCCTGGGGCAGGAACTCCAGCAGGTTGTCGCCCTTGGTCCGCCAGAGCGTGCCCTCCCAGTCCACGCCGCCGTCATACAGCCAGCCGCGGTTCTCCAGCTGCCAGCGCACCAGGTAGCCGCCGTTGGAGATGCCCGCCGCGATCGTCGTCCTGGGCGCCCTGCCGTACCTCTGCCTGACCACGGCCTTGGCGGCCACGGTCAGCTGCGTGAGGCGGTGGTTCCACTCGGCGATCGCGTCGCCGGGACGGCGGCCGTCCTGGTGGAAGTTCAGGCCGACGTTGCCCTTGTCGGTGGCGGCGAACGCATAGCCCTTGGCCAGCACCCAGTCGGAGATCGTGTAGTCGTTGGCGTACTGCTCGCGGTTGCCGGGCGTGCCCGAGACGACCAGGCCGCCGTTCCACTTGTCGGGCAGGCGGATCACGAACTGGGAGTCGTGGTTCCAGCCGTGCGTGGTGTTGAAGGCGGAGGTGTCGGGGAAGTAGCCGTCGAGCTGGATGCCGGGCACCCCGGTCGGGTTGACCGTGGCCTTGGCGTGCAGGCCCGCCCAGTCGGCCGGGTCGGTGTGGCCGGTCGTGACCGTCCCGGCGGTGGTGAGGTCGGCGAGGCGGGCGCTGACGACGTGCTCGGCGCCGGGGACGGCCGGCTCCTGGCTCGCGGGCGCCGTCAGCAGGCTCGCGACGAGCACGAGGGCGAGCTTCATGCGACGTGCTCCCGCAGCAGGCGCAGGAACTCCTGCGGCCGCTCGATGTGCGGGCTGTGGCCGCAGTCCTCGATGACGGCCTCGCGGTAGTTCCCGTAGCGCTCCAGGACCGCCCTGGTCTGGGCGATCATGGGCTGCGCGGGCGTGCCGTCCCAGCCGGGCACCGCGCCGATCGCGCCCAGGTGGGCCAGGTCGAACATCGAGGCGTCGGAGACGATCACGTCGTCGGCGCCCCTGATCCACAGGATCGGCGGCTTGGGGTCGACCTCGTGCAGGTCGTCGAGCCGGAAGTGGATCGGCGCCAGCGCGTTGAGCACGCCGCGCGTGCCGGGCGCGGTGCCCGGCCAGTGGTCCGAGGGCCTGGCGTCGCCCGGGTAGTTGTCCTCGCCGGTGACCGTGGTGAGCATGGAGTCGAGGTAGCGGTCCTCGTTCTCGACGGGGTGCTTGACGTAGGCGAAGCGGAACACCTCGCGCATCTTCTCCCGGTCGCCCTTGCCGATCGCGGCCACGAACTCGGGGTTGGCCGTGCCCGCGCCCGACCCGGCGCCGTCGGGATGGGTGAGCCTGCCGTCCTCGCCCGTGGTGCCGCCGAAGCCGTACGGCGAGACCGGGTTGACCAGCGTGAGGCTCCTGACCAGGCCGGGGTGGTCGCGCAGGAACTGCATGACCACGCCCCCGCCCATGCTCCAGCCCACCAGGTGGACCGGCTCGTCGACCGCCTCGCGCAGGTCGTCGGCGAAGTCGCGCAGGCCCCGCGTCGCGTCCACCGGCCTTGGCGCGGCCGAGCCGAACCCGCGCAGGTCCACCGCCTTGGCGCCGGGGAACTCCTTGACCACGTCGTCCCAGAAGGCGCCGGAGGAGACGTTGCCGTGGACGAACACGACGCTCATACCTGGACCCTTTCGCTGAGGTCGCGGCCCTGGGTCTCGCGGGCGGCGTAGACCGAGCCGAGGGTGATCAGGGCCGCCAGGGCCAGGTAGAGGGCGATCGGCAGGCTGCTGTCGTACCGCTGGAGCAGCGCCGTCGCGATGCTCGGGGCCAGCGCGCCGGCCACGATCGCCGACAGCTGGGCGCCGATCGACATGCCGGTGTAGCGCATCCTCGTGCCGAACAGCTCGGAGAAGAAGGCCGCCTGCGGGCCGTACATCATGCCGTGGAACAGCAGGCCGACCGTGACGGCCAGGGTGATGGCCAGGAAGTTGCCCGTGTCGATGAGCGGGAAGAACGCGAAGATCCACACGCCGACGCCGATGCTGCCGGCGATGTAGACGGGACGGCGGCCGACCCGGTCCGACAGCGCGCCCCACAGGGGGATGGTGAAGAAGTGGATGGCGCTCGCGATGAGGACCGCGTTGAGGACGACCTGCCGCGACAGCTCGGCCGCCGACGTGGCGTAGGTGATCACGAAGACGGTGATCAGGTAGAACGAGATGTTCTCGGCCATCCGGGCGCCGATGGCGATCAGCACGTCCTTCTTGTGACGCTTCAGCACGCTGACGATCGGGGCCTTGTCCTCCGGCGGAGCCTGCAGGAACACCGGCGACTCGGCGATCGTCAGCCGGATCCACAGGCCGATGAAGACCAGGACGCCCGACAGCAGGAACGGCACGCGCCAGCCCCAGCTCAGGAACGTCTCGTCGGACTGCACCGCGGCCAGCAGCGCCAGCACCGCGGTCGCCAGCAGGTTGCCGGCCGGGGCGCCGGCCTGCGGCCAGGAGGCCCAGAAGCCGCGGCGGCTGGAGTCGCCGTGCTCGGAGACGATCAGGACCGCGCCGCCCCACTCGCCGCCCAGCGCGAAGCCCTGGACGAGGCGGAGCGCGGTCAGCAGCAGCGGCGCGGCGCTGCCGATGGCGGCGTGCGTGGGCAGGCAGCCGATCAGGAACGTCGCGAGGCCCATCAGCAGCAGGCTGAAGACGAGCAGGGTCTTGCGGCCGACCCGGTCGCCGAAGTGGCCGAAGACCAGGCCGCCCAGCGGGCGGGCCACGAAGCCCACCGCGTAGGTGAGGAAGGCCAGCAGCGTGCCGGTGAGCGGATCGGAGTCGGGGAAGAAGAGCTTGTTGAACACCAGCGCGGCGGCCGAGCCGTACAGGAAGAAGTCGTACCACTCGATCGTGGTGCCGATGAGGCTCGCGCCTACGATCTTCTTGATGGACATTTCACACCATTCCTGACGTGGGGAGTGAGTTCACGCTAAGGAGTGATCTCGGTCACTCCTATGGGCGCGGACCCCACACTCGGGCGGTGGCTTATGTGCCCTGTCATGAGCTGAGCCTGTGCAGGCGCAGCGCCAGCTGGATCTCCAGCGCCCGCTCCGGCTCCTGCCAGTCCTCGCCGAGCAGGCTCGCGATGCGCTCCAGCCGCTGGGAGACCGTGTTGACGTGGATGTGCATGGCCTCGGCGGTACGGCTCGGCGAGCCGCCCGAGCGGAAGTAGGCGGCCAGCGTGCCGACGAGGTTGGTCCCGCGCCTGGCGTCGTAGTCGACGACCGAGCCGAGAGCGCTGCGGACGAACCCCGAAATGTCGCGATCCTGGCCGATGAGCAGCCCGACGAACCCCAGCTCCCCGGCGCTCGCCCCGTCGCCCGTCCGGCCCAGCGCCACGAGGGCGTCCGCGCACCGCTGCGCCTCGTGGTAGGCCGCCCGCACCTGCGCAGCCGCCGTCACCGGCCCCGCGGCGCCCGCGGTCGCCGGCGCGCCCAGGGAGGCGCTCAGCTCCCTCGCCACGCGCCTGGCGTCCTGCTGCCCGGGGAGCAGCAGCACGACCTCCTCCGGCCGGCTCGCCGCCAGCCCGTGCGCCAGCGCCGCCTGCGACGACGCCCAGAACGCCGCCCGCTCCCGCTGCCCGCGATGCTTGGCCACGACGACCGTGTGCGGCTCGTCCAGGTCCACGCCCAGCCGCCTGGCCCGCTCGGTCAGCCCCTCGTCGTGCGGGCGGGCGATCAGGTCGTCGAGCAGCTCGCCGCGCACCCGGCCCTCCGCCTCGGCCACGCTGCGCTTGAACAGCAGCAGCAGGGCACACGCCAGCGCCGCCCGCTCCAGGATGCGCTCGTCGCTCTCCGGCGCCTCCCGCCGGGTGCCGTCGTCGCGCACGTGCTCCTGGATGAGCGTGCACAGCGGCTCGCCGCCGACGTCCACCGAGGCGATGAGCTGGTTGCCCCGCCGTACCGTCCGGCCCAGCGCCCGGGAGGCCTGCGCCGCCTCGAACAGGCCGGGATCGGGCTCGTGGAGGTCGCCCGTGAGCGGCTTGCCCAGGCCGTCCAGGACCGTCAGCCTGCCGCCCACGACGGCGGCGATGTCCTCGATGCCGCGGCCCTGCAGGACGAGCTGCATCATCCGGTCGTGCGCCTGCGCGGCCCTCTCGACCGCCTCGCCGTGCTCCCTGAGCCGCTTGTGGGCCGTGGACAGCTCCTCCAGCGCGTTGCGCGTCTCCTGCAGCAGCCGGGCGTTGTCGATCGCCACCGCGGCGTGCGCCGCCAGGCTCGACAGCAGCGCGACCTCCTCCTGCAGGAACGGCCGCGCGCTGCGGTTGGCCGCGAACAGCACGCCGATCACGCGCTGGCCCAGCTTGAGCGGCACACCCAGGATCGCGACCAGGCCCTCTTCCTTCACGGCGCTGTCGATGTGCGTCTTGTGCCGGAACCTGGCGTCGGCGAAGTAGTCGGCGGTGGAGTACGGCCTGGCCGTCTGCGCCACGAGGCCGCCCAGCCCCGCGCCCATGTCCAGCCGCAGGTTCTGGAACGCGGCCGACACCGACCCGTCCGTGACCCGCATGTAGGTGTCGCCCCGGTCGGGGTCGTGCAGCGTCATGTAGGCGGTGTCGGTGCCCAGCAGCTGCCTGGCCCGGTGCACGATCGCCTCCAGCACCGCGTCCAGGTCGCGCAGCCCGGCCAGGTCGCCGGCCGTGTCGTACAGCGCCGACAGCTCCGCCTCGCGCCTGGCCCGCCGCCTGAGCAGCTGCCTGACCTTCAGCGCCTCGACCTTGGCCTGCTCCAGCTCGGCGATCTCCCGGGGGCCGCGTCCGGCGGCCCGCGCCTCGATGATGGGCCCCTCGAACTCCACCGCGGAGGCTTCGCGGGCGAGCAGTTCGAGGAAGACGCGCATGCTGTTCATTCTGCTCTCGCCCGCCGTGGACGGCGCTAGCGGGCGGTCCAACCGCCGTCCATCGGCAGCGACACGCCGGTGATGAAGTCGCCCCGCGGCCCGCACAGGTACGCGACCAGCTCGGCCACCTCCTCCGGCTCGATGAGCCGCTTGATGGCCGCGGGCCTGAGCATGATGTCCTCGACGACCCGCTCCCGCGCGATGCCGTGCGCCCTGGCCTGGTCGTCGATCTGGCTCTCCACCAGCTCGGTCCGCACGTAGCCGGGGCACACGCACGTCGAGGTCACGCCGTGCTCGGCGCCCTCCAGCGCGATCACCTTGGACAGGCCCTCCAGGGCGTGCTTCGCCGCGACATACGCCGACTTGTACGGCGAAGCCCGCAGCCCGTGCACCGATGAGATATTCACGAACCGGCCCCATCGCCTGCCGTACATGCCCGGCAGGTAGCGCCTGGCGATGAGGAACGGCGCCTCGGCCATCACCTTCATGATCGCCCGGAACACCTCGGGCGGGAAGTCCTGGATCGGGGCCACGTGCTGGAACCCCGCGTTGTTCACCACGATGTCCACCGGCTCGTCCGGCAGCGCGTCCACGAAGCCGGGATCGCTCAGGTCGGCCACGACCGCGAGGCCCCCGGTCTCCGCCGCCACCTTGCCGGCCGTCTCCCCGTTGCGGTCCACGGCCAGCACCCTGGCCCCCGCGGCCGCCAGCCTTCGCGCGCAGGCCCGCCCGATCCCGCTGCCTGCCCCCGTCACCAGGGCCGTCCGCCCGGTCAGCTCCTCCGCCATGCCTGGGACCTTAGACGCCCGGCCGGTCACGGGACATGGAGGCTGGAGCCATACCTCGGTGCGGGGCTATGTGGGCTCGGGACTGTGAACGGCGTGGCCCTGCGGCCCACCGCCTCGCACTCTTGGGCGTGAATCCGCTTTTCAACAGGGCGCATCGTTGGACGCCTCCACACGGGTGGTGAAGCGGCTTGGGAGCGGGCTTCAAGGGCATGGGCTTCGCCTCATCGGCGCTTCGCGCTTGTCGAGGCTCAGGCTGTGTTTTGTGGGGGGAGTCCTTCGGCCCCCCCCACGCCCCCGGGTCGAGGGGGCCTTCCGGCCCCCCTCGAGCTCCCCCGGTTGTCGGCAGGGTTGGCCACAGCTCGATCAACCGCGGTAGGGGCAAGGATAATCGACGTGCAGGTTTGGGCAGCAGATCATGCCGATGGTGATGAAGCGGCCACCATGGAGCCATTCGCCCCACTGCACATCCACCCCGCGCGGCAGCAGATCGGCGGCCACGGCCAGCCGATGCCCCAGGGGGATGGTGTCGCTCTGCGGGCGCAGCGGCCTGTACTCCCCGGCCATCCACTCCACCGCCTTGGTCGCGTCGTCGAACGTCTCGGCGATGCGGTGAGGGGGCTTGGCCAGCCAGTCCCCGGTGCGCATGGGCGGCAGCGGCGAGGTGGCGAAGTCGGGTGAGTCCGGGCGGCGTTCGGCCTCGCGCTTGAGGTCGGGGCCGTGGCCGGTCCAGGTGTAGGCGTGCCAGTGCATCATGCCCCCGTGCAGGTCCGTATCGTCGCGGAAGGGGACGGCCCCTGCCGGATTCCGGCGGGCAGGGGCCGTCTTCGGGTGGCGGTTCCTAGATGGTCCTCATCCCGGCGGCGCGCAGCTCGTCACCGGTGAACCGGAGCGTCCCGGCCTGGGGGTTCTTGGAGTCGCGCAGGGCGAAGGCGTCGACCTCACCGGGAATCGGCGCGATCTCCACGCAGGACTCCATCTCCTCTTCCTGCTGGTTGCCGCCGCACAGGCGGCGGAAGGCCAGCGGGCCGAGATCCCTCGCATACAGGTCCATCTGGGGGTGCCCTCCTTTCTCGCTCGGGCCGGGGGTGGCCCGAGGTGGTGGCACGGCCGACAGCCGGGGTTCCCCTCGACCACGCCTTCACCGCCGGCCGTGCGCCTGTGGGCAGCGGCAGGCGCATCTACAGGCGCGCCTGCCGCTCCAGCTGCGGGACCAGCCCGGCCAGGTCACCGGCCAGCAGCACCAGAACCGTGCCGCGCCGGTAGTCCTCATCGGTCAGGGACCGCTGCCGCCGTACGGCGGCTACCCCGAGGCCATGCGCGGGAAGAACTCCCAGACCCGCCCGTACTTCTCGTCAAGCTCGGCCGACGTCATCGCTCGTCTACCACCGACGGATCAGACAGCAGCCTCGCGACCAGGTCGGGCTGGTCGGCGGGCACCGGGTGAGCATTGGCAGCGTTGCCCGCCACCGACACCAGATACGCGCCCGACCGGGCTCCAACGGTCACCTCGGCCACCTTCGCGCCATGAGGCGCATACACGAGGAGTTCGGGAGCCTTACGCCGGACGACGCCGAAGGTGCCGCGCCGGCCGTCGAGACACAGGCCGATTCGTGACACCCGACACGTCAGGAACCCGCGAGCTCTCAGCAGCTCCCGCACCACGTCTAACGTCGCCTCGGCCTGGCCGGCCACGCGGTCGGAGAGGGGCTCGTCGCTGTCTACCTGCTGTGATGCCGTCTGTCCGGTCGCCATGCCTCGACGGTAGGAGAGGGCGTGTCCTGGCCTCAACGAACTTGTATGAACTTGCGCGCTCAGCCCAGAGAAGCCAACGCCGCCGCGATCAGTGCGCGTGCCTTGTTGCCGTACACCGCATGAGACGCCAGTTCGGCGAAGCCCTTGATATACAGTGCGATCTCGCGTGGCTGAGTGACCGTCACTCCCGCCGTGAGCAGTTCCACGAATACGCGCTTGTCGTCGTAGATGGAGAAAGTCTCCATAGTCCACAGCCTGCGCCGAGTGTCGGCAGGGATGATTCCGAGAGACACGGACGGAAGAGACATGCCCTCCAGGAGCTGGCCGAGTTGCCCGGCCATGACGTCATCGTCAGCGACCCGATCGTGAAGGACGGACTCCTCCATGACAATGGCGAAGCGGTGATCTCCCTCATACAACAAACGCAATCGCGCGGCGCGGGCGGCGATCGCCTCGTCGATGTCGCGAGGAGCGTCGTGGAACTCGGCGAAAGCCGACAAGACAGCCCGCATATAGCCGGGTGTCTGAAGTGGCCAAGGCATGAACTGTGAACAGTAGAAACGAAAGAGCCGGGTCTGCTCGTACAGCGAAACCCTGGTTTCCTGCAGGCGTTTCATGCCGCTACGCTGCAAGCGACGCCATTCCACGTACATGCTGTCGGCGTCACGGCTTGCCGCGATGAGATCGGGAATCTCGTCCTCGGCTCCGCAGATCCGGCACCAGATGCGAATGTCCTGATCGGATGGCAGCGTCCGGCCGTGGATGAGACGGGAGCACTTGGACTCATCCCAACCAGCCGCCTGGGCGAGCGCCCTGGCTGTCATTCCCGAGTCTCGCAGGATCTCTCGGAGACGCTTGCCTACGGCCAGGCGGGCTTCGTGCGCGCTGGAGGACGGCGATGTCGACACGTCGGGACGCTCAGGCGGGCCGATACTCCGCATGGTCGATCGCGCGTTCCCACACAGCCTCAAAGGCTGAGGCGCACAGTTTCACCACGGCCGGGTTCTCCGAGTCCTCACTGCCGGTTGCCTCTCCGTCGCCGGAGTGAAACCCGAAGCGTACGAGCCGACCGTCAAACAACCAGAAGTCGTTGCCGGGCAGGGCCAGGTCTGAGGCCTTCTGGCGAGGCAGCCAACGAACCATCTCGCCTCCCGCGAGGTTCGCGAATGGCGTCGCGTAGTGCTCGTAGCGAATGTAGTCGCTGATGGGTTCTGAAACGATGCGGGCGCGGCGTACGACAACGCCCCTGCTCACCGTCTCCTTGATCAGGTTGACCCACGGCGCGTCGAAGGCCGTGCGGTCGAAGGGGACGCCATCTCGCCATGCGCGGTAGCCGGGGCTTGAGTAGCCGTAGGTATCCCGCATCTCCAGGTGCATTGCTGAGCGCACACAGCGCTTCAGCAATTCATCCAACGTCGGGGTCTCGTTCACAACATGCCTCCAGGAGGTAGCCGCGCATGTGTGCTGGAAGCCTAACGATCATTTCGCCGGGTGCGAGCGGGCTGCGTGCGGCAACTTGATTCACCATGTCGGGGTCGGTGACGACGATTCCCTGGATCACGATACTGCCGTCCATGTCGTCGACCCAGACGGAGGGGCATCCGCCGTGCTCGCTGGTGTTGTCGATGCCGATGAACCGTAGCGCCATGATGGCCTCCACTGCTCTGGGTGTGCGTGAACTTGCACACAGCGAGCCTGACAGTTGACCAGAGAAGAGTCAATCACTTCAGTCAGATTGAGGTCATCCGAGAGTCAGCACCGGATCAGCCCGGCATGCGGACGACGGCGTCCAACCACGAACCGCAAGAAGCCTGTCCGTGGCCGTGCAAAGTAGCCGCCGGGTGCGGTGTGTGCTCAGTGTGACCGTAGGCATGAAGCCAGGGTCTGAACGCTTGCCGGCGTTCGGACTCGCTGGTGTGGGGCTGGGCATAAGACTCGGGGGCCGGGAGGCCACCCGGCAAGGGGGGCTCGGAGTCGGTGACGCGCGAAGCGCGGCCCAGGCGAAGGTCCATGCCGTACGGCCCGGGCCTACTCGGCACGCTCCGCGGGGCGCGTCATCGACAACACATCCAGGACCGCGTCCAGCTGCTCCTCCGTGATCGTCCCGTTCGCGACGTGCCCGCGCTCGATCACGACCTGCCGGATGGTCTTGCGCTCCGCCAGCGCCTGCTTGGCGATGCGTGCCGCCTCCTCGTAGCCGACGAAACGGTTCAACGGCGTGACGATGGACGGGGACGACTCGGCGTACTCCCGCATCCGCTCCTCGTTGGCCGTGATGCCCGCGACGCACCGGTCGGCCAGGAGGCGCGAGACGTTCGCGAGCAGCCGTACCGACTCCAGGATGTTCCTCGCCATCACCGGCAGCTGGACGTTGAGCTCGAACGACCCGGAGGCGCCCGCGAAGGCGATGGCCGCGTCGTTGCCGATGACCTGCGAGCACACCATGCACACGGCCTCCGGGATGACCGGGTTGACCTTGCCCGGCATGATCGAGGAGCCGGGTTGCAGGTCGGGGAGGTTGATCTCCGCCAGGCCGGCGCGCGGGCCCGAGCCCATCCAGCGCAGGTCGTTGGCAATCTTGTTCAGCGACACCGCGACGACCTTGAGCTGGCCGGACAGTTCCACGAGCGCGTCCTGCGAGCTCTGCGCCTCGAAGTGGTTGGGCGCCTCCACGAAGACGATGCCCGTCGCCTCGTTGAGCTTGACGATCACCTTCTCGGCGAAGCCAGGCGGCGTGTTGATGCCCGTGCCGACCGCCGTGCCGCCCAGCGGCAGCTCCACCACGCGGGCCATGGCCGCCTTGACGCGCTCGACGCCGTGCTCGATCTGCGCCGCGTACCCCGAGAACTCCTGCCCCAGCGTCACCGGCGTGGCGTCCATGAGGTGGGTCCGCCCCGCCTTGACCGCGGTCTTGAACTCCGTGGCCTTCTTGCGCAGTTCCCTGGCCAGGTGGTGGAGCGAGGGCAGCAGGTGGTAGGACACCTCGGTCGCCGCCGCGACCCTGATCGAGGTCGGGAAGACGTCGTTGGACGACTGCGAGGCGTTGACGTGGTCGTTGGGATGGACCGGACGGCCCAGCCGCGCCTCGGCCAGCGTCGCGATGACCTCGTTGGCGTTCATGTTGGAGGAGGTGCCCGAGCCGGTCTGGAACACGTCGATGGGGAAGTGCTCGTCGTGCTCGTTCTCGGCGACGTCGGCGGCGGCCTGCGCGATCGCCTCCGCCATGTCCTTGTCGATCACCCCGAGGTCGCCGTTGACCTCGGCGGCGACGGCCTTGATCAGGCCCAGCGCCGCGATGTGGGCGGCCTCGAGCCTGGTCCCCGAGATGGGGAAGTTCTCCACCGCCCGCTGGGTCTGCGCCCGCCACAGGGCCTTGGCCGGGACGCGGACCTCGCCCATCGAGTCATGTTCGATCCGGTGCTCGCTCATGACTCCAGTCTGACTCAGCTGGCCAGGGCCGCCATGATCAGGATGGCGACGACGACGGCGGCGGCCGCGGCGATCGCCATGAGGACCAGCATGCCGGTCCTGCCGGGCTTGTCCGGCGGCTCCTCGCGGCCCGCGATGGCGAACAGGTCGGTGCCCAGGCCCCGCTCGGACCGGCCGTCGAGGCCGGGGGAGTGGTCCGCGGCGTACGGCGGCGCGGGCGCCGGTCCGGGTGCCAGGGGTGTACGCGGGGCTTCCGGCACGCCGCCGGGGGAGGCGGGGGAGGGGCTGTCCGGCGCCGGGTACACCTGCCGCCCGGGCGGGTGCGGCAACACCACCCGCGTGGCCATCGCGCCCTCGTCCACGGGCGGTTCCTTCTGCGCCTGCGGCTCGGGGAGCGGTGGCTTGGGCCGCTTGACGACGATCGTCCGGTCGGGGTCCTGTCCGTCGTCTTCCGGGTACGCCGAAGGCGCGTCCCCGGACGCCTTCTCACCGGGCCCTGGGCCCTCCGCGGACACCTCGTCCCCGGCCTCGTCACCCTTCGCGGGCCGCGGCGCCGCAGGAGCCGTCTCCGCGACGTCAGGCGCCGCCGTACCGCGGCCCCGCTCGGCCGGCAGGGCCGCGAACTCGTGGGTCGGCGTGTCCGCGATCATCCGCAGCATGGTCTCCGCCTTGGCCGCCGTGAGCCGCTGCTTGTGGTTCTTGTGCAGCATGCCCTCCAGCACCGGCCGCAGCGGCCCGGCCTGCGTGGGCGGATCCACGTTCTCCGTCATCAGCGCCGCCAGCGTCTCGGAGATCGTCGCCCGCTCGTAGGCCGGCTTGCCCTCCACCGCGAAGTACAGCGTCGCCCCGAGCGACCAGACGTCCGACTCGGGCCCGGTGTACTCGCCCCTGGCCCGTTCCGGCGCCGTGTACCCCGGCGACCCGATGACCATGCCGGTCTTGGTGAGCTTGCTGTCGCCCTCCGCCTTGGCGATGCCGAAGTCGGTCAGCACGACCCGCCCGTGCTCGGTGATCAGCACGTTGCCCGGCTTGACGTCCCGGTGCGTGATCCCCTGGGCGTGCGCCGCCCGGAGCGCTCCCAGCAGGTCCACCCCGAGTTCGGCGACCAGGCGGGGCGGCAGCGGCCCCTCCTCCTCGATGACCTCCTCCAGCGAGCGCCCCTCGACCAGCTCCATGATGATCCACGGGCTGCCGCCGGAGACGACGACGTCGTAGATGGCCGCGACGGCCGGGTGATTGATGCGCGAGGCGATGCGGCCCTCGCGCAGCATGCGTTCGCGCAGCTCGCCGAGCTGCTCGTCGGTCAGGCCGGGGTCCTGGCGGACCTCCTTGATCGCGACTTCACGGCCGAGTTCGCGGTCGTGTGCGCGCCAGACGGTGCCCATGGTGCCGCGGCCGAGCGGCGCGAGCAGCTCGTAGCGATTCACGAGGACCCGCGTGCTGTCTCCCCACCCCAAGCCCCTGCCTCCTTCTCGACATGAGAAGAAGATACCGATTCAGGAGGGAAACGCTTTACCCCCGCTTGCGAAGTTCGCGGGGCCAGAACCGCCGCGGTAGGAACATCTTTATCATTCGCTGCACAAACCGGGCATAAGGCGACGGAGGGGGCGCCGAACGCCGGTGGGTCCGCCGCGGCGCCGGCACGAACGTGGTGTCCGCGCGGTGCAGCCCCCGGTGCGCGGTGCGGCGGCCGAACGACGGAGCGCTGATCGGGTACCGGCGCCCGCTCTGGATGGGCTGCTCGGCCGAGCCGCCCGCCGCGACCCTGGCGAGCATGAGCGAGGCGCGCACCGAGTCGATCCGCTTCTCCGGGTCGATGCGCAGCAGCGCCTCCAGCACCGGCGCGAGGGGCCCGGCCTTGACCATGGGGATGGGCTCACCGCTGGTCAGCGCGGCCATCGCGGCGGCAGCCGTACGGCGGCCGTGCAGGCCGTGACCCTCGACGGCGGTGTAGAGGGTCGCGCCGAGCGACCACAGGTCGGCGGCGGGGCTGGCCTTGGCGCCCAGCACCCGCTCGGGCGCGATGTACCCGGCCGACCCCAGCACCATGCCCACCTGGGTGATCGAGATCTCGCCCTCGAAGGCGGCCAGGCCGAAGTCGGTGAGCACCGCGCGCTCCTTGGTCACCAGCACGTTGCTGGGCTTGACGTCGCGGTGCAGGATGCCCTTGGCGTGGACGGCGCGCAGGGCGCCGAGGATCTGCCGCCCGATCTCGGCGGCGTAGCGCGGGTCCAGCGGCCCGGTCTCCTGGATGAGCTGCTCCAGCGACTTGGCCTGGAGCAGCTCCATCACGATCCAGGGCCGGTCGTCCTCGGTGACCACGTCGTAGACGGTGATGACCGAGGGATGGGCGACCATGGCGGTCGCGCGGCCCTCGCGCTCGGTGCGCGCGCACAGCTCGGCCCGCAGGTCCTCATCCAGGACGTTGGGCAGCCGCACTTCCTTGACCGCGACGTCGCGGTCGAGCAGCTCGTCGTGCGCCCGCCAGACCGTGCCCATGCCGCCGCGGCCGACTGGCTCCACGAGCCGATAGCGCGCGGCAAGGAGGTAACCGGACGGCGCACGCATGGCAGGCAGCTTACCTATTTGCGGAAACCGACCAGTAGACGGCGTGCCGATAAATTGTTGCGAAGTTCGGTCAAGCCGGTTGACTTGTCGCGTCAGCGAAGCGGCGCTGGACGTCGGCCCAGTCCACCAGGTCCCACAGCCGCTCGACGTAGTCGGGGCGGACGTTGCGGTACTGCAGGTAGTAGGCGTGCTCCCAGGCGTCGAAGACCAGCAGCGGCGTGGTGTTCATGCCGACGTTGCCGTGGTGGTCGTAGACCTGCTCGACCACGAGGCGGCGGCCGAGCGGCTCCCAGGCCAGCACGCCCCAGCCCGAGCCCTGCACGCCGATCGTCGCGGCCGTCAGCTGCCGCCGGAAGGCCTCGAAGCCGCCGAAGTGCTCCTCGATCGTGTCGCGCAGCGCGCCGTCGGGGCGGTCGCCGCCGTCGGGGGAGAGGTTCTGCCAGAAGATGGTGTGGAGCACGTGGCCGGACAGGTTGAACGCGAAGGTCTTCTCCAGGCCCACCAGGTTGCCGAACTCGCCCTTGTCGCGCGCCTCCGCCAGCCGTTCCAGCGTGTCGTTGGCCCCCTTGACGTAGGCGGCGTGGTGCTTGGCGTGGTGCAGCTCCAGGATCTCGCCGGTGATCGCGGGCTCCAGCGCCGCGTAGTCGTAGGGCAGGTCGGGAAGCGTGTAGATCCCCATCGCGGTCCTCTCGTCGATCTTTCCGCTCCGACACTATTGCAAGATATTCGCAACTGCATCAGACTTGCGACCTAGGACCACGGTTCTGCATCATGGCTGGTGTCCGATTGGTCCGCAGCGGGTCGCGGGCGGGCCACCGCCCGCGACGACCCCTGGGGAGTGGCATGCGCCTGACGTCCGCCGCCGAGCCGGAGCTCATGCACCGGGTGTACGGCGCGGCCTTCGCCCAGCCGCCGTGGAGCGAGACCCCCGAGCAGATCGCGGCGTTCCCCGGCAAGTTGGCCGCCCACAGCGCCATGCCGGGCTTCCTCTGCCGGCTCGCGTGGGTGGACCGCGAGCTCGCGGGCTTCACGTACGGCTTCCGCAACCCCGAATGGCCCGACGAGCCCTTCTACCGGAACCTCCGCGAGGCGGCCGGCGACCTGTCGCACCTGTTCGAGCTCGTCGAGGTCGCGGTGGACCCGCGCTTTTCCGGCCGGAGGATCGGCACGGCCATGCTCGGCTCCCTCATGGAGGAGGCCGGGCCGTCCTGGCTGCTGACCTCCCCGCGGGCCGTGGCCGCCGTCCGCCTGTACGGCAAGCTCGGCTGGCGCCACCACGCCGACGTCGGTGACCTGCGGGTCTACCTGTCTCCCTGCGCTTGACAGCCGCTTGCAGCACCCCTGACAGCCTTGCAGTACCCCTGACGGCGCCGTGATAGCCGCGTGAAGGCGCACGGAAAGCGACCTCGTGCATCCTCAAGACAACGAGGGCGGAATGCACGCAAAACTGTCGGTGCGAATCGTCAGACTGTAGGCAGAAACGCTCTCCCGGAACCCAGCCTCACGAGGCTTTCGTTAAGGGACGTGATGAGATGCGACAGACCCAGATCCGCAAGCGGCCGGCCAAACCGGCCAAGCCCGGACTCGACCTGCGCACCCCGTCAGGGCGATCGCTGCCCTACTGAGCGCCACGCCGCGCCGAAGGTTTTACCAGGAGCACGAAGAGACTAAGAAGGCCGTCATGTGCAACCATTACCCCACCTGCCCCTCAGCCGACTCCCTCGACCGCGAGGCGGCCCACGTGGTCCGCGCCCACCCGGATCAGGGGTGGAGCCTGCTGTGCAACGGCGTGATCCTGTTCGAGGACACCGGCCTGTTGTTGCCCGACGGACGTGTCGTGGCGCCGCACCGCGGCCTGGTCGCCGCCTGACGCGCTAGGAGCGCCGGCCGATGGTCAGCACCGGCCCCGTCGTGTCGGCGAAGAAGTCGTTGCCCTTGTCGTCCACCACGATGAAGGCGGGGAAGTCCGCCACCTCGATCTTCCAGACCGCCTCCATTCCCAGCTCGGGATACTCCAGCACCTCGACCTTCTTGATGCAGTCCTGCGCCAGCCGGGCCGCCGGACCGCCGATCGAGCCCAGGTAGAAGCCGCCGTACTTCTGGCAGGCCTCGGTCACCTGCCGTGACCTGTTGCCCTTGGCCAGCATGACCATCGAGCCGCCGGCCGCCTGGAAGCGCTCGACGTAGGAGTCCATGCGCCCCGCCGTCGTCGGGCCGAAGGAGCCCGAGGCGTAGCCCTCCGGCGTCTTGGCCGGTCCCGCGTAGTAGACCGCGTGGTCCTTCATGTACTGCGGCATCTCGCCGCCGTTGTCCAGCAGCTCCGCGATCTTGGCGTGGGCGATGTCCCTGGCCACGACGAGCGGGCCGGTGAGCGAGAGCCGCGTCTTGACCGGATACTTCGTCAGCTCGGCAAGGATCTCCCGCATCGGCCGGTTGAGGTCGATCTTCACCACGTCGCCGGACAGGTGCTCGTCGGTCGTGTCGGGCAGGAAGCGCGCCGGGTCGGTCTCCAGCTGCTCCAGGAACACGCCCTCGGCCGTGATCTTCGCCAGGGCCTGGCGGTCGGCGCTGCACGACACCGCGATCGCCACCGGGCAGGAGGCCCCGTGCCGCGGCAGCCGGACGACCCGCACGTCGTGGCAGAAGTACTTGCCGCCGAACTGCGCCCCGATGCCGAGCCGCTGCGTCAGCTCGAAGACCTTCTGCTCCAGCTCCAGGTCGCGGAAGCCGTGCCCGGACGGCGACCCCGAGGTGGGCAGCGAGTCCAGGTAGCGGGCCGAGGCGTACTTGGCCGTCTTGAGCGCGAACTCGGCGCTGGTGCCGCCCACGACGATCGCCAGGTGGTACGGCGGGCAGGCCGCGGTGCCGAGCGAGCGGATCTTCTCCTCCAGGAAGGCCATCATGCGCTTCTCGTTGAGGACCGCCTTGGTCTCCTGGTACAGGAACGACTTGTTGGCCGAACCGCCGCCCTTGGCCATGAACAGCAGCTTGTACTCGTCGGCGTGGCCGCCTGGGTCCTCGGCGTACAGCTCGATCTGCGCGGGCAGGTTGTTGCCGGTGTTCTTCTCCTCCCACATGGTCAGCGGGGCCATCTGGGAGTAGCGCAGGTTCAGCCGCGTGTAGGCGTCGTAGACGCCGCGGGAGATGTGCTCGGCGTCGCGCCCGTCGGTCAGCACGTGCCGGCCGCGCTTGCCCATGACGATCGCGGTGCCGGTGTCCTGGCACATCGGCAGCACGCCGCCGGCGGAGATGGCGGCGTTCTTGAGCAGGTCGAGGGCCACGAACCGGTCGTTGCCGCTGGACTCGGGGTCGTCGACGATCTTGCGCAGCTGGGCGAGGTGCGAGCTGCGCAGGAAGTGGGAGATGTCGTGGATCGCCGTCTCGGTGAGCAGCCGCAGCACCTCCGGCTCGACTTCGAGGAACGTGCGGCCCGCCGCCTCGACCCTCCGCACCCCCTCCGTGGTGATCAACCGGTACTCGGTCTCGTCGGCGCCAAGCGGGAGCAGGTCGGTGTAGGCGAACTCGGGCATCTGCAGCAATCCTTTCGGTCCCCCTAGAGGGTACGGCTTGCGCCGCCCGCGGCGGGAACCGCCGGCCGTTCCGCGGGGGCCGCGGGGGCCTTCGGGGCGCTGAGCCCCACGACGATGCCCGCGACCACCAGCGCCGCGCCGGCGAGGTCGGGCACGGTGGGCAGCGCCACGCCCAGCGCCGCGCCGGTGACGATCGCCCCCACCGGGATCATCCCGGCGAACAGCCCGGCCCGTCCCGGCCCCAGCTTGGGCAGGGCCGAGTACCACAGGAAGAACGCCACCACGGTCACGATCGCGGCCAGGTAGACGTAGCCCAGCGCCTCGCTCAGGGTCGGCACGCGCAGCAGCTGCCCGCCCTCCATGACCAGGCCGACGCCGAACAGCATGGGCACCGCCAGCCCCGTGGAGTAGGCCGAGACCCCGATCGCCCCCAGCTTGGGCAGCAGCGGGATGGCCAGCATGGAGAAGCTCACCTCGCCGACCAGCGCGACCAGCGCCCACAGCAGGCCCGGCAGGGTGCCGCTGCCCAGGCCTGTCGCCAGGGTGGCCCCGGCGACCACCACGCCGGCGCCGATCAGCACGCGCGGCGCGGGACGCCCGCCGGCGAGCGCGAGGGCGAGGGGCACGGTGCCCAGCACGGTGCCGACCAGCGCCGGCCCGGAATGCCGCGTGGACTCGATCACCGCGACGTTGAAGACGACCAGGCCGAGCAGCGTCAGGGCGCCCAGGCACAGGGACTCCCGGAGCGTCAGGCGCACGAGCCGCACCTTGAGGACGCGGATGACGACGAGCCAGACGGCCGCCGCGACGAGGTAGCGCAGGGCCTGCCCGCCGTACACCGGATAGTCCTGGATGAGGCCCGACACCCCGGCAAGGGTTCCCACGAGGAACATGGCCGAGGTCGCGCCGATGACACCGTTTCGCATGAAATCTGATGCTAGAAAGGCAATGGCTCGCTGACTGAGTCCAATCCGGCACGGAAAGAGTGGACCATTGGCCGATCTCTTGATAACCATAAATCGCGACAAGGGCGGTATCGCCGCTCAGATCGCCCACGAGCTTCGCGACTCCATCCGGCAGGGCCGCCTCGAGCCCGGCGTGCGCCTGCCGTCCTCCCGCGAGCTGGCCGCGGACCTGCGGGTCTCCCGCGGCGTCGTCGTCGAGGCCTACGAGCAGCTGGTGGCCGAGGGCTTCCTGCTCTCGCGCGTCGGCATGGGCACCACCGTGGCCCCGGCGGCCTCCCGCGAGCCCGCCCCGGAGGCCCACGACTTCCAGGGGACGGTGTGCGCGCCGTACTACGGCCACCGGCCCACCTCGCCCGACCTGGGCTGGTTCCCGCGCGAGCGCTGGCTGGCCTCCGTGCGCCACGTGCTGGCCGCGCTGCCGTCCGACGCCCTCGACTACGGCGACCCCGGCGGCGTGCCGGAGCTGCGGGAGGAGCTGGCGAGCTACCTGCGCCGCGTCCGCGCCGCCGACGTCGGGCCGGACAACCTGGTCATCGTCGGCGGGGTGGCCCAGGGTCTCAGCCTGACCCTGCACGTCCTGGGCGGGCTGCGGCTGGCCGTCGAGGACCCCACGAGCCAGCGCCAGATCCCGCTGCTCAGGAGGGCCGGCGCCGAGCTGGTGCCGGTCCCCGTCGACGACGAGGGCATCGACGTGGACGCGCTGCGGGCCGGCGGCGCCGATGCGGTGCTGGTCACGCCCGCCCACCAGTACCCGACCGGCGTGGTGCTCTCGCCCGCCCGGCGCGCGGCGCTGATCGAGTGGGGCGGGATCGTCATCGAGGACGACTACGACGCGGAGTTCCGCTTCGACCGCGACCCGGTCGGCTGCCTGCAGGGCCTGGCGTCCGACCGGGTGGTGCTGTCGGGCAGCGTCAGCAAGGCCATGGCGCCCGGGCTGCGGCTGGGCTGGGTGGCGGCCCCGCCGGAGGTCGCCGACCGGGTACGGCGGGCGCGCGGCGAGCTCGACCTCGGCTCGCCGGTCATCGAGCAGTACGCGCTGGCGCACTTCCTGCGCAGCGGCGCCTACGACCGCAACCTGCGGCGGATGCGCCGGGAGTACCGGCGGCGCCGCGACGCCCTCGTGCGCGCCCTCGCCGAGGAGATGCCCGAGGTGTGCGTGGGGGGCATCGAGGCGGGGCTGCACGTCTACCTGACCCTGCCGCCGGACTGGGACGAGGAGCGGCTGGCGCGTGCCGCCCAGGACATCGGCCTGGCCGCCGAGCCCGTCGGGCCCATGCGCTTCACGCCCGGCGGCCCGCCGGCCGTCGTGGTGGGCTTCGCCAGGCTGCCGGCGCATCGCGCGGCGGAAGCCGTAAGGGAACTAAAAGTCAGAATGTCAGGACAAAAGGTTGACTGAGGCTGGGCGTCTCTCCTAGAAAGGAGCCATGCGTGTGGGACTCCTTGGGCTGGGACGGATCGGGGCATTCCACGCGGAGACGCTGGCTCCGCTGGTCGACGAGCTGATCGTCGCCGATCCGGTGCGCAGCTCGCCGTACGGCCGGCCGGGCGACCCCTTCGACGCCGACGCGCTGGTCATCGCCACCCCGACGGCGACGCACGCCGAGCTGCTGATGAAGGCGTGCCGCCTGGGCATCCCGGTCTTCTGCGAGAAGCCCGTGGCGCCCACGGTCGAGGAGACCGTCCAGGTGCTCAAGGCGCGCCGCGACACCGTCGTGCACATCGGGTTCCAGCGGCGCTTCGACCGCGGCTACGCGGCGGCGCGCGAGGCGCTCCGGGCGGGCGAGGTGGGGCGGCTGCACCGCGTGCACCTGCTCACCGCCGACCCGGCCCCGCCGCCGCCCGATTACATCCCGCTGTCGGGCGGCATCTACCGCGACTGCCACATCCACGACTTCGACATCCTGCGCTGGGTCACCGGCCAGGAGGTGCGGACGGTCTACGCGACCGGCGCCAACCGGGGCGAGGAGTTCTTCGCCGCCGCCGGGGACGTCGACAACAGCGCCGCGCTGCTGACGCTGGAGGACGGCACGCTGGTGACGCTCCAGGGCTCCCGCTACAACGGCGCGGGCTACGACGTGCGCATGGAGCTCGCGGGCACGCGCGCCACGCTCGCGGTCGGCCTCGGCCCCCGCGCCCCCCTCACCAGCACCGAGCCCGACGCCACCTTCCTCACCTCCTCTTCCACCCTCTCTCCCCGCGCGGAGTCCGGCTCCTCTCCCCTCACTTCCTCTCCCCTGTCCTCAGCCCGTGCGGACGGTGACCTGGGGAATGGCCCGCAGGGGCTACGGCGAGCCGCCCCCGAAGGCCCCTGGCCCGACTTCGTCACCCGCTTCGCCGACGCCTACCGGGCCGAGATCCGCGCCTTCCTGGAGGCCGCGCGCGGCGAACGCGAGAGCCCCTGCACGATCGAGGACGCCCTGGCCGCCCTGTACGTGGCCGAGGCCGCCGAGCTGTCCCGCCGCGAGGGCCGGCCCGTGGACGTGGCGGAGGTGCGCCGATGAGGATCGCCGGAGCCCCCATCTCCTGGGGCGTGTGCGAGGTGCCCGGCTGGGGCCACCAGCTGCCCCCCGGCCGCGTGCTGGCCGAGATGCGCAAGCTGGGCATCACCGCCACCGAGCTGGGCCCCGAGGGCTACCTGTCCCCCTCCGTGCTGACCGAGTACGGCCTGCGCGGCATCGGCGCGTTCCTCCCGGTCGTCCTGCACGACCCCGCCCACGACCCCTTGCCGGACCTGGAGCGCACCGCCCGCGAGTTCGCCGAGGCCGGGATCGAGGTCATGGTGCTGGCCGCGGCCACCGGCGCCGACGGCTACGACACCCGGCCCACGCTCGACGAGACCGGCTGGGCCACGCTCCTGCGCAACCTCGACCGCGCCATGGAGCTGGACCGCACGGTCACCCTGCACCCGCACGTCGGCACGATGGTCGAGACCCGCGAGGAGGTCATGCGGGTCCTGGAGGGCGGCTCGGCGCTGCTCTGCCTGGACACCGGCCACCTGCTCATCGGCGGCACCGACCCGCTGGAGCTGGCCACGGCCGCCCCCGAGCGCGTCGCCCACGTCCACCTCAAGGACGTGGACGCCGGCCTGGCCGCCCGCGTGCCGGAGATCGGCTACACCCGGGCCGTGCGCGAGGGCGTCTACCGGCCGCTCGGCGAGGGGGACGTGGACGTGGCGGGCATCGTGTCCGCCCTCGGCAAGCACGGATACGCGGGGTGGTATGTGATGGAGCAAGACGTGGTCCTGTCGGGTCCGGAGGACGAGCCGGTGGAGAACGTGCGGCGCAGCCTCGCCTACCTGGAGGGGCTGCGGCGTGGTTGAGGTCCTGACGATGGGCCGGGTCGGGGTGGACGTCTACCCGCTCCAGGTGGGGGTGTCCCTGCGGGAGGTGGAGACCTTCGGCAAGTACCTCGGCGGCAGCCCGACCAACGTGGCGGTGGCGGCAGCAAGGCTCGGCAGGTCGGCCGCGGTCGTCACCCGCACGGGAGCCGACCCGTTCGGCGAGTTCGTCCACGACGCCCTGCGCTCCTACGGGGTCGACGACTCCCATGTCACGGCGGTCGAGGGGCTGCCGACGCCGGTGACGTTCTGCGAGATCAGGCCGCCGGACGACTTCCCGCTGTACTTCTACCGCTACCCCAAGGCGCCCGATCTGGAGATCCGCCCGGAGGAGCTGGACCTGGCCGCCGTCGAGGGGGCCGAGCTGTTCTGGGCGACCGTGACCGGGCTGTCCCAGGAGCCCTCGCGGTCGGCGCACTTCCACGCCTGGCGGGCCCGCGGGCGCCGCCGGCACACCGTGCTCGACCTGGACTACCGGCCGATGTTCTGGGACTCGCCCGAGACCGCCCGCGAGCAGGTACGGCAGGCGCTGGACCACGTCACCGTGGCCGTCGGCAACCTGGAGGAGGCCGAGGTGGCCACCGGGCAGCGGGAGCCGGACAAGGCCGCGCGGGCGCTGCTGGAGGCGGGCGTGGAGCTGGCGATCGTCAAGCAGGGCGGCGCGGGTGTGCTGGGCATGACCAGGGACGAGACCGTGTCGGTGCCGCCGGTGCCGGTGGAGGTCGTCAACGGCCTGGGCGCGGGCGACGCCTTCGGCGGCGCGCTGTGCCACGGGCTGCTGGCGGGCTGGCCGCTGGAGCGCGTGCTGCGCTTCGCCAACGCGGCCGGGGCCATCGTGGCGGGCCGTCTCGCGTGCGCTCCGGCCATGCCGACCGCCGCCGAGGTCGAGGAGGTGCTCGGTGGCTGACCACGGCTCGGTGGCCGGGATCGCGGACCTGCGCGAGGTCAGGGCCCGGTATCCGGAGCGGATCGCCCAGGCGGCCCGGGAGCGGCGCCGCCGTACCCTCTCCGACTCGCCCCGGCAGCTGATGATCATCGCGGCCGACCACCCGGCGCGGGGCGCCCTGGGCGTCGGGAGCCGGCCGCTGGCCATGGGCAGCCGCGTGGAGCTGCTGGAACGGCTGCTCACGGCGCTGTCGCGGCCCGGCGTCGACGGCCTGCTGGCCACCCCCGACGTCGTGGAGGACCTGCTGCTCCTCGGCGCGCTGCACGACAAGATCGTCATCGGGTCCATGAACCGCGGCGGTATCCAGGGGGCGGTGTTCGAGTTCGACGACCGGTTCACCGCCTACGATCCCGCTGCCATCGCCAGGATGGGCCTGGACGGCGGCAAGATGCTGTGCCGGATCGCGGTGGAGGAGCACGGCACGGCGGCCACGCTGGAGTCCTGCGCCAGGGCGGTGAGCGAGCTGGCCGAGCGCGGGCTGGTGGCGATGGTCGAGCCGTTCTGGTCGCACCGGTCCGGGCACGACCTGTCGCCGGAGGGCGTCATCAGGGCCGTCAACGTCGGCCAGGCGCTCGGCACGACCTCCGCGCGCACCTGGCTGAAGATCCCCGTGGTGCCCGACATGGAACGGGTCATGAACGCTACGACCCTGCCGACGCTGCTGCTCGGCGGCGACCCCGGCGACGCGCCCGACGTCGCCTACGCGAACTGGCGCAAGGCGCTGGAACTGCCGGGCGTGCGCGGGCTCGTGGTGGGCCGGGCGCTGCTGTACCCGCCGGACGACGACGTGGCCGCGGCCGTCGACACGGCGGTGTCCATGCTTGCCCGCTGACTCACACGGCGACCGCCCGGGGCGCGAAGCCCCGGGCGAGGGCGACGATCGCGGCGGCCAGCACCAGCGGTACGGCGAAGGCGGCCCGCATGTCGGCCACGCCCGCGACGCCGCCCACCATGGCGACCCCCACGACGAAGCCCACGTAGTTGAACAGGTTGACCCGGGCGATCGCGACACCCGTCCCGGCCGGGTCGAGCCGTCCCGCCGCCGAGAACGACTGCGGCGCGACGACCGCCAGCCCCACGCCGGTCAGCCCGAAGGCCACGATCGCGAGCGGCTGGGTGGGCGCCAGCACGATCCCCGCGAAGCCCGCCGCGGCGATCGCGCCGCCCAGCCTGACGATCGCGGCCGGGCCGTATCGCCGCACGGCCAGGTCGCCGCCGAGCCGTACCGCCAGGGTGGTCGCCTGGTAGGCGGCGTAGGCGAGCGGCACCACCGAGGGGGCGGCGGTGAGGATGTCCTCCATGTAGACCGTGCTGAAGTTGGAGATCGCCGCGTCCCCGACGTACAGGAAGGCCATGGCCAGGCACAGCGGGACGATGGGACGCCAGCTCGGGCGCGGGGAGCCCGCGGGGCCGGCGGCCGCCACGCGCTCCTCCTCCGGCGCGCACAGCGACGGGCCGGCCGCCAGCGACCCCAGCACGGCCACGGCCATCGGGATCGTCATCGTGAACGCCGGACCCCTGTCCGCCGTCGCGGACGCCCACAGCGCGCCCGCCACGCCGGCCAGGCTCCACAGGCAGTGGAAGCCGTTGAGCACGGCCTTGCCGTAGCGCCGCTCGACCGTCACCCCCTGCATGTTCATGCCCGCGTCCACCGCGCCGACGCCCAGGCCGAACAGCGCGAGCGCGGGCAGCAGCAGCGGCACCGCGGGGGCCAGGGCGGCGCCGGCCACGCTCGCGGCCACGAGCGGCTGGGCGAGGCGCAGGACGGCCCTGCTGCCGAAGCGCGCGGCGAGCGACCCGGCCACCAGGCTGCCGACCCCGGCGATCACCGGCACCACGAGCATCAGGAGGGTCAGCTCGCCCTCGCTCAGGCCGTGCCTGTTCTGCAGCGCGGCCACCTGCGTCAGCAGCGTGGCGAAGGAAAGGCCTTGGACGGCGTAGACGGCGAAGACGGCGATCCGCGCCCGGCGGTCACGGGGGGTCGGCACGGCGGGCTCCTCGGGAGAGGGAACGTGAGCCCTCGTCAGGTTAGTGTCTGGGTCTCCCGCTTGACCAGGCCCTGTTAGGGTGACCGGCGTGAGCCACAGGGGGGACGCGCGACGGGACCGCATCCTGGCCGTCGCGCTGCAGGAGTTCGCGGAGCACGGCTACCGCGGCGCCTCCCTGGCGCGCATCGCCGAGCGCGTGGAGCTGTCCCAGGCCGGGCTGCTGCACCACTTCAAGAGCAAGGAGCGGCTGCTCGTGGCGGTGCTGGAGTACCGCGACGAGGTGGACACGCGGCGCTTCGGCCTCGACTCGCTCGCCGGGCCGGCCGCGCTGCACCGCCTGGCCGAGGTGGTGGAGTACAACTCGCGCGTGCCCGGCCTGGTGCAGCTGTTCTCGGTCATCACCGGCGAGGCGGTCACCGCCGACCATCCCGCCCACGCCTGGGCCCGCGACCGCTACCGCCGCCTGCGCGAGGGCGTGGCGCGGGCGCTGCGCAAGGGGGCGGAGAGCGGCGAGTTCCGCGCCGACCTGGACGCCGAGGCGCACGCGGACCGGCTGATCGCGATGATGGACGGGCTGCAGACCCAGTGGCTGATCGACCCCGAGCGGGTCGACATGGCGGCCGTCTTCCGCGGCTACGTCGACGACCTCATCGCGATGCTGCGCCCCGCCTGAGCGACCGGCCCGGCCGAAGAGGGCAGCGCCGCCCACACGCCCAAGGCGATCAGCGTGGCCACCTCGGTCACCGCCAGGCCGCGCTCGACCAGGCCGAGCGGCATCACCCGCCACCAGGCCAGGCCGTTCTGCTGGGCGAAGACGATCATCGAGGCGATGCCCGCCACCCACAGCAGCGACCCGACGCCGAGCGCGAAGGTGACCCTGGCCGGGCGGGCCGGGTGCCGCCACGGGCGGGCGATGACCAGCGCGGCCAGCGGGAGGGCGAGGAAGGCCACGATGCTGCCCACCCGGTGGACGCTGCCGCTGAGGCTGGGCCCGACCGACCAGTCGTGCTTGGGGAAGACGGCCACGACGAACAGCCCGGCGCTCCAGGCCATCAGCGCCAGCGTGCCGACCACCCCGGCCAGCCGCCTGCGCGCCAAGGACAGGCCGATCGCCGCCGAACCGGCCGCCAGCAGCCCCACGGCCACCGCGAACAGCCAGCCCTGCGGGCCCGCCCGTGCTCGCTGATCGTCCGGCGGAGGGGATTGACCTCATCCAGCCGCAGCAGGTCCAGGGCGGCCACCATGACGACGCCCACGCCCGCCGCCACCAGCCCGGCCAGTCCCGCTCGGTGCACAGTCGCCCCCTTCGTCCTGTTCACGCTGTTCAGGGCAACGGACGGCCATCGCCGGGGATTCCCGCGGAATGCTCAGGGTTCGCCGTGAGTTGAGCAGTGCTTGAGTGCTCAAATATCTTGAGGAGGCCATGATGAAGTACTCCATCGGCGGCGACCTGCCCGTCACCCGCATCGGCTTCGGCGCCATGCGACTGGCCGACGCCGACATCTGGCACGGGCCCGCGGACCGGGCCGGCGCCGTCGCCGTCCTGCGCCGTGCCGTCGAGCTGGGCGCGAACGTGATCGACACGGCCGACGTCTACGCGCTCGGCGACAACGAGCGGCTCATCGCCGAGGCCCTGCACCCCTACGCCGACGGCCTCGTCATCGCAACCAAGGCCGGAGAGGTACGGCCGAGCCCCGCCGACTGGATCCCGCTCGGCCGGCCCGAGTACCTGCGCCAGCAGGCCGAGCTCAGCCTGCGCCGGCTGCGCCTGGAGCGGATCGCCCTGTTCTACCTCCACCGCGTCGACCCCGCCGTGCCGCTCGCCGACCAGGTCGGGGCGCTGAAGGAGCTCCAGGACGAGGGCAAGATCCGCCACATCGGCCTGTCGGAGGTCACCGTCGACCAGATCCGCGAAGCCCAGCGGGTCGCCCCCATCGCCGCCGTGCAGAACCACTACAACCTGGCCGAACGCCACCACGAGGCCGTCCTGGACTACGCCGAGGAGCAGGGGATCGCGTTCTTCCCGTTCTTCCCGATCGCCATCGGCCGGCACGCGGCCGGCGAGGGCGTGCCGGCCGAGGTCGCCCGTGAGGTGGGCGCCACGCCGGCCCAGGTCGCGCTGGCCTGGCTGCTGCACCGCTCGAAGGTGATCGTCCCCATCCCCGGCACCTCCTCGATCGCCCACCTGGAGGAGAACATGCGCGCGCTGGACGTGCGGCTGAGCGAGGAACAGATCGAGCGGCTTGCGGGTACGGCGTAGCCGTCAGATCGGCCGATTGGCCGCCATTACGGGTTATCGTCGAGTCGTGAACGACTGGCTGCCACGCCTGTCCGAGGTCGGCGAACGGCTGGCTGAGGAGTGGATCTCCGTACGCAGGACCCACGACGGCACCCTGCCCCGGCCGCACGAGCTGCGCGCCTCCGACGCCGACCGCGAACGCATCGCGCAGGTGCTCCAGGAGGCGCACGCCGACGGCCGGCTCAGCCTGGAGGAGCTGGAAGAGCGCCTGGGAACGCTCTACTCGGCGCGCACGCTCGGCGAGCTGGCCGGGCTCACCGCCGACCTGCTGCCGGCCGAGCAGCAGCCGCTGCGGCTCGACGGGCGCCCGGTGGCGGCCATCTTCAAGAAGGAGCAACGCGGCGGGCGCTGGGTGGTACCGGCGGAGCTGGGCGTCACCGCCATGTTCGGCACCACCAGGCTCGACTTCCGCGACGCGATCCTGCAGAACCGGCGGATCGTGATCAGCGCCACGCTGGTGTGCGGGGGGCTGGAGATCCACGTGCCGGAGGGCGTCGAGGTGCTGCGGGTGGCCAAGGACAAGACGATCCGGCTCACCCGCCAGCCGACCGAGCCGGACGCCCCGGTGATCGAGGTGCGCACGACGAACTTCCTGGGCGAGATCAAGGTCAAGGAGCCGCCCCGGCGCCGCAGGCGCTGGTAGCGGGTCAGACCGCCGTGTCGAAGTTGATCGCGCTGTAGGCCCGCAGCTTCCACAGCTGGTGCTCGCTCTCCACCTTCCGGATGGTGCCCGAGCGCCCCCGCATGACCAGCGAGTGCGTCACCGCGACCCCGCGGCGGAAGTGCACGCCGTCCATCAGCTGCCCCTGCGTGATGCCGGTCGCGGCGAAGAACACGTCGTCCGACTTCACCAGGTCGTTCGTGGTCAGCACCCGGTCCAGGTCGTGCCCGGCCTCCAGCGCCTTGCGCCGCTCGGCGTCGTCGCGCGGCCACAGCTTGCCCTGGATCACCCCGCCGAGGCACTTGATCGCGCAGGCCGCGATGATGCCCTCCGGCGTGCCGCCGATGCCGAGCATCAGGTCGATGCCCGTCCCCTCGCGGGCCGCCATGATCGCGCCCGCGACGTCGCCGTCGGTGATGAACTTGATCCGCGCCCCCGTCTCCCTGACCTCCTTGACGATCTGCTCGTGCCGCGGCCGGTCCAGGATGACCACCGTGACGTCGCTCGCCGAGCACTTCTTGGCCCTCGCCACCGCCTGGATGTTCGCCGCGACCGGCGCGTTGATGTCCACCGCGTCCGCCGCGTCCGGCCCGGTGACCAGCTTCTCCATGTAGAACACCGCCGACGGGTCGTACATCGAGCCGCGCTCGCTCACCGCGATCACCGAGATCGCGTCGGGCATGCCCATCGCGGTCAGCCGGGTGCCGTCGATCGGGTCGACCGCCACGTCGCACTCGGGACCGGTGCCGTCACCGACCTCCTCGCCGTTGTAGAGCATCGGGGCGTGGTCCTTCTCGCCCTCGCCGATCACCACCACGCCCTTCATGGACACCGTGTTGATCAACTGCCGCATGGCGTTCACGGCCGCGCCGTCCGCGCCGTTCTTGTCCCCACGGCCCACCCAGCGCGCCGCCGCCATCGCCGCCGCTTCGGTGACGCGCACCAGCTCCAGCGCGAGGTTGCGGTCCGGCGCGCTCTCGCTCGTGGCGAGCGGCGCGGGCACCGACGACTGCTCCGACATGATGGCCCCCTCCTGTGGACGACTGTCTCGATCGTAGTTGTCCCCCTTTCCCCGGTCAGCGGGGGATAATGTGCGTGCTATGAGCAGCGATGTCGAGGCCCAGGCGACCTCACGCGGCGCGGCGACCCGCACCGCCCTCCTGGTGGCGGCCCGCGAGGTCTTCGTCTCCAAGGGCTTCGCCGAGGCCGGCGTCACCGACGTCGTCCACCGGGCCGCGGCCAGCGTCGGCAGCCTCTACCACCACTTCTCCGGCAAGGCCGACCTCTACCTGACGCTGTTCGAGGAGTTCCAGTCCCGGCAGGCGCACCGCACCAAGCAGGCGGCCCGAGCCTGCCGCGAGGCGGGCGAGACCGACCCGATGCGGGTGTTCATCGCCGCCGCCCGCGCCTACCTCGACGGATGCCTGGAGGAGCGGGAGCTGGCCGCGCTGTTCCTGCGGGGCGACGGGCCGCCGGGGTTCGAGGTCGTCATGCGCGACAGGCTGCGCACGTGGGCCAAGCGCAACGCCGCACTGTTCGAGGGCGACGAGGGCGCGTTCGTGGTGGTGATCACCGGGGCGCTGGCGGCGGCCGTCAACGAGGTCGTGCGGACCGGCGACCGGCGGCTGGCCGAGGAGGCCCTGGAGATCATCGGGCGGATCCGCCCCGTCTCCCGGCCCGGCGACCCGGCCGCCGCGCGGACCGCCACGCCGAGCGGGTAACCTCGCCAGACGTGCGACGGTTCACTGAGGGGTTCTACGGCTACGTCTTCGCCGTGCTGGTCTGCGTGGCGCTGGTTGGCGTGTGGTGGCTCGTCATCTCGCCCCGGGGCGGGGAGGAGCACATCCCGCGCCGCGACTACTCGATCACCGTCGCCAACTTCAGCCGCGCCGTGCCGTACCAGGTCTGGGCCCCCGCGCAGGACCCGAAGGGCTGGATCCCCAACAGCAACAAGATCGCCAAGGGGGTGGGCGGCGCGCAGGTCCTGCACCTCGGGTACGCCACGGCGTCCCGGCAGCACGCGATGCTCATCCAGAGCAACGAGCAGCCGCCGGCGGAGTTCGCCAACCGCATGACCAACACCAACCGCTCCGTCGGCGCCGAGCAGATCGGCGGCCAGACGTGGGAGCGGCGCTTCCGCGAGGACAAGAAGCAGCGCTCGCTGGTGCGGATGCTGCCCGACGTCACCCTGATCGTGACCGGCACCGCGGACTGGCCCGAGCTGGCCCAGCTGGCCGCGGCGCTGCAACAGCGGCCCAAGCCGGCCTCCTGAGCCCGGCGCCTAGGCCGTCACGGCCTTGACCAGGCTCTCCAGCCCGGCCTTGATCCGCTCGTGGGTGTAGCCACGCCTGAAGATCAGGTTGGCGCTCAGCGGCGCCAGCAGGGCATCGGCGAGGAACATCGCGTCGGCCTGCGGCTTGACCTCGGCGATGAGGGCGGCCAGGTGGAGACGGTGGATCTGGTACGGCCCGCTGTCGCCCTTCCTGGAGGGATTGCGCTCCAGCAGCAGGAACAGGTTCTCCTGGGCGGCGATGCGGTCGACGAGCGCGTGGAGGAACGCCGTGATGCGCTCGACGGGCGGCGCGCCGGGGCCCAGCGGGGGCGGGCCGGACATGAACGCCTCCTGGAAGCGGCGCTCCCGCTCGTCGATGAGCGCGAACAGCAGGCCGGACCGGTCGCCGAAGCGCCGGTAGACCGTGCCCACGCCCACCCCCGCGGCACGTGCCACCTCATCCAGCGACAGGTGCTCGCCGCCGCACTCGGCCAGGAGCCGCGCGGCCGCGTCGAGGATCTTCTGCCGGTTGCGTGCCGCGTCGGCGCGTTCAGGCTGTGCCTGACCGAGGACTGGCAGCTGTGGGCGCACGAGGGGAGCATACCTCCGGTCTTGCAAGCGGAGACATCTCCGGATAACGTCGAAACGGAGACTTTTCCGATTACAGGAGGGACGGCGATGAGCGACTTCAACGCGCAGGTGATCGAGGAGTTCCGCGCCAACGGCGGCAAAGTCGGCGGCTTCTTCGCCGGTTACGACCTGCTGCTGCTCACCACCACCGGCGCCAGGAGCGGCAGACGGGTCACCACGCCCGTCATGTACCTCCCGGACGGCGAGCGCCTGATCGTCATCGCGTCGAACGCCGGGGCCGACCACCACCCCGCGTGGTACCACAACCTGCGCGCCGACCCCGAGGCGACCGTCGAAGTGGGCGCCGAGGGGAGCGTCGAGAGCTTCCCGGTGAAGGCGGTCGAGGTCACCGGCGCGGAGCGCGACGAGCTCTACGCCCGGATGGCGGCCATCGCGCCGAACTTCGCGGAGTACGAGGCGAAGACCAGCCGGCGCATCCCCGTGCTGGCCCTGCACCGCCTCTGACCGTCAGGGCCCGGCCGTCAGAAGGGCGCGTCGGGGTCGGCACCCTGCTCGGACCTGCGCGCCATCGCGGCGGCCAGCTTGACCCGCGCGCCCTGCAGCCACTCCTCGCAGATCGCGGCCAGCTTCTCGCCGCGCTCCCACAGCTCGATGGACTGCTCAAGGGTCAGCCCGCCGGCCTCGAGCCGGCGCACGACCTCGGTCAGCTCCTCACGGGCCTGCTCGTATGACGGTGCCTTCTCCTCTGCCACGCCTCCCACCCTAGAGCCGCGGACCGACACCCGCATGCCGGCCCGCCGCCGGTCAGGCCGAGCGCAGGTCCTTGCGCAGCTCGTGGGGGAGGGCGAAGCGCATGCTCTCCTGCACCGGCTCGACCTCCTCCACCTCACCGAAGCCGCGCTCGGCCAGATACGCCAGCACCTCCTCCACCAGCTCCTCCGGCACGGAGGCGCCGCTGGTGAGGCCCACGGTGGTCACGCCGTCGAGCCACTCGTCGCGGATGTAGGAGGCGTTGTCCACCAGGTAGGCCGCGTCGGCGCCGTAGTCCTTGGCCACCTCGACCAGGCGCTTGGAGTTGGAGGAGTTCTCGGAGCCGACCACGATGACCAGCTGGGAGCGGGCCGCGATCTCCTTGACCGCGGTCTGGCGGTTCTGCGTCGCGTAGCAGATGTCGTCACTCGGCGGGTCGATCAGCGTGGGGAAGCGCTGCTTGAGCCGCCTGACGGTCTCGGTGGTCTCGTCCACCGACAGCGTGGTCTGCGACAGCCACACCAGCTTGTCGGGGTTCCTCACCTGGATCTTGTCGACCGCGTCGAGCCCGTCGACCAGCTGGATGTGGTCGGGAGCCTCGCCGGAGGTGCCCTCGACCTCCTCGTGCCCCTCGTGCCCGATGAGCAGGATGTCGTAGTCCTGGCCGGCGAAGCGCCTGGCCTCGTTGTGGACCTTGGTGACCAGCGGGCACGTCGCGTCGATGGTGCGGAGCCCGCGCCGGGCGGCTTCGGCGTGGACGGCGGGGGAGACGCCGTGCGCGGAGAAGACGACGATCGCGCCCTCGGGGACCTCCTCGGTCTCCTCGACGAAGATCGCACCCTTGGCCTCGAGCGTCTTGACCACATGGGTGTTGTGCACGATCTGCTTGCGCACGTAGATCGGCGCGCCGTACTGCTCCAGGGCCTTCTCCACCGCCACCACGGCGCGGTCGACTCCGGCGCAGTACCCCCGAGGCTTGGCTAGGAGGACGCTTCTGGTGGTAGTGGGGGTCTGAGGCTCCATGTTTCCTATGCTACGTGGAGCCACACAGGCACCGCCTCGCGACCGCTCGGCGTGATCCCAGGGAGACGCCATGTCCCTCAGTGACGTGATACGCAACATCACCAAGACCATCACCGACAAGGACGAGCTGAAGAAGAAGGCCAAGGACCTTCCGCTCGTCGTCATCCAGTCCACGCTCAGCGCGGCCGGGCAGGCCCTGCTGTTCGCCGACCGGGTGAAGAACTCCATCAAGGGCCTGGCCGGCAAGGAGGAGGCCGAGGAGACCTCGCCGGCCGCGTCCGCCGAGGACAAGCCCGCCCGGCGCGAGCCCGTCATCTTCGCGCCGCGCCCCCCGGCGCCGGAGGCCGAGGCGAACGGCGAGGCCAAGACCCGCCCCGAGCCGGTCATCTTCGCCCCCAAGCCGAAGCCCGAGGCCGAGCCGGAGGCCGAGGTCAAGCCGGAAGCCGAGGTCAAGCCGGAGGCCGAGGTCAAGCCGGAGCCCGCCGACGTCAAGCCCGAGGCCGGCTCCGTCGCCGCCGAGCCCAAGACCACCGAGACCGAGGCGCGAACGGCCGCCGAGCCGCAGGTGCGGGCCAAACCCACGGTGGACGCGGGCACGGCCGAGCCGGCCCAGCAGGCCAAGCCCAAGCGCAGGACCGCCGGCCGTACCAAGGCGAAGGCCCAGGCCAAGCCCGAGGCGGCGGCGCAGGGCGAGGGAGCGCTGGCCGCGGCCGTCGAGGCCGAGCCGGTCGAGCAGCCCAAGCCGATCCCCACCGACCTGGTCGAGCCGATCCCCGGCTACAACGACCTCAGCGTCGCCTCGCTGCGGGCCAGGATGCGCGGCAAGTCCTCCGCCCAGCTGCGCGACATGCTCGCCTACGAGCAGGCCACGGTCGCCCGCCCCGAGGTGATCAGGATGTACGAGAACCGCCTGGCCAAGCTGGAAGGCGGCGAATAGTCGGACCGCGGCCGTAGGCTGCCGCCATGATCCGCCCACGCGCCACGGAGGAGCACCGGTGACGTCCAAGAGCAGCCCGGAGTCCCCCCTCCCCATCCGGACTGTCCTGCAGATGGTCGCCGGCTGGATCGGCAAGCTGGGCACGGTCTGGGTGGAGGGCCAGATCACCGAGCTGACCGCCCGCGGCGGCACGGTGTTCCTGACCCTGCGCGACCCGGTCGCCAACGTCTCGGCCAGGGTGACGGCGCCGCGCGGCGTCTACGAGGCCGCCGTGCCGCGCCCGGTCGACGGCGCGCGCGTGCTCATGCTGGTCAAGCCCGACTTCTGGGTCAACAGGGGCTCCTTCGCGTTCACCGCGCTGGAGATCCGCCCGGTCGGCATCGGCGACCTGCTGGCGAGGCTGGAGCGGCTGCGCCAGCTGCTGGCCGCCGAGGGGCTGTTCAACGCCGAGCGCAAGCGGCGCCTGCCGTTCCTGCCGGGGACCGTGGGCCTGATCTGCGGGCGCGACTCGGCGGCCGAGCGCGACGTGCTGGAGAACTCCCGGCGCAGGTGGCCGGCGGTGCGGTTCAAGGTCGAGCAGGTCGCGGTGCAGGGCCCGTACGCCGTGACCGAGGTCACCGAGGCCCTGCGGCGGCTCGACGCCGACGACTCGGTCGACGTCATCGTCATCGCCCGCGGCGGCGGCTCGCTGGAGGACCTGCTGCCCTTCTCCGACGAGTCGCTGGTGCGCGCGGTGGCGGCCTGCCGCACGCCGGTGGTCAGCGCGATCGGCCACGAGCAGGACACCCCGCTGCTCGACCTGGTGGCCGACGTGCGGGCCTCCACGCCCACCGACGCGGCCAAGAAGGTGGTGCCCGACGTCGGCGAGCAGCTGACGCTCATCCGGCAGCTGCGCGACCGCGGCCGCCGCGTGCTGGGCGGCTGGGTGGAGCGTGAGCTGGCCTGGCTGGCCTCGGTCCGCACCCGGCCCTCGCTCGCCGACCCGGTCCGCGACCTGGAGCGCCGGGCCGAGCAGGTCGACGCTCTGCGCGAGCGGGCTCGCCGCTGCCTGGGCGGCGGCCTGGACCGCGCCGAAGACTCCCTGACCCACCTGCGCGCCCGGCTGCTCGCCCTGTCGCCCGCCGCCACCCTCGAGCGGGGCTACGCCATCGTCCAGCGGCCTTCCGGCGAGGTCGTCCGGCAGGCCAAGAGCGTCGCCCCCGGCGAGTTGCTGACCGTACGGCTCACCGACGACCGGCTGACCGTGCGGGCCGAGCAGGCCGGGCCTGACGGCGCGGCCGGGACGGCGCAGCCCAAGCCCCGTGCCCGCAAGCCGCGGAAGGCCGCCGCGGACGGCGCCTCCTCGTGAGCGTCTTGGCTCAAGCCGGGGAGACGTACTGGTCGCGGTAGGCGCCGGCGGGCTCGATGGGCGTGATGACGTCGATCAGCACCCCGTTGGGGTCGGGCACGATGAAGTGCCGCTGCCCGAAGTCCTCGCTGCGCAGCTCCAGCTCGGGCCGCAGCCCCTCGCGGAGGACGAGCCGCTCCCACTCCGCGTCGACGTCCTCGACCTCGAAGTTCAGCAGCAGTCCCCGCGCGGGCTCCCGGTAGCCCTCGGGCAGCGTGGGATGGGTGTGGTCGAGCAGCGCCAGCTCGTACGCCGGCGGCCCCGGACGCCGCAGGCTCACGTACCAGTCCGCCTCGAAGGTGGTCTCGAAGCCCAGCAGCCGCGTGTAGAAGTCGTGCGACTCGCGCAGCCGCGAGGTGCACACGACGGGATAGAAGCTCGTCAACTCCATGGGAGGCCCTTTCGCATACCATCGGTATGCCAGTCACGCTATTCGCGTACCATCGGTATGTCAACGAGGAAGACAGGGGACGATGACCCGCGCCGAGCAACGAGAGCAGACCAGAAGGGCACTGATCCGCGAGGCCCGGCGGCTGTTCGCCACGCAGGGCTACGGCCGGGTCGGCCTGTCGGAGGTGGTCAAGGCGGCCGGGGTGACCAAGGGCGCGCTCTACCACCACTTCGCCGGCAAGGCCGAGCTGTTCCGCGCCGTCCTCCACGAGGTGATGCGGGAGGTGGCCGGGCGGGTGGCCGCCGCGGCCGAGGCGCACGACGATCCGTGGCGGCAGCTGACCGAGGGCTGCCGGGCCTTCCTCGCCGCCACCGCCGACCCCGAGGTGCAGCGGATCATGCTGCTGGACGGCCCGGCGGTCCTGGGGTGGAGCGAGTGGCGCGCGATGGACGAGGACACCTCGGCGCGCCACCTGGCCGAGGCGCTGGCCGGGCTCGTCGAGGCCGGTGACCTCGCGCGGCAGCCGGTCGAGCCGCTGACCCGGCTGCTGTCGGGCGCGATGAACGAGGCCGCGCTGTGGCTGGCCGCCTCTGGCAGGCCCGAGGACCTGGAGGACACGTGGTCGGCCCTGGCGCGGATGCTGGAGGGGCTGCGCCGCTAGGCGCCGTCGCGCGGCGTGCCGTACACCCGGGGCTCGAAGTAGCCCTCCGGCTCGGGGGCGAAGACCTGCTCGCGGCGCGGCCTGGGCACCTCGGCCGCCGAGCGCAGCTCCTCGCGCAGGTCGCGCACGTTGTCGCGGAGCCCGCGGCGCATGGCCACCGCCAGCACGGCGGCCGAGCCCGCGAAGAGCCAGGGCGCGCCGGCCGACAGCGCCGTGAACAGCCCCACCAGCAGCGACTGGCCGATCGACGGCGAGCCGAGCGCGGTGCCCAGCTCGACGACCAGCGTGCCGCAGAAGAACACCAGCGGCGGCGTGACCACGACGGTCAGCAGCTCGCGCGGGTTGACCAGCGCCACGCCCAGCACGCTGCCCGTGAGGAAGACGACCCCGACGAGGGACGGCCATCCCGTGAGGGCGGCCAGCACATACCCGAGGAAAGTGGACAGCAGGGCGAGCGCGATGGCGCCACGGGCGGTCAGCTTGATCGACGAACGCCTGCCGGACTGACTCACCGCTCCACCCCCTTACTGAGCCAACTTACCGTTCGCGTGGGAGATCAGAGTGGTGGTTTCCAGCAGTTCGGGAGAGGCGAGGGGCCTGGGCAGGTCGTCGAGGGTGGCCGGCTCCTCGAGGGCGCCGTCCACGACGCCCAGATCGTGCAGTTTGCGCGCCGTGACGAGGACCCGCGTCTCCAGCGACCCCACGGTCTTGTTGTAGGACTCCACCGCGCGGGTGAGGGCCTTGCCGAGCGCGTCGACGTTGCGTCCCAGCGACGACAGCCGCTCGTACAGCTCCTTGCCGAGCTCGAAGACCGCGCGGGCGTTCTCGCTGAGCGCGGCCTGCTGCCAGGCGTAGTGCGCCGTGCGCAGCATGCTGATGAGCGTGGTCGGCGTGGCGATGTGGACGCGCCGGGCCATGGCGTACTCCAGCAGCGAGGGGTCGCGCTCCAGGGCCGGGGCCAGGAACGCCTCGCCGGGGATGAACAGCACCACGAACTCCGGCGAGGGGTTGAAGCCCTGCCAGTAGGACTTGGCCGCCAGCCGGTCGACGTGCTCGCGCAGGTGGCGCGCGTGGGCGTCGAGCCGGGCCGAGGCGACGGCCTCGTCGTCGGCCGAGGCGGCCTCCAGGTAGGCGGCCAGGGAGACCTTGGAGTCGACGACGATGTTCTTGCCGCCCGCCAGCCGCACCACCATGTCGGGCCGCTGCCCGCCCTCGGTGACCTGCTCGTCGAAGTCGCAGTGGCGCTGCATGCCGGCGATCTCGGCGACCCGGCGCAGCTGCAGCTCGCCCCACCGGCCGCGGGCCTCGGGCCGCTGGAGGGCGCGCACCAGGGCGGTGGTCTGCGAGCGGAGCTGCTCGTTGCTCTGCCGTACCAGCTCCAGCTCGGCGCGGGCGGCGCGCTGGCCGGCCTGGGCCTCGCGCAGCTGGGCCTCCAGCCGCTCCAGCGCGGCGCGCAGCGGCTCGACCAGGTGCTCCACGGCCTGCTTGCGCTGCTCCAGCTCGCCGGAGGCCTCGGCGCGGGTGGCGGCCAGGCGCGTCTCGGCCAGCTCCAGGAAGCGCAGGTTGTTGACGTCGAGGGCCCGGGTGGACAGCGCCTGGAAGCGCTCGGCCAGCTGCTCCTCGACGTAGGCGAGCTTGTCGGCGGCGGCCTTGGCGCGGGCCCCGGCCTCGGCGATGCGAGCCGCCGAACGGGTCACGGCGACCAGGTAGCCGATGACGAGCCCGGCGGTCAGGCCGATGAGCAGGGAGACGACATCCACCCGATCGATGATTGCACCGCCGTCCCCACGGGGGTTCTTCCGACACGCCTTGCGCATTCCGCTTGTGCCGCCCCACTTGTGTCACTCACAGTACGCATATGGTTACGGGAGCGAAGCTCGTGGTGGCTGTGGCGGCGACGGTCGTGCTGGCCGCCGCGGTGGTCGCGGGGGTGGGGGCGATCATCGCGGGAGGCGTCGAGGAACAGCCGCCCGCGCCCGTTCCGCAGATGACCCAGCAGACGACCCAGCAGGCGACGTTGCGCTGGGCGGTGGGCGCCTGCGTGGACCGGACGGGCTCCCGGTACGAGCTCGTGGCCTGCGACGCGGGCGACGCCGAGGTGGTCGCCGTCGCCGGGGCGCCCTACCGGTGCCCCGCGGCGACCGACGAGCTGGCCGACATCGGGCTGGGCCGTACGGCATGCGTCCGCAACCGCCGCGCGCCGCACCCCGGGGAGCCGGGAGCGGGCGGCGGGGTGCTGCGCGCGGGGGACTGCCTCAGGCTGGACGGGCGCGAGGTGCCGTGCGCGGCCAAGGGCTGGTACGGCAGGGCCGCGGCCGTCACGGCGGGCGCGTGCCCGGCCAGGACGCGGGCGGTGTTCCGGTTCTCCTACGCCAACGTGTGCCTCGGACCGGCCGGCCGGGTGCCGCGCGAGGGCGCGTGCGTGGCCAGGCCGGACGGCGACCGCCTCGTCCGCGTGGGCTGCGGCTCGCCGCGCGCCTGGGCCAGGGTGACGGGCTTCGCCGGATCGGCCCGTCGCTGCCCGGAGGGGTCCGACCGCTACCTGCCCGGCGGCCACCGGTCCGTGACCTGCCTGCGCCTGGTGAACAAGTAGACTCGAACCCCGTGAGTCTGAGTATCGGCATCGTCGGCCTGCCCAACGTCGGCAAGAGCACCCTGTTCAACGCGCTGACCAAGAGCGGCCACGCGCTGGCGGCCAACTACCCGTTCGCCACCATCGAGCCCAACGTGGGCGTCGTCGGCGTGCCGGACTCGCGCCTGCACAAGCTCGCCGAGATGTTCGGCTCCGCCAAGATCATTCCGGCCAAGGTGGAGTTCGTCGACATCGCGGGGCTGGTGCGCGGCGCGTCGGAGGGCGCGGGCCGGGGCAACCAGTTCCTCGCCAACATCCGCAACACCGACGCGATCTGCCAGGTCATCCGGGTCTTCTCCGACCCCGACGTGACGCACGTCGACGGGGAGATCTCCCCCAAGCGCGACATCGAGACGATCAACACGGAGCTGGTCTACGCCGACCTGCAGACGGTGGAGAAGGCGCTGCCCCGCCTGCAGAAGGAGGCGCGCGTCAACAAGGACAAGAAGGCCGCGCTGGAGGCCGTCGAGGCGGCCAAGGCCGTCCTGGAGACCGGTAAGACGATCTTCGAGAGCGGCCTGGACGACGAGCCGCTGCGCGAGCTGCACCTGCTGACCGCCAAGCCGTTCCTGTACGTCTTCAACCTCGACGCCGACGAGCTGGCCGACGCCGCGCTGCGCGAGCAGCTGGCCGCCCTCGTGGCGCCCGCCGAGGCGGTGTTCCTGGACGCCAAGATCGAGTCGGAGCTGGTCGAGCTGACCGACGAGGAGGCGCTGGAGCTGCTGCAGTCCATCGGCCAGGAGGAGTCGGGGCTCTCCCAGCTGGCCCGGGTCGGCTTCGAGACGCTCGGCCTGCAGACGTACCTGACCGCCGGGCCCAAGGAGGCCAGGGCCTGGACCATCCGCAAGGGCGCCACGGCCCCCGAGGCCGCCGGGGTCATCCACTCCGACTTCCAGCGCGGCTTCATCAAGGCCGAGGTCGTCTCCTTCGACGACCTGGTCGAGGCCGGATCCCTCGCCGCCGCCCGGGCCGCGGGCAAGGCCAGGATCGAGGGCAAGGACTACGTCATGCGCGACGGCGACGTCGTCGAATTCCGCTTCAACGTTTAGGCGGCCCGCGTTCGGCCGCCCACACCGACGCCAGTAATGATCATATTGTCCGGCCGTCACGCGGGCCGCGGGTCATACTTGAGGGACCGGCGAGAAACCGATCTTGAGGACCCGCTCCTCCCAACCGCACAGGACGCCACGATGACGGACAACCCCGAGCAGTACCGGCAGTGGACCGCCTTAGGCATCGACATCACGGTGCCGCACTCGGCACGCATGTACGACTGGTGGCTGGGCGGCAAGGACAACTTCGAGCCCGACCGGGCGCTGGGTGAGGCATTCATGGCCGCGATCCCCAACATCCGCGCCATGGCCCGGGAGAACCGCCGCTTCCTCGGCCGCGCCGTCCGCCACCTGGTGGCCGAGGCCGGTATCCGGCAGTTCCTCGACATCGGCACCGGCATCCCCACCGAGGGCAACGTGCACGAGGTGGCCCAGGCCCTGGCCCCCGAGTGCAACGTGGTCTACGTGGACAACGACCCCATCGTGCTCGCCCACGCCCGCGCTCTGCTGGTCAGCCAGCGTCCCGGCTCGACCGCCTACATCCACGCCGACCTGCGCGACCCGCACGCGATCCTCGCCGACCCTGCTCTGACCAAGACCCTGGATCTCGGCAAGCCGGTCGCCTTGATGATGGTGGCCGTCTTGATGCTGCTGGACGATGACGAGGACCCGTGGGGCAAGGCCCGGGTGTTGATGGATGCGCTTCCCTCCGGCAGCTACCTGGCCTTGACCCACCCCGGCCAGGACTTCGACCCCGAGGCGATGGCCGCGATCAAGGAGCTGGCCGGGCGGGCCGGGCTGACCGTGGTACCGCGCGTCAAGGCCGACGTGGCGCGGTTCTTCGCCGACTGGGAGTTGATCGATCCCGGCGTCGTCCCGGTCAACGACTGGCGCCCCGGCTCCGAGACGGTCATGCTGTCCGACGAAGGGCCGGCCTACTACTGGGCGGGCATCGCGCGTAAGCCGTGACGCCGGATGCGGCGATCGGCGTGCGCGCGATGTGTAGCCTGATCGCAGGACTTGACCAGCCCCGATTGAGGCGCCGTAGGCGCTGGCCGTACGGCCAGGGGCACACGGAAGACCCCGGTCCTCCTCTGCGGAAGGCCGGGGGTCGCTTTTTCGTGTTCTGCTTCGGCATGTGGACGCGCCGGAGGGACGGCTGTCCGTGCCGCCGCGTTCGCACAGGCTTCTCGCCGCGCGGAGACACGGCAGCGAGCGTCTGGGAGCGCTGACCGCTGCCGCGCCGGCTCATGCGGCCCACCGCCGGGTGAGCCGCTCCCACACCTCCCGCACCTGCCGATACGGCAGCCCGCGCCCGCACTCCTCATAGCCGCGGCCCGTGGCGTGGCGCAGGATGATCGGCACTCCGCCGTCCATCGCCCACTCATACCGCCCGTACGGCGAGATCGCGGTGACCCGCAGCCGCACGCTGCGCGGGATGTGGGGCTCCCAGTGGATCGGGTGCTTCACCGGTCATCCTCCTGCCTTGACGGCGGCGGCACGGACGCACTGGAGGGATGGCTGTCCGTGCCGCCGCCCTCGCACGGCCCCACGTCCGTGCGGAGACGCGACGGCATGCGCCTGGGAAACGTCATCGCCGCCATGCCCGCTCACGGCCGCGCCGCCTCGGCGTCGGCCAGCATGGCGCGCTGCTCCTGCTCGACGATCAGCGCGCGCACGTCCGACCACGAATGGTCATCCACCGTGCGGTGCGCTCCCGCCTCCTCAGCCGCGCGGGAGAACGGCACGGTGCGGGTGGCCCACCAGCGGCCCCGGTCGGATTGCCAGAGCCGCCACAGCGGCGCCGGTCCCGTGGTCAGGCTGGTGACGACGCCGTCCCAGAATGCCTCCTCCGCCTCGGCGGCCGTCGCGTAGGCGCGGCCCTGCGAGACCCGGGCGTTGATGAGGATCACGGTGGGCTCCGGCTCGTCGATCAGGTACCAGTGATCGCCGCCCCATGCGTAGGTCAGCCGTGCCCGGTCGGCGGGATCGTGTGCGACGGTCATCGGGGCTCCGAAGGAATGTGTATGCGCTCGCCACAAGAGTGTATACGCACTTTGATGTGTGTGTACGCTCCTGTCAAGGAGTCCGCGCCGGAGGGGAGGTCTTTGTGACCGACAGGGATGATCCCGCCTACCTCCGGATCGCGGATCATCTCCGCGAGCAGATCGTCACCGGGGGGCTACCGCCCGGCACCCGCCTGCCCTCGCAGCGGGACCTGGCTGCCGAGCACGGCGTCTCCCAGATCGTCATCCGGGCGGCGCTGACGCTGCTGCGTACCGAAGGGTTGATCGAGTCCCGCCACGGGTCGGGCACCTACGTACGGCAGCGCCCGTCCGTGCGGCGCATCTCCATGGACCGCTACCGCGTCGACGCCGGCCCGCAGGACGAGCCGCGCACCAGCTTCACCTTCGACCAGGGCATCACGTGGAGCCAATACCGGCTGGACAAGGCCTACCGGTGGATCGAGGCTGACGAGCGGCTGGCGGGCCTGTTCGGCGTCGAGGTGGGCACGCGGGTACTGGAGCGGCGGTTTGTGTTCTACGCCAAGGGAGCGCCGTCGCAGATGTCACGGCCGTGCCTGCTGGCCGCCGACGTGGAGGGGACCCCGGTCGCCGACCCCCGCTATGAGCCGTGGCCGGGCGGCACCATCGCCCAGCTGCGTACCCTCGGCATCGAGGTAGATGAGATCGAGGAGGAGACCGCCGTGCGGATGCCCACCCCGGAGGAGGCAGCCACGCTGGGGATCGGCGGCGGCGTGCCGGTGTTCTCGATCACGCGGCTGATGCGGTCGCGCGGCCGGGTGGTCGAGGTGGCCGACCCGATCGTGATCCCGGGCGACCGCGCCGTGCGGGTGGACCGCATCACGCTTTAGGACCGCACGGCCGGTGTCTGGGACACGTGGTCCCGGCCGTACGGTCACCCTCGCCTGCCGGACCGCCTCACTGACGAGATCAGCGGGGGCGTTCTGCGGACAGGTGATTTCAGCCATGGGGCGCGTCTCCGGTGCGATCAACCGGATCTAGCCAGGAACCCCGGTCCTTCAGGGCCGGAGGAATGGCTTCCCTTCCTGCGCCCGAACGCTAGTCCGGGCGTTTCTGGTTTTTGATGTACTCCCGGATGATCTCCAGTGGTGCTCCGCCGCAGGACGCCGCGAAGTAGGACGGCGACCACAGATGCCCGTGCATGATCGCTCGGTTGATGCGGCCGGTGAACTCCTTGCGTAGGTAGTGCGCTGAGACGCCTTTGAGGCGGTTGACCAGAGTCGAGATCGGCAGCTTCGGCGGGTAGTGCACGAGCAGGTGCACGTGGTCGTCTTCGCCGTTGAACTCGCGCAGCTCCGCCCCCATACGGGCGCACACGTCCCGCATGACCTGTTCGCATCTGGTGAGCATGGCGTTGTCGAGGACGTCACCCCGATACCTGGTGACGAAGACAAGATGGACGTGAAGGTTGTGGACGACGCTACGACCTCGGCGGATACTGGGATCTGATGCCCATCGTGGCGACATAGACAAGATGGTACCGTGGTACAATCCTGGCATGAAGCTGGTGGTGCAGGTCAAGCTGCTTCCCGACGCCGCCACGGAGGCGGCGTTGCGGGAGACGCTTGCCCTGTGCAACCGGGCCGCCAACCACGCCTCCCGCCGCGCCTTCGCTACCGGCGCCAAGGGCAAGACCTCCGTGCAGCGGCTCGTCTACGGCGAGCTGAAGGCGATGGGATTGTCGGCACAACCGGCCATCCATACGGCCCGCAAGGTCGCCGGGGCCTACGCCACATTGAAGGCGAACCTGAAGGCCGGTCACTACGGCCCGGAGGGATCCAAGCGCCGGGCCAAGGCCGAGAAAACCCCGGCCCGGTTCCGCAAGGACGCCGCACAGCCGTTCGACGACCGGTGCCTGTCCTGGCAGCTCGACGCCCAAACCGTGTCGATCTGGACGGCACGCGGCCGGTCCGGCCGTATCCCGTTCGCCTGTTCGCCCGCTCAGCTTGAGATGCTGCGCGCCTACCGGCGGGGCGAGTCCGACCTGGTGTTCCGGGGTGGGGCCTGGTACCTGTACGCCACCTGCGAGGTCCCCGAGCCCGAGGTCTACGAGCCGGACGGCTTCCTCGGCGCGGATCTGGGCATCGCCAACATCGCCACCACCAGTGACGGCGTCCGCCACGCGGGCAGGCAGTTGAACCAGGTACGGCACCGCAACCGCCGCCTGCGCTCCCGCCTCCAGGCCAAGGGCACCAAAAGCGCCAAGCGCCTGCTACGCAAACTCTCCGGCCGGGAAGCCCGCTTCGCGGCCGATGTCAACCACCGCATAGCGAAAAGCATCGTGACCGAGGCGCAACGCACCTGTCGCGGGATCGCCCTGGAAGACCTGGGCGGTATCCGTGACAGGGTACGGCTCCGCAAGCCCCAGCGGGTCACCCTGCATTCGTGGAGCTTCCACCAGTTGGGGAGCTTTATCTCCTATAAGGCCCAACGCGCGGGCGTGCCGGTGGTGTACGTGGATGCGGCCTACACCTCCAAAGGGTGCTCGGCCTGCGGCCACATCTCGAAGAAGAACCGGCCCGACCAGGCCACCTTCGCCTGCACGTCGTGCGGCTTCGCTGAGCACGCCGACGTCAACGCAGCCCGCAACATCGCCGCGCGCGGTGTCGCGGGCTGGGCAGTGAGTCACGCTGCCGACGACGCGGCCTGACCCGTGCACCCCATGCACGGCGAGAAGCTGCAAGCTCGGCCCTTCAGGGCCGAGAAGCTGACCGTTTGACCATCTCGTCAACCTCCTGGGGCTCCCGGGCGTCGAATCGTCACGGTGCTAACGCATCCGTTCGCGCGCATCAGGAGGGCCGAGGAGGCGGACCCGGCGCTCGCCGGGGAGGCGGACTCGGCCCCACACACCCGGAGGGCCCCATGATCCGTCGCATCCTCGGCAAGCGCCGTCCCACGCTGGTGGGGATCAGCCTGGAGGAGGAGCTGGCGCTCCTCAGGGTCGAGCTCATGTACGGCCTGCGCGTGAACAGGGAGGCCTACCTCCGCCGCAAGGTGGAGGAGAGGGAGGAGCTCACCCGCAGGCTGCACGGGCGCGATCCGGCCGAGCTGCTCGCCGAGCTGCGAAGCTGCATGGAGCGCGTGGCGCCGCCCCGCCAGCCGGGCCGCCAGCCGGGCCGCCAGCCGGGTCGCGGCAAGGTCGTCGACCTGCGCGCCTGGCGGCACAACCACCAGGGGCCCGAGCCCGCCTGACCTCGCGGCGCGGGCGGCGGGTTCCGGGCGGCGGGTTCCGTACGGCTCCCGCGGCCGCCGCTCCTGCGACACTCCCGGGACGGCGCCGTCTTCCCCTCCGTCTTGCCGGCGTGTGACCAGGAACGCTTTGCGAGCCGTCCGGACAGGATTCCGTAACGCCGAAGTAATGGGCTGATCGGCATCTGTCCTGGTCGAATGCCAATTCCACGGCAATGTGCCAGGAACCCGGACTCCGATGAGTCATGCACACTCGGTTTGCTCCCGCACGGCGATGCCTGCAGCATGGGCGTGGCTTTCCTGGAAGAATTACCGCGACCGGTAATCTGACATCTTCAGACCGCGCCGATCAGCAGGCATGCCTGTCGAGAGGCGCGAGCGGAGGCGTTGATGGCTCGTAGGTCCACCGTCCAGGCCGATCCCCGGATCGCCGGCGACCTGGAGTCTTCGGCGCGCCCGGAAACCTCCGCGTTCGACGCGCGCAGGCCGCACCGCGGATGGCCGGGCTCCGGCGGGCGCTGGCTGGTGGCGACCGGGCGGGTGATTGTGTGGGCACTCATCCTGGTCGTCCTACTAAATGGCGTTATAGCGATAATTAGCCGGTTTAGGGAAGAAAGTGCCCCTTCGTCCGTTTCTCCGTCGGCGGGGGGCGTCACATTCCCGGCCGAGGAGGCCACCGCCTTCGCCGTTCAGTTCGCCAACCTCTATCTCGACCTGAACCCCGACGAGCTGGAGATCAGGGCCGCGCGGCTCAAGCCGTACCTTCCGCAGGACGCCGCCGACCAGTTCGGCTGGGACGGCTACGGCCGGATGCAGGCCGCCTACATCCAGCCCTACCGGGTCGAGCACCTGCCGAACGATCCCGACGACGTGGTCGTCACCGTGTCGTTCCAGTCGGCCAGCCGCCGGTTCCTGCTGTCCGTGCCGGTCCACTGGGACGGCAACACCGCCTCGCCGAAGTTCGTCGTGTCGGGACGGCCCGGGCTGCTGCCGGCGCCGGGGGCGGCCGAGATCCCCGTCCTGGCCCAGCCCGAGGTCGACGAGGTCGCCACCGCCGAGCTGAGGCCGCAGCTGGCCGAGTTCTTCACCGCCTACGCCTCGGGCGTGCAGCTCAACCGCTACCTCGCGACCGGGACGAGCCTGCCCAGCCTCGGCGGGGCGTTCACGTTCGTCGAGCTCAAGAGCGTCGTGGTGCCTGTGGGGGGTGCCACGCGATGGATCCAGGCCGTGGTGGTCTGGGGCGTGCCGTCGGGGTCGGCGCCGACGGCCCAGCCGACTCCGACCGAGCCGAGCGCCGCCCCGGGTCGCCTGGAGCAGGCCTACCGCCTCAACGTCGAGAAGCAGGGCGACAAGTGGTACGTCAAAGACATCCTCGGCGCCGGCCAGGCCGTTGGATAGGAGTGCGGTCGCCCTGCTGATCGGTACCCCCCGGGAGGACGAGAAGTGATCCTGAAAGCCATATTCCTCACCATGATCGAGCTGGCGACGCCGACTCCCGCCCCCACAGGCGTGAACACGGCGGGGCTGGCCGACTTCCTGCGCTCGTTCTTCGCCCCGCTCTTCCTCGTCATCGTCTCCGTGGTCGCGCTGTTCTTCCTCTTCACCCGTGAGATCACCAGATTCGTGCAGTTCCTCATCCTCGCCGTGGCCATCGGCGTGATCTTCTACGTGCCCAACGTGATCGAGGTGACCGCCAAGGCGATCGCGGGCGCGCTGGGCATCAAGTAAGCCCCCGGAGGACACCGGCGAGCGGGTGGAGAGGAGGAGCGCGTGGATCTGCCCACGTATACCAATATCTGGCGCATCGAGAAGCGGCTCTACAAGCTGTACGACCTACGGCTGCCGATGCCGCTCCCGATCGTCTGGATCGGCGTGTTCGTGGGCGTGCTGGCTCCCTGGTCGTTCCTGCTCTGGCTGGTGGGGATCGACTTCGAGGCCCCCTGGCACGTGCTCTACCTCGTGCCGCCCGGCATCGTCACCTGGCTGTCCACCCGGCCGGTCATCGAGGGCAAGCGGCTGACCGAGCTGCTGCAGTCGCAGCTGCGCTACATCGGCGAGCCGCGTGTGTGGTGCCGTCTCGCGCCGTCCGCCGAGCCGGAGACCATCACGTTCACCGCGCGCGTGTGGCGCGCCCTGCCGCCCAAGCCGTCGCGCAAGGCGCTCAGGGCCGAGCGTGCCGCCCAGGCGGTCAAGCCGCGGGAGTCGGGGGAGAGCCGGGAGACGCGCAAGGCTCGCGAGGCGCGCAAGGCACGCGAGGTGCGTCCCGCCGTGGCCGCCGCGGCCGCGGCCGTCGCGCAGGCCCCCGTCACGTCGGGGACGGTCCGGCCCGCCTCGGGTTCCCGCCGTGGCGTGCCGCCCGCGCTGGGGGTGCCGGTGGTGGAGCAGGTCGCGGTACGGCCGGCGAACGGTTCGGCGTCCGAGCGGCCCTCCGGCGAGGCGGCGCGGCCTGAGACCTCCGGGAATGAGACACCGCGCAGCGACGCGGCACGCCCCGACGCCGCCCAGACGAAGCCGGCGGCCGGTCGCCCCTCGACTCACGAAACGCCCGTCGCGAAGCCGATCGACACGGAGGCGCTGCGCAGGTTGCGCAAGCTGGCGGCCAGCGCCCAGGTGGAGCCGTCGCGTCCGGAGCCGCCTCCGGCCGCCGCCCGCTCGGACGCGGAGGACCAGGCCAGGCTCCAGCACCGCCGGGGCCAGCCGCCCCGCCAGGTGCCGTCCGTCCGCCCGGTGCAGGCCCAGCCGGTCTGGCCGTCGCAGGAAAAGCCGGTCACCCGCCCGCTCACGCAACACGCCCCCGGCGACGTTCGCCCCCTCCGCGCCGTCCCCGACGCGCCCCCACCCGCAGCCGAGACCCAGCCACCGGCCACCCCGGATGCGGCTCCCGCACCGCAGCCGTCCGCCTCGGCCGGCACCGCGCAGGACCACACGGCGGAGGAGCGTGCGCCGGACCTCGCGCAGGAGCGCGTGGCGCACGGTGCTCCCGAGCACGTGGCGGAGGCCGCGGAGCGGCACGCGCCGGGCACTGCGCAGAGCGCCGCAGAGCGTGCGGAGGAGCCCGCGCCGGGCGTTGCCCAGGAGGCGTCGGACGCCGACCATGAACGCCTGGCGACGGCGGCGGAGCCCGGCACGCCGGTGGCTCAGCGCGGCGAAGCCGCGGGTCCGATGGTCCAGCGGGCCGAGGCGGCGGCTTGGGTGGCTCAGCCCGCCGAGGCGGCTTCGGTGTCCGCGCGTCCGCCGGTGGCCGAAGGCTCCGAAGCGAACGCCGCCAAGGCGGGGGAGACGAGCGGCGCCGGCGAGGATGCGGAGCACGGAGGGACGGAAGGTCCCGTCACGGAGCTGAAGGCGCCGCGGGACGAAGCCACGGCAGCAGCCCGTGCAGGAGCCCCCGCAGGCGAGAGCGCCGCGGAGGCCGACCAGCCCGCGCCCGCGCCCGCGCCTCAGGCCGACCGGCCCGCGCCCGTCCCCGCCCCCCAGGCCGATCGGCGCCCGCCCGTTCCCGGGCCCCGGGCCGGGGAGCCGAAGGTGCGCCGGGTCGAGTCGGTCGTCGGACGCGACACCTCGGGCGGATGGCGGCGGATCGCCCAGGTCGTCGTCGGCAACACCAACGTGCGAGGCGACGGTTCGGAGATCGACGAGGCACGCACGAGAGCGGTCTTCTCCGGCAGCCGCCGCATCGTGGTGCTGGGCTGCACCGGCGGCGCCGGCCAGAGCACGACCGCGCTCATGCTCGGCCACACCCTGGCCGCCCATCGCGACGACCGCGTCCTGGCCGTGGACGCGAGCACCGGCGGCCAGACGCTGACCAGCCGCATCCAGGCCGAGTCCCCCGAGACGCTCACCTCGCTGCTGTCCGGCCTGGACGGCGTCACCGGCTACCTGACGATGCGCGCCTACACCACCCGCACCCCCTCCGGCCTGGAGGTGGTCTCCGCCGACTCCGACGCCGGGGCCGAGCAGCGCCTGGCCGACCGCACCCTGCTGTCGGACCACCGCCTCGGCCGCCTCATGGGCCTGCTCGACAGGCACTACAAGCTGACGGTCGTCGATCCCGCCCCGGCGCTGGCCGCGCGTGTCCTGCCGTACGCCGACCAGCTGGTCCTGGTGGTCCCGGCCAGCGAGGACGGCGCTGAGGCGGTGGGGATGACCTACGACTGGCTCGACGGGCACGGCTGCGCGGACCTGCGCAGGCGCGCGGTCATGGTGGTCAACGGGGTGAGCCGGCGCACCATGGACGACGTCGAGCAGGCCGAGGCGGTGGCCCGCGGCAGGTGCAGGGCCATCGTGCGGGTGCCGTGGGAGGACGAGCTGGCCGCCGGCGGCGAGCCGGTCGAGCCGGAGCGTTTGCGCACGGCGGGGCGCAGGGCCTACCTGGCCCTCGCCGGGGTCGTGGTCGCGGGTTTCGCCGCGGCGCAGACACCACCATCGAGCGAGAGGGAGCTGGCAGGTGACCCCCCGGGGACGAGAATCGGTGAGCGCTAGGTGAGCAGGGCGTCCAAGGCGCACAGCCGCCTGGCTGTCCGCTACTTCGACGACCGCGTCCTGCTCACCGACAGCTGCGCGTGGGCCTACTTCCGGCTGCCGACGGTGAGCTACGAGTTCGTCACGCCGGAGGAGCGGGAGGCGCTGGCGACCAACGTCACGATCGCGCTGGCGGCGATCAGGATGCCGGACGCGGAGGTGCACCTGCGGGTTGCGCACCGCGCCTATCCGGCGGCGGAGTGGGCGCTCGCGCTGGACAAGACCTCCGACGGCGGGCCCGGCTGGCGCGAGTACCTGGAGGAGATGTACGGCCACGTCTGGGCCAAGGACTTCTGGACCAAGGAGGTCTACCTGGGCGTACGGCTGGGCCCCCGGGGCCGCCAGCTCGGCCAGGGCGTGCTGTCGCAGCTGTTCGGCTTCTACCAGCGCAGCGAGAAGGCGCTGGGCCTGGAGGACGACCACGTCCCGGACAGCGAGATCGCCCGCTGGACCGAGCAGGCCGAACGGCTGGGCAGGGCGCTGGCCTCCAGTGCCCTGTACGCGCGGCACGCGACCTCCACTGAGGTTGCGTGGCTGTTCCAGCACGCGGCGGCCGGGTCGATCGGCGATCCGCCGCCGAGCGCGAGCCCGCGGCGGCGCTGGGGCAGGGGCGAGATCGAGACGCTGGTGGAGGGCCAGATCCACAACGGCAGGTCGCTGCTGCGCCTGGTGCAGCCGCAGGGCGAGTCCTATGTCGCCTACCTGTCCTTCGCCCGCTTCCCCGACTTCATGCCGTTCCCCGACGGCGAGCCGTGGCTGCACTTCGCCGACCAGCTGCCGTTCCCTGTGGAGATCTCCTCGCGGATGCGGCTGATCCCGCCGGTCAAGGCGTCCAGGGACGTGGCGCGCAAGCTGGCGCACGCCCGCGACATGGACGCCCACATCCGGGAGGCCGGGGCGGAGGCGCCGATCGCGCTGGCCGAGCAGATCGACGCCGCGCGCATGCTGGAGCACGGCATCACCAAGGAGCGCCTGCCGTTCGTGTACGGCTGGCACCGTCTGATCGTGTCGGCCCCCACCGAGGCGTTGTGCGTGCAGCGGGTCGAGGCCGTCGTCGAGCACTACCGGGACATGCGCATCGACGTGGTGAACTCCACGGGCGACCAGTTCTCGCTGTTCCGCGAGTCGCTGCCGGGCGAGAAGGTGACGGTCAACGCCTACGCCCAGCGCCAGCCGCTGCGCACGATCGCGGGCGGCATGGCCACCGCGACCGTGGAGCTGGGGGACAGGATCGACGAGGGCGGGCAGGGCTGGCTGGGGCCGTACATCGGGGAGACCATCGGCCGGGCGCGCAGCATCGTCCACTTCGACCCGCTGGTGGCGGCCACCCGCAACCGGCCCACGGCCATCGCGGTCACCGGCGAGCCGGGTGGCGGCAAGACCACGCTCGCGCTGCTGATGATCTACCAGATGGCGTTGCGGGGCGTCACGGTCGCCGTGATCGACCCCAAGGGCGACGCCGAATCACTGGTCCAGCTGCTGCAGAAGCGGGGGCGCAAGGCGCGGGTCATCCCGCTGGGCTCGGCCGCGCCCGGCCTGCTGGACCCGTTCTCCTTCGGCGACGACATCGCGGCGAAGAAGACCATGGCCACCGAGACGCTGCGGCTGCTGCTGCCCCGCATGTCGGAGGAGCGCGAGTCGGCGATGATCCAGGCGGTGGCGGCGGTGGCCAACGGCCCCGACCCGAGCCTGGGCAAGGTCGTGGACTACCTGGAGCAGGCCGACGACGCCGCGTCCAAGAACCTGGGCGCGGTGCTGCGCTCGATGTCGGAGATGCACCTGGCCAGGCTGTGCTTCGACCCCTCGGGCGGCGAGCAGATCGACACCGAGGGCTGGACCACGGTCTTCACCCTGGCCGGGTTGACGCTGCCGGACGTGGCCACGGGCCGCGACGACTACTCCTACGAGCAGCGGCTCAGCGTGGCCCTGCTGTACCTGGTCTCGCAGTTCGCGCGCCGCCTGATGAACGGCCTGGACCGCCGCGCGCCCAAGGCGATCTTCCTGGACGAGGCGTGGGCGATCACCTCCACCCCGGAGGGGGCCAAGCTGGTGCCCGAGGTCAGCCGCATGGGCCGCTCACGCAACACGGCCCTGGTGCTGGTGTCGCAGAACGCCGGCGACCTGCTCAACGAGCAGGTGACCAACTGCCTGTCGTCGGTGTTCGCCTTCCGCTCCACCGAGCGGACCGAGGTCGACCACGTCATGTCGCTGCTCGGCGTGGACCCCTCGGAGGAGCACAAGGCGGTCCTGCGCTCGCTGGGCAACGGCGAATGCGTTTTCCGCGATCTGGATGGCAGAGCCGGGCGGATCGCGGTAGACCTGATCTCCGAAGAACTGCTCCGCTGGCTCGACACGAACCCTACGCACGACAAACCCAAGGACAACGGGCATGATCTTCAAGGGGGAGTGGGCAGAGCGCAGGAGGTGCGGTCATGAGACGACGCAGGGGTGTGTCCCTGACCAGACGACGCCGGGTCGGGACCTTGGCGCTGCTCCTGCTTCTCGGCTTCCTCTTCTTGCCGGGGTCGGCGGCGGCCGACGGCCCGTGCGACCTGTCGCCCGACCTCACGCCCGAGGTGGTGGGCTCCAGCGTCGACGGGCTGCTCCAGCCGCCCGCGGCCGAGGGCGCCGCGCCCGCGGCGACCACGCACTACGCGCGGTTCGGCATGGCCGGGCAGTTCTGGCACACCCACGAGCTGGGCTGTTCCGACATCGCCGCCGTCTTCGGCAACTCGTGGGCCAACACGATCTTCCTGTGGGCCAAGTCCATCGACAAGCTGACGATCAGCACCTACCAGGCCGCCGCCAGCGAGGGGCCGCTCCAGTCGATCAAGGACGTGGTCGACGAGATCGTCACGAACCTGTCCAAGGCGCTGTACTGGCCCTACCTCACGCCGATCATCCTGCTCGGCGCGATCTGGCTGGCGTGGTACGGCCTGCTGCGCAAACGCGCCTCCATGAGCGTCGAGGGCGTGATCTGGATGGTGGTCGCCGTGACGGCGGCCACCTGGTTCTTCGCCCGGCCGCAGGACTTCACGGGGCTCGGCAAGCTCGTCACGGACAAGACCGGCGAGGTGGTCAACTCGGCCTTCGCCGGGCTGCCCGGCGCGCAGGGCACCTCCTGCTTCCCGCAGGACACCGCCGCCAAGGGCTTCGGCCGCACCGGCACGGCGGGCGTCGAGCAGAACGCCGACGCCCTGTGGGCCACGCTGGTGTGCAAGCCGTGGCTCATGGGCCAGTTCGGCACCTCCGACACCAACGCGCCGGTCGTGCGCGACTTCGGCCTGCGGCTGCTGGAGATCCAGTCCATCGAGGCCGCCGAGCTCAGCCAGAGAACCCCCGACAGCGCGGCCTACCAGGCGCAGTACGAGGAGATCGTCAACCCGCTGAAGGGCGACCCGCGCTACGCGATCGTCCAGGGCAAAGACTGGACCAACCGGCTGGGCGTGGCGATCGGCGCGCTGCTGGCCGCCCTGGTGGCCGGACTGCTGATCTTCCTGGTCGCGGTGTCGCTGCTGGTGCTCAAGGTCGGCTTCCTGCTGCTGCTCATCCTCGGCCCGGTGTTCCTGCTGATCGGCGTGCATCCGGGCAGCGGCCGGATCATCGCGATGCGCTGGGTCGAGATGCTCATCGGCACGCTGCTGCGGCAGGCGGTGCTGGCGCTGGTGCTCAGCGTCCTGGTGTACGGCTACGCGCTCATCATGTCCACCGGGATGTCCTGGGGCCTGCAGATCCTGTTCATGGCGCTGCTGACCATCGCCGTGTTCTTCTACCGCAGGCCGTTCCAGCACCTGTTCGCCTCCATGAGCGGGCACACGATCACCACGCGGATGCTGGGCGAGGCGGCCAGCTCCCCGATCCTCGAGCGCTCGGCGGTGGCCCTGCCGCCGGTCGCGACGGCCCGCGTGGGCCGGTGGGGGCTGCGCAAGGCCGAACCGCTCCTGGCCGCGGCCGCCGCGGGGGGCACCGCGGGAGCGGCCGCCGCGGCGGCCACCGCGGCCCAGGGACGCGCCCGCGCCGAGGAGGGCGGGGCCACGACATCGGCGGGCACGCGGGTGCCCGCCGCCGCCGCGCCGCTGGCCGGCGAGCAGCAGGGCAAGGCCGGCGCCCGCCCGGCCGCCGCCACCCGCACCGGCTCGGCGCCGCCGCTCAACCTCGGCGGCTCCTCCGCGCGCCAGGCTGGCGCCCGCGGAGGCTCCCGCCCGTCCGGTGCGGCGGGCTCCACCGGCGGGTCCGGCTCGAGTACGGCGGGCGGCTCGACCGGCTCGCGCCCGTCGAGGGGCGGCAGCCTGTTCGGCGGATCGGGGTCGGCAGGGTCGGCAGGGTCGGCAGGGTCGTCCGGGTCGTCCGGGTCGTCCGGGTCGTCGAGCGGGTCGCGGGGCAGCGGCTGGTTCGGCGGGCGGTCCGGGGGCGGCTGGGCGTCCTCCAGGACGGGCGGCGGTCGCTCGTCCGGCGGGAGCAACGGGGGATCGTCCTCCTCTCGTGGAAGCGGCGCGGGCTCGTCGTCCTCGCGCGGCTCCGGAGGCTCGGGCCTGTTCGGCGGGGGCGGGAGCCGTACCGGACGGCCGGCGGAGGTGCCGCGGGCACGCGACGCCGAGCCGCCGCCGCTGTGGCTGCCCAGCCGCGACGGCGAGGGCCGGGGCGGTGAAGGGCCGCCCGTGCCGTTCTGGCTCAAGCCCAGCAAGCCCGACAAGGACTGACACATGACCAGCGGCAAGCGCGTCATCGCCTTCGCGGCCGTGGTGGTGGCCGTGGTGGCACTGAGCGTCTACCTCACCTTCTTCCAGGAGGGCGACGCGGCCGAGCCGGTCGCGAGCCGTCCCAGCGCGACCGTCACGGCGGCCGGCCAGGCCCCCGCCTCGCCGCTGGCCACGGCCACCGGCGAGCCGTTCGACATCTACTCCTACCTGCCGGTCACCAAGGAGCAGCTGGCGGCGGCGGCCGACCTGGCCGAGCGGTTCACCGCCACCTACGGCACCTTCCGCTACGACGAGGACCCCGCCGCCTACGCGGCGCGGGTGAAGGTGTTCACCACCGGCGGCCTGGGTGAGGTGCTGACCCGGTCGCTGACCTCGGCGGGCACCGTCGAGCGCAACCGCGCCGACCAGGTGGTCTCCACCGGCACCGCACGGCTGAAGGAGATCAGGGAGGTCGGCGCCACCTCGGTGGTGTTCGTCATCACCGGCACGCAGGAGCTGACGACCAAGAACGGCAAGGACACCGTGACGGCCGACTACGCGGTGACCGTGACCCGGGTGGGCTCGGACTGGCGGGTGTACGACCTGCAGCCGGCCGGCGAGGGCCAGGAGGGAGACCCCCAAGGGTGAACTCCCCCTCCTCCCACTCCCGCCTGCTGCTGGCGCTCGGCGCCGCCGCGCTCGTCCTCGTCACGATGATCATGTCTCCCATGCTGATGACCTCCGTGCCGTCCTTCCTCGGCGGCGGCACCGTGGACTGCATGGAGGACGGCACGCCCGTGGAGGAGGTCTCCGACACGGCCGCCTCCGACATCCCCGCCGACTACCTGGAGCTGTACAAGAAGCACGGCAAGAAGGTCGGCGTGCAGTGGAACGTGCTGGCCGCCGTGGGCAAGCGCGAGACCGACCACGGCCGCTCGACCCTGCCCGGCGTCAAGAGCGGCACCAACTACGCGGGCGCGGCCGGGCCCATGCAGTTCCTCATCGGCACGTGGGGCGGCAAGGCGCGGATCAGCATGGACGAGGAGTTCAACGGCTACGCCTCCGACGGCGACGGCGACGGCATCGGCGACGTCTACAACCCGGCCGACGCCATCCTGGGCGCCGCCAAGATGCTCAGGCGCAACGGCGCCCCCGAGGACGTCCGCCGCGCCCTGTTCGTCTACAACCGCGCCTGGTGGTACGTCGACCAGGTGATGGAGATCGCCCGGGGCTACGCCAGGAGCGGCGAGGTGGGGCTGCCGCCCGAGGCCGAGCCGGCCTGCGACGAGCCGCTGGTGGCGGCCGCCCCGAGCGACGTCGTGCGCGGCATCCTGGCCTACGCGCTGGCCCAGCGCGGCAAGCCGTACCTGTGGGGCGGCACGGGCCCGGACGCCTTCGACTGCTCGGGCATCGTGTACATGGCCTACCGGAGCGTGGGGCTGAGCATCCCGCGCACCACGTTCGGGCAGTGGCCGTTCGGCGTGCGGGTCGAGCCGGGGCAGGAGCAGCCGGGTGACCTGGTGTTCTTCAACGCCGGGCCCGGCACCAGGCCCGGCAGTCCCGGCCACGTCGGGCTCGTGGTCGCCAAGGGCAAGATGGTCGAGGCGCGCTGCCGGCTGTGTGGGCCCATCAAGGTGACCCGGTACGACGACCGGCCCAGCCTGGTCGGCTTCACCCGGCCGCTGCAGAATCCGGACGTGCTGGCGCAGCTGAGGAAGCTGCGCAATACGCTGTGACCCCGTGACCGTCGTTGTCGTCGCCGCCGCCATCTGCTCCGGCGGGAGGGTCCTGGCCGCACAGCGGGGCGACCCGCCCGCGCTCGCCGGGGGTTGGGAGTTCCCCGGCGGCAAGGTGGACCCCGGGGAGAGCGAGGCCGAGGCGCTGGTCCGCGAGTGCCGCGAGGAGCTCGGCGTGGAGATCTCGGTGGGCCGCCGGGTGGGCGGCGACTGGCCGCTCGCGCCCGGCTACGTCATGCGGGTCTTCCTCGCCACGCTCGTCGAGGGGGCGCCGCAGCCGAAGGAGCACCTGGCGCTGCGCTGGCTGGCGCCGGAGGAGTACTTCTCCGTGCCGTGGCTGGAGGCGGACCTCCCGGTGATGAAGGCGGTCGCCGATGTGCTCGCCCGGGATTAGGTTTGTTACTCTAAGTGACACAATCATTGCCTGGAGTGATGTGTCGAGGAGAGTGCCGTGACGAACCGAGGGATGTGGCTGCGGTGCGCGGTCGTCGCGGGGGTGCTGGCTTCGGCCACGGTGGGTGTGGCGGGCGGCGCGTCCGCCGACGACGCCGATCGCTGTCCCGGCGACGACCCGCGGGCGGATGTGCGGCTGGACGGCGAACGGCGGCCGGTCGGAACGCGCCCCCAAGCTCCGCCGGTCGCGACCGGCGCTCTTCCCGCCCAGGCGGCCACGCTGTCCCTGACGGTCCCGTTGCCCCCGACCGTGGCGCCCAGGCCGGCCTTCAGGCCCGCCGGCGCGCCGCTGCCGCGGGAGCTCGTCGCCTCCCGCCGGGAGGACCCGGAATCGGCCGCCTCGCCGGCCACCCCGCCGGCCGTGCTGCGCGACCTGCCGCTCGCCGCCGCCGGAATCGCCATTCTCCTGACTGCCCTGTCCGCGATTTCCTCGGCACAACGTGGGAAAATGCGGCGCCGTATGCGGCCTGTGCCATGACGCCGACTTTACTGTTACTTTTACCCGGCTAGTATTCCAATGCTGAGGCATCGGAACTGCGAAGGGGCGCAGGTGAAGTCCAGGCGACTGACGGCCGCATCGGCGGTGCTGCTGTCCATCGGCTTAAGCGGCGGTGCCGTGCTACTGGCCTCGCCGCTGGTCACGCAGGGCGCCAACGCGGCCGTGCTCGTCCTCGACCCCGGTTTCGAGGAGCCCTGCGACGCCGGCGGCGTCTGCGAGCCCTCGACGCCCGAGGTCACCGTCACGGTCACCACGACCCTGCCGACTCCGACCCCGACGGAGCAGCCGGAGACCACGATCACCAAGACGGTGACGCCCAAGCCGAGCAAGAAGTCGACTCCCAAGCCCGCCCCCACCACGCAGGCGCCCCCGACGCCCACCCCGCAGCCGGTCCAGTCCTCGCCCCAGCAGCTGCCCACCGCCCCGCCGATCGTCGCCACCCAGACGCCCACCCCCGAACCCTCCGTCAGCCTGCCCGTCGTGGCCGGCCAGGAGAGCTCGCCGCCGGCCACCGCGCCGGCCTCGGATACCGGCGAGTCCTCGGCGCTGGAGGTCCGCGCCGCCACGCCCGAGCGCGACCTGCGCGGCTTCACCAACCGGCTGGCCATCCCGGCGCTCATCCTGGTGCTGCTGGCGCTGTTCGCGGTGCTCGTCTTCGAGGGGCGGCTGCGCAGGATGGCGCACGCGGCAGCCGTACGGAAGGCCGGGCCGCAGCGCCCGCCCACGGACCCGCACGGCTACCCGGCCGGGCCCGGCGCCGCCGGTCCGTTCCCCGGCTACCCGGGTGGTACGGCTTACGCGCCCATCATCAGCTTCGTGCCGGTGCAGACCTACCCGAGCGGGCCCGTCCAGTACGCCCCGGCCTACCACGACCCCGCGATGTACGGCCAGGCGGCCCCGCCGTACCAGGAGCCGCCCGCCTACGAGCCGCCCGCCTACGAGCCGCCCGCGCAGGACCCGGTGGTCGTGCAGCCGGAGGCGGTCAAGGAGTACCGCGAGCCGTTCGAGCCGGTCAAGGAGTACCGTGACCCGTTCGAGCCGGTCATCCCGCCGAGCGAGGCTCCGCCCGCCGACATCCCGCCCGGCGGCGACGCGCCCTACCGCGAGCCGCACGCCCCGGCCTTCGACGCCGAGCACGGCGACCCGGACCCGTGGGAGGGCCGGACGGTGGAGGAGCCGCGGCCGGGGTTCCTCCGCGACGACCGCTGAACCGCCGCTGACGAACGAAGAGGGGGCGCCGCCCGTAAGGGTGGCGCCCCCTCTTCGTTCACGGTGTCACTTCGGGCGGCGGAAGATCTTGTTGCCCAGCCACACCAGCGGGTCGTACTTGCGGTCGACCACGCGCTCCTTCATGGGAATGAGCGCGTTGTCGGTGATCTTGATGTGCTCGGGGCAGACCTCGGTGCAGCATTTGGTGATGTTGCAGTAGCCGAGGCCGTGCTCCTTCTGCGCGGCCTCCTGCCGGTCGGCCACGTCGTAGGGATGCATGTCCAGCTCCGCGATCCGCATGAGGAAGCGCGGCCCGGCGAAGGCGGGCTTGTTCTCCTCGTGGTCGCGGATGACGTGGCAGACGTTGTTGCACATGAAGCACTCGATGCACTTGCGGAACTCCTGCGAGCGCTCCACGTCCACCTGCTGCATGCGGTACTCGCCCGGCCGCACCCCGGCGGGCGGGGTGAACGACGGGATCTCCCGGGCCTTGGCGTAGTTGAAGGACACGTCGCAGACCAGGTCCTTGATGACCGGGAAGGTCCGCATCGGGGTGACCGTGATGACCTCGTCCTGCGCGAAGGTGGACATGCGGGTCATGCAGCCCAGGCGCGGCTTGCCGTTGATCTCCATCGAGCAGGAGCCGCACTTGCCCGCCTTGCAGTTCCACCGGACCGCCAGGTCGGGGGCCTGGGTGGCCTGGAGCCGGTGGAGGATGTCGAGGACGACCTCGCCCTCGTTGACCTCGACGGTGAAGTCCTCGAGCCTGCCTTCGCCGCCCTCACCGCGCCAGACGCGGAACTTCGCCTTGTAGCTCATGCGCTCAACTCCTCGTCGGTGAGGTACTTCTTGAGCTCGCTCAGCTCGAAGAGCTCGAACAGGTCCTTGCGCATCGGGGGCTGGAGCTGCTCCTCCACCCTGATCGACGAGCCGTCCTCGGTGGAGCACACCAGCAGCTTGCGCCGCCACTGGGGGTCCATGGAGGGGTAGTCGTCGCGGGTGTGGCCGCCGCGGCTCTCCTCGCGCATGAGCGCCGCCCTGGCCACGCACTCCGACACCAGCAGCATGTTGCGCAGGTCCAGGCACAGGTGCCAGCCGGGGTTGTAGATGCGCCCCCCAGCCGCGCCGACCAGCTTGACGCGCTCCTTGAGCTTCTCGATGACCTGCAGGGCCTCCTGGATCTCCTCGGCCTTGCGGATGATGCCGACCAGGTCGTTCATCGACCTCTGGAGCTCCTGGTGGACCTCGTACGGGTTCTCGCCCGTCCGCTCCAGCGGCGCCAGCGCCTCGGTCCTGGCCGCCGCCACGTCCGCCTCGTCGACCTTGGGCCGCGCGGCCAGGCCGTTGACGTACTCCACGGCCCCCAGGCCCGCCCGGCGGCCGAAGACCAGCAGGTCGGACAGGGAGTTGCCGCCCAGCCGGTTGGAGCCGTGCATGCCGCCGGACACCTCGCCGGCCGCGAACAGGCCGGGGACGGCCGCCGCGCCGGTGTCGGCGTCGACCTCCACGCCGCCCATGATGTAGTGGCAGGTCGGGCCGACCTGCATGGGCTCGGTGGTGATGTCGACGTCGGCCAGCTCCTTGAACTGGTGGTACATGGACGGCAGGCGCCGCCTGATCTCCTCGGCGGACAGCCGGGTGGACACGTCCAGGTAGACGCCGCCCTGGGGGGAGCCGCGACCGGCCTTGACCTCGGCGTTGATCGCCCGGGCCACCTCGTCACGCGGCAGCAGCTCCGGCGGGCGCCGGTTGTTGGCCTGGTCGGTGTACCAGCGGTCGGCCTCCTCCTCGGTGGTGGCGTACTTGTCCTTGAACACCTCGGGGATGTAGTTGAACATGAAGCGCTCGCCGAGCGAGTTGCGCAGCACGCCGCCGTCGCCGCGGACGGACTCGGTGACCAGGATGCCGCGCACCGAGGGCGGCCAGACCATCCCCGTGGGGTGGAACTGGATGAACTCCATGTTGATCAGCTTGGCCCCGGCCAGCAGCGCCAGGGCGTGGCCGTCGCCGGTGTACTCCCAGGAGTTCGACGTCACCGTGTAGGACTTGCCGATGCCGCCGGTGGCCAGCACGACCGCCGGGGCGTCGAAGACGACGAAGGACCCGGACTCGCGCCAGTAGCCGAACGCGCCCGCGATCCGGTCCCCGTCCTTCAGCAGGCGGGTCACCGTACATTCGGCGAAGACCTTGATGTAGGCCTCGTAGTCGCCGTGCTTGTCGTAGTCCTCCTGCTGGAGGGCCACCACGCGCTGCTGGAGGGTGCGGATCAGCTCCAGGCCGGTGCGGTCGCCGACGTGCGCCAGGCGGGGGTACTCGTGGCCGCCGAAGTTGCGCTGGCTGATCTTGCCGTCCTTGGTGCGGTCGAACAGCGCGCCCCACGCCTCCAGCTCGTAGATGCGGTCGGGCGCCTCCTTGGCGTGCAGCTCGGCCATGCGCCAGTTGTTGAGGAACTTGCCGCCGCGCATGGTGTCGCGGAAGTGGACTTGCCAGTTGTCGCTGGGGTTGACGTTGCCCATGGCCGCCGCCGCGCCGCCCTCGGCCATGACGGTGTGGGCCTTGCCGAACAGCGACTTGCACACGATCGCCGTCCGCTTGCCCTGCTGCCGCGCCTCGATCGCCGCCCGGAGCCCTGCCCCGCCGGCGCCGATCACCACGACATCGTATTCGTGACGCTCGATTTCCACTGTTGTTCAGATCCTTAAGCCCACGGGAAGTTGATGACACCCTTGGCGACGAGCCGTACGTAGAAGTCGGCGCCCATCACGGTGAACATCGAGATCAGCGCCAGCTCCTGGTGCTTGGCGTTGAGCTTGGACACCACCGTCCACAGCTTGTAGCGCAGCGGGTGCTTGGAGAAGTGGTTCAGCCGCCCCGCGGTGATGTGGCGGCAGGAGTGGCACGAGGCCGTGTACAGGTTGATCCAGACGGCGTTGAACAGCAGGATCCACGTCCCCAGGCCGATCGGCTTGTGGACGAGCGCCACGACGGCTTCGTAGGCCAGGATCAGGCCGACCACGATCGCCGCGTAGAAGAAGTAGCGGTGGACGTTCTGCAGGATCAGCGGGAAGCGGCTCTCGCCGGTGTACTTCTTGTGCGGCTCGTTCACCGCGCACGCGGGCGGCGACAGCCAGAACCCGCGGTAGTAGGCCTTGCGGTAGTAGTAGCAGGTGAAGCGGAAGCCGGCGGGGAAGGCCAGGATCACCAGAGCCGGCGGAAGGGTGTACCAGTCGCCCAAGGGGGTGAACCCGAACAGCGTCGCCCCCTCCGGGCAGGACGTCGCCAGGCAGGGGGCGGAGAACGGCGCCAGATAGGGCTCGGCCCAGTAGCTTCCGTCGAAGATCGCCCAGAAGCTGTAGACGAGGAAGCCGGTGAAGATGATGAAGGTGACGAGCGGGTAACGCCACCATTGGTCCGTCCTCAGCGTCCGTTCGCTGATCTTCGCCCGCTGTTTCCTGGCCGCTGGCTCGGCCGTGGTCTGGGACATTGATACCTCTTCACTTACGCGGTGGGGGATACGTTACGACGCCTCCCACCGATGGTGTGAGGAGGGTCACTCCTTACCGCTTGTGATTCGTATCACGTATCACGTCAGCCGGAGCTGCGGGGGAGCTTCACCACCGTCACAAAGAAGTCGTCGATCTGCCGCACTACCCGAATGAACTGGTCGAAATCCACGGGCTTGGCGACGTAGGCGTTGGCGTGCAGCCGGTAGCTGCGCAGGATGTCCTCCTCGGCCTCCGACGTCGTCAGCACGACGACCGGGATGCTGCGCAGGTCGGGGTCGGCCTTGACGTCGGCCAGCACCTCCCGGCCGTCCTTGCGCGGCAGGTTGAGGTCGAGCAGGATCATGTCGGGCCGCGGCGCGTCGGCGTACTCGCCCTCCCTGCGCAGGAACGCCATGGCCTGCTCGCCGTCGTTGACGACGTGCAGCCGGTTCTTGACCTTGTTGAGCTCGAAGGCCTCACGGGTCAGCAGCACGTCGCCGGGGTCGTCCTCGACCAGGAGGACCTCGATCTCGCTCAGGTGCTTGTTGCTCCCGGCAGCGTCCATCGGATCGTCGTGCCCTTTCCCTCGCGTTCGGCGGTGTCCACCCATATCCGGCCACCGTGGTATTCGACAATCTTCCTACACAGCGCAAGGCCGATGCCCGTGCCGGGGTAGGCGTCGCGGGCGTGCAGCCGCTGGAAGATCAGGAAGATCCGCTCGACGTACTTCTCCTCGATGCCGATGCCGTTGTCGGCGCAGGCGAACTCCCACATGCCGTCGTCGAGCGGCTTGGCGGAGATGTGCACGACCGGCGGCTCGTCGCTGCGGAACTTCAGCGCGTTGCCCACGAGGTTCTGGAACAGCTGCGTGAGCTGGGAGCGGTTGCCGACGACCTCGGGCAGGTCGTCGTGGGTGACGGTGCCGCCGGTCTCCTCGATCTGCGCCTCCAGGTTGCGCAGCGCCGCCTCTAGCGGGATCTCGCTGTCGATGGGCGCCTTCTCCCCGCCGATCCGGCCGACGCGGGAGAAGTCGAGCAGGTCGTTGATGAGCAGCTGCATCCGCTTGGCGCCGTCGACCGCGAAGGCGATGTACTGCTTGGCCCGCTCGTCGAGCTGGTCGCCGTAGCGCTGCTCCAGCATCTGGGTGAAGCTGGCCACCTTGCGCAGCGGCTCCTGCAGGTCGTGGCTGGCCACGTAGGCGAACTGCTCCAGCTCGCTGTTGGAGCGCCGCAGCTCGGCGGCCTGCTCCTCCGACAGCTGCCACTGCCGGATGATCTCGCGGCGCATGCCGTCGATGTGGCCGGCCAGCTTGGCCAGCTCGGCGGGCCGGTCCACGTGGATCTCGCGCTCGAAGTCGCCCTTGGTGACCTCGTCCACCTGGTGGGCCAGGTCGGTGACCGGCCGCAGCAGCACGTGGCGCACGATGACCGACAGCAGGACCAGCAGCCCGAGCACCACGGCCAGCAGCACCCCCAGCGCCAGGTACAGGTCCGTCGTCCGCTCGTCGACGGTGGCGGTGGCCTGGGCGTGGCGCCGCTCCAGCGCCGTGCGCTCCTGCTCGACCAGGGCGCGCACCTCGCCGAAGCGGGTGGCGCCGACCTCGCCGAGCTCCGTCGTGAGAGGCGTGCCCGCGGCGACCTGGTCGGCGTAGTCGCGCCGCCAGGCGTCGATGGTCCCGGTGATGGTGTCCAGGCGGGGCCCGTCGTCGGGGAGCAGGCTCCTGAGCTCGGCGAGGGCCCGCCGCTCGTCGGCGGCCGCCTGCCGGTAGGCCTGGAGGTAGCGCGGGTCCTTGGTCAGGCCGTAGCTGCGGATCGAGCCTTCCTGGCCGGCCAGGGCGAGCGTGAGGTCCAGCGTCTTCATCGCCGCCGGGTCGATGACGAGGATGATGCGGTCGCGCGCCTCCCTCAGCTGGACCAGCGAGTTCGCCATGACGGCGCCCCCGGCGACCAGCACCAGGGCCCCGATCACGGCCGAGAACAGGAACCAGCGCCCGATGGGCATCGCGCGCATCGGTCAGGCCTTCCTGGACACCAGCACGGCCGCCAGGTCGTCACGGATCCCGGCGAAGCCCTCGATGATCCGGTCGAGGTCGATCCGGCCGTGCTCGTGGATGATGCCGAGCAGTCCCTCGGTGCCGAGCAGGTCGGTGCCCTCGCCGACGGTCGCCTCGATGAGGCCGTCGGTGTAGATGAGCAGCGACCACTCCTCGCCGAGCGGTACGTCGATCGGCGTCCACTCGATGTCGGGGAAGATGCCGAGCGGCGGCCCGGAGGGGGAGTCGGGCACGGTCATGACCTCCTGGCCGTCCTGGTGGCCGCGCAGCACGATGGGCGGCGGATGGCCCACCACATACAGCCGCGCGTGGTCCAGCCCGGGGGAGATGGTCGCCGTGCACAGCGTCGTGAAGATCTCGGGCGACTTGCGCTCCTGCCGCAGCAGGGCGTCCATGATCTGCAGCATGGTGTCGCCGGACTGCCCGGCCATCACCAGCGTGCGCCAGGCGATGCGCAGGGACACGCCGAGCGCGGCCTCGTCCGGGCCGTGCCCGCACACGTCGCCCACGATCATGTGGATCGCGCCGTCGGGGGTCTCGAACGTGTCGTAGAAGTCGCCCGCCAGCAGCGTGCGCTCGCGGCCGGGCAGGTAGCGGGCGGTGTGCTCGAGCGCGTCGGTGCGCAGGATCGGGGTGGGCAGCAGGCCGCGCTCCAGGCGGGCGTTCTCCTTGGCGGTCAGCTCGGCCTGCACCAGCCGGCGCTGGGCCAGGTCGGCGCGCTTGCGCTCCATGGAGTAGCGGACCGCCCTGGCCAGCAGCCGGGCGTCGACGTCCTGCTTGACGAGATAGTCCTGTGCGCCCGCCTGGACCGCCGCGACCCCCACGTGCACGTCGCGCAGCCCGGTCAGCACCAGCACGGCGGCGTGCGGGGCCATGGCCAGCACCTGCTCCAGCGCCTCCAGGCCCTGCGCGTCGGGCAGGGACAGGTCGACCAGGACGCAGTGGACGGTCTCGTCCAGCCTGCCCCGGCTCTCCGCGATGCTGCGCACCCAGATGACCTTCGGCGGCACCTCGGCCTGCGCGAGCAGCTCCTCGACGAGGAAGGCGTCGCCCGGGTCGTCCTCGATGAGCAGCAGGGTCAGCGGCACGTCAAGCGTCTGGGTCACAGAGCCCTCCTGGCGCCCTCACACCGCTCGATCACAGGAACTCCTTCATGGTCGTCGTTCATTGTCCGATGCGCTCGAGTCCTTGTGGAAGGGTTCCTTCTCGGTCGGCCTCGGCGAGGAAGGACATCAGCGTGTCGCGGAAGGCGTGCGCCGCCCGGGTAGGCTCCACGTCCTTGCGACGGGCCACGGCAATGGTACGGCGCAGCCCAGGAGGGGCGAGCGGCGTTCCCGCCAGTCCGGGGCGTCCGTCGAGCACCATCGAGGGCACGACGGCCATGCCCAGGCCCGACTCCACGAACCGCAGCACCGCGTCCATCTCCCCGCCCTCGACGGCGTAGCGGGGCTCGAACCCGGCCTGGCGGCACGCGCTCAGCGTGGCTTCCCGCAGGTCGTAGCCGTGCCGGAACATCACCAGCGGCCGGCCGCGCAGCTCCTCGATCCTCAGGTACGGCTTGCGCGGCGCGTTGCGCGACGCGGTGGCCACCACCAGGTTCTCCCGCAGGATCTCCTCGGTCACCAGGGCGGGGTCGTCGCTCTGCAGCGGCAGGATGATGAGCGCCAGGTCCAGCTGGCCCCGGGCGAGCGTGCGGACCAGGTCGCGCGAGCCGCCCTCCTCCACCAGCAGCTCGATGCCGGGATAGGCGTGGTGGAAGCGCGCCAGCGCGTCGCCGAGGAGCCCCGAGCACACCGAGGGGGTGGCGCCCAGCCGTACCCGGCCCCGGCGCAGGCCGGCGAGCTCGGCCACCTCGCGGCGGGCGGTGTCGGCGTCGGCGAGCATGCGCCGGGCCAGCGGCAGCAGCGCCTCGCCGGCGGGGGTGAGGGTGACGTTGCCCCGGGCGCGGGAGAACAGCGGGGCGCCCAGATCGCTCTCCAGCGCCTTGATCTGCTTGCTCAGGGACGGCTGGGCCACCCGCATGCGCTCGGCCGCCTGGGTGAAATGCCGGGTCTCCGCCACTGCGACGAAGTAGGCGAGCTGGTGCAGCTGCATGTGAGATTTGTCGCATTCGCCGGGCAGGAATCGGGCGCCTGCCGTACGAAACAAGCATCATAGCCTACGGCTATCGAAATCAGATCAGTGATGACTTGGACGGATCACCCCTGCATATCTAACGTCCGAAGATGTGACAGCGACGATCGAGCGTGGCACCGCCACGGCGCCGGTGCCCAGCACCACAGCCGCGCCCCCCGCGCCCAAGCCGCGCAAGCGGCCCTCCGGCTTCCTCGGTTCCTCGACCGGCAAGAAGGTCGTCATGGCCGTCACCGGTGCGATCATGGTGGGCTTCCTGGTCCTGCACATGCTCGGGAACCTCAAGATCTTCTTCGGCAAGGACTCCTTCAACGAGTACGCCCACGCGCTGCGTACGCTGGCCGAGCCGCTCCTGCCGTACCGGACCGTCCTGACCGTCCTCGAAGTCATCCTCGTGGCCAGCGTCGTCCTGCACATGTGGGCGGCCGTCTCGCTGGCACGGCGGGCGCGCCGGGCCAGGCCCGTCAAGTACGTGGCCAAGAAGTCGCAGGCCGGCGGCTACGTCGCGCACATCATGCGCTGGGGCGGCGTGACGATCGCGCTGTTCGTCGTCTGGCACCTGCTCGACCTGACCTTCGGCGTGGTCAACCCCAAAGGCTACGACTCGGCCCCGGCCGACCGCATGATCGCCGGCTTCCAGCCCGGCCGCTGGTGGGTCACGCTGTTCTACCTGGTCGCCGTCGTCATGGTCGGCCTGCACCTGCGGCACGGCGTCTGGAGCGCCCTGCAGACCCTCGGCTGGGCCCGCGGCGGGCGGCGCAGGATGCTCCAGGTTCTCGCCGGCGCCCTCGCGGCCGTCCTCGTCCTCGGCTTCCTCGCGCCGCCGCTCGCCATCACGATGGGATTCAAGGGTTGACATCCTCCCGACGGACGAACCCGTGGGATTCCAACCCTCGCGGGTTGGACCTTCCTGCTTCGCCGGCGATCGCCCTTCGGAGAGGAAGCCTCTCCTCCGGGTCTTACATCGCCTCCACAGGCGTTTCACCTCTCCGCCTGCCCAGCGGCGAGGGTCGTGCCGGTGAGAGCTTGGTTATCACTCTCGGTAGAGAAGTTATCGCACACCGTTTCTCGCCGTCCGGCGTTTCCGTCTCCTGCCTCAAGGAATCTCAATGAACTACGTCGAAGGCCCGGAGATCCGGGACACCAAGGCGCCCTCCGGCCCCATCGAGGAACGCTGGGACAAGCGGAAGTTCCAGGCCAGGCTCGTCAACCCGGCCAACAGGCGCAAGCTCCACATCATCGTCGTCGGCACCGGCCTGGCGGGCGGGTCGGCCGCGGCGACCCTCGGCGAGCTGGGCTACAACGTCAAGTCCTTCTGCTACCAGGACTCGCCCCGGCGGGCCCACTCCATCGCCGCGCAGGGCGGCATCAACGCCGCCAAGAACTACCGCGGCGACGGCGACTCCATCTACCGCCTGTTCTACGACACCGTGAAGGGCGGCGACTTCCGCGCCCGGGAGTCCAACGTCTACCGCCTGGCCCAGGTGTCGGTGAACATCATCGACCAGGCCGTCGCGCAGGGCGTGCCGTTCGCCCGCGAGTACGGCGGGCTGCTCGACACGCGCTCCTTCGGCGGCGCCCAGGTCTCCCGCACCTTCTACGCCCGCGGCCAGACGGGCCAGCAGCTGCTGCTGGGCGCCTACCAGGCCCTCGAACGGCAGATCGCGGCCGGGACCGTGCAGATGTTCGCCCGCCACGAGATGCTCGACCTGATCGTCTCCGGCGGCCGGGCGCGCGGCATCATCGTGCGCGACATGGTCACCGGCGAGATCGAGCGGCACTTCGCGGACGCCGTCGTGCTGGCGACCGGCGGCTACGGCAACGTCTTCTACCTGTCCACCAACGCCAAGGGCTGCAACACCACGGCGATCTGGCGGGCACACGAGCGCGGCGCCTACTTCGCCAACCCCTGCTACACGCAGATCCACCCGACCTGCATCCCGGTCTCCGGGGAGTACCAGTCGAAGCTGACGCTGATGTCGGAGTCGCTGCGCAACGACGGGCGGGTGTGGGTGCCGCTGCGCAAGGGCGACAACCGCGCTCCCGGCGACATCCCGGAGGAGGAGCGCGACTACTACCTGGAGCGCATCTACCCGTCCTTCGGCAACCTCGTCCCCCGGGACATCGCCTCGCGGGCGGCCAAGAACGTCTGCGATGAGGGCCGCGGCGTGGGCCCCGGCGGGCTGGGCGTCTACCTCGACTTCTCCGACGCCATCCGGCGGCTGGGCCGCGAGGCGGTGGAGAAGAAGTACGGCAACCTCTTCGAGATGTACGAGCGCATCACCGGCGAGAACCCGTATGAGGTGCCGATGCGCATCTACCCGGCCGTCCACTACACGATGGGCGGGCTGTGGGTGGACTACGACCTGCAGTCCACCATCCCCGGGCTGTTCGTCATCGGCGAGGCCAACTTCTCCGACCACGGCGCCAACCGGCTCGGCGCCTCGGCCCTCATGCAGGGCCTGGCCGACGGGTACTTCATCCTCCCGACCACCATCGGCGACTACCTGGCCGACGGGCCCTTCGGCGAGGTCGACGAGGCCGCGGTCGAGGAGGCCGAGACCAAGGTCCGCACCAGGATCGACCGGCTGATGTCCGTCAACGGCTCCCGCACGCCCGACTCCTTCCACCGCGAGCTCGGCAGGATCATGTGGGACTACTGCGGCATGGAGCGCACCGAGGAGTCGCTGCGCAAGGCCCTGGACCTCATCCCGTCGCTGCGGGAGGAGTTCTGGCGCGACGTGAAGGTCACCGGCACCGCCGAGGAGCTCAACCAGGTGCTGGAGAAGGCCGGGCGCGTCGCCGACTTCTTCGACCTGGCCGAGCTGATGTGCCTGGACGCCCTGCACCGCACCGAGTCCTGCGGCGGCCACTTCCGCGCCGAGTCGCAGGACGCCGACGGCGAGGCGCTGCGCGACGACGAGAACTTCGCCTACGTGGCCGCCTGGGAGTACTCCCCGGACGGGACGCCCATCCTGCACAAGGAGCCGCTCGAGTACGAGTACGTCAAGATGACCCAGCGGAGCTACAAGTGAATCTCACCCTCAAGGTCTGGCGGCAGAAGGGCCCGGAGGACCCCGGCCGGATGGTCACCTACCAGGTCAAGGACGTCTCACCCGACATGTCCTTCCTGGAGATGCTGGACGTGCTCAACGAGCGGCTCATCCTCGAGGGCGAGGACCCCATCGCCTTCGACCACGACTGCCGCGAGGGCATCTGCGGCATGTGCGGCATGGTCATCAACGGCGTTCCGCACGGCGAGCAGAAGGCCACCACGACCTGCCAGCTCCACATGCGGCACTTCGAGGACGGCGCGACGATCACCATCGAGCCGTGGCGCGCGGCGCCGTTCCCGGTGATCAAGGACCTGGTCGTCGACCGCTCCGCCTTCGACCGCATCATCCAGGCCGGCGGGTTCATCTCGGTCCCGGCCGGGTCGGCGCCGGACGCGCACAGCATCCCGGTGCGCAAGGAGGACGCGGACGCCGCCTTCGACGCGGCCACGTGCATCGGCTGCGGCGCCTGCGTGGCGGCCTGCCCGAACGGCTCGGCGTCGCTGTTCGTCGCGGCGAAGATCACGCACCTGTCGCTGCTGCCGCAGGGCCAGCCCGAGCGCCTGTCGCGGGCCAAGGCGATGGTCGAGCAGATGGACGCCGAGGGCTTCGGCGGGTGCACGAACACCGGCGAGTGCACGGCCGTGTGCCCCAAGGGGATCCCCCTGGACACCATCGCCCGGATGAACGCCGACTACCTCAAGGCCAACGCCAAGTAGTTCCCCAGTGGGTACGGGAGGGGAGTGAGGCAGCCCGTCCCGTACCCGCCTGGCTTCGCACCCCATGGATGAAAAGATTCACTGACGCTGAGCGGATATTCTGCGCAGGTTGTTCGTTGTGCCGGACTGGGTGTTACGGCGTGAAGATGTCGGCGGCGGTGACGGTGAGGAGACCGGGCGGCGCGTCGGTGACCTCGGAGCGGGCGCAGATCGCGTAGCGCAGGGTTTCCGGCTCGGCGACGAGATTGGCGGCCTTGCGCAAGAGGCGAGGCAGAATTCGTGTGGCCGAGACTGTTCGTGCCCACTTGGCTTCCCCCACGAGCACCGGCTCTCTGGCCCTGCCACGCAACACCAGGGCGTCGATCTGGTCTTGGCCGTCGCTGCGCCACCAGGGGCCGACGGCGACCACCTGGGGGTCGAGCTCCGCGGCGCGACGACGGAGATGGTCACGGAACGCCTCCTCATAAGGACCACCCATGTGATCGTCCAACCCTTCAAGCAGCACCGGGAGGATCGTCTCCCCGAGGCCGAGCTCGATCTTCGATCTGTCTCGTAGCAACGGCCCGAGATAGAAGCTCAGAAAGTTGTCCGCTATCCGGTAGATCTTGCGCTTGGACCGCTTCTCGTCCTCAGTCACCGGGATGAGGCGTTCCACCAGCCGTAGTTCGATGAGGCGCTCCAGCGTCCGGCTGGGGTCTGTCGCGACCATGTCGGCGATCTCGTGAAAGCGAGTCTTTCCCATGGCGATGGCGTCCAACACCGCCGCTGCCTGGTGACTCGATCCCGGTTCCGTGGCCAGGATGAGCTTGCCTTCGTTGTACAACGGTGCCATCGGGCCCACCATCAACGCCATGAGGTTGTCCCTGATTGACCGCTCCTGGTTCCACATGGACAGATACAGCGGCACACCGCCGACGATCCCGTAAACCACGGCTCGGTCCTCTGGGGAGAGCGCGGGAAGCATCTCGGCGGCCTCGTGGGGTCGGAACGGGTGCAACTGGATCACGAGGTCGAACCGGCCGTAGAGGGGCGCGCGGTACTCCTGCATTTCCCACATGGCGCGCACAGAGGATCCGCTCAGGAGAATCCGCAGCTTGGTCCGGCCGTGGAGGCGGTCAAGCAGCGCCCGCAGGACGCCGGGCAGATCAGGCGAGGTGGCGACCGTCTCGGGAAACTCGTCGAGAACCAGCAGCAACGGTTCGCGCTCGGCCTGGGCGGCGAGATGTTCGAAGGCGTCGATCCAGTCCCGGTAAGGGTTGTCGACGAGCGAGCGCAGGCCCGTCGGGAGGACCTCGGCCGCTTGTTTGGAGAGCTGGAGAAGTTCGGCGGCGGGCGTGCTCCCCGCGCCGATGTGGAAGATCGCCCGGCGGTTCTCGGCGAACTTCCTGATCAAGGCGGTCTTACCGACGCGGCGTCGTCCCCAGATCAACCCCAGCCGGGGGTACGGCTGCGCCCACCACTGCTCCAAGGCTTCCAGCTCGCGTCGACGGTTCACGAACCACGGCTGACGTGTCATGGGGGTAAACCTACGTCATCAGTAGGCTACGTATAGCGTTGCCGACGATTAATGTAGGTTTATCCTTCCGGCTGACGCTGCGCCAAAGCGATTCAGCCGCGCCAACGTCGGCGAGTGCACGGCGATCTGCTCCAAGGACATCCCGCTGGACACCGTCGCCCGGATGAACGCCGACTACCTCAAGGCCAACGCCAAGTAGCCTTTGGCCGTCGCGGGAGCCGTACCTCTTTGCCAAGAGGTACGGCTTTGCCAAGAGGTACGGCTCCCGCCCACCCGTTGCGCGACTACCGGGTTGGGCGCCTGATGCCCGCCCGGGCAACGGTCCTCGCCTCTTGGGCGCTTCGCGCCTTGGCGGCTCGGGCTGTCTCCTTGCCAGTCGCGGCAAGCCGCGACCCCTGGCGGCCCTCGCTTCGCTCGGACGCCCTTTCCGGGCGCGGGCTTCGCCCGCGCACCCCCTCGGCGATTATCGGATCACCAGGCGTCGCGCCCGACGGGGAAGGATCGATCTTGAAACCGCTTCCTTGAGCATGGCAAGGCGACTGCCTCCCCATCGGTTTCCGGCTCACTTTCGCCTGAACGCCAGACGAGCCGCCGCACAGGTGAACGAACGAAATGATGACGATGGCCTGCACGTCCCGGTGAGGCGATCTTGTCCGTCCATATGGAAAGCGGAACCGCTTGCTAACCTCAGCGGCATGAGCGCGGGGCACGCGCTCGAAGAGCTGCACCACCTGGTGGATCGGCTGTCGCCCGACCAGGCGCGTCGGCTGCTGCGCCTGGTGAAGAGGGATCCGGAACCGGCTCCAGCCACGGACGATGGGCCGAGTGCGCCGGAGCGGCGCCGACGGTTGTCGATCGCGGGAATCGGCGCGTCACGCAAGGGTGATCTGTCGGAACGGGTCGAAGAGCTGCCGGCGGAACGCTTCAATCAGTCTTTGTGACTGGCGCCATCCTCGACACGGGTCCACTGATTGCCGTAGTCGATCGAGACGATCGGCACCATGCGGCATGCGTATGTCTGCTGGAGGAGCTTGGCGGCCGCTGTATCAGCCCTCAACGGTGCTGATAGAAGCGGGCGGGGTCATCAGCAAGCAATATGGGTCCCCGCCGTACACGCACATTTCCTTGACCTCGTGCTCGACCAGTTTGAGCTGGTCGACCTCAGGCCAGAGGACGTGCGGCGCATGGCGGAACTTGTCCGGCTTTACGAGGATGCTCGGCTTGATCCGGCTGACGTATCTGTCGTGGCCATCGCCGAGCGCCTGCATATCGTCCAGGTTGTCACCCTTGACCGCCGAGACTTTTGCCTGGTTCGCCCCAGGCACATATCCGCGTTCCGGCTCTTGCCCGAGTGAACGCCACCGCGCGACCGGTCGAATCCGGCTTGCTGATCCGCTGATCGGATGGGTAGCGCCGACCAGACGGGCACGGGAACCCACGGACAATCCAGGTCCACTGTGCGGGGCGGCGTGCGCGAATGTTGTGTGAGAGAACGATTGAAGATCGTGTGAGAGCACGGTCCGCCGGTGTGTGAAAACGCGATCCTCAGATGTGTGAAAACACGAATGCGCAGGTCCTGCACGGGTATCCTCGAGTTGTGGGATCAGCCGGTTACCTGCCTCGCCTCGTAGACCCGCTCATCGAGGACCTGTTCTCCACCTTCTCCGCGATCATGCTCGTCGGCCCGCGAGCCACCGGCAAGACGACGACCGCTGCGCGGTATGCCCGCACGGTGGTGCGGCTCGACAGGGAGAACGAGGCGGATGCGTTCGTGCGTGATCCCGATGCGGCGCTGGCCGCGACGCCGGAGCCCGTGCTCCTTGACGAATGGCAGATCGTCCCTGAGGTGCTGGGCGCGGTCAAGCGCGCGGTGGACCGCGATCATCGGCCTGGCCGGTTTATTCTCACCGGCTCCGTATGGAGCGATTTCCGCGGGCGGACGTGGCCGGGTACGGGCCGGGTGATCAGGATAGACATGACCACGCTGTCGGTCCGCGAACTGCAGGGCGATTCGCGGCGGCCGTCGGTCATCGACGCCCTCGCCGACGGTCGCCTGGATGAGTTGAGGGTTCCCGAGAACGCACCGGACCTGGTGGGTTACATCGACCTGGCGTTGAGAGGCGGTATCCCCCTCGCCTGTCTGGAGCCGAATGAAAGAAGGCGCCGCGCCTGGCTGTCGAGTTACGTCGGGCAGATCGTCACGCGGGACATCGACACGATCGACGGACAGCGGGATCCGCAGCGGCTCATGCGCTACCTGGCCGCGCTCGCGGCCAATACGGCGGGCGTGGTGGACGACAAGACGCTGTATGAGGCCGCGGGGATCCACCGGGAGACGGCGCAGGCCTACGAACGGCTGTTTCGCGATCTGCTGGTGCTCGAGAAGCTCCCCGCGTGGTTCAGCAACCGGCTCAAGCGCCTGGTCCGGACGCCGAAGAGACTGCTGTTTGACCCCGCCTTCGCGGCGAGCATCCTGCGGGTCAACTCGCAGGGCGTGCTCCGGAGCGGCGACCTGATAGGGCGCCTCGTGGAGACGTTCGTGGCGGCGCAGATCAGGGCCGAATTGCCGGTATGCGAGTCCGAGCCGCACATGTACCACCTGAGGCAGATGGACGGTCGTCGTGAGGTCGACTTCGTTCTGGAGCTGGGTGGCGGGCGGGTGATCGGCATCGAGGTGAAGGCCAAGGCGGCTCCCAAGCCGGAGGACGCCAGGCATCTCGAATGGCTGAAGGACGAGCTGGGGGAACAGTTCGTGGCCGGAGTGGTGTTCCACACCGGGAACATGATCTCCGAGCTGCGTCCCGGCATCATCGCGGCACCGATCTGCACCTTGTGGGGCTGAGTTGCGGCACGGGGCGGTGTGCGGAAATGGCACTGACGGGTGTGCGGGATCGGCAGTGTGCGAGGTCGTGACCGTGCCCGATTGATGATCAGCTCGTCACCGTGACCGCCTGGCGCCCCTGGTTCACGGCGAGGTGGCGGCCGAACGGCCGCCACGCGAACACCGTGAACAGCGCCATCGCCCCCGCCGACACCCAGAACGGGCCCGTGAGGCCGAGCCACCGCGCGATCGGGCCGCCGATCAGCGCGCCGATCGCGCTGCCGCCCACCACCAGCATCATGTAGACGCTCTGCACCCTGCCCCGCAGCTCGTCGGGCACCGCGCGCTGGCGCAACGTCACGCTCACCGCCCCCATGACCGACCCGTGGACGCCGAAGGCCGCCAGGATCGCACCGGCCACCCACGGCGAGGTCGCCAGGGCGAGACCGGCGTGGGTGAGCGTCTCGATGACCAGGCCGACGCGCAGCAGCAGCGAGTCGCGGAAGCGGGACTGGAGGCGGGGCGCGACGGTCGCGCCGATGATCGCGCCGGCGGCCATGGCCGTGATGAGCAGGCCGTAGCCGTACTCGTCGGCTCCCAGGCGGTCGCGGCTGTAGAGGACCAGCAGCGAGAAGGCCGACATCAGGGTGATGTTCATCAGGAACAGGGCGACGGCCAGCAGCCGGATGGCCGGGTGGCGCCACAGCCAGCGGACGCCTTCCGCCATGTCGGCGCGCAGGGAGCGGCGCTCGGCGGGCGGCGCCTGCCGTACGCCGCGGAGCATGGAGATCAGGACGGCGGCCACGACGAAGGTCACGGCGTTGACGCCGAACGGCACGGCGGCGGCGAGGACGAACAGGGCGGCGCCCAGCGGCGGGGCGGCGAAGGTGTTGAGCGCGAAGTACACGGTCTGCATGCGCGAGTTGGCACGCGGCAGGTCCTCCGACGCGACCACCATCGGGACGAGCGTGCCGGAGGCGTTGTCGCCCAGGGTCTCGCAGCAGCCGAGGAGGAAGGCGACCGCGTAGACGAGGGCGATCGTGGCGGCGCCCTGCCAGACGGCGACCGCGAGCAGGCCGATGATCAGGGCGCGGACGAGGTTGACCGCGACGATGAGCCTGCGGCGGTCGAGGCGGTCCACGTAGACGCCGCTGATGAGGGAGAACAGCAGCCAAGGGAGCTGGCCGGCGAAGACGGACAGGCCGACGAGCAGCGGGTCGTCGGTGAGCGAGGCGACCAGCAGGGGCGTCGCGGCCGTCATGATGCCGTCGCCGATGTTGGAGACAGCCGACGCCGCCCAGAGCTTGGTGAAGTTCCTGCCGAGTCCCGCCAAGTCGTCTCCTCTGTCCCGTCTCCCGAGGGTTGTCCGTCCCCCGAAGGCTGTCCGTCTCAGGGGTGTCGTCCCTGGGCAGCTGTGCGGTCCAGGGCTGGACGATCAGCCTCGCGGATCAGGGCGGCCGCCAGCGAGCGAATCATGCGGATCTGCGGGAATTACGCGGAGCGCGGACAATCCGGCCGGGCGCCGATGAGTTTTCCCCTCCGTCACGGTCTACCTCGACGACACCACTGATGACGGAGGTTGACAGATGACCCGGCTGATCGCTGAGCGCACCGGAACGATCCTCCCCGGCGAGCCGGGTTACGACGAGGCCCGCAAGGCGCTCAACCCCGCCCTCGACCCCCATCCCGCGATCATCGTTGACGCCGCCGCCCCGGCCGACGTGCGCGCCGCCGTCGCCATCGCCAGGGATCGCGGCCTGCCGCTCGCCGTGCAGGCCACCGGCCACGGCACCCACGTCGCCGCGGACGGCGCGGTGCTCCTGCGCACCTCCCGCATGAACCAGGTCGAGATCGACCCCGATCGCCGCGTGGCCCGCGTGCGTCCCGGCGCCCGGTGGGGCCAGGTGATCGATGCCGCCGCGCCGTACGGGCTGGCGCCCCTGGCGGGGTCCTCCCGCGACGTCGGCGTCGCCGGGTTCACGCTGGGCGGCGGGGTGGGCTGGCTGTCGCGCAAGTACGGCCTGGCCGCCGACAGCCTGCTGCGCGCCGAGGTCGTCACCGCCGACGCCGAGCCGATCTCGACCGACGACCACCCCGACCTGCTGTGGGCGCTGCGCGGCGGGGGCGGCTCCTACGGCGTCGTCACTGGTCTGGAGGTGCGGCTGCACGAGGTGCCCGTCGTCCACGCCGGGATCGTCCCGTTCGCCGACCTCGACCGCTACCGCGACTGGGTCGCCACCGCGCCCGGCGAGGTGAGCACCGCGCTGATCATCAGCCCGGAGGGCGTCAAGCTGAAGGTCATGTACGCCGGGGACGACCCCGAGCGCGTGCTCGGCCCGCTTGGCGTGAGCGTCGAGCCGATGGCCTTCGGCCAGGCCGTCATGGGCGGCACCCCGGCCCGGCACCTGGACTTCTTCCACGAGCTGTCCGACGAGGTCATGGCCGTGGCCGTGCGGGCGGGCGAGCAGGCCACCGTGGAGATCCGGCACTGGGGCGGCGCCATCGCCCGGCACGCCGGTCCCGTGGCCGCCGCGCGGGCGAGCTTCTCGGTGATCGTCAGCGAGCCGCTGCCCGGCCTGGCCGAGGCGCTCGCGCCGCACGCCACGGGCGGCTCGTTCCTCAACTTCCTGGCCGACACCTCGCGCACCCGCCAGGCGTTCACGGGCTACGACCGGCTGGCCGCCGTCAAGCGCGCCTACGACCCGGGCAACCTGTTCAGCGTCGGCCACACCGTGAGCTGAACTCTCTACGCCACCTCACGCCACCCGCTGACGGTCTCCAGCCGGGCACGCCACAGCTCCTCGCCCTCGCCGCCCGGCTCCCACCGCCCGGCGAACTCCAGCAGCTCCTTGCACCTGGCCAGCATCGCCGCGTGCCGGACCGGCCACGGGGGCGCCGGCTCGCCGTACGCCTCGAAGAGGTACGGCAACGCCGGGACGTGCTCCGGGTGGTGCATGCGCACGATCCACTCGCACCACGCCAGGTCCTCCACCGGATCGCCCTGGTGCGCCCACTCCCAGTCCAGCAGCGCGGTCGGCTCGAACGTCTCGGGGTCCAGCAGCAGGTTGTTGGGCCCGAAGTCGCCGTGCACGAGCACCCCGCCGCTGCGCCGCGGCATCGACTGGACGCGCCGCAGCAGCAGCCCGCAGGCGGTGAGCACCTCCCTGGCGTGGCCGTCGTCGAGCAGGTCCTGGCCGTGCTCGCCGGGGACGAACCGGGTCGTGATGCTGCTGTCGCTCACCCTCACCAGTTGCGGCACCGGGAGCCTGCCCCGGTAGCGGCGCAGCATCGTGCGCTCGGTCTGGAGTCTGACCGCGGCGTCGGGGCCCTCGAAGTACTTGACGACGAGGAACTCGTCACCAGTTGTGCTGTTGGTGTAGCCGTGCCGCAGGTGCCCCATGGGGAGTTATCTTCTCGCAGTCCGGGGCGGATGGAAGGCGAAGGACGCAACAGGTTGGCGACGGCGCCCGCCGTACGGGACGGAAAATGATTTGCCTGGTCAACGCGATGTTTGTCAGCCTTGACGGGCTATGCGCTCACTTCCCGAGGCCGATCCAGGCTCACCCGACATCCGCAGCCCGCTCCGCTACCTGTGGTGGAACGCGCGGCGCCAGGCGGTCCCGCTCATGACCGGGATCGCCTTCGCCGTCGTGTGGTGGGTCTCACAGTCGCTGGTGCCGATGGTGCTGGGCAAGGGCGTCGACGCGGTGACGGGCAAGGACGCCGGCGCGCTGCTGACCTGGTCGGCGGTGCTGCTGGCGCTGGGCGTGACGCAGGCGTTCACGGGGATCATGCGGCACCGCATGGCCGTCTACAACTGGCTGGCCGCCGCCTACCGCACGGTTCAGGTGACCGCCAGGCAGGCCGCCCGGCTGGGCGCGACGCTGCCGAAGCGGCTGTCCACCGGTGAGGTGGTCAGCGTCGGCAACTCCGACATCGCGCACATCGGCAACTCGATGGACATCCTGCTGCGCGGCACCGGCGCGGTGGTGGCGATCGGCACCGTCACGGTGATCATGCTCTCCACGTCCTGGCAGCTGGGCCTCATGGTGCTCGTCGGCGTCCCGCTGATGGCCGCGGCCGTCGGGCCGCTGCTCGGGCCGCTCCACCGCCGCCAGCGCACGCAGCGCGACCTGCAGGGCGAGCTGTCCACCCGCGCCGCCGACATCGTGGCGGGCCTGCGGGTGCTGCGGGGCATCGGCGGCGAGCAGGTGTTCGCCCGGCGCTACCGCGAGGAGTCGCAGCGGGTACGGCACGCGGGCGTGGAGGTGGCGCGCCTGGAGTCCCTCCTGGAGGGGGCGCAGATCCTCCTGCCCGGCGTGCTGATCGCGGTGGTCACCGCCATCGGGGCGGCCTTCGCCGTGGGCGGCCGGATCTCGGCCGGCCAGCTGGTGTCCTTCTACGCCTACGCGGTGTTCCTGATCGGGCCCATGCGCACGCTGACGGAGGCGGCCGACAAGCTCACCAAGGGGCACGTGGCCGCCAGGCGCGTGATCCGCATCCTGTCCATGGAGCCCGAGGTCTCCGGCGGGACGGCGGGCTCGGCGGGCGGCGAGCTCGTGGACCCGGCCAGCGGCGTCACCGTGCGGCCCGGCGTCCTCACCGCGCTGGCCGCGACCACGCCCGAGCAGGCCATCGAGATCGCCGACCGGCTCGGCCGCTACGTCGACGCCGACGTCCGCTTCGGCGGGACGCCCCTGCGCGACCTGCCGCCGGCCGAGGTCCGCTCGCGGATCCTGGTGGCCGACAACGGCGCCCGGCTGTTCACCGGACGGCTGGGCGACGAGCTCGACGTCCGCGGCACGGCCGACGAGGAGACGCTGCGGGCCGCGCTGCACGCCGCCTGCGCCGAGGACATCGTCGAGGCGCTGCCCGACGGCCTCGACACCCACGTGGCCGAGGCCGGGCGCGAGTTCTCCGGCGGCCAGCAGCAGCGCCTGCGCCTGGCCAGGGCGCTCGTGGTCGATCCCGAGGTGCTCATCCTCGTGGAGCCCACCAGCGCCGTCGACGCCCACAGCGAGGCGCGCATCGCCGACCGGCTCGCCAAGGCCAGAGCCGGCAAGACCACGCTGGTCTGCACGACCAGCCCGCTCGTCCTGGACCGCACCGACCACGTGATCTTCGTGGACGGCGGGACGGTCCAGGCCGAGGGCCCGCACCGGGACCTGCTCGCGCACGAGCCGTCGTACCGGGCCACCGTGACCCGAGGGGAGGACTGATCGTGAGCAAGCGGGCCATCCTGCCCGTCGCCGATCAGGCGCAGGTCCGCGCCTACGCCAGGCGGCTGACGCTCAAGTACCCGCGCCAGTTGACCGTCGCGCTGCTCCTGCACGGCCTGTCGGCCGTCGCCGGGCTGGCCGTGCCCTGGCAGCTGGGCCAGCTCGTGCAGCGCGTGCGGGACGGCGCGGACGTCGACATCCCGCTGGTGGGCCTGGCCATCGCCGCCTTCCTGGTGCTGCAGGCCGTGCTCGTGCGCTACGCCGTGCTGGCCTCCGCCAGGCTGGGCGAGAAGGTGCTGGCCGAGCTGCGCGAGGACTTCGTGGAGCGGGTGCTGGGCCTGCCGCTGTCCACCGTGGAGCGGGCGGGCTCCGGCGACCTCATCACGCGGACCTCGCGCGATGTGGACTCGCTGTCCAGGACCGTGCGGCACGCCGTGCCCGAGACGCTGATCGCGCTCGTCACCTGCACGATCACGCTGGGCGCGCTGGTGCTGGTGGGGCCGCTGCTGGCCGCCCCGCTGCTGCTGGCCGCGCCCGTCCTGTGGATCTCCACGCGCTGGTACCTCAGGCGGGCCCGCGACGGCTACCTGCGGGAGAACGCGGCCTACGCCGAGATGACCGAGGGGCTGGCGGAGACCGTCGAGGGCGCCAGGGCCGTGGAGGCGCTGGGCCTGGCCGAGCGGCGGCGCCGCCGTACCGACGCCGACATCGCCAGGTCGTGGGCGGCCGAGCGGTACACGCTGGGGCTGCGCACGGTGTGGTTCCCGGCGGTGGAGATGAGCTACGGCGTGCTGATCGTGGCCACGCTGCTGTTCGGCGGCCTGTTCTACATCCAGGGCTGGGTGTCGCTGGCGCAGGTCACGGCGGCCGTGCTCTACGCGCTCCAGCTGGTGGACCCGCTCGACCGGTTCCTCATGTGGATCGACGAGCTCCAGGTCGGCGGGGCCGCGATGGCGCGCCTGCTGGGCGTGGCGAGCGTGCCCGACGACCGCGCCGTGGGTACGGCCCGGCCGGCCTCCGAGGTGCTGGCCGCGACCGACGTGCGGTACGCCTACCGGGAGGGGCGTGACGTGCTGCACGGCGTGTCGTTGACGGTCGCGCCGGGGGAGCGGCTGGCCATGGTCGGCCCGTCGGGAGCGGGCAAGTCGACGCTCGGGCGGCTGCTCGCGGGCATCCACGGGCCGCGCTCCGGGTCGGTGACCGTGGGCGGGGTGCCGCTGGTGGAGCTGCCGCTGGACGAGCTGCGCGGCCACGTCGCGCTGGTCACGCAGGAGCACCACGTGTTCAAGGGCACGCTGCGCGACAACCTGCTCATCGCCCGGCCCTCGGCGTCGGCGGAGGAGATCCTCGACGCGCTGCGGGCCGTCGACGCGCTGGACTGGGTGCTGGCGCTGCCCGACGGGCTCGACACGGTCGTCGGGTCCGGCGGGACGGCGATCTCCCCGGCGCACGCCCAGCAGCTGGCGCTGGCCCGGCTGGTGCTGGCGGACCCGCACACGCTGGTGCTGGACGAGGCGACCTCGCTCATCGACCCGCGTGCGGCCCGGCACCTGGAGCGGTCGCTGGCGGCGGTCCTCCAGGGGCGGACCGTCATCGCGATCGCGCACCGCCTCTACACGGCCCACGACGCGGACCGGGTGGCCGTGGTGGAGGACGGGCGGATCAGCGAGCTGGGATCGCACGAGGAGCTGGTGGCGGCCGGCGGATCCTACGCGGCTCTGTGGGAGAGCTGGCACGGCGCGCCGTCGCCGTCGCGGTAGGCAATGATAAGCGTGCCTATCATAGGTGCGCTTATCATTGCCGCTCGATGCAATCCGCCGGGCTCACGCCGGAGCGGCCGCTGTCACCGCGGCAGGTGATCATCGCTGGAGAGCGGGCGGGCGACGTGTCCGAGCACGAATACCTCGCGAAGACCGGCCTTCGCAGGTACGGCGTCGCCGACCTGGAGCGCGTCCTGGACGGCCTGCGGGGCCCGGTTTACGTCCACATCGACCTCGACGTCCTGGAGCCCACCGCCTTCGGCGCGACCTGCTATCCCGAGCCGGACGGCGTGCCGCCCCAGCGGCTGGTCGACCTCGTCTCCCAGATAGACGACATCGTCGGGGCGGCGATCACCGAACACGCGCCGTCCGGCGACGACGTCGACCCGGACGAGGCGGAGATCATCCGCCGGCTGGGCGCCGCGTTGACGCGCTGACGGCCCCTCCCTGGAACGCCCGGGGCGATGGCCTGGCTCAGCGCACCGCATAGCTCCCGAGCGACGGCTCCATGAGATCGAACACCTCACGCGCGGACTCCGCCACGATCTCGGCGATCCGCGCGTTGTCCACCCCCTCCAAGGTGAGCTCCATGATCCGCCGAAGCAGGACCCGGTAGGGGGCGGCGAGCTGCGCCGCCACCACCCGGGGCACCATGCCCTCATCGCCCGTCTCCGCCGCCAGCACCCGGGCGAGCGCCTCCTCCCGCTGCTCCAGCAGCTCGCGCAGGCGTGCCACGAGCGTCGGCGACTCCACGATCATCCGCCCGAAGCCGTCCCGGGTGAACCCGAGCATCGGGTCCTGCCGCTCGGCCGCCTCCAGGAAGGCCCTCCTGAGCGCGGCGAGGGCGGACTCTCCCTGCGGCCTGCCGGCCACGATCCCGGCCAGGGTGGCCACGAACTCCTCGTGGTGGTCGAAGGCCAGATCCTCCTTGCGCGGGAAGTAGTTCGTGACGGTCTTCTTGGCCACCCGCGCGGCCTCGGCGATCTCGGCGATCGTCGTCTCCTCGAAGCCGCGCTCGATGAACAGGCGGGTGGCCTGGTCGGAGATCTCCTGGCGGGTCTCCCGCTTCTTCAGCTCCCGCAGGCCCAAGATTTTTACGTCGGACATAAATTTCCTCTTGACGATTCGATACCTCGGTCATAATCTTACCACTGTCGTAAGTTCCGCCCGCCGGGAAAGGTCGCATGCGAGAGTCGATCCGGACCAAACTGCCCGCCACCGCCGCCCGCCGTTCGCCCGCCCATCCCCGGGAGGTCCCCATGGCAGCCACCCCGACCCCGACCGCGACCACCGACCCGGTCAAGGACTACCTCAAGCAGATCGGCAAGATCCGGCTGCTCGACGCCCGGCAGGAGGTGGCTCTCGGCGAGCGCATCGAGGCCGGCCTGTTCGCCCAGGAGCGCCTGGACCGCGAGCGCGACACCCTGTCCCAGCAGGACCGCGCCGACCTGGAGTGGATCGCCGCCGACGGCCGCCTGGCCAGGGACCAGATGATCGAGGCCAACCTGCGCCTGGTCGTCTCGATCGCCAAGCGCCAGACCGGGCGCGGCCTGCCCCTGCTCGACCTGATCCAGGAGGGCAACATGGGGCTGATGCGGGCGGTGGAGAAGTTCGACCACAAGCTGGGGCTGAAGTTCTCCACCTACGCCACCTGGTGGATCAAGCAGGCCATCGGCCGGGCGCTGGCCGACCAGTCCCGCACGATCCGCATCCCGGTCCACATGACCGAGCTGATCAACAAGGTGAACCGGGCGCAGCGCGAGCTGTTCCAGTCGCTCGGCCGCGAGCCCTCCGACGAGGAGATCGCTCGCCACGCGGAGCTGACCGCCGAGAAGGTCAAGGAGATCCGCGGCTACGCACGCGAGCCGATCTCCTTGAGCATCCAGCTCGGCGAGGAGGGCGACACCGAGCTCGGCGACCTCATCGAGGACGTCGAGGCCGGCGACCCCGTGGACGTCATCGGGCACGACCTGCTGCGCGACCAGCTCCGGGAGATCCTGGGCGGCCTCACCGAGCGGGAGGCGGGCGTGATCGCGATGCGGTACGGCCTGGCCGACGGCGAGCCGAAGACCCTGGACGAGATCGGCAAGGTGTACGGGGTCACCCGGGAACGCATCCGGCAGATCGAGGCCAAGACGATGAGCAAGCTGCGTCACCCGAGCCGCGCCATGTCGCTGCGGGACTACCTCGACTGAGAGGCCCCGGGTCTCAGGCGTCGAGCGCCTTCTTGAGGAAGTCCACCTGGAGCAGCAGCAGGTTCTCCGCCACCACCTCCTGCGGCGTCATGTGCGTGACCCCCGACAGCGGCAGCACGGTGTGCGCCCGCCCGGCCGCCAGCAGCGCCGACGACAGCCGCAGCGTGTGGGCCGCGACCACGTTGTCGTCGGCCAGCCCGTGGATGAGCATGAGCGGCCGCTCCAGCTTGGCCACGTCCCCGAACAGCGAGGACCGGTCGTAGACCTCCGGCTGCTCGTCCGGATGGCCGAGGTAGCGCTCGGTGTAGCAGGTGTCGTACAGCCGCCAGTCCGTCACCGGAGCCCCCGCGACGGCCGCGTGGAAGACGTCCGGACGGCGCAGGACCGCCAGCGCCGCCAGGTAGCCGCCGAACGACCAGCCCCGGATGCCCACCCGGGACAGGTCCAGGTCGGGGTACTGCTCCGCGACCGCGTGCAGGGCGTCGACCTGGTCCTCCAGCACCGGGGTGGCCAGGTCGTGCAGGACCGCGCGCTCGAAGTCGGCGCCGCGGCCCGGCGTGCCGCGCCCGTCGGTCACGACGACCGCGAAGCCCTGGTCGGCGAACCACTGGCTGGTCAGGTACATGCTCTGGGCGGCCAGGACGCGCTGGGCGTGCGGCCCGCCGTACGGGTCGAGGAGGACGGGCAGGCGGCGTGAGCCCGGCTCGTACCACGAGGGCAGGACGACGGCGGTGGCCAGCTCGCGGCGGCCCGCCCGGCCGATCGAGACGCGCAGGTCCAGGCCCGGCCGCTCGGCCAGCGACGGGATCGGGACGGCCGTCCCGTCGGGCAGCACGACGACGGTGGAGACGCCTTCGGTCTCCAGCGTCTGCTCGGTCAGCACGCCGACCCCGCCCGCCAGGCGGCCCGAGTAGACGCCCGGGCGCGTGGAGACCGGCAGCAGGGAGTGGCCGTCCCAGGTCCACAGCTGGATCTCGGTGGGGTCGCCGCCGCTGGCCCGGAACAGCACCGTGTCGCGGTCGACGTCGAGGACCTCGCGGACCACCATCGTGGGCGGCGTGACCGCGCGGTCGCCCACGAACAGCTGGTTGCGCGACAGCCAGACCAGCGCGCCGTCGTCGAGGTGGCGCGGCACGCCGTGGCCGATGTCCACCCACGCGGGGTCGGTCTCCTCGCGCACCGGGGAGGAGGTGCCGGTCGCCGGATCCACCGCGAACAGCCGCAGCGTCTTCTGGTCGCGCGTGAGCGTCACGACGGACAGCGCGTGCTCGTCCCACGCGGCGGCCGCGAGGTACTCCTCCTCGTACGGCACCGGCACCCGCGAGCCGTCCAGTCCGATGACGAACAGCTCGGTGACGGCGTTGGCGGTTCCGGCCGACGGGTAGCGCTGCTCGACCGGCGGCCGGTCGGGGTTGGCCGGATCCGCGATGTGCCACACGCGCACCGGCGCCACGTCGGCCCGCTCGACCAGCAGCGCGTCGCTCGCGGGCGACCACCAGTAGCCGCGCATCCGGTCCATCTCCTCGGCGGCGATGAACTCGGCCAGGCCGTAGGTGACGGTGTCGCTCTCCGGCACGGCCAGCACGCGGTCCTCGCCGCTCGACAGCTCCTGCACGTGGAGCGCGCCCGAGGCGACGTAGGCGACATACCGGCCGTCGGGCGACAGGCGGGGGTCGATGACGCCGCCCGGGGTCTCCAGCCGGGCGGTCTCCCCGGAGGCCAGGTCGGTCACGAACAGCTCGCCCGACAGGGCGAAGACCGCCCTGGTGACGGCCCGGTCCGTGGCGTAGGCGACGATGCCGCCCGCCTGCTCGCGGGAACGCTCGCGCCGCGCCCGCTCCTCGGGCGGCAGGTTCTCCTCGTCCTGCGCCAGCAGCGTCCGGGGATCCACCACCAGCCGCTCGGCCCGCGTCGCGATGTCGAGCTCCCACAGGCAGGTCACCGGATCGGTGCCGGACCGCGTGCGGAGGAACACCACCTTGCCGCCGTCGGGCGCGACGGTGAAGCCGCGCGGCACCCCCAGCGTGAAGCGACGGGTCCTGGCCTGCAGTCGAGGGAAGCTCATGAGCCGTATCCTAGGCTGGCCCCATGACTGATCGACGCCTGCTGCTCGTGCACGCCCACCCTGACGACGAGTCGATCGGCACCGGCGCCACCATGGCCAAGTACGCCGCGGAGGGCGCCCACGTCACGCTGGTGACCTGCACCCTGGGCGAGGAGGGCGAGGTCATCCCGCCCGAGCTGGCCCACCTGGCCGCCGACCGCGACGACACGCTGGGCCAGCACCGCATCGGCGAGCTGGAGGCCGCCTGCCGGGCGCTCGGCGTGAGCGACCACCGCTTCCTCGGCGGCCCCGGCCGCTGGCGCGACTCCGGCATGATGGGCGCGGCCACCAACGACCGCCCGGACGCCTTCTGGCAGGCCGACCTGGACGAGGCGGCGGGCGAGCTGGTCAAGGTCATCCGCGAGGTGTGCCCCCAGGTCCTGGTCACCTACGACGACAACGGCTTCTACGGCCATCCCGACCACATCCAGGCCCACCGGGTGGCCTGGCGGGCCTACGAGCTGGCCGCCGATCCCGCGTTCGGCGAGGGCGAGCCGTGGCGGATCGCCAAGTTCTACTTCACGGCGGTGCCCAGGTCGGTGCTGCGGCGCATGGCCGAGAGCATGCGGGAGGCGGACGTCGAGTTCATGGTCGAGGACGTGGACGACCTGCCGTTCGGCTGCGCCGACGAGGAGGTCACCACGGAGATCGACGCCCGGCCGTACGTCAAGCACAAGCTTGACGCGATGCGGGCCCACGCGACGCAGATCAGCGTGAGCGACCCGTGGTTCGCGCTGTCGAACAACATCGGGCAGGAGGCGCTGGGGGTGGAGCACTACATCCTGCACCGCGGGGTGCGCGGCCCGGCCGGTCCCGGCGCGCCGATCGAGGCGGGCGGCCTGGGCGAGCCGTGGACGCGCGAGACCGACCTGTTCGCCGGGCTCGACGTGGACTGATCGGCTCGACGTGGACTGATCGGCTCGGCGGCGCGGCAGGCGCTCGTGGCGCGGCCCCGTCGGCGGGCGGGGCCATTGGTACCCTCGTCGTCCATGGAGGCGGCTCTGTCGGGGATGGCGTACGGCATGCTGTTCGTGCTGGGCGCCGTGCTGGGCGTGGTGGGCGCCTTCACCCACGACGTGCCGGTCTCCTGCGTGCTGCCCGTCGTGGCCTGCGGCTGGGTGGTGGTCCTGTTCGCCGTGAGCTTCGGCGCCGGCCGGATGATGCGCTCGAAGGCCGGCGCCGCCGCCGTGGCCGTGGGCTGGCTGCCCGTCACCATGGTGCTGGCCATCACCCCCGCCGCGGGCGACGTCGTGTTCACCCATCCCGCCGGGACCGTCTACGTCTACGGGGGACTGGGGGCGATCGCGGTGGCGTTCCTGCTCGCGCCCTCCTCCGGGGGTTCGTGGCTCCTGCGGGGATACTCCGGAAACGGCGGCATAAAGTAGCCAGCGTGCATCAGGGCTTCTCCATCGACGCGAAGATCTACCGGCGCGTCGTCGGACGGTTCGCCACCGGCGTCGTCATCGTCACCACCCGGCTCGGCGAGGTCGACCACGCGATGACGGTCAACTCCTTCACATCGGTCTCGCTCGACCCCCTGCTCGTGCTGTTCTGCGCGGACAAGCGGTCCCGGTTCCGCGAGCTGGTCCTGGACTCCGGCGTGTGGGGCGTGTCCGTGCTGCCCGCCTCGATGGAGGACGCCTCCCGGTACTTCTCCGAGCCCGGCCGCCCGGTCGCGGCGCGGCTGAAGCAGTGGCCGCACCACCACGGCCCCTCCGGGGTCACGCTGTTCGACGCCGCGATCGCGACGCTGGAGTGCCGCACCTGGGCGGTCCACGAGGCGGGAGACCACTCGATCGTCGTCGGCGAGGTCACCTCGCTCGCCACCCCGGTGGAGGAGGCGGCCCCCCTGATCTTCCACGAGGGCCGCTACCGCACTTTGTGACTCAACACTTTGTGACTCACCCGCCCGGCGGGCCCGTCAGCCGCGGGCCGGGCTGCTGGAGTTGCTGGGGCTGCCCGGGCTGCGGGGGCTCGGGGGCGACGCGCACGTCCGCCTTCGAGCCGCCGTGCTCGGCGCAGCCGTCCGCCGTGTCGCCCGACATCGTGACCTTGCCGTCCTTACACACCACCATCCGGCCGCCGCTCACCGAGGGCAGCGGGGTGGCGGCGCAGTCGAAGTACGTGCACACCTCCGCGGGCGGGCTCGTGACCAGCGGGTCCTGATTGGGGGCGCAGTAGTGGAAGCGGTAGGGGTTCCACGGCGCGTCGCAGCCCTTGTTGGGCGGCGGCGCGACGGTGACCGTCACGGTGGCGCCCGTGGGCTCGGTCGGCCCGGTGGGTTCGGTGGGTTCGGTCGGCCCGGTGGGTTCGGTGGGTTCGGCCGTCACCGTCACCGTGACCGGATCCGGGGTGACCGTCACCGTGGCCGTGATCGTCGCCTCGACGGTGATGGTGGTCGTCGGCCCCGCGGCCGACTGCGTGACCGTGGGACCCGTGGTCACGGTCGTGGTGGCCGTGACCTTCGGCGTGGCCGTGACGGTCCTGGTCGGCCAGGGCAGCACCTTGACCGAGATCTTGGGCTTGCCGCTCAGCGAGTAGAAGCCCTTGCCGAGCTTCCTGCTCGTCGTCCCGGCGCCCGTCGTCACCGCCAGCTCGGCGGTCGCCGTACGGCAGGACGGCTTCTTCTTCGCGGTCTTCGTGCACACCCGCTGCTTGACCGTGAACCGGGCGGCTCCGCCGTACCGGATCGAGACGTCCAGGTAGGACACGCCCTTCCGTTTCACGATCTTGGTGGTCGCGGTGTAGGGGACCTTGGTCGTCGTGGGCGTGGGGCTCGGCGTCGGCGCGAAGATGATCGTCGGCTGGGGGTCGAACGAGGCGGTGGACGCGGTCGTCACGGCCAGACCTCCGGCGGCCGCGAGCGCCATCGTGCCGACCAGCGTGGCCAGGATGATGAGTCTCATGATCCTGCTCATGGGGGATATGTCAGGACGTGGATCATTATCCTGGGGCGGCAGGTCCGGTCAATACTGAATCCGTGAAGCGGCGCTACCGGATCCGGCGGGTCCTGAACCTCGTCAACCTCTCCACCCCGCTCGGCCTGCTGATCGCCGCCGTGGGCCGGGCGCGGCTCGCGCCGGGACCCGACGGGCTGATCCTGGCGTACGGCTACCGCTACCGCTTCCCGATCGCGGGCGCCTTCACGGTCGGCAACGTCGTGGTGACCAGGCACTCGCAGCTGAGCGAGCGCCTGATCGTCCACGAGGGGCGGCACGCCACGCAGTGGGCGTTCTGCGTGGGCCTGCCGATGTTGCCGCTGTACGTGCTGGCCATGGCCGTGTCGATGGCCATCTGCGGGGACCAGGCGTCCTACAACCCGTTCGAGCGGCTGGCGAACCTCGACGACGGCGGGTACGCGCGGCGCGGGCCGTGGTGGTCGAGGTAGGTCCAGGCCAGGGCGCCGATGCCCAGACCGCTCACCGCTCCCGCGCACAGCACGGAGGCCGTCGAGGGGCCGGCGGCGGTGATCCCCAGGGCGGCGAGCACGGAGACGGCCGCGGCCGCCACGCCGTACAGCAGGCAGGCCAGCCGCACCAGCCGCAGCCTCCTGGCCTCGGGGAGGGGCAGGGCGGCCAGCGCGGGCAGCAGCAGGAGGCCGTGCATGAGGACGGCGTGGGCGGGCTTCATCGACCCGGCCACCGTGTAGGCGAGCTGGGCGTTGCCCGTGGCGACCTCGACCATCCCACGGGCGATCATCACGCCGCCGAACGCCATGGCGGCCAGCAGGGTGACGAACCCGGCCCGTACGGCAAGCCGCATGCTCGGGGAGACGTCCGGGTCGGGGCGGAACGCGGCCACGGTGAAGGCGACCACGACCGCGATCAGCACGCCGCCGCCGATCGCCAGCCCGCGGCTGACGAGGGCGTCGAAGGCCGTCTCCTGGTTGAAGTGGGACGGCACGCCTCGCCAGGCCTGCATGGTGATGAGGGCGACCTCCAGTGTGGAGGCGGTGGCGAAGGCGCCGAGGAGGAGGTTCCGCCACCGCGTGCGGACGTGCCCGGCGACCCAGGCGAGGGTCAGCACGCTCACCCCGAAGCTGATGCCGAACGTGAACGGCTTGCGGAAGGACACCGGGCCGTCCCACGGGCCTCCGGTGACGGCCAGGACGCCGAGGTGTGCCAGGCCGGAGGCGAGGAGCAGCAGTCCGATGAGGTACCACAGTCGGGTCATGGGTCGATCGTCCGCCTGCGGGCGGGCTCCGGCGTCGGCTCGTGGTCTCGACCCGGGGTACGACGCCGGGATGACTGAAGGGGCATGCTGCGTCGTCCCCGCGGCGGCTATGAGCCCGGGACCAGGCGCAGCGTGTGCGTGGCGGCCTTCTTGACCGACTCCGGCTTGGAGTACATCGGCAACAACTCGCCCTTCGTCCACAACGCCGTCTGGTCCCAGTAGTTGTCGTGGTAGGCGTGGCCCGAGGCGCCCGTGAGGTTGATCCAGCCGGACTTGTCCATGTCCGCCAGGTCCACGACCATGCGCATCGACGGCACGGCCGTGATCTCGTAGCCCCTCTGCACGTTCCAGCCGGTGGCGTTGACCGCGTCCTTGTTGCCGGGCACGCCGAAGGGTCCCCGGTTGAAAAGCATCTCGATGGGCGCGATCCCCGAACTGCCGAACGTCTGGTTGGTCAGCGTGAGCGTGTGCACCTCGCCCCACGGGGTGTCGGCGCCGACCTCCTCGTAGGCGTCGACCATGGCCAGTCGCAGCATGTCGTCGCGCGTCTCCTTGACCGGTGTGCGGACGTCGTCCCAGAACGGGTCGTCCGGCCGGTCGAGCAGGCTCCTGACCACCTCGAACCACCGGTCGCCGCCGGTGGGGCGGGCCTGGGCGGGCAGCTCGTCGTCGAAAGTCAGCTTGAGCAGGTGGCGCCACACCGCGTTGAAGTACGCGGCCGGGCGCGAGCTCACGGTCTGCCAGCCGTCCCAGCCTTCGAGCAGCTTCCGCGCCTCGGCGGCGGGGCCGGCCAGGGGCACCCGCATGAGGTGGGGGACGAGCGTGGCGGCCAGGCCGTTGTGGGAGTCCTGCTGGATCTCCGCCATGGTCTGGGCGCTGATCTTGCCTTTCTGCAGCGCCTGCTTGATGCGCTCGATGATGCGCTGGGAGCGGTAGCCGTACGCCCAGTCCTTGGTGAGCAGCGGGCCGTAGCGCCGGGAGTCGATGACCGCGTTGTTGGCCGTGACGATGTAGCCCTCGGGCGGATCGGTCACGGACGGGAGCTGGTCGAACGGGATGGGCGCCGGCTTCCAGTCGTACTCCCCGGTCCAGCCGGGCACCGGCACGGTGCCGTCGCCCTTCAGCCGCACCGGGATGCGGCCGGGCGCCTGGTAGCCGATCCTGCCGTCGACGTCGGCGTAGATCAGATTCTGCGCGGGCACCTCGAACAGCGAGGCGGCGGCGCGGAACTCGTGCCAGTCGCGCGCCTCGTTCATCGCGAAGATGGCGTCGGCGCTGGCGCCGGGCGTCAGCGCCGTCCACTGCAGCGCGACGGCGTTGGCCTCCGCGCCGGGGTCGATCTTGAGCACCTCGCCGACCAGCGGGCCGTGGACCGTGCTGCGCACCTCCAGGGTAACGGGGTCGCCGCCCGCCACCTTGATCGTCTCCGTGCGCTTCTCCAGCGGGCGCGTCTCCCCCTTGTACAGGTAGGTGTCGCCCTCGACCTTCTCCAGGAACAGGTCGGCCACGTCGGGCCCGAGGTTGGTGAAGCCCCAGGCGATGCGGTCGTTGTGCCCGATGATCACGCCGGGGACGCCGGAGAACGTGAAGCCGGTCAGGTCGAAGGGGCACTCCTGCGACTTCGTCCGGCAGTGCAGCCCGGCCTGGTACCACACGCTCGGCATCGTCGCCGACAGGTGCGGGTCGTTGGCCAGGATCGGCTTGCCGGTCGTGGTGTGGTCGCCGGAGACGACCCAGGAGTTGGAGCCGATGCCGTCGCGGTCACGGCTGCTCATCAGGTCGGGGACGGCCTGGAGTGTCTCGGCGGCCGTCTCGATCAGCGCGGCGTCGGCGTCGCCGGGCATGGCCTGGGGGTCGAACCGGTCGCCGGAGATCGCGCCCTGGGTGACGATCGGGTCGTGGCGGTCGAAGGGATACTCCGGGAACAGCTGCGCCACCCGCTGCGGAGGCAGCCGCGTCGCGGTCAGCGCCCTGTCGATCTCCGTCTCGACGTTGGACCGCAGGTCCCACGCCATGGCCTTCAGCCACGCCACCGAGTCCACCGCTGTCCACTTCTCCGGCCGGTAGTCGCGGTTGGTCAGCTTGAGCACGGAATACTCGAAGCTGCGGGCGGAGGCGTCGGGGTGGGCCGCCAGCCAGGCGTTGACGCCCTCGGCGTAGGCGTCGAGATAGCGCCTCGTCGACTCCCTCAGCTCGGGGAGCTCCTTCTCCGCGACCCGGCGCCAGCCCATCGTCCTGATGGCCTTGTCCTGGTCGAGGGTCGACCTGCCGAACAGCTCCGACAGGCGGCCCGCGGTGACGTGGCGGCGGAAGTCCATCTCCCAGAAGCGGTCCTGGGCGTGGACATATCCCTGCGCGAGAAAAAGGTCCTCGGGCGTGTCGGCGTAGATGTGGGGGATGCCGAACCTGTCGCGGTAGACCTCCACCGCGGCCGACAGGCCCGGCACCCTGAGCGTGCCCTCCAGCTGGGGGAAGGACTGGCGGACCGTCCAGACGACCACGCCGGTCAGGACGAGGGCGAGCGCGAGGAGGACGGTCAGCACGCGCGCGAGCCAGCGCAGCGGCCCCGGCATCCACGCATATGGCCTCAACCTCACGGAACCTCCCTCGACCTGGATCCGCACCAAGTTTGGCAGGACTTCGCGGGTGCGAGGACCGTGGCGATCTCGCCTGTGGATAACTTCCGCGTGAGGTGTGGCGCACGACCCGGTCGTCCCATGGCCGCCAGGTCGCACGGGCCTCCGCCGCTGACGCGGGTCGTTAGGAGATCGATATTTGATCACCTTCGCGATGGCTCGCTAGGGTTGGCCGCCTTTGTTCCCCCCGGTCCCCCTCGCGAGGAGGTCCTGTGCGAGGTGCTGTGCGCCGCCACCGGTTCGGCCGGATCGCCGCGCTGCTCGCGGCCTGCTACGTCGCCGCCGCCGTCGCCTTCGGCGTCGTCGCTCTGGCCACCGGCGACCCCTCGCTGCTGCGGTCGCTCACCGGCGCGTACCGGGATCAGGACATCCTTCCGCCCACCTGGTGGGTGGAGGCCCTCCTGGTCGCGGCAGCAGTACTGCAGGGCTGGGCCTACTGGCAGGTGCTGCGCGGGCGGCTCGTCGGCGAGCCGGTGAGCCTGCCGAGACCGGTACGGCTGTTGCGGGCGGCCCTGTACCTCAGCGTCGCCTGCTCCCTGCTGTACCGCCTGCCGATCCCCGACCAGTGGTATCAGTGGTGGTTCGGCCTGCCCGCCGACCTCGTCCAGTTCGCCGTCGTAGGGCTGTTCTTCGTGGTCCTCGCCGGGAGCCTGCCTCGATGGCTGCGGCTCGCGGGGCTCGTGGCGGGCGTGGCCGGCGCCGCCATCGAGTTGGTCAACACCGTCGCCTACGGTCTCGAGGCACCGCGGGCGCTGGAATTCCTCTGGCACATCCCAACAAACGCGGTCCACCTGCTGTGGCTCGTCCCTGTTCTGATCGGGCAGGCTAGGGATGCCCGCTGGAGCCGTACGACCGTACGGATTGGCGTGGCATCGGCGTGGCTGTCGTCTCTGTTGCCCGGGTCGATCGTATTCGGGTTCTTCGGCTGGGGCGGCGTGGATTACCGCCTGGTCATCCTCATGCTCCTGGGCATTCTGGGCGTCCTCGGCATGGTGTGGGAGGCTCGCTCGGCTCACGAACTGGCCGGTCCGCCTCCGGCGCGCCCGCCCATCACCGTGCCCTCGCGGCTCGACCCCCGGCTGTGGCCGCTCGCCGCCGTGGCCGTCGTGCTCCCGCTCGTCCCGGCGGCCGTCAACCTCGCGGCGTACGGCATGCCGGTCTGGATCGGCCCCAGGGGCGCGGTGGAGAGCTTCTTCTACGAGTTCGCGAGGTACTCGACGGGCCTGCTGTGGGTCGCCGTCGACGTGCTCGTCGGGGTCGGCGCGCCTGCCGTACTCGTCCTGCTGACGGTCGTGCGCGGGACCCCGCGCCTGCTGCGCGTCACGATCTGGGCGCTGTCCATCGCCGCCGCGGTCGGCGCCGTCTCCGCGCTCACCTACGAGCCCGACTTGGACGGGCGACTCATCCCCGACATGGACGAGGATCGGCTGGGGTTCTATCCGTTCGGCCTGTTCACCCCGGACGCGGACGGCCGGCTCGCCTTCGGCATCTCGCCGCTGTGGTACTGCGCCGCGCTCGCCGCCTCCGCCCTCCTCCTGCACGCCCTGTACGGCACAGCGCCCCCCGGGCGCCCGCGACACCACGTTCTCGTGGCCGCCCTCGCCCCCTGCCTGGCCGTGCTCTTCCTCCCGGCGGCGGACCAGCCACGCGGCCCGGTGACCACGGCCGAGGAGTGCGTGCCGCGGGAGCCCTGGAAGCAGGCCGCGCTCCAGCCCTTGACGGGTCCACGCGCCTTCATCTGCGCGGCGCGCTCGAACCGCATGCTCCCGGACACCACACCCGACCAGGTGCTTTTAGCCCACGGACGCCGCTGGTGCGCCGTCTACACCCGCAACGACCCGCGCGAGCTCGCCCGCGTGCAGGCTGTGGAAGGGGTGAACGTCCGCAGCCTGGCGGGCGAGCTCTCCGGCATCTGCCCGCCCGCCGACGCGGCGGTCAAGGCCGCGCAGGCCGCGGATGACCGCGAGTTTGCGGCATTTCAGGCGGAGGAGCGGCGCAAGTGCGACGCCACCCCGCGCCACCGCCCCCTCATCAAGCCCGCCAAGGCGATCCGGCTGAAGGAACCGGAATGGCCCGAGGTGGGGCTGGAGCTGTACGAGCCGACCGAGGGCCACGACCCCGCAGACGACGGGACGTTCGAGAAAAGCCTGGACAACGGCCTCGTCGCCGGCGGGCCGGGACACCTGTTCCTGCACACGCACTCCGACTTCCACGTCTGCGTCACGCTGGAGACGTACACGCGCCGCCCGCCGGTGGAGACCAAGGGCTGGGACCACGTCGTGGAGGTCGGCTACGACAGCCCGACCGGCGACATGCGTTTCATCGACGGCCTGAGCGGCACCGAACTGCCCGACCTGTCACTCAACGGCCGCAAGGGCCACTACCGCATCCGCGTGCACTTCGCCTGGTTCCCCTGGAAGGGCGAGAAGTACGGCACGCAGCGCCTGCTGATCATGGCGTACCCGGGACCGGGCGACAAGGTCATCACCTACCGCAAACCACGCAAGGCCCAGTGACGACGGCCCACAGACGCGGGCAGACGCTTTTGACAGGACGTTGACAGGCATTGGCTAATAGCATTAGCTTTAGGGCTATCAGCGATAGCCGACCTCGGACGGAGACCGAACATGACGGAATCGCTCAGCATCCAGGGCGGCCGGATCGCCTACGACGTCACGGGCGACGGCCCGCTGGTCGTCCTCGCACACGGCATGGGAGACAACCGCCGCGCCTTCCGTTTCCTGGTCCCCGAGCTGGTGGCGGCCGGGTACCGCGTGGCGGCCGCGGACCTGCGCGGCCACGGCGAGTCCACCGCGGGCTGGCCGTCCTACACCCGCACCGACAGCGCGGGCGACATCCTGGCCCTGATCCGCCACCTCGGCGGGCCAGCGGTCGTCGTCGGCCACTCGTTCGCGGGCGGCGCGGCCACCATCGCCGCCGCCCAGGAGCCGGAGCTGGTGAGCGCGGTCGTGGAGATCGGCCCCTTTACCCGGGCCCAGCGGCTCGACCTGGCGGGCCTGCTGCGCGACTCTCACCACCGCAGGGGCATGACGCTGCTCATGGGCGCGGGGATGCTGCGCAGCGTCGCGCTGTGGAAGCGCTACCTCGACCACGCCTACCCCGGCGTCAAGCCCGCCGACTTCGCCGCTCACCTGGCCGCCGTCGAGGCCGACCTCCGGCGGCCGGGCCGCATGGCCGTGGTGGCCAAGATGGGCATGTCCGCGCCCACCGACGCGGGCGCGCACCTGCCTGCCCTCGAGTGCCCCGCACTGGTCGTCATGGGCACGCGGGACCCCGACTGGGCCGACCCCGAGGCCGAGGCCGAGGGCATCGTCGCCGAGATGCCCGCAGGGCTCGGCTCGGTCGCGATGATCGAGGGCGCCGGGCACTACCCGCATGCCCAGTACCCGGCCGAGGTGGCCGCCGCGATGCTCGCCTTCCTGCGTGAGCGGGCCGGGAAGTAGGCCGCGGGTCCCCGAGAAAAGGTCCCCGAGAAAGGAGCGTCGCGTGGCCCGAGCCGGGCTCTCCCAGGAAGCCGTGGTCGACCTCGCCCTGCAGGCGGTCGACGAAGGCGGCCCCACGGCCCTGACCCTTGCCGCCGTGGCGGCCCGCGCGGGAGTCGCCATCCCCTCCCTCTACAAGCACGTGCGCAACCTCGCCGAACTGCGCGCGCTGGTCTCCGTCCGGATCATGAACGAGCTGTCCGACCTGCTCACCGAGGCCGTGCTGGGCCGTTCCGGCGACGAGGCCGTGCGCGCCCTCATGGAAGCCTGGCGCGCCTACGCCGTGCGCCACCCGCACCGCTACGCCGCCATCATCCAGGCCCCCGACCCCGCCACGGCCCAGGCCGGGGAGCGCCTGATCGGCATCCTCCTCGCCACGCTGCGGGCGTACGGCCTGCACGGCTCCGCCGCCGTCCACGCCGTGCGCTGCCTGCGCGCCATGGCGCACGGCTTCGGCGTCCTGGAGGCCTCCGGCGCGTTCGGCCTGCCGGAGAAGCTGGACGACAGCTACGACCTGCTGGTCCGCATGGCGATCTCCAGGCTGCGCACCGCCCGTTAACTGCGCACCGCCCGTCAGCTCAGCACCGCCCGTCAGCTGGGCACCGCCCGTCAGGCGGGCACGGCTCCCGGGCCGGGCAGCACGTCGACGTCCCCCGCGCGCATCGGCCGGTCGCACACCGAGCAGTGCAGCTCGACGTGGCTGATCTCCCCGCACGCGTGGTGCCGGTACAGCACCGGCGGCCCCGCCTCCCCGGCCGTCCAGCGATCGCCCCACCGCACCATGACCATCAGCAGGTCGCACAGCTCCAGCCCCTTCTGGGTCAGGGTGTACTCGTGCCGGGGCGGGCGGCTGGAGTACTCCGTGCGCGCCAGCACCCCGTTGTCCACCAGCCACCTGAGCCGCTCGGCCAGCACCTTGCGCGAGATGCCGAGGTCCTGCTGCAGCTGCTCGAAGCGCCTGATCCCGACGTAGACGTCCCGCAGGATCAGCGGCGACCACGGCTCGCCGATGACGTCGAGGGTGCGGGCGATGGAACACGCCATGTCGCCGAATCGCGTGCGCTGCATGAAACCAGCCTAACCGGAAGAGTTCCCTCAAGAAACTTACCCTGCTAGCGTTCCCTTAAGGAACTCACGAGGGGAGTACGCCATGACGACGATCCCGGATCCCATCGCGGAACTGCTGTTCAGCCCCGCCGACGCGACGCCCATGAGCAGCGACGAGGCCACCGTCAAGCCGTGGGAGCAGGCACGGCGCTGCCTCGCGGCGGCGCGGAAGGTGTGGCTCACCACGACCCGGCCCGACGGCCGGCCGCACACCGCGCCCGTCCTCCTCGTCTGGGCCGGCGAGGATCTCTGTTTCGCCACCCGCCCCGGCTCGCGCAAGGCGCGCAACCTCCAGGCCCGGCCGTCCTGCGTCGTCGCGGCCTCCGACGAGACGCTGGACCTCGTGGTGGAGGGCGCCGCCACGCTCGTGCGCGAGGAGGCCGGGCAGCGCCGGGTGGCGGAGGCGCTCCTCGCCGAGTACGGCTGGCGGCTGACCCTCCGCGACGGCTCGTTCCACGACGACGGCCTCCCCGGCTCGCCGGAGTACGTCTTCTACCGGGTCACGCCCACGCGCGCCTACGGCTACGGCCCCGACGGCCTGACCGCCACGCGCTGGCGCTTCGCGTGACGGATCAAGGTCCGGTCAGGTCCAGACCTGCCCCTCGGGGGTGTCGGCCACCTTCACGCCCATGGCCGCCAGCTCGTCGCGGAGCCGGTCGGACTCGGCCCACTCTCTGGCCTGCCGCGCCCGTGCCCGCCGCTCCAGCAGCTCGGCAGCGCCCGGCGGGAGGACCTTGACCTTCCCGATGTCGCTGGACAGGTCGAGCCCCAGCACGTGGTCGAGGTGGAGGAACGTCTCGAACCGCGACCCGGGCGGCACCGACTCGTCGCGTTCGAGCTCCCGCAGCACCCTCAGGGCCGTGGGCGTGTCGAGGTCGTCGTCGAAGGCCGCCTCGGCCCGCCGTACGTGCTCCTGGGACAGCGGCGCGGACGGCGACTCGGCCCACTCGGCCACGCGCTGCCGCCACCGGCGCAGGGTGCGGTCGGCGGCGCGCAGCGTGTCCCAGGTCAGGTTCATCTGCTGCCGGTAGCGGTGCTCCAGGAACGCCAGCCGTACGGCCAGCGGATCCAGCCCCTGGTCGGCGACGTCGGACAGCAGCACCACGTTGCCGGTGGACTTGGCCATCTTGCGGCCGTCGAACAGCAGGTGCTCGCCGTGCACCCAGCGCGTGACGACCTCGTGCCCGGCCGCCGAGTCGGACTGGGCGCGCTCGTCCTCGTGGTGGGGGAAGCGCAGGTCGATGCCGCCGGTGTGGACGTCGATGCGGTCGCCGAGATACTCCAGCGACATGGCGGAGCACTCGATGTGCCAGCCGGGGAAGCCGGTGCCCCACGGCGTCTCCCAGACGAGCTCGCGGTGGGAGTGCTTCCACAGGGCCCAGTCGGCGTGGAAGCGCTTGCGCGGGTCGGCGCCCTCGACGCGGTGCCCGGGCTTGAGGTCTTCGAGCCGGTTTCCGGAGATCTCGCCGTAGGACGGGAAGGACTGGGCGGAGAAGAACACCGAGCCGTCGGGGACGGCGTAGGCGTGGCCCTTCTCGACGAGCTTGGCGATCAGCTCGATCATCAGGTCGATGGTCTCGGTGGCGCGGGGGGTGTGCTCCGGGGGGCGGAGGTTGAGTGCGGCGGTGTCGCGGCGGAAGGCGTCCTCGTAGAAGCGGGCGATGTCGAGGGTCGAGCGGCCCTCCGCGCGGGCCTGCATGACGATCTTGTCTTCGCCGATCTCCGCGTCGTCGACGAGGTGGCCGACGTCGGTGATGTTCTGGCAGACCACCATGCGCGCCCCGTGGCGTTCCATGACCCGGCGGATGAGGTCGGACAGCAGGTAGGAGCGCAGGTTGCCGACGTGCGCGAAGCGGTAGACGGTGGGGCCGCAGGTGTACATTTTGACGACTCTGCCCGGAGGGACCGGCACCGGCTCGGCCTGCCTCGTGCGGGTGTCGTAGATCCGCAGCATGCCTTCGAGCGTAGCCGCGGGGTGTGACAGAACCCAGACGGCGGAGGGTTACTCGGCGCCCAGGAAGGTGAGGATGTCGCGGTCGCCGCGCTCGCGCAGGCGGGCCAGGACCTCCTCCCGCGAGGCCGTCTCCGGCAGCCCGATGCGGGCCCCGATCAGCCGCAGGCCCTCGGCCTCCGACTGCACCGGAGCCGTGTACCCGATCAGGTGCAGCGCCCGGTTGAGCGGCGGCAGCTCGGGAGGGGCCGCGGGCAGGTACCGCGTCAGCAGCTCGCCCCCGTCCGAGACGGTCAGGAACACGTGGTCCCCCTCGGCCGCCTTGAACTCCGCCAGCACGTTGCGGATCGACCCCATCGTCGGCTGGTTGTGCCAGCTGATCACCACGTCCCCGGACGGCGCCGAGGCCGTGAGCGACCCGCCCGGCGCCATCCCGAGGTAGGCCGCGAACCCCGTGGGCAGCGGCGACCCCGACCCGCGCAGGTGCTCGGCGTTGACGTCCACGCGGTGCCACCACCGCCCGTCGCGGGAGCGGAAGCAGCGCCGCGTCTCGGAGACGTCCTTGCGCGGCTGGTACGGCTCGGCCGGACCGGACCCCGGCGGCGAGCTGCCCGCCACGCGGACCCACCCGCGCTGCGTGCGCTCGAACCCCGGCCCCCCGGCGTACGCCCGCACCGAGCTCTCGCTCACGTCGTAGCGCGAGGTCAGGTTCGCCACGATGGCCGAGATCGGCGCCTCGCCCCCGGCCCGCTCGATCTCGCGGGCGATCATCTCCCTGATGCCGAGGTACTCCTCGCCGCCCCATCTGGCCAGGCCGTACTTGTTGCGGTCCACCCGCAGGAAGCGGTCGTCGGCGGTGAGCTGGTTGCGGATGCCCACGAGGCTGTAGTCCTCGCCGATGCGCTCCTGGATCTCCTCGGGCGTCATCGGATCGCCGGAGATCGCCAGCACGGCCTCGGCCTTCTCGTTGATGCTCCGCGGCCAGGGCACCACGTAGTTCTCCAGGATCCGCAGCTGCGGCACGGAGCGGATCCACCGTTCGGCGACGTCCTCGCGGACCCCGAGCTGCGCCACCATGGTGACCGCCTCCTCCAGCGGGCGCGGCCCGTCGGAGAACAGCTGGCGCGTCTTCTCCCGCAGCTCGTCGGCCCCGCCCGCGACGAGCCAGCCGTCGGCCTGCTCGTAGCCGCTGAGCAGGGTGCGCACGAACCGCCAGGCGGGGATGCCCAGCGTCTTGAGCTCGTCGTGGTGCCAGGGCACGATCGCGGCCAGGTCGTCGGCCGGTACGGCGGAGCCGAGCCGCCCCCGCAGCCAGGCGACGTGCCCCACCAGGGGCGCGGCCTCGGGACCTGCCAGCCAGGCTTCGACGTGGTCGCGCAGGTCGCGCTCGATCTGCCGGATGCGCTCCCGGGTGACGTTGAAGCGCTGCGCCAGCTCGTCCAGCGTCGCCCGCTGCGCCGCGTAGAGCCGGTCGCGGGCGATCGCCCGCTGGCGCTCGTCGAGGTCGACGAAGAGCAGGTCGATCAGCTCCGGCAGCGGCCGCTCCGGATGCGCGGCCCGCACCTGGGCGGCCTGGTCGGCGGGCTCCAGCAGCCGCTCGAAGACGCCGAGGAACAGCTTCTCCACCACATCCTTGCCGAGCGACTCGGGAGTGCGCTCGCTCTCGGCCGGGTCCGACAGGCGCAGCAGCGGCAGGATGTCGCCCAGCGCGAGGTGGCCCCAGCAGGCGACGGCCAGGTCGGCCAGGTGGCCGGCCACCCGCTGCGTGCCCACGATGGCGCACGCCCGGTCGAAGGGGACCGCCTGCCACCATGCCGCGGGCAGGTCGGCGTCTTCCGCGATCGGCGCGATCTGGCCAGGGGAGGTCCAGCGCACCGGCGGTGCGAGGTCGCTCAGACTGAGGTTCATCGGGATCCAACCGGCATGGGAGAGATATCCGCAGTTCAGAGTATGTGATGACTGGCCAGGAATGGGCTGGCTCTCCCGGAATGGGAGAGGTAAAGCAACGACCGGGCACGGGTACAGGCCACGTACAGCACGCTACGCTCACGCTGCAGCACGCGCGCGCGGACACTCGGGCTGTCCGCGCCCGCGAGCGAGCCGGGATCCGGGACGACGCCCTCCGCCACCGCGAAGAGCGCGACGCGCTCGAACTCCAGCCCCTTGAGCCCGTGGAAGGTCGTCACCAGCACGTCGTGGCCGCGCAGCGCCTCGCGCCCGGCCCTGGCCAGCGACGCGGTGCGGGCCGCCACGGCGATCCGCCCGGGCGGCACCCCCTCGGCCAGCCACGCCTCGACGGTCCTGGCCAGCCCAGCGAGCTCGGCCTCGGGCGAGTCGTAGGCGCGCACCACCGGACGCTCGCCGTGCCACGCCGACCGCAGGCCGTACAGGCTGGCCACGCCCTTGACCAGCCCGTCGGCCGGGCCGCCGCCGCGCAGCCGCACGCCGAAGGACAGCAGCTCCTGCGGCAGCCGGTAGGACATGCGGAGCGTGTGCTGCACCGCGTGGATGCCGACGGACTCCAGTGTGACCCGGTGGTCGGTGACGCGCTGGTGGGGGTCGCCGACGATGAACAGGTCGTCGGGGGCGCGCGGCACCGCCGCGCGCAGCAGCTCCCACTGCGCCGGGCTGAGGTCCTGCGCCTCGTCCACCACGACGTGCCGGTACGGCCTGCGGGTCTGGCCCACGCCGTCGAGCAGGTCGCCGACGGGCGTGCCGAGCAGGCGCACGGCCTCCTCGGTCACCTCGGCGAGGGTCCGGGCGCCCGGCCCGACCAGCGGCGGCTGCCGCCCCTCGGCGTCGGCCACGATGCGCATGGCCAGGTGGTCGGGGTTGTCCACGTCGATGCGCTTGCGGACGACCGCGTCCTCCACCAGCGTGTCGAGCCGCCTGGTCAGCTCCTCGCGCAGCCCCTGGGAGAAGGTCGCCAGCAGCACGGGTCCCGAGCCGTGCGCGGCCAGGTGGGCGGCCCGGTGCAGGGCGATGAGGGTCTTGCCGGTGCCCACGCCGCCGGTGACGAGCACCGGATGGTCGTAGCGCGCCGCGCGGGCCAGGCGGTGCTGCGGCGGGTGCAGGAAGACGCACCAGCCGGGCGCCTGCAGCACGCGGTCCAGCTCGTCGGCGTCGCGCACGAACGCCGCCCGGTCAGGGCTGCGCAGCAGGGCGGCGTGCAGGTCGTCGACATCCACGCCGTGCCCGGGGTAGCCGGGAGGGTCGGGCTCGTCGACGGCCCTGCAGTCCTCCAGCTCCAGCCACGCCTCGGCCATGGTCCCGCCGCGCGCCAGCACGGCCAGCGGGCGGTACTGCGTGGGCGGCAGGTACGGCTCGACCGCCTCCACGTCGGCCTCGGTGGTGATGTGCCGGACCAGGGGCAGGATGCGCACGTCCAGGCCGAGGGCGAGCAGGTCGCCGTCGCAGATCGGGTCGAACAGCCGCGAGGCGCCCGCCGACCTGCGCAACGCGGGCTCCACGCGCTCTAACGCCTCGGCGTCCCACTCCTCGACCACGCCGATGACCGGGTTCACGCCGTAGCGGCGCCGCAGCGCGAACTCCCACGCCTCGGGCTCGGGCAGCAGCGCGACCAGCCAGTAGACCTCGCGCTGCCGTACGGCGACGCCCCGGTGGCCCTCGGCCAGCCGCAGCGTGGCGACGCGCGGGTCACGGCCGCCGCGCACCCGCTCGGGGTGCGGGGCGCCCGCGGCGTTGGCCAGGAAACGGCGCAGCGCGACCAGCACCTCCTTGCGCACCCCCGGCGCCAGCGCGGCGAGCGCCGGAGGGAAGTCGGGGCCGATCGCGAGGCGCGGCATGGCCGATCAGCCCAGCAGGGCGAGCAGATCGCGGTCGCCGCGCTCGCGGAGCCTGGACTGCAGGTCGGGCAGGCTCACCGGGCCGGTCATCCCGATCCTGGTGGCGATCACCCGGGCGGCCTGGTCGAGCGTGCCGCCGGGAGCCGTGTAGCCGACCAGGCGCAGGGCCTTGGTGATCGGCTCGGCGCCCTCGGAGGCCGCGGGCAGGTGACGCGCCCTGAGCACGCCCTCGTCGGACAGGGTCAGGAACAGGTGCCCGCCCTCCTTGGCGCCCACGTCGGCCAGCAGGCGGTCCATCGGCTCCAGCGCCGGGCGCGCGTGCCAGCTCATCGTCAGCTCGCCCGCGGCGCTGCGCACCGTGCGGCTCTCGCCGGGGTGGAGCCCCAGGTAGGCGGCGAACCCGGTGGGCAGCGGGCACTCCCCGCCCTCCAGCTGCTCCTTGGTCACGTCCACGCGCAGCCACCACCGGCCGTCGGGCTGGCGGAAGCACCGCTTGGTCAGCGAGACGTCCTTGAGCGCCTGGTACGGCCTGCCCTGCGGCTCCTCGGCGGGGGCCGGCGGGCTCGGCGCCTGCGCGGGCGCCTGGACCGGCGCCTGGGCGGCGGCGGGAACGGGAGCCTCGGCCTGGGCCTTCAGCGAGGCCAGGACGAAGTGCCAGGCGGGCACCTCCAGCGGGCGGACCTCCCACTTGTGCCACTCGTCCGCGCCGATGAGCTGCTCCTTGGACGGCGCGGGCCCGAGCGTGGCGCGCAGGTGGTCCAGGTGCCTGCGGTACGGCTCGGCCTGCGGCGAGGCGAGCCACTGCTGCAGGCGGGCGCGCAACCCGGCCTCGATGGCCTCCATCTCGGCCGGGGGCACGGCGAAGAGCTTGGCCAGCTGGTCGAGGGCGGACGGCTCGTCGGTGAAGACGCGGTTCTGGGCCACGGCCCAGGTCTTGTCGTCCAGCCCGGCGAAGGCGGCTTCCACCAGCTCGTGGAGGGGGTGGCGGGGCGGGACGGCCGGCGGCACGGGTGGCGGCGGCACGGGGGCGGGCGGCGGTTCCACCACGGGCGCGGGCTGGGGCGCCTCGACGGGCTCCGGCTGGGGAGCGGGGGCCTCCGGCACGGCCGGAGCGGGCCGCGGCGCTGCAGGCTGGGGGGCGGCCGCGGCGGGCTCGGGGGCGGCGGGCTCAGGGGTGGCGGGCTGCGGCGCGGGAGCCGCCTCGGCCGCCGCAGGGGCCTCTACAGCCGGAGCCTCGGCCGCCACAGGAGCCTTCGCGGGTGGAGCCTCGGCCGCGGGAGCCTCCACGGGTGGAGCCCCGGCCGCGGGAGCCTCCGCGGCCGGCTCGGCTTCCTCGGGAGCCGGTCCACCGGCCTCGGCCGCCGCCGGGACCGGCGCCGCGGCGGCCTCGTCTGCGGCGTCGTGCGCGGAAGCGGCCTCGGCCGCCACCGGAGCCTGGGCGGGAGCCGCCTCCGCCCGCCGGGCGGCCGGTTCGCGGATGGCCGGGGCCAGCCGTACCAGGGCGGCCGAGAACAGGGTGGCGATCACCGGCCGGGCCTGCACGAACGGCTGGTCCGCCAGCTCGCGCGCGGTCATGTTGAGCAGCCCCTGCCAGGAGCCCGCGCGGTCGAGCGCGATCGCCACGTGCGGCTCGTCGGCCTCCTCGGGGTCCAGCACGTGCAGCGCGGGCAGCACGTCGCCGACGGCGGCTGCCGGCCAGTGCTCGAGGGCGATCTCGGTCAGCAGCTCGCCCAGCGACTCCGGGCCGATGGCGGCCAGGACCTGAGGCATGGGCAGCGAGCGCCACCAGGCGTCGGGCAGGTCGGGGTGCGAGGTGAGGAGCGTGATCGTGGACGTGTCGCTCCACCTCAGCGGTGGTACGAGGTCACTCAGGCAGAATTTCATCCCGTTCCGTTCACCAGCCCCTCACACCGCCGTCGCGGCGCAGCCGTACTCTTGCCGCCAACGGAACAGACCATAGTCTGGCAAAACACCCACGTGCATCCCGCACTACGGATCAGCGCCGGACGGCGGCGAAGCGTAGGCGCACGTAGTCGGCCATCCATCCGGTCTCGCGCCGCAGGGCCGGCGCGGCCAGCTCGTTCACGCGCCTGAGCAGCGGGTCCACCAGGTCGGGCGGGAGTCCTTCGAGCAGGTTGGCGGCGAACATGCGCACCCAGTCGGCGGCGCCGCCCGGGCACTCGTCGAGCGGGGTGGGGCGGTCGAAGTACTCCAGGAGCCGGACGACGAAGCCGTGCTTCTCCAGGCGCCCGGCGTACTCGGCGGGGGAGGGGAAGTACCAGGGGAGGCCGGGCTCGGGCAGGCCGTACTCGCGCCACGCCGTGGACATCGCGGCGGTCAGCTCCGCGCAGTTGCCCGCGCCGCCCATCTCGGCCACGAACCGGCCGCCCGGCAGCAGCGCCTCGCGCACGTTCTCGATCACCCGCTCCGGGTCGCGGCTCATCCAGTGCAGCGCGGCGTTGGAGAAGACGGCGTCGTAGCCCTCGACCACGGTGAAGTCGTGGCCGTCGCCGACGATGAAGTCGATGCCGGGGAACTGGGCCAGGGCCTTCTCGATCATCGCGGGGGAGCCGTCGATGCCCAGCACCCGGGCTCCCCGCGACGCGATCTCCGCGGTCAGCACCCCCGTGCCGCAGCCCAGGTCGAGCACCCGCTCGCCGGGCTGCGGGTCGAGCAGTTCGACCAGGGGCGCGCCCTTGGCCGAGACGTATCCGAAACTGCTGTCGTAGGCGCGACTGTTCCACCGCGTCAGACTCGGTGTGTCGTAACGCAAGACAATCAGCTCACATTCTGAGACGTGGACCCCCTGTCGCCTCACTGTAGAGCTTGAATGTCTCTACGGCATATCAGTCACAACTGTGACTTTGTGCCTATTCAGGCAATCGCCTTGCCCCATTGCCGTTTCAGATAGCTCTTGGCGCGGTCGATCTGCGGGATCGTGAGGAGGACCGGCGGGCCGGGCGCGGCGGGCAGCTTGGCCGCCTGCGCGGTGTCGAGGCTGCCCTTCATCAGCATCGCCTCGGCGCGCGCCGGGCGGGCGAAGCCCTTCTGGAGCAGGTTCTGGCCCTCGTCGGAGAAGAGGAACTCCTCCCACAGCCGGGCCGCGGCCGGGTGCGGGGCGTTCTTGTTGATCGCCTGCACGTGATAGGCGCCCAGCGCGGCCTCACGCGGGATCGTCACCCGCCACGCCTCCGGGGCACGTGCGGCGCGCGCGGCGTTCACGTGGTCCCAGTCCAGCACCGTGTTGGCCGCCGTGGTCTTGGTCAGCCGGTCCTTCAGCCGGGCGAACAGCTCCACGCCCCTGACGGGCTCGGGCATCCCGTCGCGCATCGAGGCGGCCATCACCGCGTAGAAGCCCGACGCCTCGCGCACCGGGTCGCCCGGCAGGCCCACGGTGTAGCCGGGCTTGGCCAGGTCGGCGAAGGAGGAGGGCGCCGGGACCCTGCGCGGGTCGTAGCCGATGGACATGTAGCCGCCGTAGGCGGCGTACCAGGCCCCGTCGGGCTGCTTGACCTCGTCGGGCAGGTCCTGCCAGCCCTGGACCCGGTAGGGCGCGAACCGTGCCGCGTTGGCGACGGCCACGTCCAGCGTCAGCTCGAAGACGTCCGGCTCCAGCTCCTGGGCGGCCTCGATCTGCCGCCGGCTGCTCGCGGTGGGCTCCAGCTCGTTGACCTTGATACCGTACCGGTCGGAGAAGGTGTCGACGATCTCGCCGTAGTTCACCCAGTCGCGGGGCAGGCCGATGACGTTGAGCTGCCCTTCCTTCTTCGCGGCCGCGGCCAGCCGCTCCATGGTCGAAAAGCCGTCCTTCAGCGAGGCGGCGTGGACGTCGACGGCGGGCATGGACTCGTCCACCGCGCTCGGCGAGCCGCAGCCGGCCGCCAGGGCCAGGGCGAGAAGCAGTGTTCTACGCTTAGTCACATATCGAATACTTATCGTTGATCACGCCCAGGTCGAGGAGGCACGACCTTGGCCGCGACCAGCGTGTCCCGCGTGATCTCCACGAGCGTCCCGTCGCGCTTGCGCACGCGCAGCACGTCGCCCTCCCACGACTCCAGCACGCCCACCGCGTCGCTGAAGCCGCCGGGCACGCGCCTCCTGGTGGTCACCCGGGACCCGACGTCGGCGGGCGTTATCGCGACGACGAGGCGACCGGCCACGAGTTTTCACCCCCTGCTTTTCACCCCCTGCGTTTCCGCTCATCGGCGGGCGCGGCAATACTAGGGCGTAGCAAACCGCGGTCGGAGTCGTGAAGGAGCTCGAGGTGACCTACGTCATCGCGCAGCCTTGCGTGGACGTGCTGGACAAGGCGTGCATCGAGGAATGCCCTGTCGATTGCATCTACGAGGGCGAGCGCATGCTTTACATCCACCCCGACGAGTGCGTGGACTGCGGCGCTTGCGAGCCCGTCTGCCCGGTTGAGGCCATCTTCTACGAAGACGACCTGCCCGAGCAGTGGAAGGACTTCTACAAGGCCAACGTGGAGTTCTTCGACGAGCTCGGCTCGCCGGGAGGCGCTTCCAAGGTCGGTAAGATCGACAGGGATCACCCGATCGTGGCCGCTCTCCCGCCGCAGGAGGCGGACCACTGACGAGCGGGCGCGCCGGCCGGGTCGCCCTTGGCGGGCCCGGAGCTGAGGCGTGCCGCGGAGGAGCCGCGTGAACAAGCTGCCCGACTTCCCGTGGGACCGGCTGGAGCCGTACAAGGAGCGCGCCAGGGAGCACCCCGGCGGCATGGTCGACCTGTCCGTCGGCACGCCCGTCGACCCGGTGCCGCCCGCCGTCCAGGAGGCGCTGGCGCGGGCCGCCGACAGCCCCGGCTACCCGCTGACGCACGGCACCAGGGAGCTCCGCGCCGCCGCCGCGAGCTGGCTGCTGCGCCGTCACGGGGTGGGCGTCGACCGGGCCGACGTGCTCCCGCTGATCGGCTCCAAGGAGTTCGTCGCCTGGCTGCCGACCTATCTGGGCGCCACGCACGTGGTCTTCCCCGAGCTGGCCTACCCCACCTACGACGTGGGCGCGCGGCTGGCCGGCGCACGCGGCACGGCCGCCGACGGGCTGCTGGCGCTGGGACCCGAGCGGGTGGACCTGGTGTGGGTGAACTCGCCGTCCAACCCGACCGGCCGCGTGCTGCCGGTGGAGCACCTGCGCAAGGTCGTCGCCTGGGCGCGCGAGCGCGGCGCCGTGGTGGCCTCCGACGAGTGCTACATCGAGCTCGGCTGGGAGGAGCAGCCGGTCTCCATCCTCCATCCCGACGTCTGCGGCGGCTCCCACGAGGGCCTGCTGGCCGTCCACTCGCTGTCCAAGCGGTCCAACCTGGCCGGCTACCGGGCCGGGTTCGTCACCGGCGACCCGCTGCTGGTCAAGCGGCTGCTGGAGATCCGCAAGCACGGCGGCATGCTGATGCCGGCGCCGGTGCAGGCCGCCATGGCGGCCGCGCTCGACGACGACGCGCACGCCGAGGAGCAGCGCGCCCGCTACGCCGCCCGCCGGGCGAAGCTGCGGCCCGCCCTGGAGAAGGCCGGCTGGCAGATCGAGCACTCGGTGGCGGGGCTGTACCTGTGGGCCACCAACGGGGCGGACTGCTGGGAGCAGGTGCGCCAGCTCGCCGAAATCGGCATTTTGGCCGCGCCGGGTGATTTCTACGGAACCGCAGGCAGCAGGCACATCCGGATCGCCCTGACGGCCACGGACGAGCGCATCGATGCGGCGGTCACCAGGCTCCTATAGGATGCCCCGGCATGAGCACGTCCTCCATGGTCGTACTCGGGCTCAGCATCGCCACGGTGGTCCTGCTGCTCGGCGCCTTCGTCGCGACCATGCGCCAGGACAGGAAGGGCCGCGCGCCCCGGCCGGCCAAATCCCCTCCCGCCGAGAAGCCGGTGGCCGCGCCGGTGCCTGACTACATCGACCCGCGCACGATCAAGGTCGGCGACCTCATCGAGATCCACGGCGCGCCCTGGCGGGTCAGGGGCGCGATGCACATCTCCTGGCAGGGCCAGCAGTGGACCGAGTACCTGGTCGAGGACGCCCTGCGCCGCCGCCAGTGGGTCTCGGTGGAGGTACGGCAGGGCCTGGCCTCCGGCGACCCGCCGCACCTGGAGGTCCTCATGTGGACCGAGGTGCCGACCCAGGGCATGGTGCCCGCCAAGAGCATGCTGATCATGGAGGGTGTGGAGTTCTTCCCCATCGAGCGCGGCACGGCCGCGTTCAAGTCCGAGGGCGAGACCGGCGCCCCCGAGCGCGGCCTGATGGACTTCGCCGACTACCGCGCCTCCGACGGCCGCCTGCTGTCCTTCAGCCGCGTCCAGGGCGGCCCGTGGACCGCCAGCTACGCCCACCCCCTCCCGCCCGGCTCGATCTCGCTGCTCAGCCGGGCCTCCTGAGCTTTCCCGACCCCGGGCCTTCACGACAGGGCCAGGTCGGTCCCCTGGGCGCCGCCGGAGCTGTCCGTCCACGTGCCCGGATGCGCCGACCAGGTCGCGCCGCCGAACGTCACGCGGCGCAGGCCGTACTTGTCGGCGTGTGCCACCCACCACGCGGCCATCAGCCACCCGCGCCTGGGCGAGCTGACCGAGGTGTCGCCCAGCGCCCTGACCAGGTCGCGCCGGGCGCGCTCGGTCTCGGGCGAGCGCGTGGGGGAGGGGGTGGCCGGCGGCGGGTAGACGCAGTGCACGGCCCTGGGCACCCGGCCGGTGAAGGCGGCGGCCAGGATGCGGGCGTCCTCCTCGTGGTCGGCGTAGGCGTAGCCGCCGGCCGACCGCTGGACCGCCTGCGCGGCCTCCTCGATGGGCAGCTTGCGGTAGTTCTTCACCTTCACCAGCTCGGCGAAGAAGCGGTTCGTCGCGTAGACCGGGTCCATGATCTGCTTGCGCGTCCCCCAGCCCTGGGAGGGACGCTGCTGGAACACGCCCAGCGAGTCGCGGTCGCCGTAGTCGAGGTTGTAGAGCTTGGACTCCTGGATGGCCGTGGCGTAGGCGATGACGACGGCCCGCTCGGGCAGGCGGCGGCGGGCCGCCACGGCGGCGATGGTCGCCGCGATCTGCGCCTGCTCGACCTCGAGGGCGCGCTCGCCGAGCGGGGTCTTGACGGTGCATCCCGCGGCCTCGGTCGTGAACGGCTCGACCTTCCTCAGCAGGTTGTACAGCAGCACGCTGATGGCCACCGCGAGCACGACGACGACGGCCACGATGGTGACGACGGATCGAGACAGACGCAGCCGCACTCTGAAGAACCTACCGCCGTCTCGCGCGGCGTGAGGCGGATAAGCTCCCTGCCCATGAGCAACAGGTACGCCAGCCCCCTCCCGGCGGCCGTCGACGAGCTGTGGGAACGCCGCGCGGAGCTGTCCCCCGGAGACTCGGCGGCCCGTGGCGTCGTGGTCGGCGCCGTCGACCTGCTCGACGCGGGCAAGGCCCGGGTGGCCTTCGTCGCCGACGACGGCGAGGTCGTCGTGGACGAGCGCGCCAAGAGGGCGATCCTGCTCAGCTTCAAGGTCCTCGGCATGGCCAGGTCGCAGGTGGGGGATTTCCAGCACCATGACCGGATTCCACTGAAAACCAGGTTCGAAGGGGTCCGCGTGGTTCCGGGAGCGATCGCGCGCTGGGGGTCGTACCTGGCGCCCGGCGTGGTGCTCATGCCGTCGTTCACCAACATCGGCGCCTACGTCGGCGAGGGGACCATGGTCGACACGTGGGCCACGGTCGGGTCGTGCGCCCAGGTCGGCAGCAACGTGCACCTGTCGGGCGGCGTGGGCGTCGGCGGCGTGCTGGAGCCGCCGAACGCGGTGCCCGTCGTGATCGAGGACGACGCGCTGATCGGCAGCCGCGCCATGATCGTGGAGGGCGCGCGGGTGGGCCGCGGCGCGGTGGTCGGCGCGGGCACGATCCTGTCGGCCTCCATGCCGGTGATCGACGTGCAGACCGGCGAAGAGCTCGGCCGGGGCAGGATCCCCGACTGGTGCGTGGCCGTCGGCGGCACGCGGCAGAAGCAGTTCCCCGGCGGCACGTACGGCCTGCCGTGCGTCCTGGTGCTCAAGCGCCTGGAGCCCGGCCAGCGGCACGACAAGGCGGCGCTCAACGACGTCCTGCGCGAGCACGGGGTGAACACGTGAAGCTCGAACTGTCCCAAGACGTGCGCACGCTGACCGCGGCCATCGTCGACGTCGAGTCGGTGAGCGGGAACGAGAAGGCGCTGGCCGACGCCGTGGAGGCGGCGCTGCGGACGCTGCCGCACCTGAGCGTGGCGCGCTCGGGCGAGACGATCGTGGCCCGCACCGAGCTGGGGCGGCCCGACCGCGTGCTGATCGCCGGGCACCTGGACACCGTGCCCGTCGCGGGCAACCTGCCCAGCCGCGTGGTGGGCGACCTGCTGTACGGCTGCGGCGCCTCGGACATGAAGGCGGGCGTCGCCGTGGCGCTCAAGCTCGCCCACGCCCTGAAATATCCGTCCAAGGACGTCACCTACGTCTTCTACGACTGCGAAGAGGTCGAAGCCGAGCGCAACGGGCTGAACCGCATCGCCAAGGAGCACCCCGACTGGCTCGCCGCCGACTTCGCCGTGCTCATGGAGCCGACCGACGGCGTGATCGAGGGCGGCTGCCAGGGCACGCTGCGCGCCGAGATCACCGTGCCCGGCAAGCGCGCCCACAGCGCCAGGTCGTGGTTCGGGGTCAACGCCATCCACGGCGCGGCCGAGGTGCTGAACCGCCTCACCTCCTACGAGCCGCGCCGCCCGGTGGTCGACGGCCTGCAGTACCACGAGGGGCTCAACGCGGTGGGGATCCGCGGCGGGGTGGCCGGGAACGTGATCCCCGACGAGTGCGTCGTCACCGTGAACTACCGCTTCGCCCCGGATCTGTCGCTGGAGCAGGCCCGCGAGCACGTGCTGGAGGTCTTCGACGGCTACCGGGTCGCCTTCACCGACGGGGCGCCCGCGGCCCGGCCGGGGCTGACCCATCCGGTGGCGGCGGCGTTCGCGGCGGCCGTCGGCGGCGCCCCCAGGGCCAAGCTGGGCTGGACGGACGTGGCGCGCTTCGCCGAGCTGGGCGTGCCGGCGGTCAACTACGGCCCCGGCGACCCGAACCTGGCCCACCAGCGGGAGGAGCACGTCTCGCTCCAGCAGGTCGTGGCCGCCGAGCGGGCGATGGTCGCCTGGCTGACGGGCCCCGCAAAGTGAAAGTGGCTCTCCTCGCCGGCCATTTGGCGGGGAGAGCCACTTTCAGTCCCGAGCAGCACCCTCGGTCCTTAGACGCACGGCTCTCGAAATCCGGTTCCGCGCTTCTTCCAAGATTTTTCCGGGCCGTGCCCGGCGAGTTTGGACACGGCCTCGCCGGTAAGCGCACCAGTCATGGAGCAGGGCATTAGCGTGGCCGATATGCCAAACAAGCGTCGGGAACGCCGTCAGGGACAGGCCGTGGTCCGCGGCAGGCTCGTCCCCTCCTCCACTCACGACCAGCGTCTGCTCGCCCGCCAGGGGCCCGCCGACTGGGTCCACATGGACCCGTGGCGCGTGATGCGCATCCAGGCGGAGTTCGTCGAGGGCTTCGGCCAGCTCGCCGAGCTTCCCCCCGCGGTCTCGGTGTTCGGATCCGCCAGGACCAAGGAGGGCACGCCGGACTACGACATGGCCAGGGACCTGGGCGCGGCGCTGGCCCGAGCCGGTTACGCGGTCATCACCGGCGGCGGCCCCGGCATCATGGAGGCGGGCAACCGCGGCGCGTCGGAGGCCGGCGGCATCTCCGTGGGGCTGGGCATCGAGCTGCCCTTCGAGCAGCGCATGAACGACTACGTGGACCTCGGCATCGAGTTCCGCTACTTCTTCGTCCGCAAGACCATGTTCGTGAAGTACTCCTGCGGCTTCATCGCGCTGCCGGGCGGCTTCGGCACGCTGGACGAGCTGTTCGAGGCGCTCACGCTGGTCCAGACGCGCAAGGTCACGTCCTTCCCCGTGGTGCTGATGGGCACGGAGTTCTGGGGCGGGATGCTGGAGTGGATCAAGAGCTCGCTGCTGGACACCGGCAAGATCGCACCGGAGGACATGGACCTCATCCACCTCACCGACGACGTCGAGGAGGCGGTGAGCATCATCGTGGAGGCCGACCGGGCACGGTCGCGGCAGCTCGCGGAGGAGGCGGAGGCGGCCGCCGCCCAGGACGCCGAGCCGCAATAGGCTCCTGTTTCGTGAATGTCTGTGTCTATTGCTCCTCCAGCGAGAAGATCGACCGGAAATACGTGAAGCTGGCCGAGGAGGTCGGCGACCGGCTCGCCCGGCGCGGCCACACGCTCGTCAGCGGCGGCGCCACCGTCTCGTGCATGGGCGCCGTCACGCGGGCGGCGCGGGCCGCGGGCGGGCGGACCATCGGCGTGATCCCGCAGACGCTGGTGGACATCGAGATCGCCGACCGCGACTCCGACGAGCTGATCGTCACGGCCGACATGCGGGAGCGCAAGGGGATCATGGACGCGCGCTCCGACGCCTTCCTGGTGCTGCCGGGCGGCATCGGCACGCTGGAGGAGCTCTTCGAGATCTGGAGCTCCCGCGTGCTCGGCCTCCACGACCGGCCGCTGGTGGTCCTGGACCCGTGGGGCCTGTTCGACCCCCTGCGCAAGCTGATCGACGACCTCTACGAGAGCGGGTTCACGCGGGCCAACGTGTTCGACGCGATCTCGTGGACCTCCTCGGTGGACGAGGCGTTCCACCTGCTGGAGAGCGGCACGGTGCACCTGGAGCCGAGCGCGGGGGAGGTCGGCGAGGCCGGGGGCTGAGCGCGTCAGGCCAGTCCGCGCCGCGCCAGCGCCGGAGGGCGGCGACCGGCCAGGGAGTCGGTCATGTCCAGCGCCAGCCGTACCTCCTCGGCGTGCTCGGTCACGAACACCGCGGCGCCGTGCCAGCGGTGCACGGCCGCGGCGGCGAGCGCGGCGTCGAGCTCGGCGGGCAGCACGACCAGCGGGGTCGCGCCGCGGGCGGCCAGCTCGGCCACGTCAGCGGGCGACCGCGCGGGGGTCCAGGCGGGATCCACGGGTGCGCCGGGGCTGACGACTACGGGCCTCATGCGTCGATCGTACGAGTACGATTCCAGTGTGCTGGTCGTACTCGCCATCGCCGCAGTGGCCGTGCTGGTGTGCGTCGTGCTGGTCTCGCTGGGCAAGGGCGGTGAGCTGACCGAGTTCCCGCCGGACGTGCCGCCGCTCAACCTGCCCGAGCCGAGCCAGCTGTCGGCGGTGGACTTCATGGCGCTGCAGCTGCCGGTCAACCTCGTCGGCTACCACACGCAGTCGGTGGACGAGACGCTGCGGCGCGCCGCCAGCGCCATCAGCGCCCGCGACACCAGGATCGCCGTGCTGGAGCAGCGGGTCTCCGAGCTGCTGGCCAGCAGGCTGCAGGCCCGCCAGGAGGTGCACGCGGCCCCCGGCGCCGGCCTGCGCACGCAACACGAGCCGCGCCCGCCGGAGAGCGCGCTGGTGCTCGCCGAGACCGAGGCGGCGCCCGCGGCCACGAGGCTCGACCCGTACGGCGAGGCGATCGTCCGGCCGCGCCTGCCCGCCGACGCCGAGGAGCCCGCCTCCCGGAAGCCTCGGGAGCGGGCGGACGACGAGGCGCCGAGCGACCACCTGGAGGAGGCGGACGGCAAGGCCGGCGACGGGAACGACGGCAGCACCGACAGCAAGGACTCGGACGGCACAGGCGCGGACGAGGCCGGCGAGCAGGGCAGGGCGGACGGCAGCGCCGACGGCAGGGACGACGGCAGGGACGACGACAGGGACGACGACAGGGACAAGGTGGACGAGCAGCGGTGAGCGAGGTCGTCCGCTGCGACTGGGGCGTCATGCCCCCGATCTACGTCGCCTACCACGACGAGGAGTGGGGCCGCCCGGTCCGCGGCGACGACCGCGTCTTCGAGCGCGTGACCCTGGAGGCCTTCCAGTCGGGCCTGTCCTGGCTGACGATCCTGCGCAAGCGCGAGAACTTCCGACGCGCTTTCGACGGCTTCTCCATCCCCAAGGTGGCCGCCTACACCGAGCGCGACGTCGAGCGCCTGCTCGCCGACGAGGGGATCGTGCGCAACCGCGCCAAGATCCTCGCCGCGATCACCAACGCCAGGGCCGCCCTCGACCTGCCCGGCGGCCTGTCGGACCTGGTCTGGCGCTACCACGACCCCGACGCGCCGGCGCCCAGGACCATGGCCGACGTCCCGGCGTCCACGCCCGCCTCCAAGGCGCTGGCCAAGGAGCTGAAGCGGCACGGCTTCGTCTTCGTCGGCCCGACCACCGCCTACGCGCTGATGCAGGCCATCGGCATCGTCAACGACCACATCGAGGGGTGCGTCGCCCGCTAGTGGCCCTTGAAGACCGGCGTCTGCTTGGCCAGGAAGGCCCGCGTGGCGTTGAGGTGGTCCTCGGTCGCGGCGCAGGCGTCCTGCAGCTCGGCCTCCATCGCCAGGGCCTCCTCCAGCGTGTGGGTGGCCGCGTAGTGCAGCGCCCGCCGGGTGGCCGCGTACGCCTTGGTCGGGCCCTGCGCCAGCCGTACGGCGAGCTCGTGGGCGGTCTTGAGCAGGTCCTCGGCGGGGACCACGCGCGTGACCACGCCCAGCTCCAGCGCCCGGGCGGCGTCCAGCTGCTCGCCCAGCAGCAGCATCTCGGCGGCGCGGGCCGGGCCGACCAGGCGCTGCAGCGTCCACGAGGCGCCGGAGTCGGGCGCGAGGCCGATCGCGGAGAACGCCATGGCGAAGCGCGCCTTCTCGGTGGCCACCCGCAGGTCACAGGCGAAGGCCAGGGAGGCGCCCGCGCCGGCCGCCACGCCGTTCACCGCGGCGACGACGGGCTTGTCCATCGTGGTGATCAGCTCGACGATCGGGTTGTAGTGCACGCGGACCGTGTTGGCCAGGCCGCGCCCGTGCTCGAGGTTGTCGGCGTGCTCGCGCAGGTCCTGCCCGGCGCAGAACGCCTTGCCCGAGCCGGTCAGCAGCACCGCGCGGACCGACGGCTCGGTGGCCGCCCTGGCCAGGGCGTCGAGCAGGGCCTTCTTCATCGGCGCGGTGAGTGAGTTCATCGCCTCCGGGCGGTCCAGGGTGACGGTGGCGACGGCGTCGGCGACGTCATAGCGGATCACTGCAGCTCCCTCTCTACGAAGGCGGCGGCGGCGGGCAGCAGGCGGGCCGCCTCGTGCTCGAAGTATGCCCGCGCCTTCTCGCCCGGCCACCCCGCCGGGAGCAGCTCGTGCGGCAGGCCGGGGTCACGAAACAGGAAGTTGCGCCACCCGTGGACCAGCCTGCTGCGGGTGGCGAACACCTCGTCGTCGGAGGCGTCCTCGGGCAGCGCGCCCACCAGCGCCTCGGCCTCGGCCAGCCACTGCTCGTAGGCCTGGCCGATCGACGCGAGGTCCCACGCCCGCGCCACCAGCTCGCGCGGGTCGCCCTCCAGCTCGGCGTGGAAGCGGTCCACGCGCAGGCCGTCCAGCAGCCCCTCCAGCTCGGGGGAGGGGCGCGGACCCAGCCACGTGGTGTCCGACAGCGGCGCGTACCCCAGGAAGGCCAGGTCGGAGCGGAGCCGCTCGCGGCGCGTCCGGTCGCGCACCGGCTGCAGGACGACCAGGTGCCACCGTCCCGACCAGGGCGGCGAGCCCGATCGGTAAATTCTCCGCGCGGCCTCGTCCAAGCGGGTAACGCCCTTGGCGGTCAGCGCGTAGCCGGGCCCCTGGGGCAGCCGGACGGGGGTCAGCCAGCCCTGCCTGACCATGCGCGAAACCGCCGTGCGCACGGCGGGTGCGGCGATGTCGAGGGGAGCCAGCAGCCGCACGAGCGCGGCCACCGAGGCTCGCCCGCCACGGGACCGCAGATGGTCTCCGTAGAGGTCGAACAGCGCGCTGCGTGCGTTCACGAAGACCAGTTTGTATGCCTTCGCGACCATCGACAACGCATTCTGGGAGGAGATCGTTACCCATCAGGGCCCTGGATGCGGGAGAATAGGACATCACAGAAGACGTGAATGCGTCGGGCACCGACCCGGGAGGCCGGCATGACCGGTCCGCGGTGGCCCCAGGCAGGAAGGGATGCACGCATGGCGGCGATGAAGCCGCGGACCGGCGACGGTCCGCTCGAGGTCACCAAGGAAGGGCGCGGCATTGTCATGCGCGTTCCGCTGGAGGGTGGCGGTCGGCTCGTCGTGGAGATCTCGGCGGACGAGGCAAAGGCGCTGGGTGAGGCGCTGAAGAACGTCGTCGGCGGCTAGCCCACGATCAGCCTCAGCATGCCTATCGAGACCAGCGTGTCCGTGGCCGCCGCGGCGCCAGCCGACGCCGAGCTGCTCGCGGTGCCCTACACCAGCGAGCTGCGCCCCGACGTCGAAGACCTGCCGTTGCCGCCGGCCGACCTGCTCGCTCACTACGAAGCCAAGGGCGAGGCCGGCGAGATCGTCGAGGTGCCCGTCGCGCGAGAAGCGGGCGTCGGCAGGATCCTGCTGTACGGCGTGGGCGACGGCTCCCCGAAGGCGCTGCGCCGGGCGGCCGCGGCGCTGGTCCGACGGGTGAAGGGCCGCCGGTCCCTGACCGTCGTGCTGCCCGAGGGCGACGCGGCCGCCTTCGCCGAGGCCGCGCTGCTGGCGGCCTACCACTTCAAGATCGGGTCCGCGGAGGGCAAGAAGCCCGTGCGCGAGCTGACGTTCGCCGGGGCGGCGCACGACGCCGTGCGCCGAGGCGAGACCGTCGCCCGCGCGGTCGCCCTGGCCCGCGACCTGGCCAACACCCCCTCGTCGGTGAAGACCCCCGCCTGGCTCGCCGACCGGGCCGCCGAGCAGGGGCTGCCCGTCCGCGTGTGGGACGAGGAGGCGCTGCAGGCCGAGGGCTTCGGCGGCATCGTGGCCGTGGGCCGCGGCTCGGCCAGGCCGCCCCGGCTCATCCAGCTGTCCTACGAGCCCGGCTCCTACGACAAGCACGTGGTGCTGGTCGGCAAGGGCATCACCTTCGACTCGGGCGGCCTGTCCCTCAAGCCGACCGACAACATGAAGTTCCAGAAGACCGACATGGCGGGCGGCGCCGTCGTCATCGCGGTCATGGGCGCGCTCGCCCGGCTGGGCGCCCGGGTCCGGGTGACCGGCCTCGTCGCCGCCGCCGAGAACATGCCCTCCGGTACGGCGCAGCGGCCCAGCGACGTCATCAGGATCTACGGCGGCAAGACCGTCGAGGTGCTCAACACCGACGCCGAGGGACGGCTCGTGCTGGCCGACGCCATGGCCTACGCCGACGCCCGGCTCGATCCCGACGCGATCGTCGACATCGCCACGCTGACCGGAGCCATCACGGTCGCGCTGGGGCGCAACGTCGGAGCCGTCTACTCCACCGACGACGTGCTGGCCAAGGAGCTCATCGAGTCCGGCGCGGCCAGCGACGACCGGCTGTGGCGCATGCCGCTGATCGAGGACTACACGCCGGCGCTGGAGTCGTCGATCGCCGACCTGGCCAACGTCGAGCAGGGCGCGAGGTTCGGGGCGGGGTCCATCACGGCCGCGCTGTTCCTGCGGGAGTTCGCGGGCGGGCGGCCCTGGGCGCATCTCGACATCGCGGGTGTCGGGCGCAGCACGGTCGACGAGGGCGTGCTGTCGAAGGGGGCGACCGGGTTCGGGGTGCGGTTGCTGCTCGACTGGCTCAGCCGTACCTGACCCTCCGTCGGGAGGCGATCAGGAGGCGATCTTGACGGCGGCGAGCAGGCCGTCGCCCACCGGCAGCAGCACCGGGCGCAGCCGCTCGTCGGCCTGCACCAGCTTGCCCAGCTCGCGCACCGCCACCGTGTCGGGGTCGCGCTGGGTGGGGTCGGCCACGCGGTGGTGCCACAGCGCGTTGTCGAAGGCGACCACGCCGCCCACACGCAGCAGCCGGATCGCCTCGCTGAGGTAGTCGGCGTACTCCTGCTTGGCCGCGTCGGCGAAGACCAGGTCGTAGCCGCCGTCCGACAGGCGCGGCAGCACGTCCAGGGCGCGGCCCGTGATCAGCCGGATCCGGCTGCCGGAAAAGCCCGCCTCGGCGAAGGCCTGCTTGGCCAGGCGCTGGTGCTCCAGCTCGATGTCCACGCTCGTCAGCGTCCCGTCGGGGCGCATGCCGCGCAGCAGCCAAAGCCCGGAGACGCCGCAGCCCGTGCCGATCTCCACCACCGCCCTGGCGTTGACGGCGGTGGCGATGAAGCACAGCGCCGCGCCACCGCCCGGAAGGATCGGCACGGCGCCCATCTCCAGGCCGCGCTGCCGGGCCGCGCGCAGAATGTCGTCCTCCGCTACGAACGACTCCGCATAGGCCAAAGTGGCCTCTACCGGGCTGGTCATCGGCCTCCTCCCTCCGTTTGGGGCGTTTAATCACCGATCGCAGCCTAGGGGAGACGCGCCGGGACGGGAACTCACGTACGCCTCGCGGCGTTGCAGGTTTAAACGGGCTTTGCCGGTCCTCAAGGCGGCAGTGCGCACGAAGGGACGAAACCAGGCACTATGGCGGTAGCGGTGGTCCCAGAGAGAGGAGTGCTGGTGGACGCGAGCGACCACCAGGTGTCCGAGTGGACTCCTCCTACCTGGGAGGAGGTCGTGCGTGAGCATTCCGCGCGCGTATACCGATTGGCCTACCGGCTGACCGGCAACGTCCACGACGCGGAGGACCTCACCCAGGAGGTCTTCGTCCGGGTCTTCAGGTCGTTGTCGAGCTACCAGCCGGGCACGTTCGAGGGCTGGCTGCACAGGATCACGACGAACCTGTTCCTCGACATGGCGCGGCGCAGGCAGCGCATCCGGTTCGAGGGACTGGCCGACGACGCGGCCGAGCGGCTGCGCGGGCGTGAGCCCTCGCCGGCCCAGGCGTTCGACGACGCGCACCTCGAGCCGGACATCCAGGCCGCGCTCGACGCGCTCGCTCCGGAGTTCCGCGCCGCGGTGGTGTTGTGCGACATCGAGGGCCTGTCTTATGAGGAGATCGCGGCCACGCTCGGCGTGAAGCTGGGCACGGTCCGCAGCAGGATCCACCGTGGCAGGGCGCAACTGCGGGAGGCGCTGGAGCACCGCGCGCCCCGCCATCTCCCCCCGCCAATCGGAACTCGTGGGGAGGAAGTCTGAAATGTCGCATCTTGGAGAGAACGTTTCAGCTCTGGTCGACGGTGAGCTGAGCCATGTCGAGCGCGAACGCGCGCTCGCCCATCTGACCTTCTGCGCTGACTGCCGCCGTGAAGTCGAGTCGATGCGGGCGCTGAAGTCGCGCCTGCGCTCGCTCGACGGTCCACCGACGCCGGCCGACCTGACGATGTCCTTGCTGCGCATGGGTGAGCCCGGCGGGCCGCTGCCCCCGAGGGAGCGCCCTTTTCCGGCACGCACCTTCGGTGGGGTGCCGCTGCCCGGGCCGCGGAGCATCGGCCCCCTGGCCCCGGTGGACAACCGCCCGCGCCGCGACTCGGGAGCCGGCTCTGGCCCTGGGCGTAGGCGCCGCCGTACCTATGTCGCGGTCGGTGTCGTGTCCGCCGCGGTCGCCATCGGCACCTTCTTCGCCACGGTCGGCAATCCCGACCCCACGCCTCCGCCCGCCGACCTGCAGGTGCACAAGACGAGCGTGCCGTAGGCAGGCCCTGGCTCAGCCAGCATGCCCAGGGGCATACGATCGGTTTACGTCTCCCGTATGTCCCGGGCGTCAAGATTGGCTGTGGCCGAGCAAGGAGTGGTGAGGACCTACATGACCGACGAGACGCGCCCCGAAGAAGGACGCACGCCGTCGTCGGAAGAGCCCACACAGCAGCAGGAGCGGCCGGAGTTCCGCCCGGCTCAGGACGGTGGGTGGGGTGACCCGTCCGGCAGGTCGGGTGACACGGCGATCCTGGGCTCGCCGTCCGGTTCCTCCTACGGCGATCCCGGGCCCGGCTACGGCGATGCCGGTTCCTCCTACGGTGACTCCAGGCCCGGCTACGGCGATTCAGGTCCCTCTTACGGCGATTCCAGGCCCGGGTACGGCGCCGCGCCGGGCTACGGCGGCGTGCCGGGCGGTGGTGTGCCGGGCGGTGGTGTGCCGAGCGGTGGCCAGAGCGCCATGCCCGGGAGCATGCCGGGTGGCATGCCCGGTTCCATGTCGGGACCCCTGCCCCCGCCTCCGCAGCGCGCTCTCGGCATGGGGCCCGGCTGGGCCCCGCCGCCTCCCGCGCACACCGGGGCGTCCGCCTCCGGCCGCGGCGCGCCCGCCACGGGCGTGCTCGTCGCGCTGGCGGTGATCATCTCCCTGGTCGCGGGCGGGATCGGCAGCGTGGGCACGTACCTGCTCACCCGCGACTCCTCCGGCACCGACCCCAGCTACACCCTGGGCCCGATCCCGACCGGCGCCACGAGCCGGCCGCCGGAGTCCATCGCGGGAGTCGCCGCCCGCGTCCTGCCCAGCGTGGTCTCCCTCGAGGTGGGCAACGGCACCAGGACCGAAGGCGCCACCGGCTCCGGCTTCCTGATCAAGGGCGGCTACATCGTCACGAACAACCACGTGGTCGAGATGGCGGCCTCGGGCGGCGAGATCAAGATCCTCTACAACAACCGCCAGACCACCGGGGGCCGCATCGTCGGCCGCGACCCCGGCTCCGACCTCGCCGTCGTCAAGCCCGAGCAGACCTTCGGCACGCCCGAGATCCCGCTGGGCAACTCCGACCAGATCGTCGTCGGCGACACCGTCATCGCGATCGGCTCCCCGCTGGGCCTCACCGGCACGGTCACCACCGGCATCGTCAGCTCGCTGAACCGCCCCGTGGTCGCCGGCCAGGAGAGCGCCCGCCAGCCGGAGGACGTCGCCTACATCAGCGCGATCCAGACCGACGCGGCCATCAACCCCGGCAACTCCGGCGGCCCCCTGGTCAACGTCAACGGTGAGGTCGTCGGCGTCAACTCGGCCATCGCCACCCTCGGCCGCTCGGCGTCCGCCGAGGGCGGCAACATCGGCCTGGGCTTCGCCATCCCCAGCAACCAGGCCAGGCGCGTCGCCGAGGAGCTCATCAAGTACGGCAAGGCCAAGAAGCCCCGCATCGGCATCGTGCTCGACCCCGAGTACAACGGCCAGGGCGTCCGCATCGCCACCACGCCCGAGCAGGGCCGCCAGCCGGTCGAGGCGGGCGGTCCCGCTGCCAAGGCCGGCCTCAAGCCGGGTGACGTCATCCTGGAGGTCGACGGGCTGCGTCTGCAGAACAGCGAGGAGCTCATCGCGCTGATCCGCAGCAAGACCCCCGGATCCAAGATCACCATCAAGTACCAGCGTGACGGCCAGGAGAAGACCGCCACGCTCACCGTGATGGGCGAGGAGGATCCCGCCGCGTCTCCATCTCCTTCCTAACCTGTCTTAGGCTGGAGTGACCGGAACCGTCCGGTGTCAGGTGGACTGCGGCGGGAGCTGAAGCGTGCTGAACCTCGGCTGGTTGGAGATCGTGGCGCTGATCGTCATCGCGCTGCTCGTCTTCGGCCCGGACAAGCTGCCGCAGGCCGCCGCGCAGGCCGGCAGGACCCTGCGCAACCTGCGGCGGATGGCGAACAGCGCGCGCGAGGACCTGCGTGCCGGGCTGGGACCGGAGTTCGCCAACTTCGACCCGGCGGACCTCAACCCCCGCCACTTCGTCCGCAAGCACCTGCTGGATGACGTCGAGGACGACTGGAACCGCCCTGCCGAGGCGGCCCCCGCCGCGGTTCCGGCCGCGCCCGCGCCGCCCGGCGGAGAACTGGGGTACGGGGAGATCCCGCCCTACGACTCCGAGGCCACCTGAGGCTGCTCGCCCGGCTCAGCCGACGCGGGCGCCGGACGGCGCCAGCACCTTGGCCAGGAACGCATCCAGGTTGGCGACGACCCGCGCCACACGCTCCTCGGTGGTCAGCGACTCCACCCGCATGCCCACCTCGGGCGCCTTCAGCCCCCGCACGTACAGCGAGCAGGCCAGGTCGGCGCAGATGTAGGCGCCCACGGTGTTGCCCTGGCGGCCGGCCGCGCCGACCCGGGCGGCGGTGAACAGGGCGACGCCCATGCCCGGGTGCGGGGTGATGCAGATGGAGCAGACGGTCGACTTGGAGAAGCTCCTGCGCACCTCCGTGGACAGCCGCAGGGACAGCCCGACCGGCTCGCCGTGCCGCTCGGCCACCAGGTAGGCCCGCTCCGGGGCGCCCGGGTCGCGCCAGCCCAGGAAGTCGAGGTCGGCCCAGGGGAGCCGGGCCATGTCACGCGGCAGGCTGAGGCGGCGGGCCTCGCCCTTGGAGCAGTTGACGAAGGAGTCGCGCAGTTCCTTCTCGCTGATGGCACGCATGAGCCGAGAACCTAGGCAATCGCTCGGCATGGTCGCAAACGGTTTACGGCGGGGCTTACCGTGATCCCATGTCGCATTCCATGATCCCTTATTGACGCTCCGGCTCCGACTCCCATGACGCGCTCGACGGCATCGAGCTGAACGAGGAGGCGTCGTGGGCCCACGACGCCGAGGTGGTCGCCTCCGGGCTGGTGACGATGCTGCGGCGGCTGTCCGCCCTCGTGCGCGACACGCTCGCGCTCGCCTGGCGCGCCGGCAGGGCCGACACGGCGGTCATGCTGGCCGCCACGCTGGCCGGTGAGATCTGCACGACCTTCGGGGTCCTGGCGACGACCGACGTCCTGGAAGAGCTGTTCAGCGCCGCGCCGACACCCGACAGGCTGCGCCAGGCGCTGCCCTCGCTCGCCTCCGTCGTGGTCGCGACCGTGCTGCGCGGCTCCTTCCGCGCGGCCGGGGAATGGGCGCGAGCGCGGCTCGAACCGCTCGTCACCCAGGCCGTGAACCTTCAGATCGTCGCCCTCACCACCCGGGTCGAGCCGGCCGCGTTCGACGATCCCGAGTTCCACGACCAGGTCCAGCGCACCTCCGAGGCGTCGGAGCGCGGTGCGGCGATGCTGTTGTGGGCGGTGATGGCGACGATCACTGGCCTGTGCGGCCTGCTGGCCCTGTCGGGCGCCCTCGGCGTGCTGCACCCCGCGTTGCTGCCGCCGATCCTGCTGGCCACCGTGCCGGGCACGTGGGCGACGGTGCGCGGCGCCCGCGTCGGCTACCAGGTCACCGCCGGCATCGCCGCTGCCAGGCGCAGGCAGGAGACCCTTCAGAAGCTGATGACCGAGCGCGGCCCCGCCGCCGAGATCCGCTCCTACGGCATGCGCCCCTACCTCCTCGGCGAGTTCCGGCGCATCTCCCGCTGGATCGTCGGCTTCGAACTGCGTGCCGTACGCAGGCAGCAGCTCGCCGAGATCCTGGGCGGCACGCTGGGCGGCGCCGCCACCGGCCTGGTCTACCTGGCGCTGGGCGTGCTGCTGTGGACCGGCCAGGTGCCGCTGGCCGTGGCCGGGACCGCGGCGCTCGCCGTCCAGCGCGCCACCGGCGCCACCCGCGACCTTCTCAACGGCGTCAGCGAAGCCTACGAGGCCGGGCTCTACTTCGCCGACTACCGCGACTTCCTGACGCGGGCGGCCGCACGGGTGCCGGTTCTGGGCGGTACGGCACCGCCGGACGACCTGGACCGGATCAGCGTGCGCGACGTCACCTTCACCTACCCGGGCGGCGACGAGCCGGCGTTGCGCGGCGTCAGCGTCGATGTCGCACCCGGCCAGGTCGTCGCCCTCGTCGGCGAGAACGGCTCGGGTAAGACCACGCTGGCCAAGCTCATCACCGGCCTGTACGTCCCGGACTCGGGGACGATCAGCTGGGGCGGCGTGGGCGTCGAGGAGATCGACAGGGAAGCCCTCCGCCGCCACGTGGCGGTGATCGCGCAGAACTTCACGTGCTGGCCGTTCACCGCCGGCCACAACGTCACCCTGGGCGGCGACCGCGATCCCGGGGCCGCCCTGGCCGCCTCGGGCGCCGACGAGGTCGTGCGGCGCCTGCCGTACGGGCTGGACACCCTCCTGGACCCCTCCTACCGCGGCGGGACGGAGCTGTCCGGCGGCCAGCGGCAGCGCATCGCGGTCGCCCGCGGCCTCTACCGGGACGCGCGCCTGCTCGTCTGCGACGAGCCCACCGCCTCCCTGGACGCGCGCGCCGAGCACGCGATCTTCGAGAGCATCCGCCGCCACGCCGTCCAGCGCACCGTCGTCATGATCACCCACCGGCTGGCCGGCGTGCGCTGGGCCGACCAGATCTACGTGCTGGGGCGAGGCCGCGTCGTGGAGTCGGGCACGCACGAGGAGCTGATGCGGCTCGGCGGGGTCTATGCGGGCATGTACGCACTCCAGGCCAGGGCTTACGCGCCGGCCCCGCCGGTCAGGGGAGGGCGTGATGGGATCCCGTGAGCCGCCCGGCTCACGCCCCGAGCAGCTCATGCAGGTGCCAGCCGTCCCTGTCGCCCACGACACGGAGGGCGAGCTCGGCCCTGCTTGCCAGGTCCAGCGGAGCCGTGCCCGCGACGGCGTAACCGTGGGCGAGGCGGTCCAGTGCCGCTCCGACCAGGGGACCGGCGGTGCGGACGGTCGCGGCCAGCGCGACCGACCTGGTGGATCCGCCGTGCAGCACGATGTTCCGCTGGCGGTAGAGACGGCGGAAGCTCGCGCGCAGGTACCGGTTGATGCGGTTCAGCGTGGGCGAGGGGCGGGCCACCAGCTCCCGCACGCGCTCGAACGCGGCGACGGTGCGCAGGTCGGCTGCCGGGCAGGGCGGGTGTGCGGCCAGCCAGTCCACCATTCGCCTGGTCCGTTCCCGGTTGTCGCCTTCGACGGCGGCCAGGTCTCGTGCCAGGCGGGCGTCGCTGGTCGCGATCTGCTTGTGGTAGCTCAGCGTGGTGAGTTCCGCGCGCGGCCAGCCCGCCGCCACCAGAGCCGCGGCCCGGTCGGCCGCCACGGCACGGCCCTCCTCCCGGTCGGCCTCGTCGGTGTCGCAGAACAGCAGCGCCTCGATCGCGGCCCAGGCGCCCGCCACGGCTTTGCTCGGGGAGCTCTCGGTGAGCGCCGCCGCCAGCTCCAGCGCGTCGTCGATGCGCGACCCGTGTGTGCCTGTCTCGGGGAGCTCGTAGAGCAGGCCGACGCGCTCCAGGGACACCACGCTGACCGCTGGGTCGCCACGGACGAATTCCTGGGGTTCGGGCTGGCCGGCGAGGAAGACCTGCGGGTAGACGTCCAGCCGTGTCTGGCCGCGCCGGTAGCGCACCCGGTTGCGGATCCGGTCGAAGAGTTCGGTGATCTCGTGGACGGCCGACACGTGATCCCGGGCACGGACGCGGAAAAGCAGTCCTCCGCTGATGCGAATTCCCGTGACGTGGGGAAAGCCGGTGGCCAGCCGATGGGCGACCTCTTCCTGGGACAGCCAGATGGGGGACTTGATCGCAACCTGGGCGGCCGGCAGCTTGTCCTGGAGGACGATCATGCCTTCGTACGTCTGCTCGCCCTGCTCTTCCAGCTCCATGAACAGCTCGATGACGTCCACCGCGGTGGAGGATTCATCCAGCCGGGAGCGGAGGTGACGGCGCAGGAAATCCTGGTGGAAACCGCTGTCGAGCACATGAGAGGTGATGCACCGGGCGGAACGTTCCACATGAACCGGTGCAGTCGCCACGAGATCGCGCCAACGGCGGAGATAACCGTCGGCGACCAGGTCGGTCAGGTGCCCCAGGGCGCGCTGGCTCCGGGCCGCCGGTTTGATGGGCGACTTGCAGAGCTGGTGGAGCTGCCGCCGGACCTCGCCGTCGCCGATCGCGCCGTCGGTCTTGAGCCTGGGCAGCAGCGACTCCTGGACGCACCAGGAAAGCGCGGCACGGGACAGGACGTGCCGCCCCACCCAGTCGGCCGCCTCGATCACCTCCCGCATGGCCAGGACCGTTCCAAGATCCCAGAGCCGGCGATGCCAGGGACTCCACGACTCGAGCAATTCCAGGATCCGGGCCTTGACCAGAGCGTCGGTCTGGGGGGTACCGGCGGTCATGACTCCTCCCGCAGTGCGTTCGCGAAGGCGGCCTTCGCACGTGGTCGGTTGCGATCGGCTCCGGCTGGGAGCTATCCTCGAAGGGACTAAGGCAGGGGAGTCGCCCTTCGGGGCCGCTCCCCATCGCCTTTTCTGGGGGGTTGCCGCGGAAAAGTCTTGCCGACACCAGCCCCATGCGTCTCACGATTTCGCTGATTGGCGGGCTCGCTTCCACGTTCCGGGCAAGCGTCCTTCCTCGCGCTGGAAGCGGCCGTGGCATCCACACCAAGCCCCTGCGCCATGGCGGTCGGCCACATTGATCCGGGGGCGTCTCCTCGCGTGAGGTGAGGTTCACGGCACCCCCGAGGAGATGTGATGAAGCGACGGTTAGCGAGCAGGGTGGCCGCGGCGCTGGTGGCGTTCGCGGCGACCGTGGCGGGCGCGTCCGCGCCGGCCGAGGCCATGACGGGTTCGGTGACGCTGGAGGCGAGCTACTCGACGGGCCTGGAGAACGGATGGGCGCTCGTCGAGCGTTACCGGGACAACTCCAGCGCCTTCGTGGCCGAGACATATCCGCCCGACGGGCGCGGCGACCACACCGGGCAGACCAGGAGGCTGTTCGGCGACGTGGCCCGGCCGCACTCCTCGCGCTTCCTGCTCTACCACGCGCCCGGCTGGCAGACCAACCCCAAGGCGACCCCGGTGCTGCTGGTCCACGGCGCCAACCAGACGGCCGACCTGGCCTGGGCGAACCCCAACGCCCGCGGCTCGTACGGCTGCGGCCAGGCCGACTGCCCGACCACCGGGCTGATGCAGCACCTGTCCGCGGCCGGCTACAAGGTGTTCGCGATCGGCTTCCCGCACGTCACCGGCGACGGCTACTACTGGGCCGAGCAGATCGGCGACGCCGTCAGGCTGATCCGGGCCAAGACCGGCGCCGCCAAGGTCGATGTGATCGGCTGGTCCAAGGGCGCGTTCAACGCCCGGATGTACGTGTCCTCGCTGCGGAAGTCCTGGGGTACGGCTTACGCCGGGGACGTGCGCAAGCTCATCCTGGTGGGCGGGCCGAACAAGGGGTTCGACTGGGGTTACCGGCACGGCTGGACCCACGATTTCGCGATATTTCCGGAATGTGGGGGCTCCCTCAATGCGCCCGCCCCGCACAGCGCCATGATCTGCTACGGCCTGTGGCGCAGCCACCCCGAGCTGAGCTACGAGGGCAACGCCTACCCGGGCTCGGACGACATGCTCTACCGCTGGGACGACGTCTACCCGCTGCCCGCGGCCGAGCAGGACTGGTACACCACCTACTACGGCGGCACCGGCTTCTACACGCAGGGCCGAGGCATCCAGTGGGCGATCGACCGCGGCTCGCTGGTCATGCCGCTCATCGCCGCCGGCACGCCGTCCGGCGTGCCCGTCTACCAGCTCTGCGGCAACCGCGCGGACATGGCGCTGCTGCACAACGAGCACACCGGCCCCTCGGACGGCGCGGTGTTCGTGGCCAGCTGCAGCGCTCCCGACGGCGTCGCCAACCGCGCCGCCGTGGCCACCCTGCCGCTCAACCACCTGAAGCTGGGCTGGGCGAGCGAGGCCAGGACCCAGATCACCACCTGGCTCGGCTGACCGCGCAGGCCGGTGGCGGGAACGCGGAAATCCGGTTGGCAGGCCGTCCCGGGCTGCCCGATACTGCCCCGGTGTTCTCCGACGCCGACGCCGCCGCCCTGTACGACCTGATGTATCCCTGGGACGGCATCCGCTTCCCCGGCGACGCCTTCTACCTCGGCCTGGTCATGGACGCGCCCAGCGTCCTGGACGTCGGCTGCGGGACCGGCGCCCTGCTGCACCAGGCGCGCGAGCGCGGGCACGCCGGGCGCCTGGCCGGGATCGATCCCAACGAGGCGGCCCTGGCCCGCGCCCGGCGCCGCGCCGACATCGAGTGGGTGCGCGGCGTCGCCGCCGACGCCGCCTGGGACCGCGAGTTCGACCTGGCGACGATGACCGGCCACGCCTTCCAGTGCCTCGTGGACGACGACGAGCTGCGCGCGTCCCTCGCCGCCGTCCGCGCCGCGTTGCGCGAGGGCGGCCGGTTCGCCTTCGAGACCCGTCACCCGCAGGCGCGCGCCTGGGAGGGCTGGACCCCGGCCAACGCCACGGAGGTCGAGTGGGCCGACGGGCGCATGCTGCGCGTGTCCCACCACGTCGAGGCGGTCATCGGCGACGTGGTGACCTTCACCGAGACCACCGCCGAGGCCGGCGGCGCGGTCCTGCGCGTCGACCGGACGAGCCTGCGCTTCCTGGACGTGCCGGCGCTGATCGCGTTCCTCGAGGAGGCCGGGTTCGCCGTCGAGGCGCAGTACGGCGACTGGGCCCGCGGCCCGCTCACGCCGGCCAGCCGGGAGATCGTCACGATCGCCCGGCGGGTGTGACCGGCCGGTCGCGGTCGGGCCGTACCGTCACCGGCGGGTGGGAGCCAGCCCCAGCTGCATGCCCTTGAGGCTGCTGGAGCGCTTGCTCAGCAGCCCGGCGATCCGGCGCAGCTCGGCCGCGCCCGGCGAGTCGGGGTCGGTCAGCACCAGCGGCTTGCCCTCGTCGGCGCCCTCGCGCAGCCGCATGTCGATCGGCACCTGGCCCAGCAGCGGCACCCGGGCGCCGAGGATCCGCGTGAGCGCGTCGGCGACGGTCTGCCCGCCGCCCTCGCCGAAGACGGGGATGCGCTCGTCGCAGTGCGGGCAGGGCAGCCACGCCATGTTCTCGATGACGCCGGCGATCTGCTGGTGGGTCTGCGCCGCGATGGACCCGGCGCGCTCGGCGACCTCGGCGGCGGCCATCTGCGGCGTGGTGACGACCAGGATCTCGGCGCCGGGCAGCCGCTGGGCGACGGAGATGGCGATGTCGCCGGTGCCGGGCGGCAGGTCGAGCAGCAGCACGTCGAGGTCGCCCCAGTACACGTCGGCCAGGAACTGGTGGAGCGCGCGGTCGAGCATCGGGCCGCGCCACACGACCGGCGTGTTGCCCTCGGGCTTGAACATGCCGACCGAGATGACCTTGATGTCGTGCGCGACCGGCGGCATGATCATGTCTTCGACCTTGGTCGGCCGCTCGGCGGCGCCCAGCATCCGCGGCACGCTGTGGCCGTAGATGTCGGCGTCGACGATGCCGACCTTCAGGCCGTTCTGCGCCATCGCCGCGGCCAGGTTGACCGTCACCGACGACTTGCCGACGCCGCCCTTGCCGCTGGCGACCGCGAAGACGCGGGTGAGGGAGCCGGGCTGGTTGAAGGGGATCTCCTTCTCCGGTGGCCGGTTGCCGCGCAGCTTGGTCTGGAGGGCCTTGCGCTGCTCCTGGCTCATGACGTCGAGCGAGACGCGGACCGAGGTCACGCCCTCGACCTTGGAGACCGCGTTGGTCACGTCGCGGATGATGGTGTCCTTCAGCGGACAGCCCGACACCGTGAGGTACACGCCGACGGCCACCTCGCCCGAGGGGGAGATGTCGACGCTCTTCACCATGTCGAGGTCCGTGATGGGGCGACGGATCTCGGGGTCGTTCACGGTCGCGAGGGCGGCCGTCACCTGCTCGTGGGTAGGTGCCATCGCAGCTGGGCACTCCTTGTCGCTGATATCGATCGGCGCACAGTAGATGCGCGCGCAACGTTTTAAGGTTACTCCGTGAATCTGACCGTCGAGGAACTGTCTCTGTGGCGGCTGCTGCAACGCGCCCAGGTGCGGATCGCGGGGCGGTTGGAGGCCGAGCTGGTCGAGGCGCACGACCTGGCGCTGGCCTCCTACGAGGTGCTGTCCCAGCTGGCGGCCGCGCCCGGCCGCCGGCTGCGCATGAACGACCTGGCCGACCGGGTGCTGCTGTCGCGCAGCGGGCTGACCAGGCTGGTCGACCGGTTGCAGCGCGAGGGGCTGGTGGTCAGGGAGGCGTGCGAGAGCGACGCCCGCGGGCTGTTCGCGGTGCTGACCGGCGCCGGGCTCGACCGGCTCAAGGAGGCGACGCCCACGTACCTGCGCGCCGTCCGCACCCATTTCCTGGACGCTCTCGACGGCGACGACGTGCGGCGTTGCCGTTCCATGCTGGCCAAGCTGGGGGTTGTGTGACCGGGGAGCATCATGTCAGTATCAAAAGTGCTGAATGGTGATTACTAACCCCTGGTGGTGTCTCGATGCGGTACACCGGACTCGCGCTGGCGTTGCTGTCCTCGTGGTGTTTCGCCTTCTCCGGGCCGATGGCGAAGTACCTCAACGCCGCGGGCCTGGTGCCGCTCCAGTCCGTCTGGGTGCGCATGGCGGGCGCGGGCCTGCTGATGGCCGCCGTCCTGGCATTGTTGAAGCCGCGGGCGCTGCGCGTCCCGCGCGGCAAGCTCGGCTTCTTCGCCGCCTACGCGCTGGTGGCCGTCGCCGGGGTGCAGTCGCTGTACTTCGTGGCCATCACCCGCCTGCCCGTCGGGGTGGCGCTGCTGCTGGAGTTCACCGCGCCGGTGATGGTGGTGCTGTGGGTGCGCTTCGTCCGGCGGGTACGGCTGCCGCGCAGCGCGTTCGTCGGCGCCGTGGTCGCCTTCGCCGGCCTGGCCGTCGTGGTGGAGTTCTGGCAGGGCATGCGCCTGGACGTCGTCGGCGTCCTGCTTGGCCTGGCCGCGGGCGCGTGCTGCGCGGCCTACTTCCTGCTGAGCGACAGCTTCGGCGAGGACGTCGACCCGCTCGGGCTGGTGACCTGGGGCATGCTCGGCGCCGCCGTCCTCCTGCTGCCCGTCTCCCAGCCGTGGACCATCCCGTGGCAGGCGTTCGCCGCGTCGCCCACGATCGGCGGCAACACGCTGCCCGCCCTGGGCGCCTATCTGTGGCTGATCGTCGTGGCCACCGCGACCGCGTACGTGCTGGGCGTCAACGCCGTGCGCAGGCTCTCGGCCGCGGTGGGCGCCACGGTCGCGACGCTGGAGGTCATCGGCGGCGCCGTCGTGGCATGGGCGCTGCTGGGGGAGGGCCTGGGCGTCTTCCAGATCGTGGGCGGGCTGCTCGTGCTGTGCGGGGCGGTGCTCGCCCAGCTGGCGGCGGCGCGGCCGGTCGCCCGTCAGGACGCTGAGGGCGCGCGCGGCCGGAGCCTGGCGACCGTCGCCTCCTGAGCCCAGCGCTCGGTCAGGTGCTCGCCGTCGAGCGCGTTGAGCCGCTCCTTGGCCAGGGCGGCGACCGGCTCCGGCTCGGCCGCCTGGTCGACCACCTCGACGTCGGCCTCGAAGGTGACGAGCCGGGCGCCGTTGTCCTTGCTGCGCAGGATCACCTCGACGGTGCGGCGCTCGGCCAGGCCCGGCAGGTGCTGCTCGCCGCCGCCGGTCACGACGTAGAGGGCGCCCTCGTGCCAGGTGTGCCAGGCCAGCCGCGGCCGGTCCAGCACCAGCCACAGCACGCTGGACTTCTTCGCGCCTTCCTCGATGACGGTCACGCCTCGACTGTAGTCCGCACTCACCCCGCCGTCGCCGTCTCCTCGGGCGTCGGCTCAGGGGGCGGGGCCGTGGACTCCTGGACGTCGGGCGTGGGGCTGGGCGAGGGGGTCGGCGAGGGCGGCGGGCTGTTCGGCGAGGGGGAGGGCGTCGGCCGCGGCGACCGCGTGACGTGGTGCGACGGCACGGTCCTGGTCCACGGCGGCGCCTGCGGCGAGCTCGGCCTCCTGGGCTTGACCGAGCCGCTGGCCTTGCGGACGCCGGGCGTCGCCGGCGCCGACGCAGCCGGGGTGGCGCCCAGGTCGAACCAGTCGAGCCTGATGTCGAAGAGGTCCCGCCCGAAGGCCAGGAACGCGAGCAGCAAGGTGAGCACCGTGATGAGGGCGGCCGACCGGCGCGAGAGGTCGGCGGGACCGTGCTGGGCGCCGGGCGGTTTGCGCGCCGGTGCGGGGCGGCTGACCGGCTTGGCCGTGCGGTTCTTCCTGCGCGCTTTCGCCTTGCTCTTGCTCACCGGTCGACGTGCCTCTCCGTAGCCCCTCGTCAAGCTCTGTACTTAGCAGCCGCGCCGTGATCCATTCGGCCGAAGGACGCTACGTCCGCAAATGCAACGCTTTCCGCCGTCCGTGGTGCTCTCCACGGTCCTGTACGGCTGGGCCGCGCGGGTCGCCGCGGAGCGGGCGCGACTACTCTTACTGGCCATGCGCTCACGACGTTCGGTGCTCGCGGTCCCCGGCAGCAACCCGCGCTTCCTGGAGAAGGCCCAGACCCTTCCGGCCGACGAGGTCTTCCTCGACCTGGAGGACGCGGTGGCGCCGGCGGCCAAGCAGGAGGCGCGCAAGAACATCGTCGAGGCGCTCAGGACCGGCGACTGGACGGGCAAGACCCGCGCGGTGCGCGTGAACGGCCTGGAGACGCAGTGGACCTACCGCGACGTGATCGAGGTCGTCGAGGGCGCGGGGGAGCACCTGGACTGCCTCATCCTGCCCAAGGTGCAGGATCCGACCGAGGTGGCCTGGCTCGACAGGCTGCTCACCCAGATCGAGCGGACCGTGGGCCTGGAGGAGGGCCGCATCGGCATCGAGGCGCAGATCGAGAACGCCCGCGGCCTGGTCAACGTGGACGCCATCGCGGGCAGCTCCAGGCGGCTGGAGGCGCTGGTGTTCGGCCCGGCCGACTTCATGGCCTCCGTCGGCATGCGCACGCTGGTGGTGGGGGAGCAGCCGCCCGGCTACACCGAGGGCGACGCCTACCATTACGTCCTCATGCGGTTGCTCATGGCCGCCCGCATGCACGACCTGCAGGTGATCGACGGGCCGTACCTGCAGATCAAGGACGTCGAGGGCTACCGGCGGGCGGCCCGCAGGACCGCCGCGCTCGGCTACGACGGCAAGTGGGTGCTGCACCCGCTCCAGGTCGAGGCGGCCAACGAGGTGTTCTCGCCCTCGCAGGAGGACTACGACCACGCCGAGCTGATCCTCGAGGCCTACGAGTACTACACCACCGTGGAAAGGCGCGGCGCGGCCATGCTGGGCGACGAGATGATCGACGAGGCGTCGCGCAAGATGGCGCTCGTCGTCGCCGCCAAGGGCCGCGCCGCCGGGCTGAGGCGGACCAAGCGGTTCACGCCGCCGTCGGCACAGTGATTCTCACAGCGTGACGCCGATGGCGGTGAAGAACCAGAACGACGAGGTGAGCCACAGCCCCACCAGCGCGGTGAAGGCGAGCCCGCCCAGCACGGGCAGGGCCCAGCCGGGCAGGCCCCGGCGCGGCAGCGCCAGCATCTTCGCGGTGAACACGCCGTAGAAGAAGCAGCCCAGCAGCGAGTGGACCAGCACGCGCGGCACGTCGTACTGCAGGCCCAGGGCGTACAGGCAGTGGAAGGCGACCGGGACGCTCAGCAGGAACGCCAGCCGGCCGGACCAGCGGTGGACGCCCGCCGGGATGCGGATCCCGATCTTGCCCCACATGGACAGGGCGGAGACCACCTGGACGATGGCCAGGACGAACGCGCCCGTGGTCAGCCACGCCTTCATCGGCAGCGCGCCGGAGAACCCGGCCGGGCCGATGGCGAAGCCGGTGGGTGTGTGCAGCCTGCCGTACACGCCGAGGGCGACCATGACCAGGCCGCCGGCGAGGAGCGGGACGAGCAGGGGCACGGCGCTCCTGCGCTGCTGCGGGTAGACGGCGGTCATGACATCTCCTCCACGAAACCGTCGACGTCCTCGGGCACGACGTATTCGCCGTTGACGTTGATGGGCCGGTCGGGGGTGAAGGTCGGCGTGGTGACCCGGGAGTCGTTGACGGAGGCGGTGCCGACCTGGATGAAGCCGTCCCCGTTGGGGTTGGCCAGGTAGATCCAGCTGGCCTTGATCTTGGCGCCTCTGACGATCCGCGTGGCCCGGTACAGGCCCGACGGCTTCTTCACGGTGGGGGCGACGAAGTCCCACTCCTTGCCGCCGAGCGCGACGACGCCCTCGGCCCTGCCGCCGCCGAACGTGGCGTTCAGCTTGGCGTCGCCGAAGCCCTTGAGCTTGACCTTGTCGCCGTCGACGGGGCCGATGAACCACGCCTCGGTCTTGCCGTCGCAGAAGTACCCGATGGCCTTGGCGCCGCGAATGGACACGGCGATGAGGGCCCGGGTGCGCTCGACGCGGCCGGCGTAGTCGGCCCGGACGACCACGGGCTTGGCGGCCTCCTCGCCGGGCGCGGAGGTGGTCTGGGCGGTGGCTCCCGTGACCTGCTCCGCGGCGGCCACGGTCTCGCCCGCAGGAGCGGCGGTCGCGCTGGCCACGCCCAGCCCCGCGGCCAGGACGGCGCCTGCCGCGAGGGTGACGAACGGCCCCAGTCTGGACATGACGTACTCCCAGGTTGTGCTGACGGACCCCTCGACGATGGCCTCTTCCGCGCGCTCTGTCTGTGAACTAATCCGCGCTCAGCGGACAGAATGGGGAGATGCAGGAGAACCAACAGCCGTTCCCCCAGGGCCAGCCGTACCCGGCGGCGCTCGCGTATACACCCCCGGCGCCCCAGCCCTGGCTTCTTCCGCCACCCGAGGGGGTGCGGTACGACCACCTGGCCAGGAACCCGGCGACCCGGTGGTGGCGGCCGGTCGTCGGCACGCTCGTCGTGGCCGTGGCCTTCGTGGTGGCGGCGATGGTCGTCTTCCTGCTCGGCGCGCTGCTGGCGCCGGCGTTCGGCGTGAAGATGCTGCCCGGTGACACCAGGCTGTTCGACGATCCGGAGTACGCCCTGGTCGTCATGCTGCTGTCGATCGCCGTCGTGCTGCCGCTGGTGTTCGGTACGGCGGCGCTGATCCAGCGGCGGCGGCCGGGGACGCTGTCGTCGGTGGCCGGGCGGCTGCGCTGGTCGTGGCTGTGGGGGTGCGCGGGGGTCGCGGTGGTCGCGCTCGTGCTCGGGCAGACGGCGCTGGTGGTGGCCTACTCGGTCGCGGGCGAGGACACCTCGGGGCTGTTCGGCGAGTGGGCGGGCTGGGAGCGGTTCCTGCCCGGCCTGGTGGTGATCGTCCTGCTCGTGCCGTTCCAGGCGGCGGCCGAGGAGTACATCTTCCGCGGCTGGGTGATCCAGGCGTTCGGCAGCTACCTGCGCAATCCGGCCTACGGCATCGTGCTGGGGTCGCTGCTGTTCATGGTCATGCACGGCTACACCCAGGCCGGGATGGTGGACGTGTTCGGCTTCGGGGTGGTGATGGGCTTCCTCGCGGTGCGCACCGGCGGGCTGGAGGCGGCCATCGCCATGCACGTGGTGAACAACGTGTTCGCCTTCGGGCTCAGCGCGGCGACGGGGCAGCTGGACAAGGCGATGCAGCAGGGGGCGGTGCCGTGGCCGGCGCTGGCGGGGACCGTCGTGCAGCTGGCCGTGTTCGCGGCCGGGGTGCTGCTGCTGGCCAAAAAGCTGGCCAAAAAGCGGGCAATCAGCGCATTTTCTGGATAAATCTCCAGAGGGTCGGCGAAATCTCGCTAGAGAGGTCTCGCCTTCCGGGCTGTGGCGTGCTGATCTGGAAGGGTGGCGTGCTGGTCCGGCCGTACGGCAGGCCGTCGGATCCGGAGGTGATCATGTCGATCGGACCGGGTATAGGCGCCTAGGAGTCGGCAAACCATCGGCAAGTCAGTGGAACGGTCCGGAACACCACGAGGAGGTGTCGCGCGTGGCCTCCGGCCCCAGCGATCCACCACGGCGACAGCCGGACGACCCGCCGGGTGACGCCCCGCGCGAATCCGGCGAGGCCCCCCGCCAACCCGGCGACGCCCCCCGCGAACCTGGTGAGGCTCCACGGCCGCGCGAGCCCCGGATCCAGCACTCGCCGCCCGGGCCGACCGACGACCGGGCGCGCGGGCTGCCTCTCGCCTCGCCGTGGGGGATGCCCCCGTTCGCCTCGCCCACGCCCGAGGACGCCGCGGCCGAGGACGAGGAGCCGCCCGAGGCGCCCCGGGGACGCAGGCCGTACGGCTCGCCGACCGCGGAGCCGGAGACCCAGCGGCGCAGGCGGCTGGTCAGCAGGCCGGACAAGCTTGTCGCCAGGGGCAGGCCGCGGCCGTACCCGCCGCCCGGCCCGGCCGAGGAGGCCGAGCGCCGCGAGCGCATGGCCGACACGCGCCCCTACCCGCGCCAGCCCGCCGCACCCGAGCAGGCCCCCCGCGAGCGTCCGGTTCCCGGCGAGCATGCCGTGCCAGCCGAGCAACCGCGGGAGATCCAGGTCGAGCCGCGCATCAGCGCCGAGCCCGAGCGCGGCCCCCAGGACCAGCAGCCCGTCAGGCGCGTCGGCAGGCCGCCCGGCGGCCGCCCGACCCGCCCCGACCTGCTGGTCGCCAGCGGCCCGCCGCGGCCCTCCGGCTCCAGCGGACGCCACCACCGCGGCGCCGCGCCGCCCGTGCCCGCCAGGCGGCGGCGCGGGCTCACCGCCCCGATCGCCATCGTCGTGGCCCTCGCCCTCACCGCGACCGCCGGGATCCTCGCCTGGCGGTACCTGACCGGCCCCGGCAAGCCCGGGCCGACGCTCGCGACCGGCGAGGTGCGCCCCGGCGACCCGTGGTTCAAGCTCTCGGCCGCCGTCGGCGGCGCCAACCAGAAGCTCAACGACGTCGCCGCCACCGGCGACACGGTCGTGGCGGTCGGCAGCGACACCACGACGCCCACGCCCCGGCCGATCTTCCTGTACTCGCCCGACGCCGGGAGGAGCTGGCACCTGGGCAAGGTGACCGACTCTCCCACGGCGATCGTCCGGCGCGTGACCGGCGGCGACGGGAGGTGGCTGGCCGCCGGCGGCGACGAGACCCAGGTGGGCCTGTGGGTCAGCGGCGACGGCTTCAGCTGGGAGGCGGTGTCCAGCCCGGCGTTCCGGCGCGGCGACCTCGTCCACGACATCGCCAGGACCGCCTCCGGCTTCGTGGCGGTCGGCCGCGCGCCCGCCGCGTCCGGCCTGGTGCCCGCCGCCTGGCGGTCCGCCGACGGGCGGACTTGGCAGCGCGTCGACCTCGGCGATCTGGACGTCGGCGAGCTGAAGGCGGTCGAGGCGCGCGGCGACACGGTCGTCGCGCTGGGCCCGTCCGCGCGCGGCGAGGGCGCGCGGGCCGTCCGCTCGGCCGACGCCGGGAAGACCTGGCACGCCACGGCGTTCCTCCTCCCCGAGGCGCAGGCCGAGCCCGGGACGCTGGCCGTCCTGCCCAGGCAGTTCCTCCTCGTCCCGCTCGGCCGGCGCACCCCGGAGGGCCAGGTGCGGGTGTACTGCTCGGCGTCCGGCGAGCGCTGGGCCCAGTGTGGCGCGATCAGCGGCCTGGACAGCCAGAGCGTCGGCGTCGACGCGGTCGTCTCCCACAAGGGCGGCGTGACCGCGGTCAGCGAGGTCGGCCTGGGCGACTACCGCGTGCTGACCAGCCCGGACGGCAGGACCTGGACCAGGCGCGCCCAGCTCGCCGGGCTGGAGGAGGCCACGCTGCGCGGCTTCGCCGTCGGCGACTCCGGCGTGCTGTTCGCGGGCGGCGACCGGGCCGCCTCCGACATCGACAACCAGCCCGTCCTGGTCACCGCGCCGCCCGGCGGGGCGCCCGCGACGGTGGAGCTCACCGGCATCGACGGCCTGATCAGGGCCGCACGCGACGTGGCCAGGCTGTCCGTCGCGCGGGGCACGTACGTGGCGGTCGGCTCGGCCTCCGGCGACGCGGGCATCTGGACCAGCTCCGACGCCCAGGTCTGGCGGGCCTCCAGCCTGGGCGGGCCGCGCCAGCAGGGCCTGTCGGACGTGGCGCACGGGCGCAAGGGCTGGGTCGCGGTCGGGGCCAACGCCGTCGGCGCCAACGGCGCCGAGCCGCTCGTGGTCTCCTCCACCGACGCGCTGACGTGGAAGAAGGTGCCGGTTCCCGGGCGCGAGGGCGGCTGGGTGACCATGCACGCGGTCGCGGCCGGGCCCAAGGGCTACGTGGTCGCGGGCGAGGACCGCGGCCAGGCGGGCACGGCCGCCGCGCTGTGGTTCACCGCCGACGGGCAGAGGTTCACCCGCTCCAGGCCGCTGCCGCAGGGCGGCGTCGGCGTGCGCGTCCACGACGTGGCGGCCGTCGGCGAGCGGTACGTGGCCGTGGGCGGCTTCGGCGACGCCGACCGGGAGACCGGCGTCGTGTGGTGGTCCGACGACGGGCTGACCTGGAAGCAGCGGGACCGGCGCATCCTGCCGGAGGACGCCCAGAGCGCGGGCCTGCGCCAGGTGGCGGTGGACGGCGAGCGCATCGTGGTGACCGGTACGGCGTTGCGCGACGGCGTGCGCAAGGCGTTCGCGGGCGTGTCGGAGGACGAGGGCAGGTCGTGGACCTACAGCTGGCTGCGGGCCGAGGGGGAGGCGGCCGTCTACGACCTGGCCGCCACGCCCCAGGGGCTGGTGGCGGTCGGCTCGCACGACGGCGACGGCGCGGCGTGGACCTCGCAGGACGGCCTCGGCTGGAACCGCACCGACCTGACGGGCCAGCGGCTGGCCGGGGAGGGCCGGCAGTGGCTGGCGGCCGTCGCGGTCACCGGGTCGCAGGTGGTGGGCCTGGGCCGGTCGGCCACCTACAACGCCGACCACCTCAGCCTGTGGATCTCGACCCTGTCGGCCGATCGGTGATCCCCCAGGCGGCCAGCGCGTCCAGCAGGCCCTCCGACAGCGGCAGCCGTACGAGGTCGGGAAGGGGGCACCAGCGCACGTCGGCGGCGTCGTCGCCGGCGGCGAGCACGCCGCCCGTCACCGTGGCGCGGTAGTCGCGGATGTCGTAGACGACCCCGCCGGGGCCGGGCCGGTCCACCACGCCCACGAACGGGCCGGGCTCGACGAGCAGGCCGGTCTCCTCGCGCACCTCGCGCCGCAGGGCCGCCTCGTCGGACTCGCCGGGCTCCACCCGGCCGCCGGGCAGCGACCAGAGCCCCTGGCCGGGCGGCCTGCCACGGCGCACGAGCAGCAGGCGGTCGCCGTCCACGACGATGGCGCCGACACAATTTACACGCACATTGCGGTTATATAACGGCCGCCGCCCTTGACGGATCGGCGTCACACGAAGCACCGTGAGTAGCTGTGAGAGCGGCACCAACCTGTCCGCGGTGTTTTGGCCCGCTTCATCCGCCCAGCGCCTGGCACAGCGCATGGCGCTGTGACGCGCACGGCGACGTCCTGCCCTTCCAGCCGCCCCGGCAGCCGTCGGAGGCGTCGATGGAGCTCATCCGGCAGAACTCGGTCGTGCCCGTGTGGCTGCCCTGGCCGCTGCCGACGGGCTGGCTCGTGACCGGGTTCGCCGAGGTCGGCGACGAGCGCACCGGTGGGCGGGCGAGCGTGGTCGCCCTGTCGGGGCCCTCGGTGACGCACGGGCCCGCGGACCTGCTGATCATCGCCGAGGAGCCGGGCATCGGGCTGGGCGCGTCCTTCGCCGGGATCGGCGGGCCGGACCCCGGAGCGGGCTTCGACGAGGGACCGCCGAACGCCAAGATCGACGTCCTCGGGCACCCGACCGCGCTGTGGTTCGTCAAGGGGCCGGGCGACCGGGCGGCGTACGCGGGGGAGGCGCTGGGCAACTGGCTGTGGACGATCGGCTGGCCGGCCGAGGCCGGCTGCGTCATCGCGCTGGCCCAGCTGAGCCTCATCGACCTGCGGGAGGCGCCGCCGCTCGACGTGCCCTTCGGGGCGTTCTCGCCGCGCCTGGACGACTAGGATCGCTGTCCCCCTGGGATTGGGGGAGCCGGTGTTCGACGTACGGTTCTTCGTCGAGGCGTTCGTGACGATGTTCGTCATCATGGACCCGCCCGGCGTCATCCCGCTGTTCCTCGCCTACACCGGCGGGCGCACCGCCCGGCAGCGCACCACGATCGCCTGGCAGGCGGCGGTGACGGCGTTCTGCCTCATCGTCGTCTTCGCGGTGTTCGGGCAGGCGATCCTGTCGTACCTGCACGTCGAGGTGCCGGCCATGCAGATCGCGGGCGGGCTGCTGCTGTTGCTGGTGGCGCTGGAGCTGCTGCGCGGGCAGACCGAGCCGCGGGCCGACGAGATGCGCTCCAACGTCAACGTCGCCCTGGTGCCGCTGGGGACGCCGCTGCTGGCCGGTCCGGGCGCGATCGTGGCCACGATCGTCTTCTCGCAGCAGGCGCAGGGCCGCTTCGCCGACACGCTGGCGCTGGGGCTGGCGATCGCGGCCGTCCACATCATCCTGTGGATCTTCATGCGGTTCTCGGTGTCGATCATCCGCGTGATCAAGGAGAACGGGGTCGAGCTGGTGACGCGGATCGCGGGCCTGCTGCTGTCGGCCCTGGCGGTCCAGCTCATCATCAACGCGATCAGAGCCTTGCTCGCCTGACACGCGAGGGCCGCGACAGGGATCGGCCCGCCCTTTCCCTCTGGTCCTCCGCCCCCATCTGGCAGAAAGACGCGGTACGGCGGGGCGTGGCCGCGGTGAGGATCGGCCTCGCCGTTCAAACGCAGTAGCATGCGGAAGCGTGACAGCGCGTATCGAGCGAGTGGTGACCGAAGGCGTCGTGGATGTCGACGGCGTCGAGCACAAGGTCGAGAACAATACGTGGATCGTGGGCGACGACGAGGAAGTCATCGTCATCGACCCGGCACGGGACGCCGACAAGATCCTGGAGCAGGTCGGCGAGCGCGAGGTGCTCGCCGTCATCTGCACCCACGGCCTGTCCGACCACGTCGGCGCGGCGATCGAGGTGGCCGCCCGCGACGAGGCGGTGATCGCCCTCCACCCGAAGGACAAGCCCCTGTGGCGCGAGACCTGGTCGGAGACCTGGCCGGACATCGACCTGGAGGACGACGGCCGGTTCCAGGTCGCCGACGTCACCCTCGACGTCATGGAGACCCCCGGCGTCACGCCGGGCGGCATCTCCCTCTACAGCGAGGACCTGCAGGCCGTCTTCACCGGCAAGTCGCTGCTGGCCGACGGTCCCGGCAAGCTCGGCGGGGAGTATCCCGCGCTGGCCGACCAGCTCACCTCGATCGGCGGGCGGCTGTTCACCCTGCCCCACGCCACGCGCGTGCTGCCCGCGCACGGCGAGGAGACCACGGTCGGGGACCTGGAGCCCCACTTCGACGACTGGGTGTCCGGCTCGCTGACCCGCACCGACAAGCCGGAGAGCCCCCTTGTCGACGGCACCAGGTCCGCCGGGATCTCGCTCGAACCGGACGACGACTAGCGTGTACGACCAGCTCCCGCTGGAGGGCATGCCGCGGCGGCTCTACTCCTGCACGCCGTCGCGGTTGAACACCTGGCTCGACTGCCGGCGCCGCTACCGCTTCACCTACCTCGACCGGCCGGCGCCCCAGAAGGGCCCGGCCTGGGCGCACACCAGCCTCGGCGCGAGCGTGCACAACGCCCTGGCGGCCTGGTGGCGGGAGCCGTACGAGAGAAGGACCCCGCACATGGCGAGCGTCCTGCTCGCCGGCGGCTGGATCGCCGAGGGGTACAGGGACGCCGAGCAGTCGGCCGCCTGGCTCAAGCGGGCGTGCGACATGGTGGCCGGGTACGTCAGCACTCTGGACCCCGCCGACGAGCCGGTGGGCGTGGAGCGGGTCGTCGCCACGCGGACCCCGGTGATCGCCGTCTCCGGCCGCATCGACCGGCTCGACCGGCGCGGGGACGAGCTGGTCGTCGTCGACTACAAGACCGGGCGGCGGGCGCTGACCCCCGACGACGCCCGCTCCTCCCTCGCGCTGGCCCTGTACGCGATCGCCGCCTCCCGGATGCTGCGCACGCCCTGTCACAAGGTCGAGCTGCACCACCTCCCGACCGGTGAGATCGTGGAGTGGGAGCACACCGACGAGTCGCTCGCGCGGCACCTGGGCCGGGCCGAGGAGGTCGCGCTGGAGGCGGCCGAGGCCGACGAGGGCTACCGGAAGGGCGAGCACGAGGCGCTCTTCCCGCCCAACCCCGGCCCGATGTGCTCCTGGTGCGACTTCCGCCGCCACTGCCCGGAGGGCCGGGCGGCCGCTCCCGACAAGCGCCCCTGGGACGGGCTCGACACGGGTCAGCTCGACACGGACTAGGCGGCCCCGGCCCAGCGGCGTGGGTCGGTCAAGCCCGCGAGGCCCCTGCTCAGGTCGTAGCCGGCCGCCGCCAGGCGCGTGCGCGCGCCCTCCAGCATCCGCCGGGTCGACGGCATGAACATCCGGTCGTGCACCGCCTCGGGCAGCGAGTTCGCCGCCAGCCGGAACGCCCGCAACGCCGCGGTCGCCGTCGCCTGCGGCACCTCCGGCAGCACGCCGTACATGCGCCGCGCCCAAGCGGGGAGCGTGTAGTAGCACAGCGCCCCGAACGGGAAGTAGGCCGGCTTGCCCGGCGCCAGCATCCGCATCTCGCGCGGCAGCCGCGGCCACAGCAGGAAGCGCACGGTCGCCGCCGCCTCGGGCGTGACCTGGAGCTTCGGCCGCATCTGCTTGAAGTAGGCGTCCATCTCCGCGACCGACCCCGGCACGTCGTCCTCGTGCAGGCCGACGTAGGTGGCACTCTTGCGCTGCTCGCGAAGGTACCGGTCGGCCATGCGCTCGGTGATGCCCGGCCTGCCGCGCCTGGCCACCTCCAGGTAGGAGGACACCTCCGCGCAGTGGACCCACAGCAGCAGCTCGGGGTCGTCGACGCGGTAGGTCCTGCCTTCGTGCCGGATGCGGAGCCGCCGGTGGATGGCGCGGACGCGGCGGCCGATCTCCTCGGCCTCCTCAGGGCTGCCGAAGGTCACCCGTCCCACGAAGTCCGCGGTACGGCGGAGCCGCCCGAACGGGTCTTCCTGGAAATTGGAGTTCTGCCAGACGCCCCGCATCGCGACGGGGTGCAGGGCCTGGAGCATGAGGCCGCGCACGCCGCCCACCCAGATCGAGCGGTCGAGGTGCACCAGCCACGTCACGGACTGCGGGGGCTGAACCGTTTCCATAGTAAGTGAATGATTACACCTCTTTGGACTTGGCGTCCAATGCCTCCGCCTCGTTCCAGAAGCGGACCAGCGCCGCGGCCGTCGTCTCGGGCGCCTCCACCGCGGGCGAGTGGACCGCGCCCGGCACCACCACGCACTCGGCCTCCAGCCGCCTCGCGGTCTGCCGCTGCACCTGCGGCGGCCAGCCGTCGTCGTGCTCGCCGAACAGCACCAGCACCGGCACGCCGGCCTGCCGGAGCTGCTCGGTGCGGTCGTCGATGCACAGGCACTGCTCGGCCATCACGCCCAGCCCCGTCGGCGAGTTGGACAGCAGCCTCTTGCGCAGGAACGCGACGATCTCGTCGGGCACGCCGTTGGCCACGGCCTCGGGCTCGAACCTCGAGTGCCACAGGTGTTCGAGGCCGAACTGCCCGATCTCCTCGATGATCTTCTTGCCGCCCTCCGCCCGGCGCCCGGTGATGCCGGTCGGGCCGGTGCTCATCAGCGTCAGCGAGGCGAGCCTGGCCCTGCCGTCGATCGCCGCGGCCCGCGCCACCAGCCCGCCGAAGGAGTGGCCCACCAGGTGGACGGGCTCGCTCCCGCCGATCGTCTCGGCCAGCGCGTCGACGTCGGCCCCCAGGGCGGCGCAGGTGTAGGCGGCCGGGTCGTCGGGGCCCGGCGTTTCGTACTGCCCCCGCAGGTCCATCGCGACCACGCGGCGTCCGGAGTGGGCGAGCGTCTGCAGGACGGCGAGGAAATCCTCCTTGCTGCCGGTCAGCCCCGGCACCAGCAGGGCGGGACAGCGCTCGACCACGCCGCTGCCGGGCAACGCCTCGAGGACCGCGAAGATCCCCCGGGAGGTCTCGATCCTCCTGGGCGTCACACCGGGCGGCAAGGTCAGGAAACGCGGCGTACTCACGTGGGGCAACAATACCCGTCACTTCCCGTGACGACACCGGTGAAGTCGCTACGCCGGTTCTGGGAGGATGGGCCGATGGAGGAGATTGCGATCCGGCCCGCGAGCTCGTGGCCCGACGTGGCCGCCGTCTTCGGGCCCAGGGGCGCGTACGGCGGTTGCTGGTGCATGTGGTTCAGGACCACCGACGCGCAGTTCCGGCAGATCGCGGGGGAGCAGGCCAGGGAGCGGCTGCGGGGGCTCGTGGAGTCCGCGGGACCGGCTCCGGGACTGCTGGCCTACCTCGACGGGACGCCGGTCGGCTGGTGCGCGGTGGCGCCCCGGGAGGACTACGTGCGGATCGGGCGGTCGCCGGTCGTCAAGCCGGTGGACCCCGCCGAGGAGGGCGTCTGGTCGGTGCCGTGCTTCTTCGTCACCCCCGCTGGGCGGGGGCGCGGGGTGCCGGCCGCCCTGCTGCGGGCGGCGATCGGCTTCGCGCGGTCCCACGGGGCGCGGGCGCTGGAGGGCTATCCCCGCGACACCGGCAGGCGGGTCCAGGCGGCGGAGCTGTACTACGGGTGGCGCTCGCTGTTCGAGGGGGCGGGCTTCCGCGAGATCGCCCGGCGCTCGCCCACCCGTCCGATCATGCGGCTGGACCTGTGACTTACCGCCCCTCGCCGTAACCCCTGCCCCGCCGTCCCGGCCCTGCCCACGGCTGGGGCTGAGGACATGGGGAGTGGGGTACGGCGGCACGCACACTCCCAGGTCCTCGGCCCGGCACGGGGTGCGGTGAGGCGCGGCGCGCACTCCAGGTCCCCGGCCCGGCAAGGCGTCGGCCTGCGGGCCGGGGAGGGTCAGCGGCGGCGGGTGCCGTTGCCGCGGGGGCGGCGGCGCTGCTGCTGCCGCTCCGTCGCCGCCGAAGGCGCGATCTCGTCCTCGTCCGTCGCCAGGTCGGGCGACTTGAAGATGACCTGGAACGGGCTGGCCGGGATGATCCGCTCGGGCTCGCGGCGCACCGGCTCCTGCACCGGCTCCTGAATCGGCACAGCGGCGAGCTCCTCGACGGAGACCAGTTCGGGTGTCTGGTCCATGGACTCGACCTCCGGCTCGGCGGACACGGACTCCTCTGGCTGCCTCGGCTCCTCTGCCTGCGTTGGCTCCTCTGGCGACGGGGCCGTCACCAGGCCGCCACGGGTACGGCGGCGCTGGCGGGGAGCGCGGGCCGGGCGGTCGCGCTCCTCCCGGCGGCCGCGGGAGCGCGACCGCCCGGTCTCGCCGAGGTCTTCGATCTCCTCGGCCGCCAGCCCGGCGCGCCTGCGGGCCTCACGCGGGAGCACGCCCTTGGTGCCCTCGGGGATGCCCAGCGACGAGTAGACGTGCGGCGAGGTGGAGTAGGTCTCCTCCGGCTCGGCGAACTCCAGGCCGAGCATCTGGTTGATCATCTTCCACCGGGTCAGCTCCTCCCACTCGACGAAGGTGACCGCGATGCCGGTGCGGCCCGCGCGGCCGGTGCGGCCGATGCGGTGCACGTAGGTCTTCTCGTCGTTGGGGCAGTCGTAGTTGACCACGTGGGTGACGTCGTCGATGTCGATGCCGCGCGCGGCCACGTCGGTGGCCACAAGCACGTCGATCTTGCCGTTGCGGAAGGCCCGCAGAGCCTGCTCGCGCTGCCCCTGGCCGAGGTCGCCGTGGACGGCGGCCACGGCGAAGCCGCGGGTGTCGAGCTGCTCGGCGACCATGTCGCAGGCGCGCTTGGTCTCGCAGAACACCATCGTGAGCCCGCGGCCCTCGGCCTGCAGGACCCGCGCCAGCAGCTCGATCTTGTCCATGCGGTGCGTCCGCCAGACGAACTGGCGCACCTGCGGGGTGGCCTCGCCCTCGCCGGCGTCGTGCTCGGCGCGGACGTGGGTGGGCCGGTTGAGGTAGCGGCGCGACAGCGCGACGATCTCGCCCGGCATGGTGGCCGAGAACAGCATCGTCTGCCGCTCCTCGGGCACGAGCTTGAAGATCCGCTCGATGTCGGGCAGGAAGCCCAGGTCGAGCATGCGGTCGGCCTCGTCCAGCACCAGCGTGGTGACCTGCGAGAGGTCCAGGTGCTTCTGCTTGACCAGGTCCAGGAGGCGCCCCGGGGTGCCGACGACCACGTCGACGCCGGTCTTGAGCGCCTCGATCTGCGGCTCGTAGGCGCGCCCGCCGTACACGGTCAGGACACGGGAGCCGAGCTTGCCGGCCGCGGTGACCAGGTCCTCCGAGACCTGGATGGCCAGCTCGCGGGTGGGCACGATCACCAGACCGCGCGGCTTCTTGCGGTTCTTGCGCGGCTTGCCGATGCTCTGCAGCATCGCGATGCCGAACGCGTAGGTCTTGCCCGTCCCGGTGCGCGCCTGGCCGATCACGTCCTGGCCGCTCAGGGCGAGCGGGAGTGCCATCTCCTGGATGGGAAACGGCGTGGTGATGCCCTCGGTCTCGAGGGCATCGGCGATCTCCGGAATGACTCCGAGCTCACGGAAGGTCGTCAGTGTGGCCTGCCTCAGTCTCACCATGAAGACTGGGCCTCCGGGACAGGGGTCCGCGCGGAGGGGCCAGTCCTCTCCATTCGTCAGCGACCGCTGACCCAGATGTGGGGGCAATCGGGAGAGAATCCCCCGGATTCACATAGTGCGGTCGCACTTTCACAGAGCAGTGTACTCGATAGCACAACGCTGGCCGAGATGGCAGATGTTCCCGCGAAGTACGCTGCGTTCATGGCAGATTCTGATGCGCCTTCCCCCGGCGCGAGCTCCGGCGTGGTCGACCTGCTGGGCGCCCTGGCCTACGCCGAGCTGACGGCGTTCCTGCGGATGGCGGAGGACGCGGCGCATCTCGCGCCGACGGTGACGGACCGGGCCCAGCTGGGCGAGCTGGCCGTGACGGAGTACGGCCACTTCCGCCTGCTGCGCGACCGGCTGACCGAGCTGGGGGCCGATCCGGAGCGCGCGATGGCGCCCTTCTGCGGGGCCTTCGACGCCTGGCACGAGCTGACCAGGCCGGGCGACTGGCTCGCGGCGCTGGTCAAGGCGTACGTGGGGCTGGGCATCGCCCTGGACTTCTACCGCGAGGCCGCCAAGCGGCTGGACCCCTCCCTCTCGCCGCTGGTGGAGGAGGTGCTGGCCGACGAGCCGCGTTCGGAGTTCGTCGTCGAGCGGGTGCGCGCCGCCCTGGCGGAGGATCCCGCGCAGAGCGGGCGGCTGGCGCTGTGGGCCAGGCGCCTGGTGGGCGAGGCGCTCAGCCAGGCCCAGCAGGTGGCCGCCGCCCGGCCCGAGCTGGCCCGGCTGCTGTCGGACGCCGACCAGGCCGACGTCTCGCGCCTGTTCGCCCAGCTGACCGAGGAGCACAACAAGCGCATGGCCGCGCTCGGCCTGTGACCGGCATGCCGAGGGGTACGGCCGGGCCGTACCCCTCGGGCCGGAAAACCTAAAGCGTGCCGCCGAATCCCACCGGCCTGGCCTCGTCCTCGCCGATCTCGACGAAGCCGAGCGCCGCCACCGGCACGATGATGCGCCTGCCCTTGACGTCGGTGATGGCCCAGAAACCGCGATCGGCGGTCAGCGCCTGCTTGATCTCCTCTTCGAGCTGCTCGGCCGAGAGGTCGGTTTCCACCACGAGCTCACGGTGCACCGACCGTACGCCGATCTTGACTTCCATCGCGCTCCCTCACGTCCCGTGTTCCACACCCCATCGTGACCTGCGGCGACCGGCTCGGGACCGGGTGATCGCGGCAAGCGAACGGATTAAGCCGTACGCGGAAAGCCGCTGATGCCGCGCCAGGCCAGCCTGGCCATGAGCTGCTCGGCCGCGTCCTTGGGGATGGAGCCGTGCGTGGTGACCCAATAGCGTGCGCTGACCTCTGCCATGCCGACGAGCCCGACGGCCAGCAGGTGCGCCTCCTCGCTGGAGCATCCGGTGTCGTCCTGGATGACGGCGCTGATCAGCTCGGCGCACTCGCGCAGGGACCGCTCCACCCGCTGCCGCACGGGGGCGACGTTGCGCAGGTCGGACTCGAAGACCAGGCGGAACGCCTCACCCTGCCCGGAGACGAAGTCGAAGAAGGCGCCGAAGGTGGCCTGCACGCGCAGCTTGTTCTCCTGCGTCGAGGCCAGCGCGTCCCTGATGCGGCTGACCATGTCGTCGACGTGGAGGTCGAGCAGCGCCAGGTACAGCTCCAGCTTGCCGGGAAAGTGCTGGTACAGCACCGGCTTGCTGACCCCGGCCCGGTCGGCGATCTCGTCCATGGCCGCGGCGTGGTAGCCGTTCTCGACGAAGACCTCCTGGGCGGCGCTGAGCAGCTGACGCCGGCGGGCGAGTCGGGGCAGCCGCGTGCCCCGGGGCTTGGCATCCGGGGTAGCCGTCATGCGGTCTCCTTCGTCGCGGACTCCGAGTGGGGGGGTCGAGTTCGTTCGGACATCCTACGTGTGGGCTAGCACCTCATCGGTAGTCTTCGTCGTCGAGGTCCACAATGCGCTCCTGGTCGGCCATGTCCGCGGGATCCACATCGAGCGGCAGCTCGCGGCGGAACGTCCGGTCGGCCTCCTCACGCAACTGACGCTGCTGCTCGGCGGCGTCCGCCTCGGGCGCCTCGATGGGCAGCTCGGCCTCGTCGAAAGGGCGCTCGTCCCCACGTACGTCCATCTCCGACATGTTTGGTCCCCTCTGGTCGTGGACGGTTCCACATTACGCCCGGCCGAACAGATCCCCGTGCTCCTCCACTCGCTCCAGCACGTCCGCGGCGGTGAAGACCAGGTCCTCGGGCCGCTCGCAGCCCTCGACCTCCTCCCACAGCAGGGGCGTGGAGACGGTGGGCCGCTGCCTGGCACGCAGAGAGTATGGCGCCACGGTGGTCTTGGCCGGGTTGTTCTGGCTCCAGTCGATGAACACCTTGCCAGGTCTGGCCGATCGCGTCATCACGCTGACGATCCGGTCACGGTGCTCTTTCTCCAGCAACCTTGCCAGCTCCTTGGCGTACGTGGCCGCATCTGCGCGGCCGTCCCAGCCGGCGTACAGTTGCATGCCCTTGCTGCCGCTGGTCTTGGGCCTGGCCGTCAGCCCCTCGGCCTTGAGGACGTCCCGCAGGATCAGGGCCACCTCGCAGCACTCCACGATCGTCGCCGGAGGGCCGGGGTCGAGGTCGAACACGAGCGTGTCGGGGTCCTGGGCACGGCCCCTCCCGTCGACGCGCCACATCGGGACGTGCAGCTCCAGCGCCGCCAGGTTGGCGTAGTACACCAGCCCGGGCAGGTTCTCGACGATGGGGGAGTCGATCGTCTCGCGGTCCTTGGTGCTGCCGGGGACCGGGATCGTCACCGTCCTGATCCACTCGGGGGTGCGCGAGGGGGCGTTCTTCTCGAAGAAGAAGGGGCCCTCCACGCCGTTGGGGTAGCGCTTGACGGTCAGCGGCCGGCCCTCGATGTAGGGGAGCAGCACGGGGGCGATCCGGCTGTAGTAGTCGATCACCTCGGCCTTGGTGAAGCCGGCCTCGGGGTAGAGCACCTTGTCCAGGTTGCTCAGCATCAGCTCCCGGCCGTCGACCTGGACAGGCACTCTGCTCATAGCGTCACCTCGGCGGGGAGCTTGTCGGGGCGCAGGCCGCGCCACACGGGGTGTCTCAGCTTGAGATCGGCGGTCCACATCGTGTAGGCCACCTCCCCCACGAGCTCGGGTCTAACCCACCGGTTGCGCCACGGCACCTCGTTGCGGAAGGGGCTGCGCCGGATCTCCAGCGGCCTGAGCAGCTCGTGGAGCTCGTCGAGCAGCGCGTCGGTGAAGCCCGTGCCGACGTGCCCGACGTAGGTCAGGCCCTGGCCGGTGAACACGCCCATGACCAGGGACCCGACGCCGCCGGCACGCCGTCCCTTGCCCGGCTTCCAGCCGCCGACCACGACCTCCCTCGTGGTGAGGTTCTTGACCTTGACCCACCAGGGGGAGCGGGTGCCCGGCCGGTACGGCGAGTCCAGCCGCTTGGCGACCACGCCCTCCAGCCCTTGCGCGTGGGTGGCGCCGAGCAGGTCCGTGGTGCCCGGGAAGTACGGCGGAGCCCCGATGTCGAGCTCGTCCAGGAGGGTGCGGCGGTCGCGGTACGGCAGGTCGAACAGCGGGGTGCCGTTGAGGTAGAGCAGGTCGAAGGGCAGGTAGGTGACGGGGTACAGGCGCAGCATGGCCGGCTCGGGATCGGTCAGGTGCATGCGGTGCTGGAGGCGCTTGAAGCTGGGGCGGCCGTGCCGGTCGAAGGAGACCACTTCGCCGTCGATGACTGCGTTCCTCAACCCGAGGTTTCGCAACCCGAACCCAGAAATTTCGGGATAACGGCGGGTGTAGTCGGCGCCGTGCCGCCCCGTCACCCGGAACCCCCCGTCCACGTGGATGATCGCGCGGATGCCGTCCCACTTGACCTCCAGCCCGTACAGCTCGGGACGCTCGGGCAGCTCACCAGGCATGGCGAGCATCGGCTCCACAGGAAACGGCATTGGATCGCCCATGTACGGGTATGTGCCCTCAAGGCGAGCCGGATAGTGACGAAGGGGTGCTCCATGCGCAGCATCTGGAAGGGTGCGATCTCCTTCGGCCTGGTCACGATCCCGGTGAAGCTGTACTCCGCGACCGAGCAGAAGGACGTCACCTTCCACCAGGTGCACCGCGAGGACGGCGGCAGGATCCGCTACAAGCGGGTGTGCACCAAGTGCGGGGAGGAGGTGCCCTACGCCGACATCGCCAAGGGGTACGAGCTGGCCACCGGGGAGATCGTCGTGCTCACCGACGAGGACTTCGAGGACTTGCCCCTGTCCACCTCGCGCCGGATCGACGTGCTGCAGTTCACCGCGGCCGACCAGATCGACCCGATCTACTTCGCCAAGTCCTACTACCTCGAGCCGGACGCCGAGGGGGCCAAGCCGTACGTGCTGCTGCGCAACGCCCTGGAGAGCTCGGGGCAGGTCGCGGTGGTGAAGGTCGCCCTGCGGCAGCGGGAGTCGCTGGCCACGCTGCGGGTGCGCGACGGCGTCTTCGTGCTGGAGACGATGCTGTGGCCCGACGAGATCCGCCGGCCGGACTTCGAGTTCCTGGACGAGGACGTCGAGGTGCGGGCGCAGGAGCTCAGGATGGCCGAGTCGCTCATCGCCACGATGGAGGCCGACTTCGACCCGGAGGAGTACCACGACGCCTACCGCGAGGCGCTCCAGGAGGTCATCGAGGCCAAGGTGGCCGGCAAGGAGGTCGTGGCGTCTCCGGAGGTCGAGGAGGCGGGGCCCGCGGTGGACCTGATGGCCGCGTTGCGCGCGAGCGTCGAGGCGGCGAAGAGGGAACGCGGCGCGGCGGCGAAAACGAAGAAGGAAGAAAAGGCCGAGTCCAAGAAGAGGGCCCGCAAAACCGCTTGAAACATTCACCGCGAAAGCCCGGAGGGAAAAGCGCCCTCCGGGCTTTCTCATGACGGGCCACGGTAAGCGGCAAAAGAGGGCCAGGGGCTCCTCAAGAAATCGTCACGAACGGACCACCTCGTCCGACGTGCCGAGAGACGCCTTATGCGCGCCCCGGACATCGAGGGCAATTGACAATTCTTCACCGATTCTTTCCAGGCACGGGAAATGCGTCGTCGGTGTGCCGCTCTGGAACAGTTCGTGGCGAGTGCCATCATCATGGTGATCTCTCGTCGTCCATTCTCGGAAGGAACGAAGGATGTCGAAGCTAGCTCTAGGCGGTTCTCTCTCCGTGGTCGTGGCCGCCAGCCTGACCATGGCGGTGAGCCCGGTCAGACCCGCAGAAGCCCAGCCTCCTCGGTGCAATCCGCACATCTTCTTCAAACACCACAAGCTCTCGCCGCGGAATTTCTACGTGCCGCGTACCCGCTTCATCGACGGCCCGGGCGGCTCGATGACGGTCTCCGTCACCAGGGAGCACGAAGTGCTCGCGTACCTCGAAACCTTGAAAGTGCGCTCGCTGGAGAAGTCGCTGCAGCTCACCAAGGACGACGTGGTCAAGACGCTGGTCCAGAGCCTGTCCAAGTCGGGGCTCCCGCACCTCGAAGAGCGGCACATGGTCTTCACCGGCCACGAGTACTCCCGCGAGATCAGCAAGGGCATGTACGGCAACATGTGGTACCGGGTGCTCGGCTACCGCATCGGCTGGTCGGCCTGGCGGGTCCTCGGCACATGCAAGCTCGTCCCGGTCGGGCGGGGCATCGCCAACGTGCCTTCCAGGGTGGAAGGCTGGCGGTACTGGGAGACCAAGCGCCCGATGTTCCGTGGGCGCGTCCTGTCGCCCAAGTGATGCTCAGCCGGCGCCGGTGCGACGGCGATGCCGTCGGCGTCGCAGACCGGAATCGTCCCCGGCGTCGGCGTTGGGAGACAGGAACAGGGACAGGTGGGGTACGGCGAGGCCGGCGGTGTGCGGGTGGCGCACGTGGTGCCCGGCCGATCGGGCCCGCCGTTGTGCCCGGCCTGTCGTCCGCCCGCCGCGCGGGCCAAGGAGTGGGTGAGCGCCCAGGCCGAGCATGTGACGCTCGGTCTGGAGCGGATCCGGCTGATGGCGCACAAGCGGCGCCGGCACGGTGATGTCGTCTGGCGCACCAGGCGCCCGTTCACCGAACGGGTGCCGTCGCCCGCGTGTGGGGGCGGGTCTCCGAACCGCTCAAGGACCATGTCGCGGTGGAGGTCGGCGATCGGCTGCGGGCGGCGGCCGCCCGCACCCGTGGTCGCGCCGACCGTCGTGGCTCCGGCTCCCATGAGACCCAGGTGAGAGCCGCCGTCAGGGTGCCGACGGCTACGGCCTTCCTGTAGTGGGACATCATCCCTTTCCCCGGCGGTCTGCCGGCCATTTCAGGCGCCACAAGCCGGACATAAATAGATATAAGCGGTGTATGCATTTATTTATGTCTAACTTATGCAAAAAGGCGCGTGAGCTATCTTGGGGGCATGGACCTGCCGATCCCCCACTGGCCCGGACGCATGGTCGGGCCCGTCCACGTCCGCTCGACCCCCGAAGGAGCCCCCGAGCGGGCCGTCTTCGTCCACGGGCTGGCCGGTTCCGCGACGAACTGGACCGACCTGATGCACGAGCTGCGCGACGTGGTCACCGGGCACGCGATCGACCTGCCGGGCAACGGCTTCTCCCCGCCGCCGCCCGACGGCGACTACTCGGTCACCGCCCACGCCCGCGCCGTCGTCGGCCTGCTGGAGGAGACGGGACCGGCCCATCTGTTCGGCAACTCCCTGGGCGGCGCCGTCGCCGTGCGCGCCACCGCCCTGCGGCCCGACCTCGTGCGCTCCCTGACGCTGGTCAGCCCGGCGCTGCCCGACCTGCTGCCCCGCTACGGCCCGGCCAGGGTGCTGCTCGCCTCCGCCCCGCGCCTGGGCGAGGTCGCCGCCGCCATGCTCGGCCGGCTGCCCGCCGAGCGCAGGATCGCCGCCACGATGGCGATGATCTACGCCGACGTCGCCTGCGTGCACCCGCGCCGCGTCAGCGACGCCGTGGAGGAGCTGCGCCGCCGCGACGGCCTGCCGTACGCCCAGCAGGCCATGATCGGCTCGGCCAGGGGCATCGTCAGGGAGTACTTCAGGAAGGACCTGTGGCGCGATGCGGCGTCGATCGGCCAGCCCACCCTGCTGCTGTACGGCAGGCGCGACCGGCTCGTGCGGCCCGGGGTGGCGCTCAGGGCGGCCCGGACCTTCCGCCGCAGCCGCCTGGTCGTACTGCCCGGCTGCGGCCACGTGGCGCAGATGGAGATGCCGCAGGTGGTGGCCGCCGAGACCCGGCGTCTGATCCTTGAGACGCGATTGGGGAATGCCCCACTCGCCAGCTAGGTTTCTGAGAGGAAAGAACCTGCATCGGGAGCGTAGAACCGTGTCCTTGCCACCTCTGGTCGAGCCGGCCGCCGAGCTGAGCGTCGATGAAGTGCGCCGTTACTCGCGACACCTGATCATCCCCGACGTGGGGATGGCGGGTCAGAAGCGGCTGAAGAACGCCAAGGTGTTGTGCGTGGGCGCCGGAGGGCTCGGCTCGCCCGCGCTGATGTACCTGGCCGCCGCGGGTGTCGGCACGCTGGGCATCATCGACTTCGACGTCGTCGACGAGTCCAACCTGCAGCGCCAGATCATCCACGGCCAGTCCGACGTGGGCCGGCTGAAGGCCGAGAGCGCCGCCGCCACGGTCCGCGAGATCAACCCGCTGATCGAGGTGATCGTCCACAACACGTCTCTGACGACCGAGAACGTGATGGACATCTTCTCGGGGTACGACCTGATCGTCGACGGCACCGACAACTTCGCCACCCGCTACATGGTCAACGACGCGGCGGTGCTGCTCGGCAAGCCGTACGTGTGGGGCTCGATCTACCGGTTCGACGGCCAGGCCAGCGTGTTCTGGGCCGAGCACGGGCCGTGCTACCGCTGCCTGTACCCCGAGCCGCCGCCGCCCGGCATGGTGCCCAGCTGCGCCGAGGGCGGGGTGCTGGGCGTGCTGTGCGCGTCGATCGGGTCCATCCAGGTCAACGAGGCGATCAAGCTCATCACCGGCATCGGCGACCCGCTCGTCGGCCGCCTGATGATCTACGACGCCCTGGAGATGAAGTACCGCGACGTCAAGGTCCGCAAGGACCCCGAGTGCGCGCTGTGCGGGAAGAACCCGACGATCACCGAGCTGCTGGAGGACTACGAGGCCTTCTGCGGCACGATCTCCGACGAGGCCGCGCAGGCCGCGTCGGGTTCGACCATCACCGCCACCGAGCTCAAGGCCATGCAGGACCGCGGGGACAACATCTTCCTCATCGACGTCCGCGAGCCGAACGAGTACGAGATCGTCTCCATCCCCGGCGCCACGCTGATCCCCAAGGGCGAGTTCATCAACGGCTCGGCCCTGGAGAGGCTGCCGCAGGACAAGCGCATCGTGCTGCACTGCAAGTCGGGCGCGCGCAGCGCCGAGGTGCTGGCGATCGTCAAGAACGCCGGCTTCTCCGACGCCGTCCACGTCGGCGGCGGCGTGCTGAGCTGGGTCAAGGCGGTCGACCCCAGCCTGCCGACCTACTGACCTCCTGCTGACCCCCGAAAGGGACGAACGGGTGCCTGTGCCTGTTCGTCCCTATTAGGGTCGGTTTTGTGAGCAGCTTCGACCATCGCGCGAGCGGCGTGGGCGTCCACGTGCGAGCGCGGACCTGGCCGTCGCTGATGGTGGCCGCCGCGCTGAGCGTGCTCTGCGCCGTCGCGGCCGTGCTGGGCGTGCGCACCGTCGTCGCCGAGCTCACCCGGGGCCCCACCGAGGCCGAGCTGGCGGCGGCCGCCCAGGAGGAGGTGGCCGAGCGCTGGCGCACCTGGCCGGCCGGGCGCGTGTTCCCGGAGTCCCTCGCCTACTCGGCCGAGCAGGGCGGCGAGGAGCGGGCCCGCCGGGTCGGCATCTCGCCGCTGACCGGTTGCGCCCCGGCCGTGGACGAGGAGGTACGGCAGGCGCTGCGCGAGGCGGGCTGCCGCGCCGTGCTGCGCGCCACCTACCTCGACGCGCTCGGCGGCGTGGTCGTCAGCGTCGGCGTGGTCGTGCTGCCCGACGAGCCGCGCGCCCAGCGGGTCGCCCTGGCCTTCCCCCAGGGCGGGTCGGCGGTGCCCGGCCTGCGCGCCGTGCCGTTCAAGGGGACGGTCGCCGAGCGGTTCACCGACGCGGGACGCCAGGCCGGTTCGGTACGGCAGGCCGGGCCGTACGTCGTGCTCACCACGGCGGGGCAGAGCGACGGGCGGCCGGCGCGGGCCGTGCGGGAGCAGCGGCCCGCGATCTTCGCCTTCGCCCCCGACCTGGGCGAGCAGGTTCTGGAGCGACTGAGCGAGCCGCGCGTGCCCGACTGCGCGGAGGAGGGGTGGCGGTGCTGAACGCCGGCCGGGCCCGGCGGCTCGGCGGGGCGGTCGCGGTGCTGCTGCCCGTCCTGCTGGCCGCCGCCCCCGCGCGGGCCGACGACGTGCGCGGCGCCCAGGGCGAGGTGATCCGGACGATGGAGCTGCCGAAGGCCTGGACCACCACGCGCGGCAAGGGCGTGACCGTCGCCGTGCTCGACTCCGGGGTGGACCCCGGCCACCGCGACCTGGCGGGCTCGGTCATCGTGGGCAAGGACTTCACCGAGGGCGCCAACCCGCCCGGCGTGCCGCCCCGCAGGCTCCACGGGACCTACATGGCCTCGCTGATCGCCGGGCACGGCCACGGCCCCGGCGGCTCCCGGGGCGTGATCGGCGTCGCGCCCGAGGCCAGGGTGCTGTCGGTCCGGGTGATCCTGGAGGACGAGGAGCCGGGGTTCCATAAGTTCAACACGGCCGAGCGGTACGAGAACGTGGTGGCCAACGGCATCCGCTACGCGGTCGACCACGGCGCCGACGTGATCAACATGTCGATCTCCAAGGAGCTGGCGACCAAGGAGGAGCGGGCCGCGATCCGCTACGCCATCTCCAAGGGCGTGGTGCTGGTGGCCGCGGCGGGCAACGAGGGGGCGCGCAAGGCCGGCGTCAACGGGTTCGCGCCCTACTCCTACCCGGCCGCCTTCCCCGGCGTGGTCGCCGTCGGGGCGATCGACCGCAGGCTGCGCCGGGCGTCGTTCTCCAACGTCAACCCCTCGGTCCTGGTGGCCGCGCCGGGCGTGGACATCCTGGGCGCCGGGCCGGGCGACGAGTACTGGGTCGGCCGCGGCACCTCGCAGGCCACGGCGCTGGTGTCGGGGGTGGCCGCGCTGATCAAGTCCAGGTACCCGCGCATGTCGCCCCCGCTGGTCGCCCAAGCGCTGACCAGGGGCGTGATCAGGCAGCCCAAGGGCGGCTACGACACCGGCACGGGCTTCGGCGTCGTGAGCGCCGCCCGCTCCCTGGCCGAGGCCGCCAAGCTCTCCCGGCACACGCTGGTCGCCAGGTCGGCGCACGACCCCGGCAAGCCGCTCGGCCCGGGCGCGGCCGAGCCGGTCCAGGTGATCCGGCGCGACCAGCGGCGCATCACGCTCTACGGGACCGTCGCGGTGGCGGGCGTGCTGGGCGCGCTGCTGGGCGTGGCCGCCATCGCCGTCCTGGCCAGGAGGTGCGGCGGATGGGCGGTCGCGGGCACGCATGATCCGCGTCCATAGGGGGACGAAATAGGCGTAAGCATCCGCGGAGTGTGCGAGTGAGCGACGAGGCCAGGGCACGGAGGAAGCCGGCGCCCCCATTGCCACGCGCCGAGCAGGGCGCCAAGCCCTTCGCCGGCGCGCGTCCCGTCAAGGGGGTCGCCCGCCGTTCGCGCGTCCGCTCCTGGCCCGCCGCCTCCACCAGGGCACGCGCCCAGGCCGCGCGGCAGCGGGCCGAGACGGCCGCGCTCCAGCAGGGGATCCGCTACCGGTCCCTCTTCCTCGGCCTGCTCGGCGGCATCGTCGCCGTCTCCGCCCTCGTCGTGCTGCTGGGGACCGTGGGGCTGGTCGCCGAGACCCGATCCCGTCCCCTCACCCCGACCGAGCAGATGCGCTACCAGCAGGAGGAGATCGCCCGCCGCTGGCAGGCCTGGTCCGCCACCGACGTGTTCCCCGCGGAGGTCAAGTACCTCGGGCTCGGCCGGGCCACCCAGTACGCCCGCCGCGTCGGCATCGCGCCCGAGGTCCGCTGCGGCCAGGCGGTGGACGGCGCGGTGGCCGACGTGCTGACCCGCCACGGCTGCGTGACCATGCTCAGGGCCACCTACGTCGACCAGACCTCCAGCTTCGTCTTCACCGTGGGCGTGGCCGTGCTCAAGGACGAGGAGGCCAGGGTCTCGGCCACCGAGGAGCTGACCGGCGACGACCGCGTGGGCGTGCTGCCGGTGGCCTTCCCCGGCACGGTGACCGAACGCTTCGGCGTCGACCAGCGCCAGCGCAACGGCTGGGTGGGCGCCGGGCCGTACATCGTCTTCTCCACCGGAGGCTACGCCGACGGCCGCACCCGGGCCGCGGTGCCGCCCGAGGAGATCCTGCACAGCGAGCTGTGGCCCGCGGCCCGCTCCATCGGCAACCAGATCGCCTACTTCCTCGCGGACCCGCCCAAGGTCCCGCCCTGCACCCAGGGGAACGTGTGCTGACCGCCCTGCGCGCCGTCGTGGCCTCCGGCGTCCTGCTCCTGTCGGGTCCCCTGACCGGCTCGCAGACCGGTACGGCGCCGCCCCCGGTGCGCGAGCAGCAGCAGTGGGTGCTCAACGCGCTCAACGTGGAGCAGGCGTGGTCGGTCACGAAGGGCGAGGGCGTGACCGTGGCGGTGATCGACAGCGGCGTCGACCCGCGCCTGAAGGAGCTGCGCGGCCGGGTCACGGTCGGCCCCAACCTGTCCTCCCCTGAGAGCCGGGAGGAGAGCACGCCAGGCCGGCACGGGACCGCGATGGCGTCGCTGATCGCCGGATCGGGAGCCGACGGCGGGCTCGTCGGCGTCGCGCCCAAGGCGCGCATCCTGTCCCTGCCGCTGGTCCCCGAGGAGCCCGACGGCGGGGCGGGCCTGATCCCGCCCGGCGAGGACTTCCTGGGCTCCTCGCGCAGCGCCCTGGCCCGGGCCATCCGCTACGCCGCCGACCAGGGCGCCGACGTGATCAGCATGTCGGTCGGCAACCACCGGACCGACCGGTCCGAGCGCGAGGCGGTCTCCTACGCGCTGGGCCGCGGCGCGGTGCTCGTGGCCGCGGTCGGCAACGACGGCCAGAGCCTCTACACCCAGATGAACGGCACGTCCTACTGGACCTTCCCGGCCGGCTACCCCGGCGTGATCGGCGTCGGGGCCGTGGACAAGAACGGCAAGGCCGCCGCCTTCAGCAGCGACAACATGTCGGTGCTGGTGGCCGCGCCCGGCGTGGGCGTGCCCGTGGCCGACCGGAACGGGCACTACCCGCTCACCGAGGGCACCAGCGCCGCCGCGGCGCTCGTCGCCGGGGTGACGGCGCTGATCAAGGCCAGGTATCCGGACATGCGCCCCGAGCAGGTCGCCCAGGCGCTCACCGCCAGCACGCACGGCCGGCCGTTCGCGGGATACGACGACAAGGTCGGTTTCGGGGTGGTGGACGCGGCCGCCGCCCTCGGCGCGGCCGAACGGCTCAGCGGCCAGCGGCGCAGCGTGGCCGTACCGGACGAGACCCACTTCGGCGCGGGCGAGGACTCCCCGCTGCCCTCCCGCCCCGGCCCCGACCCGGTGCGGCTGTGGATCTTCGGGGGCGGGGCGCTGCTGGGCCTGGTGGCCTTCGGCTGGGCGGTGGCGGTGCTCAACCAGCGTCGCTAGAGTTCCGCCAGTGGATCACTTCGCCGAACGTGTGCTCGACGTCGTGGAGCGCATCCCGCCCGGCATGGTCATGGCCTACGGCGACATCGCCGAGTACCTGGGCGAGGGCGGCCCGCGGCAGGTCGGGCGCGTGATGTCGACGTGGGGTGGCGGCGTGCCGTGGTGGCGCGTCGTGCACGCCGACGGCACCCCCGTGCCCGGGCACGAGCGGGAGTGCCTGCGCCGCTGGCGCGAGGAGGGCACGCCCATGCGCGGGGAGCGGGTGGACATGCGCCGCGCCCGCTGGGACGGGGGCGTCGCCACGTCCTCAGCGGAAATTCAGGAATGATGCTGAGCTGGGCTGACGTGTCCGAATCGGCGAGGAGCTCGGCAAGCGGCCATTACCATGGCCAGAACAAGCGACAAGCGGGTTGGGAAAGGGGTCTCCCCGATGGCCACCGGCGTCACAGCCCCGAGCCAGGGCGGCGATGCGGTCGCCGAGCGCCTGCGGGTTGTCCAAGAGCTCTGCGATCGAGGTGAGCCTCTGCCCGCGGTCATGCGGGCCGTGGGCCGGGGCGGGCTCGACGCCTTCGACGCCGGGGCACTCAGCGGGCCGCTGGGCGCGCGCATGGACCACGCGATCAAGAAAGGCGCGGCGCGCCGGCGCGAGCTCGTCGAGCTGCTGCGCCCCTACCTCGCGCAGGTCTCGCCCCGCGTCAAACGCGAGCTGCCGGTGGCGCGGCGGCTGCTGGTGCACCTGATCGAGACCCGCGGCGACGAGGAGCTGGTCGAGGGCGAGACGCTGGTCAAGGTCGTCACCGCGGCGGCCGAGCCGTCCAAGCGCATCCGCAAGGGCCTGCGCTGGTACGCCGACCTGCCCTTCCGCGACGAGCTGCCCGCCCCGCTGTTCCGGCTGCGCAAGGCCGACCTGGTCCCGGTCACCCACATCGAGGACATCCACTGGAAGGACGGCAGGCTGCACGTCCACGGGCACGCCTACCTGGCCGGCCTGTCGGTCCGCAGCCGCCGCTTCAACTGGGCGACCGTGGTGCTGCGCGGTCCCCGCTGGCTGCCCCCGGTACGGCTGCGCACCAGGCGCGTCTACGCCCCGGAGGCCACGCACGGCGCCCGCGAGCCGGGCTGCAACTACGACTGGTCCGGCTTCACGGCCGAGCTGAGCCCCTGGTCGCTGCGCTGGCGGGCCTCGGCCCGCGCGGTCGTCAGCGGCGTGCGGCGGCTCCTGCGCCGCCGCATGGCCGTGCCCGAGACGACCACGTGGCGCGCCGAGATCGTCTTCTGGAGCCGCGGCGCCCGCGCCATCGGCCTGCTGCGCGGCGCCGCCCTGGGCCGCACCGAGCGGCCCGCCGGGCTGGAGATCCGGCCCGGCTGGTGGGTGCGGCCGGTGTGGACCTCCGACCGGGCGCTCCAGGTGGTGCTGCAGCCCAACCGGGCCGAACTGGTCGGCGTCGACGTCGACACCGAGCGCCTGGAGCTGCGGGTCATGCTGCCGGGCCGCAGCGTGGCCAAGGGGCACGCCCGCCTCGGCGGCCACCGCATCGCCGCCGACTTCACCCCCGTGCCCGAGGGCACGCTGGTGGTGGTCCAGCTGGCCGTGCCGTCGCTCGTCAACGAGAAGGACGGCCGCCGGCTGTGGGTGGAGCCCAAGGGCGATCCGGCGGCCTCGGTCATGCTCTCCTCGGCGGGGGAGACCAGGGCCGTGGTCGGCGACCGCGAGATCACCGTGCTCGGCGACCGCCGCGACCGCGTGGTCGTCTCCGCGCACCGTATCCGCCCGGTGATCCACTCGGTCGTGTGGGAGGACGCCACGCTGATCCTTCGGGGGAAATATCCCGATAAAGCGGGCGCCACGCACCTGTCGCTGCGGCACCGCTCCGGCCTCATGTACACCCTGCCGATGGCGCGCACGGGCGACGACTTCGAGGTACGGCTCACGCCGTCCGCCATGGACCGCTTCGGCGAGGCCGTACCGCTGGCGTCAGGCACCTGGACCATGTCGGTCCGCCACCCCTCGGGCGAGATCGTGCCGGTGCGCATGGAGCACACCGCCCTGCCCGGCCTCGACGAGGACCCCCGCACCGTGGGCGGCCGCTCCTACCGCCTGGTCTCCACCCGCTTCGACGTGCCGGTCGTCATGGTGGAGGAGGTACGGCCCGCCGACGAGAAGGGCGTGGCGGGCAACCACCAGCTGCGCCGCGTCTTCTACCCGGCGCAGCGCACCCAGCCGCTGCGCGAGGCCACGGTCTACGTCGTCAACGACGGCCGCCTCTACGCCGACAGCGTGCGCGCCGTCTTCGAGGAACGGCTGCGCCGCGGCGACGACGGCGAGCACATCTGGATCGTCAAGGACGGCGCCTTCGAGGTCGCCGGGGCGACCCTGATCCGGGCGGGCAGCCGCGAGCACTACGAGGCCCTGGCGCGCTCGCGCCACATCGTCACCAACTCCTTCCTGCCCACCTGGTTCCGTGCCCGCGACGACCAGGTCGTCGTGCAGACCTGGCACGGCACCCCGGCCAAGCACATCGGCAACGACCAGCCCCACATGCGGCGCGACCCGCGCCCGCCCGTGTGGTACCGCCAGGCCGCCGAGGTGCGCGGCTGGGACCTGCTGCTGTCGCAGTCGCCCTGGGCCACCAAGGTCCTGCGCCGGGCCTTCAACTACCAGGGCGAGATCCTGGAGAGCGGGCTGCCCCGCAACGACGTGCTGTCCTCGCCCGACCGCGCCGAGCGCGCCGCCGAGATCCGCCGCCGCCTGGGCCTGCGGGAGGACCGTCCGGTCGTGCTCTACGCCCCCACCTGGCGCGACTATGACCGCAAGAACGCCTCGGTCAAGCTGCCGGCGGCGGACTTCTTCCAGCTGCTGGTGCGCTTCCACCCCATGCAGGCGATGCCCAACGTGCCCGCCGGCGCGATCGACGTGACGACCTATCCCGACACCGCCGACCTGCTGCTGGTGGCCGACGTCCTGGTGACCGACTACTCCTCGTCGATGTTCGACTTCGTGGCCACGGGCAAGCCGGTGCTGGTCTTCGCCTACGACCTGGACAAGTACGCGGCCAAGCGCGGGCTGTACCTGGACCTGCGGGAGCAGGCGCCGGGGCCGGTGCTCTCGACGGGCGCGGAGGTGGTGGCCGCGTTGCGCGACATCGAGGCGGTGGCCGCCTCGCACGCCGACCGGTACGAGGCCTTCCGCGCGACCTTCGCGCCCCGCGACGACGGCAAGGCCACGGCCCGCGTGGTCGACCACATCTGGGGCTGATCTCGGGGCGGGCCGGCGCCGCCCGCCTGCCCTTTTGGCGAATCCCGCGACCAGAACGGTCAACTCGGCACGATCTACGCCTGTGGTCTGGTGGAATGGAGGGTTGTGAGTGGTCAGACCTGGCGGTTGGTGCGACGTGGGGGCGCGGGACGATCGGCGCCCCCTGAGCTGGACGAGCACCAGCGTGCCGTGGTCGGCCACGAGGGCGGCCCGCTGCTGGTCCTCGCCGGTCCCGGCACCGGCAAGACGACGACGATCGTCGAGGCCGTCGTCGACCGCGTGGAGCGCCGGGGCCAGGACCCCGAGCGGATCCTCATCCTGACCTTCAGCCGCAAGGCCGCCAGCGAGCTGCGCGACCGCATCACCGCGCGCCTGCGCCGCACCACCCGCTCGCCGCTCGCCATGACCTTCCACAGCTACGCCTACGCCCTGGTCCGCCGCGAGGCCGTCCTGTCCGGCGCCCCGCAGCCGCGCCTGCTGACCGGGCCCGAGCAGCTGCTGGAGATCCGGCGCCTGCTCCACGGCGAACTGGAGGACGGCGCCCGCGGCTGGCCGGAGCACCTCCACGAGGCGCTCAAGACCCGGGGGTTCGCCGAGGAGCTGAGGGACTTCCTGGCCCGCGCCGCCGAACGCGGCCTGGACGGCGAGCGCCTGGTCGAGCTGGGCCGCCAGTACGGCAGGGCCGACTGGATCGCCGCCGGCCGCTTCGCCCTGCGCTACGAGGCCCGCTTCGACCTGGACCCCGAGCCGGTCCTCGACTACGCCGAGCTGATCCGCGAGGCGGGCGGCCTGCTCGCCGACCCCGAGATCCGCCTGCGCGAGCGCGAGGCCTACGACGCCGTGTTCGTGGACGAGTACCAGGACACCGACCCGGCCCAGGAGTTCCTGCTCAGGCAGCTGGCCGGCGACGGGCGCGACCTCATCGCCGTGGGCGACCCCGACCAGTCGATCTACGGCTTCCGCGGCGCCGAGGTGCAGGGCATCCTGAGGTTCCCCGAGCGCTTCCGCGACCGTCACGGCCGCGAGGCGCCGGTCGTCGCCCTGCGCGTGTGCCGCAGGAGCGGCCCGGTCCTGCTGGAGGCCTCCCGCCGCGTGGCGGCCCGCCTGCCCGTCGCGCCCCTGCCGACCGAGGCCGGCGAGCCGCCGAGCCGTACCGGGGTGCGAGGACACAGGGACCTGCTGCCCCTGCCGGACGCCGAGCCGGGCGAGGTGAAGGTGCTGCTGGCCGACAGCGTCAACCAGGAGGCCGCCTTGGTGGCCGACACCCTGCGGCGCGCGCACCTCGTCGACGGCGTGCCGTGGCACCGGATGGCCGTGCTGGTGCGCTCGGCGACCCGGCAGGTGCCGCTCATGCGCAGGGCGCTGGTGGCTGCCGGCGTCCCGACCCTGGTCGCCGGCGACGAGGTGCCGCTCGCCCAGGAGCCCGGCGTGCGGCCGCTGCTCACCCTGATCCGCGTGGCGATCAACCCCGGCGCCCTGGACGAGGCCGTGGCGGAGGAGCTGCTCACCGGCCCCCTGGGCGGCACGGACATGCTGGGCGTGCGCCGCCTGCGCCGCGCCCTGAAGATCGCCGAGAACGAGGCGGTGGAGCTCGCCGGGGAGGACATCGAGCCCAGAACCTCCGGCGAGCTGCTGGTGGCCGCCCTCAAGGACGCCCGCGAGCTGACCCGCGTCGAGCCGCACGTCGCGCTGCCCGCCGAGCGCGTGGCCAGGCTGCTGGCCGCCGCCGGGGACGCGGTGGGGCGGGGCGGCACCGCCGAGGAGGTCCTGTGGGAGGTGTGGGACGCCAGCGGCCTGGCCGAGAAGTGGACCGAGCAGAGCCTCGCCGGAGGCGTCAGGGGCGCCCAGGCCGACCGCGACCTCGACGCGGTGGTCGCGCTGTTCGACTACGCGGCCAAGTTCGTGGACCGCATGCCCAAGGCCGGGCCCGGGGTGTTCGTCGACGACCTGGCGGCCCAGGAGATCCCGGCGGACACGCTGGCGGACCGGGCCCCCGAAGGCGACGCCGTCCACGTGATGACCGCGCACCGCGCCAAGGGCCTGGAGTGGGACGTGGTCGTCGTGGCGGGCGTGCAGGAGGGCGTCTGGCCCGACCTGCGGCTGCGCGGCTCCATGCTGGGCGTGGAGAGCATGATCCAGCTCGCCGAGGGCCTGCCGCTGGACTCCACGAAGGTGGTCGCCGCCCAGCTGGCCTCCAAGCTGCTGGCCGAGGAGCGCAGGCTCTTCTACGTCGCCGCGACGCGGGCGCGCAGGAAGCTGGTGGTGACCGCCGTGGGCGGCGACGACACCGAGGAGCAGCCGTCGCGGTTCCTGCAGGAGCTGCTGCCCGGCGGCGTGGACGCGGCGGGCGCGGACGACCGGTCGCGCTGGCTGACCATGTCGGCGCTCGTGGCCGAGCTGCGCGGCGCCGTCGCCGACCCCACCAGGCCGGCCAAGGTCCGCCAGGAGGCCGCCCGCCAGCTCGCCCGCCTGGCCGCCGCCGGCGTCCAGGGGGCGCACCCCAACGACTGGTACGCCCTCACCCCGATCAGCGACGACCGCCCCCTGGGCTGGCCCGGCGACACCGTCAGGATCTCCCCGTCGGCCGTGGAGAGCTTCACCAAGTGCGGCCTGCGCTGGCTGCTGGAGACGGCGGTCGGCGCGAGCGGCACCAGCAGCGCGCAGGGCCTCGGCTCGGTCATCCACGCCCTGGCCGTGCTGGCCGCCACCGACCTGCCCGCCGAGGACCTGCTCAGCCGCCGCCTGGATGACGTCTGGGGCGAGCTGGACTTCGGCGGCGTGTGGTTCAACAGGAAGCAGCGCCAGGTGGCCGAGCAGATGGTGGCCAGGTTCCTGCGCTGGCACAAGGAGAACCCGCGCGAGCTGGTCGCCCTGGAGGAGGCGTTCGCCGTGAAGGTGTCCGAGGGCGTGGAGATCCACGGCCGGGTGGACCGGGTCGAGCGCGACGCCGAGGGCCGGGCCGTGATCATCGACCTGAAGACCGGGTCGGGCAAGCCCAAGCCCGGCGACCTCGACCGCCACCCCCAGCTGGGCGTCTACCAGCTCGCCGTACTCCTGCAGGCCTTCGCCAAGCACGGGCTCACCGAGCCGGGCGGCGCGGCGCTCGTCCAGGTCGGCAAGGCGGCCGGCAAGGACGCGGTGGAGCAGCGGCAGCCGGCCCTGGCCGACGACCCCGACCCCGGCTGGGCCAAGGACCTGGTCGACACCGTGGCGCTGGGCATGTCGGGGCCGTTCTTCCAGGCCAAGGTCAACGACGGCTGCCGCACCTGCGCGGCCAGGAGCTCCTGCCCGGTCAGCGACAACGGAGGCCAGGTGTGCTGACCCCGGTCGAGCTGGCGGAGAAGCTGGGCATCCTGCCCCCGACCCCGGAGCAGGCGGCGGTCATCGAGGCGCCGCTGGAGCCGATGGTCGTCATGGCCGGCGCCGGGTCGGGCAAAAGCGAGACCATGGCCGGGCGGGTGGTCTGGCTGGTGGCCAACGGCCTGGTCCGCCCCGAGCACATCCTCGGTCTGACCTTCACCCGCAAGGCCGCCGCCGAGCTGGCGCATCGCGTCCGCGAACGCCTGGCCGGCCTGGCCCAGGCCGGGCTCGTCGACCCGGAGGTGCTCGACAACGAGCCCACGGTCTCCACCTACCACGCCTACGCCGCCCGCCTGGTCACCGACCACGCGCTGCGGGAGGCGCTGGAGCCGACGCTGCGGCTGATCACCCCGGCGATCTCCTGGCAGCTCGCCTCCCGCGTGGTGGCCATGTACGACGGGCCGATGGACAAGGTCGAGCTCAGCCCGGCCAGCGTCACCGCCGCCGTGCTGGAGCTCGCCGGGGAGCTGTCCGAGCACCTGCGCACCCCCGCCGACGTGCGGCGGGCCGGCGAGTGGCTCAAGGAGAGGTACGGCGAGCTGCGCGGCAGGACCAACGCGCAGCAGCGCCGCCCGCTGGCCGTGCAGGAGGCGCGCGAGCAGCTCCTTCCGCTGGTGGAGGCCTACCAGAAGATCAAGCGCGCCCGCGAGGTCATCGACTACGGCGACCAGATGGCCCTGGCCGCCCGGATCGCCGCCAACCACCGCGAGGTGGGCGAGATCGAGCGCGGCCGGTACGCGGTGGTGCTGCTGGACGAGTACCAGGACACCAGCCACGCCCAGCTGGTGCTGCTCAGGAGCCTGTTCGGCGAGGGCCACCCGGTGACGGCGGTGGGCGACCCGTGCCAGTCCATCTACGGCTGGCGCGGCGCTTCCTCGGGCAACCTGCGCCGCTTCTCCCAGGACTTCCGCACCCCCTCGGGCGACCCCGCACCCGTCCGCCGGCTCAGCGTGAGCTTCCGCAACGGTGACCGCATCCTCGACGTGGCGGCCAGGATCCAGCTGCCGCTGCGCATGGAGGCCCGCGAGGTGCCCGTCCTGGTGCCCGGCCCCAACCGCGTGGACCGGGGCCGGGTGACCTGCGCCTTCCACGAGACGGCCGAGGACGAGGCCCGCTGGATCGCCGAGGGTGTCGCCAGGCTGCTGAGGACCGAGACCGCACCCGACGGGCTGCCGTGGGGCGACGGCGAGCGCAGGAAGGCCAAGACGCTCGCCGTACAGCCGGGTGACGTGGCGATCCTGGCGCGCAGGCGGTCGCAGTTCCCGATGATCCGCAGGGCGCTGGAGGAACGCGGCATCCCGGTCGAGGTGGTGGGCCTGGGCGGGCTGCTGACCGTGCCGGAGGTGGCCGACGTCGTGGCGACCCTGCGGGTGCTCTACGACGCGACCGCCGGCGACGCGCTGGTCCGCCTGCTGGCCGGGCCCCGCTGGCGCATCGGCCCCGCCGACCTCAAGCAGCTGGGGGAGTGCGCCCGCGAGCTGAACCGCGAGTCACGCGAGGGCTCCCGCCAGGAGAGCGACCCGCTCCAGCAGGTCGTCGCCGACCTGGCCGAGGAGCGCGGCAGCCTGGTCGACGCGCTGGACGAGCTGCCCGACCGGCCGCAGTGGCACGAGCTGTTCTCGCCGCTGGCCCGCACCCGCCTGATCGCCTACGCCCACGAGCTGCGCGCCCTGCGGGCCCGCGCCGCCCAGCCGCTGCCCGACCTGATCACCGAGATCGAGCGGCGCATGGGGCTGGACATCGAGGTGGTCGCCAGGGGCGGCGCGTTCGCCGCCCGCGCGGACCTGGACGCCTTCCAGGACGCGGCCTCGCGCTTCGCGGGCGACTCCGAGGACCCCACGCTGGGCGCCTTCCTCGCCTACCTGCAGGCGGCCGAGAGCGAGGAGTTCGGGCTCGAGGGCGGCCGGGTGAGCGACGGCAACTCGGTCAAGCTCATGACCGTTCACGCCGCCAAGGGCCTGGAGTGGCCGGTGGTCGTGGTGCCCGGCCTGTCGCAGCTGACCAGCGCCAAGGGGATCACGACCGGCAGCGTCTTCCCCTCCACCCCGGCCGCCAACACGCGATGGACCGAGAACCCGCGCAAGCTGCCCTCCTTCCTGCGCGGCGACGCGAGCGACCTGCCCAGGCTCACCGGGCTGAGCAAGGAGGAGCTGGCCGCCTTCGAGGAGCAGTCGCGCGAGCGTGACCTGATGGAGGAGCGGCGGCTGGCCTACGTGGCGGTCACCCGCGCCCACTACCACCTCATCGCCTCCGGCTACCGCTGGGGCACCGCCACCAAGCCGCTGGAGCCCTCGCAGTTCCTGCTGGAGATCCGCGACACCGCCGACCGGGTCGCCCACTGGGCGCCCGAGCCGGAGGAGGGCGCGACCAACCCGCTGCTGGCCGAGCCGCCGGAGGCCACCTGGCCCGTCACGCCCGAGGGCCTGCGGTACGAGTCGGTGCTCGACGGCGCCCGCATGGTGGAGGAGGCGCTGGCCGGGCTCCTCGAACCGGCCGCCGACGAGCCCCTGCGCCCCTTCGAGGAGGAACGGCTCAGGGCCTGGCAGCGCGACGCCGAGCTGCTGCTGCGCGAGCGCGAGGCCCACGCCGACCGCGCCGGGCTGACGGTCGAGCTGCCCTCCAGGCTGACCGTCTCCTCCCTGGTGACCCTCGCCGCCGACCCGGCCGAGCTGGCCCGCCGCATCCGCCGCCCGGTGCCGCGCAAACCCGCCCCGCTGGCCCGCCGCGGCACCTCCTTCCACCAATGGCTGGAGTCCCGCTGGAGCCAGCAGCGCCTCATCGACGACTTCGAGCTCGGCCTCGAGGAGCCGGAGGAGATCGACGTACGGCTGGCCGAGCTGCAGGCCCGCTTCGAGGAGAGCGAGTGGGCCGGGCGGCGGCCGGTGGACCAGGAGGTGCCGTTCGAGACGGTGATCGGCGACCGGCTGGTGCGCGGCCGCATGGACGCGGTGTTCCTGGACGACGACGGCCGCTATGAGGTCGTGGACTGGAAGACCGGGCGGCCGCCCGCGGGCAGGGCCGCCCAGGCCGCCTCGGTCCAGCTGGCCGCCTACCGGCTGGCCTGGTCCCACCTGGCGGGCGTCCCGCTGGAGCGGGTCGGCGCGGCCTTCCACTACGTGCGGCTCAACCAGACCGTCAGGCCGGTGAACCTGCTGGACGAGGCCGGTCTGGTCGCGCTCATCGAGTCGGTTCCGGAGACTCAGCCCGGCAGGTAGTGGACGGCCGGCTTGGGGTGCATCAGGAAGTCGTGGTGGGAGATGTTCCAGGCGTAGGCGCCGGCCATCTCGAACACCACGATGTCGCCCGGCCGGAGCGAGGCGGGGACGTCGCGGGCGAAGACGTCCTTGGGCGTGCACAGCTGGCCGACGACCGTGACCGGCTCCTCCCGGCCCACCCGGGCGGGGAGGACCGTGAAGGGCTGGTCGTGGCCCTTGGTGACGGGCGTGCGGAGGTGGTGGGTGCCGCCCTGCACGATGGCGTAGGACCTGCCGTGCACCCGTTTGACGTCGATGACGCGGGTCGCGTAGTAGCCGCAGTACGCCGTGAGCGCCCGGCCCGGCTCGATCCGCACCACCTGCCCGGGCCGGCGCAGCTCGGCCAGGCCCTTGCCGTAGGACTCCCAGTCGAAGCGCGCCTGCGGGTCGGCGTAGGAGACCGCCATGCCGCCGCCGACGTTGACCTCCCCGGCGTGGTGCCTGAGCACCTCGGCGGCCAGCTGGAGCAGCTGGGGCGCCGCCAGCCCGCTGGCCAGGTGCGCGTGGACGCCGCGCAGCCGTACGCGCTCGCCGAACAGCGGCAGGCACTCGGCCACGGCCTCGGCGTCCATCCCGAACGGCCCGTCCATCCGCAGCGCCGCGCCCTCGACCCGCACCTCGAGGTTGAGCCGCAGCAGCACCTCGGCGGGCAGGCCCAGCCTTACCAGGCGGCGCAGCTCGCCGGGCGACTCCACGTGGACGCGGTGCGCCCGGGCGGCCAGCGCCAGCTCCTCGTCGGTCTTGCCGGGGCCGCCGAAGGCCACCCGCGCCTCCAGGAACAGCCCGGTGACGTGGGCGAACTCCCCGCCGGAGGACACCTCGAAGCCGTCCACGTGCCGGGCGAGCACCCGCAGCAGCTCGGCGTCGGGGTTGGCCTTGACCGCGTAGTACAGCTCGATCCCGTCCATCGCCCGCCGTACGGCTGCCGCGTGCTCGTCGAGCGCGGCCAGGTCGTAGAGGTAGGCGGGGAAGCTCGTGAGGCGCTGCACCGCATCACGCACATTCGCGGAAATCATGCCAGAGGGTTCGCAATCGGGACGTAGCCCGCGGCGCGGTCCGCGTGCCTGGCCCACCGGACGCTCAGGTTGGCCTTGGCCGGCAGCGGCGCCCCGGCGAGCAGGTCGGACAGGGGCAGGGGACGGCCGATCGAGTCGGCGTAGTCGCCGACGACCTTACCGGCGACGCGCCACAGCTCGCGGAGCAGGCCGTCGCGCCCGCCGGCCAGCGTGGCGGCGATCTCGGTGAGGTGGTTGACGACCAGGCAGTACACCACCCTGGCCCAGCCGCGCTCGGCGTCGTAGGTCAGCGCCTCGGCCACCCTCGGCTCCAGGCCCGCGAGGTCGTGGCGGCCCGCGACGAGCTTGGTCCCCTCCAGGTCGCGGAAGATCGCCTCCCGCGGCAGGCCGTCGATCCCGACCAGGACGTTCTGCAGGTGCGGCTCCAGGACGACGCCGTGCGTGAAGTACGCATCGAGCACCGGCAGCGCCACGGCCGACACGTAGGCCGACCACCAGGCCACCGGGTCCGCCACCTCCAGCGGCCCGGCGGCCAGGGCCCCGGCCAGCACCGGCGTCGCCTTGGCGACCGTCCACGGGCTCTCCCTGACGATCACGCCCAGGCCCTCCAGCAGGCGCGGGCCCAGGGCGGCCGAGCGGTACCCGGGCTCGCGCAGCCACCGCGTGCCGGGGAACCTGGCGGCGACGCCGGCGAACACGGGCGCCAGCCGCGAGGTCAGCTCCACCGCTCCGGCCAGCTCGTACCAGGCGTTCTTCCGCACGCAGTTCGTGATGCGCACATCCAGGCTGAACTTCAGGCACACGCCGCTCACCGGGTCGTAGACCGTGCGCACCGACGAGGTCGGCGTCACCGGCCAGGCCGTCTCGCCCAGGTCCACCAGCCGGTCGTCGAACGTCACGCCGAGCAGGTCGAGCTGCCAGGGGTGGGCGGGCAGCAGCACGTACCCCGGCGGCGCCTGGCCGAGCCGGTCCAGCGCGCTCACCTCGCCCTTCTGGGCCGCCACGTCCGCCCGCACGCCCAGCAGCCGCAGCGGGAACTCCGCGTGCGTCTCCGGCGCGTAGCGCAGCCAGCCCTCGCCGCGCGACTTCGGGCTCGGATGGAAGGGGTGGCCGTAGACGAGCGCCTGCTCGGAGGCCAGCCACGGGTCGGTGGGCGGGGCCGCCTCGCCGCGCGCGCGCACGATGGCCGCGATCGCCTCCCGGCTGGCCGCCACCTGGGCCGCGAACTCGGGATTGGCCGCACCTGCGCCCACCCCCTCGCCCGCGCCCAGCTCGGCCTCGGCCAGCCGTACCAGCTCCTCGGAGGTCAGCGGCCGCCACAGCCCGCCCTCCAGCCGCTCGGGCGTCCCCTCGAACCGCAGCGCGGCGCCGCCGTACGTGCGGGCCCGCAGCAGCGCCCCGCCGACCCGCAGCAGCAGGTACGGCGGCGCCGGCCACACCAGGCCGCGCACCCCGGCCACCTCGCGCACGCAGCAGCGCAGCAGCGCGGCCAGCGTCGCGTTCTCCGCAAGAGCCGACGACGCATCAAGCACCAGGCTGTCCACGATCAGGCACTCCTTCGCAGGGAGACGGCGCGCAGGTAGTTGGGCCCGCTGGTGCCGTAGTACTTGTTGACGTCGCGCGCGCCGGTCCGCTCCTTGGCCACGAGCGTCCCGGCGATCACCATCGACTTGCCGGTCAGCCGGGCGGCCTCCAGCGTGCGGGCGCGCAGGATCCTGGCCATGGGGTCGCGGCCGTGCTCGGCCAGCGCCTCCTCCAGCGTGTCGCGCAGGAGCCGCGCCGCGCGGTCCTCCGGCAGGGCGCCGAAGACCACCGCGGCGGCGGCCAGGTGGAGCGTGACGGTCACGAACACGTCGGCCAGCGCGTGCGGGTCGTCGGTCAGCATCCGCTCGTCGGCGAAGCCCGGCGGCTCGACGCCCGCGGCGGCCAGCCGCGCGGGCGAGGCGAGCAGCCCGTCGTTGTCCTTGACCAGGAGCCTCAGCTCGCCGTCCCGCAGCACGACCGCGAGGTTCTGCTGGTGCGCCTCCAGCGCGACGCCGTAGCGGACGAACAGCCGGACGTTCCACCGCAGCAGCACGCGCAGGTAGCGCTCGATCAGCTCGGGCGCGGGGTCCACGCCGGGGGCGTTGAACGCGGCCACCGGGATGATCTCCCCTTCGGGCAGGCGGCGCAGCATCCAGCCGAGGTACTCGTGCCCGGCGTGGGCGTAGGTCTGCTCGTCGGCGACCAGCACGTCGGGGTCGGCGAGGCGCTCCAGCAGGCGTTGGGCCCTCGCGCCGTCCTCGAGCGTCGAGGGCTTGATCGAGCGCCGGTTGCGCCGGCCCAGCGTGCTGGTGGCCAGGGGAAGCTTGAGGTGGACGCGGGGGGTGACCTCGACCGTGCGCATGGACAGCGTGGGGCGGACCGTGAGGTACGGCCGGGGCGCGACCGTCACGCCGTCGATCGCCGCGACCTGCGCCAGCGACAGCGGATGCACCGGAAAGAGGACATGTCCAGGAATGTCGGGAAGGCCCACGTCCTCATGCTTCGGCCACCACGGCGGGAGGTCCATGCCGCTCGGATGGAGTACGGCCACCCAGCGCAGCTCGAACGACGGGGCGAACTCGGGCGCGTACGCCAGCAGGTCGGCCGCCGTGAGCCCGGCGCGCGCCCGCGACGTCGGGTAGATCGGGTGGTCGGCGAACGCCGCCAGCGACTCGTAGTCGATCAGCGTCCGGCCGGTCAGCCGCGCCAGCACGCTCTCGCGGTGCTCCTGGAGCAGGTCCCAGGCCAGCTGCGCCTCCGCGCACTCCTCGCGGAAGGCGGCCACGCCCGCCGCGTCGGCCGGGTCGGCGACCGACTCCAGCGTCCGCAGGACCTCCTCCAGCTCCAGCTCCTCGCCGGGGGCGACGACGAAGTCCTGGAAGAGCCGCCCGGGGACGAGGCGGACGCGCCTGCCCGTGGCCAGCTCGATCGCCACGCCGTCCCTGCTCCTGGTCACCCGCGCGGCCAGGCCGCCGTAGTCCTCGCGGAGCAGGGCGTTCAGCACGCGGGCGGCGATCACGAGATCACCCACGGCTGGGCCGCGCGGAAGGCCGTCACGGCGCGCTCCACCCGCTCCCGCGAGGGGCCGACGGCGCGGATGACGCCCAGGTAGTCGCGGTTGGTGTGGGTCAGCTCGACCGTCTCGCCCACGCCCCGCAGGGGCCGGTGCCACAGGCGCACCTCGCCGTCCGCCAGCTCCGCCGGGCCCGGCGCCGCCGTTATCACGCCCGAGCGGTCGGCGACGACGCTGACGGCCGTGCCGTACCCGCCGGGCCTGGTCAGCGCGGGCAGCGGCTCGCCGAGGTGGACGCGCAGCACGAGCTCGAACAGCGGCAGGTCCAGCAGGTCGGCCAGCAGGAAGTCGCAGTGGTCGCCGATGACCCGGTAGTTCACCTCGACCACGCGCGGCCCGGCGGGCGTGTCCACGTACTCGGTGTGGCAGGCGCCGAACCCCACGCCGAGGGCGCGCAGCGCGGCCGGCAGGTGCGGGTCGGGCGGCGCCGGGTCCCAGTCGAGGCGTTCCTCCACGAAGTGCGGCGGCGGTCCCAGGGTGGTGCGGAAGCCGCCGAGCACCTCGACCCTCGCGCCGTCCCCCAGCGTCTCCAGCGTCCTGAGCGGCCCCTGGAGGTACTCCTCCACGACGACCGCCTCGCCGGGACGCCGCTCGCGCACCTGGGCGACGGCCTTGTCCAGGCCGTCCTCGACCAGCAGCACGTCCTCGCTGGCCACGCCCTCCCGGGGCTTGACGACCAGCGGGTACGGCAGGGGCCGCGGGGCGGGGGGGCCGGGGGGGGGGCCGCGGGGCGGGAGCCGTACCGAACGGACGTGTTCCACCCCCGCCTCGGCGAGCCTGCGGCGCATGAGGTACTTGTTCTTGGCCGCCAGGCAGGCGCGCCAGTCCTTGCCGGGCAGGCCGAAGTAGGAGGCCGCGAGCGCCGTCTCGGTCTGGAGGTGGTCGGAGTTGGTGAAGACGGCGTCGGGACGGCCCAGGTGCTCGATGGCGTCGATCAGGGCGCGCGGGTCGCGCACGTCGCAGCGGACGGCGTCCGGGTGCTGCTCCGGCCGGTCGGTCAGGATCGTGACCTCGCAGCCCAGCGCCCGGGCGGCGGGCAGGAAGCCGTGGGTCACCGAGTCGGTCGGCTTCATGGCGGTCAGGTAGAGCCGCAACGGTGGCACCCCCGAGATCAGGTAAGGCTAACCTAACCCCCGAGATCCTAGCCGTCCGGAGATCATCACGGGCCCCGGTCACGGTAATTGGAGACTATGAGAGTTTTCTCATCGCCGTCTCACCGAGCCCGGCTCCCCGGCCGCCTAGCGTCATAGGACAGTCCCGGCCGTCCTCCGGCCGGGACTGTCGCGTGGGCGTAGGATGGCCAGGGCTCCGGGAGGGTGTGCGCGTGTCGATGATCGCTGGCGAGCAGTTGCTGGGCCCTTTGTTGCTCGCGAGGGGGACGGTTGACCGTTCGGCCGCCATGCGCGCCGACGCCGACGCTTTGGAACGTGCCTGGGCCGACCCCGCCACCAGGGTCCTGCTGGTCAGCGAGGGCCAGACCCTGGTCAGCAGGGCGGGCGGGCAGGTGACCGCGGTCCTGTACGGCACGGCGGAGGCGCCACCGGGCGAGCGCTACTTCCTCGGGGTGGAAAGCGGCGTCAGCTACTTCGCCGTCGCCGCGCCGCTGCCCGTCCCGCCGCGCGGCGACGCCAACGGCCGGGTCACCGTCCCCATGCGGATCGACGAGACGCCCGATGGCCGGCCGGTGGCCGCGGGCCTGCGCCAGGTCGGCGGCCTGCTCGGCGACCGCGACGCCGGGCTGCTGGTCTACGCGGTGGCGTTGGAGGCCTGGCACGGCACCCACCAGCACTGCCCGCGCTGCGGCTCGCCGACCGAGGTCCAGCACGGCGGCCACGTCCGCGTCTGCCCCCGCGACGGCAGCCAGCACTTCCCGCGCGTCGACCCGGCGGTCATCATGCTCGTCCGCGACGCCGACGACCGCTGCCTGCTGGCGCGCGGCCCCCAGTGGCCCGCCGGGCGCATGTCCGTGCTGGCGGGCTTCGTCGAGCCGGGGGAGTCGCTGGAGCACGCCGTGGTGCGCGAGGTCGCGGAGGAGGTCGGCATCGCGGTCACCCGCCCGCGCTACCTCGGCAGCCAGCCCTGGCCCTTCCCGCGCAGCCTCATGCTGGGCTTCTTCGCCGACGCGCTCTCCACGGACGTCACGCTCGACCTGGAGGAGATCGCCGAGGCCCGCTGGTTCACGCGGGAGGAGCTGGCCGGCGCGCTGGCCTCCGGCGAGGTACGGCTCCCGCCGCCGGTGTCGATCGCGAGGCGGCTGATCGAGACCTGGTACGGCGGGCACCTCGCCGGAGACTGGTGAGCCGCGCGAGTCCACCGAGCTCAAGAACATGACGAAGTCCCGGCCGGAAACACCCGGCCGGGACTTCGTCATCGCTCACACCCCCAGCAGGGCCTTGACCTCCAGCACGCTCGGGTTGGTGCGCACGACCTTCCCCTTCGGCGTCTCGATGACCACGGTCGGGACGGTCTGGTTGCCGTTGTTGACGCTCATCACGAACTCGGCCGCTCCGGGGCTCCGCTCGATGTCGATCTCCCGATACGCGATCCCCTCGCGGGTCAGCTGCGACTTGAGCCGCTTGCACGGGCCGCACCACGTGGTGCTGTAGACGGTGAGCGCCATGGAAGAGGTCCTTTCTGTCATGAGGCGCCTTCGTTAACAACGCGGGCGCTCCGCGTCATCCTCATGATCACCCGATGCGCTCGCTGATCCAGGTCTGGATCAGCTCCGCCACGCCCAGCGTCCGGTACAGCGGCGCGCTGTGGGCCACGCCCGGCTCGGTGACCACCGTCATCGGCACGCCGACCTGGGTGAGCATGTTCTTCACGACCTGGCTGTGCGCGGGCGGCACGAACTCGTCCTGGGAGTGGACGGTCAGCATGGGCGCGTCCCTGCGGCTGGCGTGCCAGGCCACCTCCATGCTCGCCCAGATGCGGGCGCACTTGCCCGCCGGCTCGCAGCCCCCGGCCAGCTGGATGGCCGCCTCGCGGAGCTTGCGCCGGTAGGGGTCGAGGGAGTTCTCGCCGTCCCGGTAGGCGAGCAGGGGCGACAGGACGGGGGAGACGCCGACCACGCCCTTGAGCCCGGGCAGCCGGCCGTCGCCGTACGTGCCGGCGGAGGCGGCGAGGTGGCCGCCGGCGGAGAACCCGAGGATGACGTAGTTGCTGGAGTCGAAGGACCAGCGGGCCGCGTGCTTGACGGCGGTCCCGATGGCCGCCAGCACGTCGGTGCGCTGCGCCGGCCAGGGGGCGTCGCCGGACAGGCGGTAGTTGAGGTTGAAGACGGTGTAGCCGAGATCGGCGTAGCTGCGGGCGATCTGGGTGGCCTGCCTCTTGTCGCCCGCCGACCACCACCCGCCGTGGATGACGAAGACGCCCGGGCGGCGGATCCCGTCGGGCGTCCACATGACGTCCATGGACTGCCGCCTGTGCCTGCCGTAGGAGACGGTCTCGACGGACAGGCCGCCGACGCCGGCGCGGTCGGTGACGCTGTGGGTCGGCTCCGGGGTGGGATCCTTGACGGTGGCGTGCGCGACGGCGGGCGCGGTGGCCGACGTCAGCACAACGAGGGCGAGAGCCGCTAGGGGGACCGCGGTTCGCAAACGTGCCTTCCTTTCCCCGGCCCACGATTGTCGGGGCGATGACCTACCTTTTCATCTCGGCGATTATCCCGGACTCCGGGCGGCATGGTGCCAGACCGGCGGTCCCCGCCGCCACCTGCTGGGAGGATGAGGGCGTGCGAGATGTTCTGGCCGGGCTGGACCCGGAGCAGCGCGAGGTGGCCGAGGCCGTGCGCGGTCCCGTCTGCGTGCTCGCTGGAGCAGGCACGGGCAAGACCCGCGCGATCACCCATCGGATCGCCCATGCCGTCCACACCGGGGTGGTCGAGCCGCACGGCGTGCTCGCTGTGACGTTCACCACACGCGCGGCGGGGGAGCTGCGGCAGCGCCTGCGCGAGCTGGGCGCGCCCGGCGTGCAGGCGCGCACGTTCCACGCCGCCGCGCTGCGCCAGCTCACCTACTTCTGGCCGCGCGTCATCGGCGGCTCGGCGCCGGCCGTGATCGAGTCCAAGCTGCCGCTGCTGGCCGAGGCGAGCCGGCGGCTGAGGCGTAACACCGACCGGTCGGAGCTGCGCGACGTGGCGAGCGAGATCGAGTGGGCCAAGGTCACCCAGATCGGCCCCGAAGACTACGAGGCGGCCGCCGCCAAGCACCACCGCACCCCGCCCATCGAGGCCGCCCAGGTGGCGGCGCTCTACGAGGCCTACGAACGGCTGCGCCGCGAGCGCCACCTCGTCGACTTCGAGACGATCCTGGAGCTCACCGCCGCGGTGATGGCCGAGCACCAGGAGGTGGCCGCCCAGATCCGCCAGCAATACCGCTACTTCGTGGTGGACGAGTACCAAGACGTCAATCCGCTGCAGAAGATGCTGCTCGACACCTGGCTCGGCGGGCGCGACGACCTGTGCGTCGTCGGCGACCCCAACCAGACGATCTACTCCTTCACCGGCGCCACCCCGCGCTACCTGACCAACTTCGCGGTCGAGTATCCCCACGCGACCGTGATCAAGCTGGTCCGCGACTACCGCTCCACCCCGCAGGTGGTCAACCTGGCCAACCTCGTGCTCGCCAAGAGCCGCGCCCCCCACCGCATGGAGCTCGTCGCCCAGCGCCCGGAGGGGCCGGCGCCGGTCTTCGAGGAGTACGACGACGAGCCCGCCGAGGCCGAGGCCGTCGCCCGCGCCATCGCCAGGCTGACGGAGCGGGGCGTCCCGGCGCGCGAGGTGGCCGTGCTGTTCCGCGTCAACGCCCAGTCGGAGGCCTACGAGGAGGCCCTGGCCAAGGCCGGCATCCCCTACCTCGTCCGCGGCGCCGAGCGCTTCTTCGAGCGCCCCGAGGTACGGCAGGGGGGGGGGGTCNTGGCCTCGGAGGTCCACCACATCCTGTCCGGCGTCGGCCTCACCCCCGAGCCGCCCGCCGGAGGCGGCAAGGCGCGCGAGAAGTGGGACTCGCTCAAGGCCCTGGCCGACCTCGCCGAGGACATGGCCGCCGAGGGCGCCGACCTGCCGGCCTTCGTCGCCGAGCTCGAGCGCCGCGCCGCCGAGCAGCACGCCCCGCCGGTCGAGGGCGTCACGCTCGCCTCCCTCCACGCCGCCAAGGGCCTGGAGTGGGACGCCGTGTTCCTGGTCGGCCTCACCGACGGCATGCTGCCGATCGTCTACGCCGAGACGCCCGAGCAGATCGAGGAGGAGCGGCGCCTGCTGTATGTGGGCATCACGCGCGCCCGCGCCCACCTCCACCTGTCCTGGGCGCTGGCGCGCTCGCCCGGGGGGCGCAGGAGCCGCCGCCCCTCACGCTTCCTCGACGGCCTCACGGGCCGCCCCTCGGCCCCGCCGCGCGCTTCCTCCGGCTCCCGCCGTACCGGCCCGGCCGCCCCGGTCCACTGCCGGATCTGCGGCAAGACGCTGGTGGCCGCCGCCGAGCAGAAGCTCGCCCGGTGCGCCACCTGCCCGGCCGACTACGACGAGGCCCTGCTGGCCGCCCTCAAGGCCTGGCGTACGGCGACCGCCAAGGAGGCCAAGGTCCCGCCGTACGTCGTGTTCACGGACGTGACGCTCCAGGCCATCGCCGAACGGGTGCCCGCGACCGAGGAGGAGCTGCTGTCCATCGCCGGGATCGGCCGGGTCAAGCTCGACAAGTACGGCGAGGCGGTGCTCGCCCTGTGCCGGGGCGAGCGCTAGGTCCACCCCCTGGTGCGAGGCCGCGCCGGGACACGCCACACTGTTCTAGGCCGAAGTCCAACCAAGGGGGAGCAGTGAACGAGGCGCTCAAGGAGGTGCTCGACCTCCTGGACCTCGAGCAGATCGAGCTGGACATCTTCCGCGGGCGCAGCCCCGAGGAGCGCATCCAACGGGTCTTCGGGGGCCAGGTGGCCGCCCAGGCGCTCGTGGCGGCGGGCCGCACAGTGCCGTCCGACCGCAACGTGCACTCCCTCCACGCCTACTTCATCCGTCCCGGCGATCCGTCGGTCCCGATCGTCTACAACGTCGAGCGGGTCCGCGACGGGCGGTCCTTCACCACCCGGCGCGTGGTCGCCGTCCAGCACGGCAAGGCGATCTTCACGATGTCCGCCTCGTTCCACATCGCCGAGGAGGGCGTCCACCACCAGGCGGCCACCATGCCGCAGGTGCCGGCGCCCGAGACGCTTCCGACCTTCCAGGAGCGCATGCGCGAGGTCGTCGGCGACGACCCGGAGTGGCGGGCCTGGCTGGAGCGGCCCCGGCCGATCGACGCCCGCTACGCCTCGCCGCTGACCTGGGAGGCGCACAAGGACCCCTCGCTGCGCAGCGCCGAGACCAACGTGTGGTTCCGCTGCGACGCCGAGCTGCCCGACGACCCGCTGCTGCACGTGGTGCTGGCCGCCTATGCCTCCGACTTCACGCTGGTGGACACGGTCCTGCTGGCCCACGGCCTGGCCTGGGGCGCCTCCAACGTCATGGGCGCCTCGCTGGACCACGCGATGTGGTTCCACCGGCCCTTCCGCGCCGACGAGTGGCTGCTGTACGCGCAGGAGTCGCCGTGGTCCGGCGGCGCCCGAGGCCTGGCTCGCGGGCAGATGTTCACCGCGTCGGGAGACCTCGTGGTGTCCGTGGTCCAGGAGGCCATGATCCGTATCACAAATCCGTGAAATCCCAGCTAGAAAATAAGTTGCCCGTCTTGGGCTTCCCGGTTTAGGGTCATGGTCATGCGAGTCGGACGCTCCTGTCCGACGATCTGTCTTCTGAGTGGAGGTGAGTCCCAGTGGTGATCAGCATGACGAACGCTTCGGCCACGCAGTGGCTCGCCTTCGCATGCCTTGAGTCGAGCCCGAGGCTCGCCGATGGGCCCACCGGCGCGCGGCGGGAGAAGTCTGCCTTCTTCCTGCGTGTGCGCTACGCCGTCCCGGCCTTCGCCGGCGCCGGCGCCCAGCACGTGCCGACCCAGCAGATCGCCGACAAGGGTGGACTGCGTGGTCCGCAACCCTGGAGGGACGAACCGGTCATATCCTGACCGGTTCACACACCGCCTCCAGGCCGCGGATCCGCAGACAGGATCCGCGGCCTCTTTGTTTGTCCGCGAACCCCCTACCGCCCACGAGGTACCCACCACACACCACTGAGGAGAGACAGATGGGGGCGCAGCCGATCATGGACCTGATCGACGAAGCCAAGATCCCCTGCCGTACCGACCCCGACCTCTGGTTCGCCGAGTCGCCAGAGGACGTCGAGTTCGCCAAGGCCCTGTGCGGCGGCTGCCCGATCAGGGAAGCCTGCCTGGCCCGCGCGCTGGAGCGCGAGGAGCCGTGGGGCGTCTGGGGTGGCGAGCTCATCCTCCGCGGGACCATCGTCCCGCGTAAGCGGCCTCGCGGGCGTCCCCGCAAGCACCCGGTCGCTGCCTGACCCGCACACCTCTAGCCCAGGAAGAACCTGACACCGATGACGATCTTCAGCTCTGGGAGCATCGAAATGCCACATCTCATCCATGAACTGGTCACCGACCGAATACAAACGCTGCACCGGGAGGCGGCGGAGCACCGCATGGCCTCCCGCATCCAGCGGGTCCAGCGCGCCCGCCGCAACGTCCGCCGGGCCCAGGAGCGGCTGCACCGCGCGCTGAGCCAGGCGTAGCCTGACGCGCCGATCCGGCGCTGCTCCGACGGGCATGCCCGGCGGGCACGTCGGATGGGCCTGTCAGACGGGCCCGGCCGCCCGCTCCTGCTCGGGCGGCTGCCCGGCGGTCCCCGCGTCGATCACGGCCGGGTGCGAGAGTCTCGCACCCGGCCTTTCACTTTCCGGATCTCGAAGCCATAGCGCTGGGGAGACGTCGCCAAATCCACCGCCATGTCGCCCTCTGCCGATCTCCGGCCGTCGCCAGAACTCGCCTGCAAGCGGCTGCCCGCTGAGACCGGCAAGCTCAGCCGTCAGCGTGAAGGTATGCGTCCACGGCCGAGCCGAGCCAAAACAACCTTCCGGTGGAGCGGCTGGAAACCGATCCGCAACGAGTGAGGCGTCCAGACCGGCACGGTCCAGGGGCGACAGCCTCCGACCGAGTGTTCGGGCGAGTGTTCAGGCGGGGTGAGGCATGACCCACGCGGCGATCGGCGAGGTACGGCGTTGCGGTCAGGCGAGCGGGAGCGCTTCGTCGTCGGCGAAGCCGGGGACCCAGCGCAGAGCCTCGTCCCGGAAGCGCGCGGTGGTGCCGAGCTGGCACAGCACCCCCACCCCCGCGGCGTGCACCCGGTGGATGAGCACATACGAGGCCGGCAGGTTGAGCTGGCGCACCACGTTGGTCGGCCGCAGGTCCGTGACGGTGGCGGCCTGGGCCTGGAGCCATTCCCTGCTGAACGTGAACTCCTCCACGGCCATCGGCTCGACGTAGGGCGCGAGGAACGCGCGCAGGGCGTCGGGGTCGATCTCGATGTGCGGCCGGATGAAGCCCTCGGCGCGCAGGCCCGCGATGACGGTCTCCATGTCGCCCTGGTTGAAGATGCGGGTGAGCTGCCCGAACACCACCGGATAGCCGTTGGGCATACGGTTGACGGCGCCGAAGTCGAGGATGCCCAGCCGCCCGTCGGGCAGCATGCGGAAGTTGCCCGGATGCGGGTCGGCGTGGAGCATGGCCACCCGAGCCGGCGAGCAGAACAGGAAGCGGACGAACAGCAGCCCGGCGCGGTCGCGCTCCTCCTGCGTGCCGTGGGAGATGATGCGCGACAGCGGGGTGCCGTCCATCCACTCGGTGACGAGGATCTGCTCGTTGGCGGCGATCACGTCGGGGACGTGAAAGTCGGGGTCGTCCTTGAACTCCATCGCGAAGGCGTGCTGCGCCTCCGCCTCACGCAGGTAGTCGAGCTCCTCGGCGATGCGCTCCTGCAGCTCGGCCAGGACCGGCTTGATGTCGAGCCCGGGCAGCAGCGCGCCGAAGACCTTGCCCAGCCTGGCCAGCTGCTTGAAGTCGCCCAGCAGGGCCTTGCCGGCGCCGGGATACTGGATCTTGACCGCGACCGGCCGCCCGTCGTGCCAGACCGCGCGGTGGACCTGGCCGATGGAGGCGGCGGCCGTGGGCTGGTCCTCGAAGGACAGGAAGTTCTCCCGCCAGTCGTCGCCCAGCTGCTCGGTGAGCACCCGGTGGACGGTCGCGGTCGGCAGCGGCGGGGCGGCCTCCTGGAGCTTGGTGAGCGTGGCGCGGTAGGGGGCGACGATCTCCGCCGGGAGCGCCGCCTCGAAGATCGAAAGAGCCTGCCCGAGCTTCATCGCGCCGCCCTTGAGCTCGCCCAGCACCTTGAAGATCTGCTCGGCGGTGCGCTGCTGGATCTCCTGGGCGACGATCTCCGCGGACTTGCCGCCGATGCGCTTGCCCAGGCCGAGGGCGGTACGGCCGGCGAAGCTCAACGGGAGCGTGGCCAGTTTGGCCGAGCGAGTGACGGCGCGGCGGGGAAGGTCGCTGTGTTTGGCGTTGCGCTCGACGGGCTCGCTCACATGGCCTCCTTCGTCCGGCCTGCTCCCAGGCCGGGGTGCTTGCTGGTTGCCTCCACACGAACGCTCACCGGTTGCGCGGCACTCCGTGGAGACGCCGCTTCCCCCTTTCCGCGGTCGGCCACCGGACCCGGGCCCCAGTCAGCCGCTCGCGGCCGACGTGACCATTGTTAGCCCAGCAGGATCGTTTCGGAAACAACGACATTGGGCGTGGATCTTGATCGGTGCTCGCGTCCAGCTCCCATCGGGGGAGATGTCCAGTGTGCCGTTCGTCACAGGGGTCTCGACACCGTCGAGGAAAGCAAGCGCATGGCCGACGGTGGCCGCCGCGACGAGCGTGGCGAGAGCCGTACCGCACGCGATCTCGCCGGCGGGGAAGCCGCCCAGCCGCGAGGTGACGATCGGCCAGCCCGGATCGCGGTCGCGGCGGGCGAGGTCGAGGCACAGCAGGCAGGCCGTCCGGCCGGGGAGGACCAGCGGGCCGACGCTGCCGTACCCCTCGAAGGCCGAGGCCGCCAGATGCGGCATCCCGAGATCGACGAGCTCACGGACCACGAGGCCGTCGAGCGGGCCGGGCGGGGTGAGGATCACGAGGTCGGGCCGTGGCGAGCAGTCGCCGAGGTGGGCGCCACCGATCCAAACGGCCGACGACCCGCCGCCCATTCCCGAGCCCGCAGCGAAAGCGCCGGCCGCTGCCGAACGACCACCCTCCGAAGCACCACCCTCCGAAGCACCACCCTCCGAAGCACCGCCCGACGTGATGCGCCGCGCCACCGCCACGGCCCCCTCCTGGCGGCTCAGCCCCACCTCGCTCCACGTCAGCCCGCCGGGGACGACGTCTTGTGCCTGGGCCGTGCCCGGATCGACCACCGAGACGTTGCCCACCCCCGACGCCGCCAGCAGGGCGACGACCTGCGCGCCAACCCGCCCCGCCCCGTGGACGCGCACGTGCGCGCCACGCCTGCGCGCCATCGCCGCCCCGCCCCCGTCCACCGCGGCCGACGACACCGCGATCGCCTCCGCCTCCGGGCGCAGCCGGTCACGCTCGCCCAGCGGCAGGTGCGCCAGCGCCAGCGGCGCCACCGAGGCGTCGTCCAGCAGCCCCAGCCCGAAGAGCCGGTCGAGCAGCGAATACGCCCCCGCCTCGTCCAGGCCCGCCGCGCACCCCTCACGGGCCGCCTGGCGCAGCTCCTTGGTGCCGTCGAGCCCGGCCAGCCACCGCCGCACCGAGGGGCTCAGGTCGCCGACGAGCACGGCTCGGCGCGGGTGCACGCCGAACTGCAGGGTCGTGTCGTCACGGGGGATCCGCCGCAGAGCGGGCTTCAAACGTGGCCTCATGGCCCCCAAGATTCCACCCCAGGCCAAGATCCCGATCCCGTGTCCCGCCCGCTGTGGATAACCCGCCCCGCGGACCCTCCCCCTGTGGACGGCGCGGCCCGGCCGTACCATCCCCGGCATGGAAGAAGTCCTGATCGACCGCCGCGACGACGGCGTCGTCCTGCTCACCCTCAACCGCCCCGACCGGCGCAACTCCATGACCGAGGCCATGACCGGCCAGTGGCGCCGCGCCATCGCCGAGCTGGGCCATGACGAAGGCGTCCGCTGCGTGGTCGTCACCGGCGCCGGCAGCGCCTTCTCCTCCGGCGGCGACATGGCCTGGCTGGCCCAGCGCGGCACCGAGTCGGTCCCTGAGCTGCGCGAACGCATGCTCGCCTTCTACCGCGCCTGGCTTTCCGTCACCGCTCTGGAAGTGCCGACCATCGCCGCCGTCAACGGCCCCGCCGTCGGCGCCGGCCTGTGCCTGGCGCTCGCCTGCGACCTGGTCTACGCCGCCGACGACGCCCGGCTCCTGGCCCCCTTCACCGGCCTCGGCCTGCACCCCGGCATGGCCGCGACCTACCTGCTCCCGCGGACCGCCGGAGTACGGCTGGCCAGGGAGCTCCTTCTGACGGGCCGGACCATCACCGGCACGGAAGCGGCGCAACGCGGCCTGATCAACAAATCATTCCCCGGCGACGAGCTCATTCACGAGGTCATGCAAACCGCCGCAATGATCGCGGCAAACGCGCCGATCGCCACCAGGCTCACGAAACTCGCGTTGCACGATGAACACCCGGATCTGGAGGCGGCGCTGCGCTGGGAGTCGCTGGCCCAGCCGGTGACCATGGCGTCCGCCGACATGAGAGAGGGACTGGCCGCGATTCGGGAAGGACGCCGTCCCAAATTCACCGGGACTTAATCTGCTGACCAGGGAAAACGGCACACACCCCCTGTGGAAATTCGCCCGTGTCGGCTACCGTGCATATGTGCCCCCCGAGACAGTCGAGGTCCGTCGAAGTTCTCGTCGCCGGCGTACGGTTTCCGCATATCGCGACGGCGACAAGACGATCGTGCTCCTGCCCGCCTGGCTGAGCGGCGAAGACGCCGACGAGTGGGTCAGCAGGATGCTCGAGCGCCTGGCCGCCAAGGAAAAACGCCGGCGCCCCACCAACGAGGCCCTGCTCCTGCGGGCCAACGAGCTCTCGGCGAAGTACCTCGACGGCATGGCCAGACCGGTCAGCGTGCGGTGGGTGGACAACCAGCACCACCGGTGGGGCTCCTGCACGCCGGAGAACGGCACGATCAGGATCTCGACCAGGCTCAAGGGCCTGCCCGAGTGGGTCATCAACTACGTGATCATCCACGAGCTGGTGCACCTGCTCGTGCCCAGCCACGGCCCCGAGTTCTGGGCGCTGGTCGAACAGTATCCCAAGGCCGAGCGGGCGCGCGGCTTCCTCGAGGGGTTCTCGGCCGCGGCCCACAACCAGCCGGAGGAGTGCTGAGGCGGCCTTGAGGCGGATCGTCGCGGTCCTGGCCAGGGCGGGCATGGCGAAGGCGGCTCCCGGCGAGGTCGATCCGGACGAGTTCCTGCGCGCGATGGCCGAGGACGTCTACGAGGTGGCCGCCGGCCTGGAGCTCGTCACGCCCGTGCTGGTCACGAGCGTGCCGGAGCTGGAGGAGATCGTCTGGCCGGGCACCCAGGTCATCGCCGTCGCCGAGGATGTGGCGCTGAGGGACGTGTTCGCCGCCCTCGACGGCGACCAGGCGGCGGTGGTCGCCGCCGACGCGCCCGACCTGCCGCCGCTGCTGATCGGCAAGCTGTTCCGCGAGCTCGGCCGCGCGCCGCTGGCCGTGTGCCCCAGCGAGAACGGCGGAGCCGCCGCGATGGCGGCCACGCTGCCCCTGCCCGGCTGGGCCCACCCCGGCCTGGACGAGCCCGACCCCCTCCAGGCGCTGCGCGCCCAGGCCCCCGGCCGCCGCATGGTCGCCGCCGGACCGGGCTGGCACCGCCTCAGGTCACCCGAGGACGTCCGGTTCCTCGACCCCGGACTGGAGGGATGGGACAACACCCGGGCCCTGCTGCGGCAGCCGTAGCTCCGCGAAGACGGCGCGGTGGTCGGTGCCGGGCAGGGTGTGCACGCTCACCGCGCGCACGCCGATACGAGAGTCCACCAGCACGTGGTCGATGGCGAAGGCGGGCGGCAGGACGCTCTTGTGGGCCGGCCAGGTCGGCACGAGCCCCTGCCCGACCTCGGCGGCGGCGTCCTTGTAGCCGCGAGCGAGCACGCGCCGCAGCGCCGCGTGGTCGAGCGTGGCGTTGAAGTCGCCCGCGAGGATGCGCAGCCGGTCGAGGGAGGCCGCCGGCAGCTCCTCCAGCGCCCGCTCCCACACCGCGACGGCCTCCTCCAGCGGCGCGGGCGGGTGGACGGCGACGACCTCGGCCTTCTGCCCGCCCGGCAGCTCCACCAGCGCCGTGGAGTCCTGGCCGGGCAGCGGGGTCAGCCGGTGCCGGGCGTACAGGCCGCTGCCCCACGGCGACCAGTCCGGCCGCAGCACGCGGTGGGGCAGCAGCTCGGCCAGCCCGGCGGCGTCCAGGGCCGCCACCGCGCCCGGCGTCAGCTCCTGCAGGCTCAGCACGTCGGGAGCCAAGCCGCGGACGAGACCGACGACGGCCTCCGGATCCGCCCGGCCCACGAGCATGTTGATCGTCAGGACGCGCAGCGGCGTGCCCGGCGCGGCGTCAGCCGTACCGAAGGCCCGGGGTAGCACGCTCAGGCCCAGCGCGGCCGTGGTGACCGCGGCCACGGCGACGACAGCGCGGCGGCGGGCGAGCGCGGCCAGCAGCAGGGGGACCACAGAACCGGCGGCGGCGTACGGCGTGGCCGCGATGAGCTGGGTGCCGATCGAGCCGCGCTCCAGCCCGGCGAGGCGGACGGCGGCCCAGGCGGCGAAGGGGGAGACCGCGACCCAGGCGAGGGCGGCGGGCAGGCGCTTGCGTGGCGGGGTGACGATCGTCCCCCCTACCATTCCGGCGTCCCCCCGACCATTCAGGCCACCAGGGCGGCGCGTCCGCGGCGGGCCAGGCGCCTGGTCGCCTCGTCCGAGAGCGAGGGGATGCCGTCGACCGGGAACCAGCGCAGGTCCAGCGACTCCTCGCTGATCACCGCCTCGGCCCCCTCGGGCGCGACCGCGGCGTACTCGACGTCGAGGTGCCAGCTGTACGGCGGATGGCACCACACCTTGTGCCGGTCGAGCGCCAGCGGGCCGGGCAGCAGCCGCAGGCCGGGAATGCCGGACTCCTCCGCGGCCTCGCGCAGCGCGACGGCCGCCAGCGACACGTCGGAGGCCTCGCAGTGCCCGCCCATCGGCAGCCACATCCCCGCCTTCGGATGCAGCGTGAGCAGCACCCGGGAGCCGTCGTGCGACAGCACGGCCGTCGTGGCCGTCAGGTGGCCGGGCACGCACTCGCGGAACATCGCGTCGTCGTGGGCGTGCAGGTGCTCCAGGAACTCCTTGCGCAGCACCTCCTCCTCCGGCGTCGGCGCCTTCCAGGCGGTCAGCACCTCCACCGCGTCGCGGCGCAGGCTCACTGCTCGTCGCCGGACTCGCCCGGCTTGGCGTCGCCCGGCTTGGAGTCGTCCAGCTTGGAGATGTCCCAGTCCGTGCCGCCGCTGATGAAGCCCTCCGGATTGTCCAGGTCGTCGGCGGTCGGCATGAGGTCGGGGTGGCTCCACACCGCGTCACGCCCGTCGACGCCGCGCCGCTCGGCCAGCGCCCGCCACAGCGCCGCGGCCTCGCGCATGCGCCGCGGCCTCAGCTCCAGGCCGACCAGCGCGCCGAACGTCACCTCGGCCGGACCGCCCGAGGCGCGGCGCCGCCGTACCGTCTCGGCCAGCGCGGCGGCCGACGGCAGCTTGCCCGCAGACGCGGCGTCCACGACGCTGCTCACCCAGCCCTCGACCAGAGCCAGCGTCGTCTCCAGCCGGGCCAGCGCGGCCTTCTGCCGCTCGGTCTCCTCCGGCTTGAGCAGCGCGCCGCCGCTCAACGCCTCCTGGATGGCCTCCGGGTTGCTGATGTCGATGCTGCGGATCTGCTCCTCCAGCGCGGAGGTGTCGATCGTGATGCCCCTGGCGTACTCCTCGATCGCGCCCATCAGGTGCGAGCGCAGCCACGGCACGTGCTGGAACAACCGGTGGTGCGCGGCCTCGCGCAGCGCCAGATACAGCCTGACCTCGTCGGAGGGGATCTCCAGGCCGCTGCTGAACGCGGCGATCCCACCGGGCAGCAGCGCGGCCGTCTCCGACAGCGGCAGGCCGATGTCGGTCGTGCCGACCACCTCCCGCGCCAGCGAGCCGAGCGCCGCGCCGATCTGCTGGCCGACCATCATGCCGCCCATCTGCTTGAGCATGCCCAGCAGCGGCCCGGCCATCTGCTGGGCCTCCGGAGGCAGGCCGGAACCGCCGAGCGTGCCGCCCATCGTCTCGACCATCTTGGCCGCGACGGGCTCGCACAGCTGGCGCCAGACCGGGATGGTGTTCTCGATCCACTCCGACCGGCTCCACGCCTGCGGACCGGCCACCCCGCTGGGCAGCGCGGACGCCTCGTCGAGCCACAGGTCGGCGAGCTTGAGCGCCTCGACGATCTGACGGCGCTCGCCCTCCATGACGCTGGGATCACCCTCGGCCACGACGGCGTGGCGGGCGATGTTCTTGGCCATGTCCCAGTTGACAGGGCCGGAACCCTGCGGGGCCGACAGCATGTCGGCGAACTGGCGCATCGCCTGAGCCATCTGCTCAGGGTTGCCGAACATGGCGAACGGGTTCTCGTTGGGGTCGTTTTCACGACCTGGAAGGTCAGTCACCGCTCTACCTCATGCAGGATGGAGGAGTCCACATCCGCCACGTTAGTCGTCCCACGGCGGATCAGTGCAAAGTGAGGACCCCGTGCCTACCTCGAAACGACCGCGCCAGCCCGTCGTCGCCGTCACCGGCGCCGCCACGGGGATCGGCCGTGAGCTGCTGTCCAGGCTGGCCTCCTCAGGGGATTTCCGCAGAGTGGTGGCCATCGACGAGCAGCGGGGGGACGTCCAGGGCGTCACCTGGAGGGTGATCGACGTCCGGGATCCGCTCTTGGCGAACCGGATCTCCGACATCGACGTCCTGGTCCACCTCGCCGGCGACTTCGCCGTGGACTCCGACCCGGCCGAGCGCCGCGCCTACAACCTGCGGGCCGCGCAGACGGTCCTCACCGCGTGCGCGGCGGCGCGGGTGCGGCGGGTGGTCCTCCTGACCAGCGCCATGGTGTACGGCGCGGCGCCCGACAACCCGGTGCCGCTTCCGGAGGACGCGCCCGTGGCCGCCGAGCCGGACACCGGGGTGGTGGGCGACTACCTGGAGATCGAGGGGGTCGCGCGGCAGGCGGCGCGCAGCCACCCGGGGCTGGAGCTGACCATCCTGCGCCCGGCGGCGGTGGTCGGGCCGGGCGTCGACACGGTGATCACCCGCCACTTCGAGGCGCCGCGCCTGCTCACCGTGAAGGGCTGCTCGCCGCGCTGGCAGTTCTGCCACATCGACGACCTGGTGTCGGCCCTGGAGCTGGCGGCCCGCGGGGCCGTCGGCGGCGTCGTGGCGGTGGGCTCCGACGGCTGGCTGGAGCAGGAGCAGGTGGAGGAGCTGTCGGGCATCCGGGGCTTCGAGCTGCCGGCGGGGCTGACGTTCGGTACGGCCCAGCGGCTGCACCGGCTGGGGATCACCCCGGCCCCGGCGACCGACCTGCACTATGTCGTGTATCCGTGGGTCGTGGACTGCTCCTCCCTGCGGAAGGCGGGCTGGAAGCCGTCCTGGACGAACGAGGCGGCGCTGCGGCAGCTGATCGAGCTGAGGGAGAAGCGCACCACCGTGGTCGGCCGGCGGCTGCCGGTCAAGGAAGCGACGCTCACGGCGGCCGGCGCGACGGTGGCGGTGATCGGCACGGCGGCCATCGTCCGCCAGGTGCGGAAGAAGCGCAGGACATGACTCCGAGTCCTTATTCGCCACAGGGTGCGAGAATCGACAACGTGATTCGGTTGCTGGACATTCGCGACACCCCGCTCTCCGTGGACGAGGTCTTCGCCGCCGTGGGCTCCTTCGACGCGGGCGGTACCGCCCTGTTCGTCGGGACGGTACGCCGGGAGGACCACGGCAAGGAGGTGACGCGGCTGTCGTACTCCGCCCACCCCTCCGCCCTGGCCGAGCTGCGCAGGGTCGCCGAGAAGGTCGCCGCCGACTTCCCCGTCACCGCCCTGGCCGCCGTCCACCGGGTCGGCGACCTGGAGCTGGGCGACATCGCGGTGATCGTCGCCGTGGCCTGCCCGCACCGCGCCGAGGCGTTCGCGGCCTGCCGCCGCCTCATCGACGACCTCAAGGCCGAGGTGCCCATCTGGAAACACCAGGTGTTCGCCGACGGGTCGACCGAATGGGTCGGCGCCTGCGCATAAGCTCATCCCCATGTCACCACGCGCGTTGACCCTTCTGGTGTCGGGCTTCCTGGTGCTCGCCCTCGGTGTCGTCGGCGCCTTCCTGAAGGTGCCGTATGTGGTGCTGAGCCCCGGGCCGACCGAGAACACCCTCGGCGAGGTCAGCAAGAAGCCGGTCATCGCGATCTCCGGGCGGCAGACCTACCCCACCAGCGGCGCCCTGCGCCTGACCACGGTGGAGTACAAGGGCGGCCCGACCAACAGGATCGACCTGATGACGGCGCTGCGCGGGTGGATCGACCCGGCCGTGGCGGTGGTGCCCGAGGCGACGATCTTCCCTCCCGACCAGACGGCCCAGCAGGTCGAGGAGCAGAACGCGGTGGAGATGACCAACTCGCAGGACAACGCCACCGCGGCCGCGCTGACCGAGCTCAAGATCCCCTTCACCATGGCCGTCACCGTCGTCTCCACCGAGAAGGGCATGCCCGCCCACGGCGTCCTGCAGAAGGGCGACGAGATCGTCTCGATCGACGGCAAGCCGCTCGGCGGCGTCGACGAGGCCGTCGCGGCGGTCAAGGCACACAAGCCGGGCGACACGATCGTCCTGGGCATCCTGCGCAACGGCAGCAGGCAGGAGGTCTCGGTCAAGGCGGCCGCCAGCCCGCAGAACGCCGCGAGGCTGGGCGTCAGCATGCAGGCCAAGTACAAGTTCCCGTTCGAGGTGCGCATCAACGTGGGCGAGGTCGGCGGCCCCAGCGCGGGGCTGATGTTCTCCCTGGGCATCCTCGACAAGCTCACGCCCGGAGAGCTCACCGGCGGCAAGTCCATCGCGGGCACCGGCACGATCACCCCCGAGGGCGAGGTCGGGCCGATCGGCGGCATCGCGCAGAAGATGGTCGGCGCCAGGAAGGCGGGGGCGAGCGTGTTCCTGACCCCCGAGGACAACTGCGCCGAGGCCGTCAAGGCCGCCCCCGACGGGCTGCGCCTGGTCAAGGCCAGCACGCTGCACCAGGTGGTGCAGGCGCTCGACGCCCTGCGCACCGGACGGGGCACCGTGCCGTCCTGTGCGGCCGGCTGAAACTTTCCACAGGCCGTCGCGCGTTAGCCGTATGGCTGGCACCTCGGTGTAGGTTGCCAGACACAACCGATTGTTTCGTCACGACGAGGGGTTGGCCTTGAGCTTCCGAACCCCGGGAGGCGGACGGGCGATGCGTTTGCGCCGCCCCCGGCTCTTGCTTCCCGTCGCGATCGCCATCGTCGCGATCGTCGCTTTGTTCTTCCTGTTCGCCGGCTTCTATACCGACTATCTGTGGTTCGACAACATCGGCAAGGCGCGGGTGTTCTCGGGCATCCTGCTGACGCAGATCGTCTTGTTCGTGGTCGGCGCCCTGCTGATGGTCGGCATCGTCGGCGGCAACATGCTGCTGGCCTTCCGCATGCGGCCGATGTTCGGGCCCGCGATGTTCGGCGGGGCCAGCGGGGCCGACCGCTACCGGATGGCGCTCGACCCGCACCGAAAGCTGATCTTCATCGTCGGGATGGCGGTGCTCGCGCTGTTCGCGGGCTCGCAGTCGGCGGGGCAGTGGAAGACGTGGATGCAGTTCGCCAACGGCGCGGACTTCGGCGAGAAGGACCAGCTCTTCGGGCTGGACATCTCCTTCTTCACCTTCGACTACCCGTTCATCCGGATGGTGCTGAACTTCCTGTTCACCGCCGTGATCCTCGCGATCATCCTGGCGACCGTCACGCACTACCTGTACGGGGGTTTCCGGCTCCAGTCGCCCGGCGTCCACGCCTCCCGGGCCGCCCGCGCCCACCTGTCGATCCTGCTGGGCCTGTTCGTGCTGCTGAAGGCCGTCGCCTACTGGCTTGACCGCTACGGCCTGGTCTTCTCCGACCGCGGCTTCGTCCACGGCGCCTCCTACACCGACGTCAACGCGGTGCTCCCGGCCAAGACCATCCTGGCCGTCATCGCGCTGATCTGCGCGGCGATGTTCTTCGTGGGCGTCGTGCGGGCCGGCGGCATGCTGCCCGGCGTCTCCTTCGGCCTGCTGGTGCTGTCGGCCGTCCTCATCGGCGGGGTCTACCCGGCGCTGGTCGAGCAGTTCCAGGTCAAGCCCAACCAGCAGGCCAAGGAGTCGGAGTACATCAAGCGCAACATCGAGGCCACCCGCAAGGCGTACGACATCGACGACGTCGAGGTCCTCGCCTACGAGGCCCAGGCCGACGCCTCCAAGGTGCGGGGCAACGGCGACACCTCGGTGTCCGGCGTGCGCCTGCTGGACCCGTCGCTGGTCTCCAAGACCTTCCAGCAGACGCAGCGCATCCGCGGCTTCTACGACTTCCCCGAGCAGCTCGACGTCGACCGCTACCCCGACGGCAACGGCAAGCTCGTCGACCACGTCGTCGCGGTGCGCGAGCTGACGGGCCCGCCGGCCGAGCAGGACAACTGGATCAACCGGCACCTGGTCTACACCCACGGCTACGGCTTCGTCTCCGCGCCCGGCAACCAGGTCAGCGCCGACGGCCTGCCCGACTACGACGCCAAGGACATGCCGGTCTCCGGCTCGCTGGTCACCCAGACCAAGCTCCAGGAGCCGCGGGTCTACTTCGGCGAGCAGGGCGCGGCCGAGTACGTCATCGCCGGCGGCAACCCCAACCGGCCGCAGGAGCTCGACTACCCGGAAAGCGCCGGCACCGGCCAGAAGAACTTCAGCTACACGGGCAAGGGCGGCGTGCCGCTCGGCTCGTTCTTCAACCGCCTGGTCTTCGCCGCCAAGTACGGCGAGGTCAACATCCTGCTGTCGGGCGACATCAACGACTCCTCCAAGATCCTCTACGTGCGCAACCCGCGCGAGCGGATCGAGAAGGTGGCGCCGTTCCTCACCCTCGACGGCAACCCCTACCCGGTGATCGCCGACGGGCGGATCAAGTGGATCGTGGACGCCTACACCACGTCCAACGACTACCCCTACTCCCAGAGCGAGAGCCTGGGCGAGATGACCCGCGACGCCGTCGTCGAGCGCCGCCTCGCCGCCGCCCAGCCCCGCGACCGGATCAACTACATCCGCAACTCGGTCAAGGCGGTCGTCGACGCCTACGACGGCAGCGTCACCCTCTACGCCTGGGACGACAAGGACCCGATCCTGCGGACCTGGAGCAACGCCTTCCCCGGCGTCATCAGGCCCGCCGCGGAGATGAGCCCGGAGCTGCGCAGCCACGTCCGCTACCCGGAGGACCTGTTCAAGGTCCAGCGCCACCAGCTCGCGCGCTACCACATCGAGGACGCCGGGGCCTTCTACAGCGGCCAGGACTTCTGGAACGTCCCGCGCGACCCGTCGGCGGGCACCCAGGACATCAAGCAGCCGCCGTACTACCTGACGACCACCATGCCGGACGTCTCCGAGCCGCGGTTCTCGCTGACCACCACCTACGTCCCGCGGCAGGGCCCCAACCTGGCGGCGTTCATGGCCGTCGACTCCACACCGGGCGATGACTACGGCAAGCTCCGCATCCTGCGCATGCCGTCCAACACCGCCATCCCCGGCCCGGGGCAGGCGCAGAACAACTTCCAGAACAAGTTCTCCGGCGAGCTCAACCTGCTCGGCCTGGGCAACGCCACGGTCCGCTACGGCAACCTGCTCACGCTTCCCTACGCGGGCGGCCTGGTCTACGTCGAACCGGTCTACGTCCAGTCCACCGCGGGCACCGGCCAGGAGCCCTACCCGATCCTGAAGCGGGTGCTGGTCTCCTTCGGCAACAAGATCGGCTCGGCCGACCGCCTCGAGCAGGCGTTGCAGCAGGTCTTCGGCGACGCCCAGAACCAGCAGCAGCAGCCCCCGCCGAACCAGCAGCAACAGCCTCCCACGCAGACGGCGCCGCAGCTGTCGCAGGCGATCGAGAACGTCCGCAAGGCCTTCCAGGAGTCGCAGGACGCGCTCAAGGAGGTCCCGCCGAACTGGCAGAAGTACGGCGATGCTCAGCGGCGGCTGCAGGAGGCGCTGAACGCTCTCGACCGGTTGAAGACCCAGCCGGCGCCCACGAGCACCCCGTCGCCGACCGCATCACCGACCGCATCGCCGACGGCGTCGCCGACGGCAAGCCCTTCCCCGACGGCGACGGGCGGCGGCTAGCTCCTTGATTTGCGTGCACCCCGCGGGGCCGATAGTCTTTAGACACACGCCAACGCGGGGTGGAGCAGTTCGGTAGCTCGCTGGGCTCATAACCCAGAGGTCGTAGGTTCAAATCCTACCCCCGCTACCAGGGAAAACGCCCTTCCGGAGATGATCCGGAAGGGCGTTTTCCGTTATCGATGCCAATGGGATTTGTTCTGCGGTCCGGGCGGCGAAGTGATGCCCGGCTGTGGCGGGTTCAGGCGATCAGCAGGCGAAGGCCGAGCTCCGCTGCGTCGAGATCGACGAGGTCTTGGTTGCGTTCGGCCCAACGACCGGATGCGAGGTCATCACGAAGGCTGTGTACTGCGCGCTGCTCGACGGCTGGCCCGACTCTGGCCCAGACCGATACTCCGCGACGGACATTCTCGTCCAGGTATGCCTCCGGCCGGCGCCAGTAGGCTTCGAAGAAGCCGTCAGCGCAGTCCCACGGGATGAGCACCGGTTCGATCCGGGCTCCGATCGCGCGGGCCAGCTCTATCAGCGAAGGCCGGCCGGCAAGAAGGTCCGCAACCTCAGGCAGGTAGTCGCGAGTAAGCCAGAACCGATGGCGCCATCCGGCGTCACTGGTGTCGTGCGTGAACACCACCACGCGGCGAGCAACGCGCCTCATCTCGCGCAGGCCGGCAATCGGGTCCTGCCAGTGATGGACGGAGGCAACAGCCATCGCGGCGTCGAAGGACTGATCATCGAACGGCGGGCTCTCGGCAGATCCAACCAGGCACGGCGCCGCATCCGGAAGGCGCTGCGAACGCATGACCGCCGACGGTTCCACCGCGAGGACGTAGCGGTCAGAGGGCTCGTAGGACCCGGTGCCCGCCCCGACATTCAGTATGGTTCGGGCGTCGCCGAGCGCAGCCCAGATCCGCGCAGCGATGCGCGGTTCAGTGCGCCGTGTCACGGTGTAGGTGGCTCCGATAGTGTCGTACAACGGCGCGTTTGACATTGACTGTGCCTTTCTGGCTGTCACTATCGTCGTCCCCGCACCGCGCCTCTAGCCTGGGAGGTGTCACTGCGCGGGATGTTGCTTGAGCGCTATTTGACCATATTGATCGGCAGTCTTTTCGATCTCGACCGAGGCGAGCGTTCCGCCGATGATCAGATCCGCGAGGGTTGTCGGACCTGGCGGTCTGCTTCGAGGTCGGCCTGAACGTACTGCTTCATGGTGAAGGCCACGTCAGAGTGCCCGATGCGCTTGCTGAGCGCCTTCCAGTCGATCTTCGCGTCTCTGCCGGCCGTGGCGTAGCTGTGCCGTACGTCGTGAAGGTCGATGTCCGGGAGTCCGGCCTTCTGGGCGAGGCGCTTGAAGCGCCGGATGATCGTGTCCGGGTGCGGTGGCTTGCCGTTCTCCCGGCAGAACAGCAGGCCGTGATCCTGGTAGTCGGCCCCGGACTCCTTGGCCTCCTGATCCAGCATCTCGACGTGTCGGGTCAGCGCGGCCAGGGTGAAGGGATCGAGGGCAAGCGTGCGCTGAGCGTTCTCGGTCTTGCCGTCCGACTCGACGACCTTGCCGTCGACGACCACACGGGTTGTCTCGATCGTAAGAGTTCCGGCATCCAAGTCCAGGCCGTCACGACGGGCGCCCGCCAGCTCGCACCGCCGTAGGCCGGAGGTGGCTTCCAAGACCTACAGCGCGTAGAACCGGTCCGGCCGCGCCTGGTCGAGGAAGGTCCTGAGCTGAGCGACCGTCCAGACCGTACGGCCTTGCCGGGGCACGCGAGGTGGATGCGCGTCCGACACCACATTGCGGCTCACCCAGGACCAAGCCGCGAAACGGAGGCGGGCAAACCATCACTTGACGTAGCCGCCGAGCAGCGCTCGCCACGTCCGCCGTATCTCGCGAACCAACCAGGCGTCTGACTCCCAGACAGCGCCGCCGGTGGTCTTGCGGATGAAGGCCAGGCCCGCCGCTTCGCACAGTTCGTAGACCTCCGCCGCACACTCACAGGTCCACTCGATCACGCGGATACGGCCAGTGACGTACGGCTCCCGCCACACCAGGTCACGGCAGCCGGGCTGAGGCCGTGCCGGATGCGGGCTGAGGCAGGACGATCTCGTTTTCATGACGTCGCCGACGTCCAGCGCAGGAATCCCGCGTCATCGAGCTCAACTCGGACGAGAACACGGATGGACGAGTCATCCGGTTGCAGGCCGTACGTGAAGATCCGGCGAGAGATCCGCCCCCACGCCGGACGGCCAGCAGCGCGAAGGGCATCGGCGAGCCGCTGCATGGCCGTGCTCTGGAGCTGGTTCGTCCCGCAGGGGCCGATGACGTCGGAGTCCCGGAGCACTTCCCACTCGTAGACGACGGCTATGGGATCATGCGGCCACACCGGTACCACCACACCAAATGCATTCGGTCTCGGATTCGGCCAGCATCGAATTGTCGAGGCGGGAGATCGCGGCCTCACCCCGCATGGTCACGAGTTTCCAGCCCCGCCCTTGGCAGGAGGAGCACGGCAGTTCGGCCTGCTCGCTGGTCTCTGTGCTCGTCATACGATCCAGCGTGGCCGTTTCGCTTTTCCCAGCCCATCGCCGCGCGGTATCCCTTGACGGGATAGGTGATCGTGGGGTCACGATGGAATCGCTCTTTGTCGCGAGGCCAGCATGAAGGGAAATCCGCCTGAATGCCCGAGATTCCCGACTCTCTGTGGCAACGTCCCGACATGCTTGCCGCCCTCAGAGGTCGCGACATCGGCTCTGTCTTTTGCCTTGTTCGCCAATACGCGGGAATGTCGCAAACGCACATCGGCAGCGTGACCGGCATGAGCCAAGGCAAGGTCAGCGCCATCATGAGCGGAAACCAGCAGGTCACGGCGTTCGAGGTGGTCGAGCGTGTGGCCGATGGACTCGGCATGCCGGACGCGGCCCGGATGGCGCTCGGGCTTGCCCCGCGTACCGCGCTCACCTTGGCTATCCCATCGCAGGACGACCGTCCGGCAGTTTCCACACGTGCCGTGGATCTCGTCCAGCGAGGAGGGGCCGAGACGAACGTGCGACGCCGTGAGTTCGTCGGTCTGGCGGGGGCCGCGTTGTTCAGCGCCGCCCTCGGCCCGGCCGAGCAGGCATCCCCCGATGGCATCGAGGACCTGGCCGCCGCCCTGGTCAGCTTCCCTGCGCCGGGTGACGAACTCCCTGACTTGGCGCCTTTGGCCCGCGCCGTGGCCGCGGCCAAGCAGAGCTACCAGGCGTGTCGGTACGGCGACGTCGTCAGCATGCTGCCGTCGTTGCTTCGCTCGCTGCGCGTGGCCTGCACGGTGCTCGAAGGGGACGCCCGGCTGAAGGCGCACGCGCTGACGGCCGAGGCGTATCACGTGGCCGCATCCATTCTGATCAAGCAGGAGGACAAGGGCCTTGCCTGGCTTGCGGCCGATCGCAGCGTCCAAGCGGCTCATGCGTCCGAGAGTCCGCTGATGATCGGTTCCAGCGCGCGGATCATCACGCACGCGCTCATGGATGGTGGTCACCACAGGGCAGCCGTCAGTACGGCTTCCACCGCCGCCCAACGCATGGACGCTGAGCTTTCCGGCCCGACACCGGATGATCTGTCGGTCTATGGCTCATTGCTGTTGCGCGGCGCCGTCGCAGCGGCTCAGCAGGCCAATCGGCATACGGCTGTCGAGCTCCTGGACGAGGCCGCCGAGGCGGGGAAGCGGCTTGGCCACGACGGCAACCACATGTGGACCGCGTTCGGTCCGAACAACGTCCTGTGCCACCGCGTGAACGTCGCGCTCACGATGGGCGATGCGGGCACGGCCGTCGAGTACGCCCGCAAGGTCAACATCGACGCCCTACCGATCAACGAGCGCAAGGCGACGCTTCTTCTCGACACCGCCCGCGCGTTCCTCACGTGGGGCAAGCACGACCGTGCCCTCTATGTCATGCGCGCGGCCGGCGACATCGCCCCCGAGGAGATCACGGTCCGGCCTGCGACCCTCCGGCTTGTCCGTGATCTACTAAAGACCGCGCCCGCCAGCGTCCGTCGCGAGGCGCGTGAGTACGCGGAATCCCTGGGAGTCTCGGCTTGAGTAGTGAGGGCAAGGTCCTCTACATCATCGTGTGCGCAGCGGGGCCGGCCAAGGACGTCGGCCGCCTCGTGGCCATGGCCCAAGACGAAGGCTGGACCGTCCAGGTCATCGCCACACCTTCCGCGCTCGACTTCATCGACGTGGCCGCGCTGGAGAAACAGACGGGCCGGCCAGTACGCAGCCAGTACCGGAAGCCCCACGAGCCCAAATCACCGAGAGCTGACGCCATCATCGTGGCCCCTGCCACTTATAACACCATTAACAAGTTTGCTGGAGGGATCTCTGACACCTATGCTCTTGGAATCCTCGCGGAGGCTCCGGGCATAGGAATCCCTGTAGTTGTCCTTCCCTTTGTGAACGCTGCACTCGCAGGTAGAACTGCGTTTCGTCAAGCAGTCTCCACCCTGCGCGCTGAGGGCGTTCACGTGCTCATCGGCCCAGGGCAGTTCGAGCCGCACCCGCCGAGCACGGGCGCAGATCGAGTGAACGATTACCCATGGCGTCTGGCCATCGAGACTCTCGCCGGGGAGTTCTGATCACTTCGGCATCCAGGGAAGCGGTACGAAGGCTGCGATACCGCCCAAGATAGCAACGAACCCTCCAACGGTGGCCAAGCAGTCGCGTGGCTGCGTCCACAAGCCGCGATTTATCTTGCCCCATTTACTTCGGGCGAACCGCATTTTGAACTTTTGCCACCTGTGTTGACGGAGATGACATCCCAAGAGCAACCCGTATGCATTCTGGCGGCAGGCTGTTCCGTCGCGATTCACAGCCCCACACCACACCGGCATGCGAAAGAAGAAGAAGTAAGCAGATACTGCTGCGAGTCCAGCTAACAGCATTGGGGCGACTCCCGGTATCCAGCCGAGAAGACCAGCGATGAGCGCTAAGAACGGGACGAAACCCCAGTACTTACCCAAACTGCTGTTCTTCGTGGTCTTACCCTTGGTCGCCATGGTCGGAAAGTTATCGGGCTATCCCCTCATGGACCAGCTAAGTCTGTGCTGCCGAACAAGTCAGTCGAACAGTGCTTGACAGCTAAGCGGCATTCCAGAAGTTCCGCTTGTAACCGGCGGGCAG
>NZ_MSZZ01000010.1 GCF_002093975.1 Thermoactinospora rubra
GAGCTTCGTGCTTTCCGCTCATTCTTAAGTTCCTGACATTGGCCGCAGGCACACCCCCACTAAGCACAGCCCGGAGCCCGCCAGGCGCGAAGCGCCCCAAAAGGCGAAGGCCCACGCTTTTGAAGCCCCCGAACCCCTCGAACCCCTAAAGAAGCCCCAGCCCCCTCAAGAAGCCCGGAACCCTACAACCCCTGCGCCAACCTGTAATACGCCTGATTCCAGCGCAACTCCTTGCTGAACTGCCGGATCGTGGTGTCCGCGTCGATCACCAGCAGCTCCACCCCCAGCATGTCCGCCAGGTCGGTCAGCTCCTCCGTCCCCACGGCCGTGGACAGCACCGTGTGGTGCGGCGCCCCGGCGGTGAGCCACGCCTCCGCCGAGGTGCGCAGGTCCGGCCGCGGACGCCACACCGCGCGCGCCACCGGGAGCCGGGGCAGCGGGTACGGCGGCGCCACGATGTCGATCTCGTTGGTCACCAGGCGGAACCGGTCGCCCATGTCCGCCAGGCCCGCGACGACGGCCGGTCCCGGCGCGGCGTCGAAGACGAGCCGCACCGGGTCCTCCCGGTTGCCGATGCCCAGCGGGTGGATCTCGCACGACGGGGTGTCCGCGGCGATCGACGGGCACACCTCCAGCATGTGCGCCCCGAGGATGAGCTGCTCCCCCGGCACCAGGTGGTAGGTGTAGTCCTCCATGAAGGACGTGCCGCCCTCGGGCGCCATCGCCTTGAGCGTGCGCACCAGCACGGAGGTCTTCCAGTCGCCCTCGCCGCCGAAGCCGTACCCGTCGGCCATGAGCCGCTGGACGGCCAGGCCGGGCAGCTGGCGCAGCCCGCCGAGGTCCTCGAAGTTGGTGGTGAAGGCCCTGGCGCCGTGCTGCTCCAGGAACCAGCGCAGGCCCAGCTCGATCCGCGCGGCGTAGCGCAGCGACTCGTGGCGCCCGTCCAGCAGCTCGGGCGCCACCCGGTAGCGCTCGCCGTACTCCTTGACCAGCGCGGTGACCTCCGCGTCGGTGGCCGCCTCCACGGCCTGGACCAGGTCGTTGACGCCGTAGGTGTTGACCGAGACGCCGAAGCGCAGCTGGGCCTCGACCTTGTCGCCCTCGGTGACGGCCACGTCGCGCATGTTGTCGCCGAAGCGGACGAGCTTGAGCGTGCGCAGCTCGGCGGCCCCGGCGGCGGCGCGGGCCCAGGCGAGGATGCGCGAGGCCACGGACGGGTCGCTGACGTGCCCGAAGACCGTCTTGCGCGGCACGCCCAGGCGCGTCTGGACGTACCCGAACTCACGGTCGCCGTGGGCGGCCTGGTTGAGGTTCATGAAGTCCATGTCGATGGTGTCCCACGGCAGCTCCAGGTTGGCCTGGGTGTGCAGGTGGAGCAGCGGCTTGCGCAGGGCGTCCAGGCCCGCGATCCACATCTTGGCCGGGGAGAAGGTGTGCATCCAGGCGATCACGCCCGTGCAGGAGTCGTCGGCGTTGGCCTCCAGCATGATCCGGCGGATGGCGGCCGCGTCGGTCAGCACCGGCCGCCAGTCGACGGGCACCGGCAGGGCGTCGGCGATCTGCCGGGACTGCGCCGCCACCTGGGCGAGGGTCTCCTCGCCGTACAGGTGCTGGCTGCCGGTCAGAAACCAGATGGTCAACGCGGGCTCCTCTGTCCATAGACGTTCTGGTAGCGGTCGTAGAGGCGGTCGATGTCGGCCTGCGCGATGGGGATCGGGTCGCCCAGCTGGCGCGCGATGTGGACGGTGCGGGCGACGTCCTCGCACATGACCGCGGCCTTGACCGCCGCGCGCGGGTCCTTGCCGATGGTGAAGACGCCGTGGCTGCGCATGAGGACGGCGGGCGAGCGGTGGCCCTTGAGCGTCTCGACGATGCCGCGGCCGATGGAGTCGTCGCCGATCAGCGCGAACGGGCCGACGGGGATCTCCCCGCCGAACTCGTCGGCCATGGCGGTCAGCACGCAGGGGATGGGCTCGCCGCGGGCCGCCCAGGCCGAGGCGTAGGTGGAGTGGGTGTGCACGACGCCGCCGACCTCGGACATGTTGCGGTACACGTAGGCGTGCGCGGCGGTGTCGCTGGAGGGCGCGTGGTCGCCTTCGACGAGGTTGCCGTCGAGGTCGCAGACGACGATCTTGTCGGGGGTGAGCTCGTCGTAGGAGACGCCCGAGGGTTTGATGGCGAACAGGTCCTCGCCCGGGATGCGGCCGGAGACGTTTCCGGCCGTCCAGGCCACGAGGTTGTTGCGCACCAGTTCGGCGTGCAGGTCGCAGACGATCTCTTTGACGCGGTCTTTCACGCGGTGGCCTCGTTTCTCATCGCGCGCAGGGTGTGCAGGAGCCTTCCGTCGGCGAAGTGGTCGTGCAGGTCGCGGTAGACGGCGTAGAGCCGGTCGTAGGCGTCGGCGCGCGCCGGGTCGGGCAGGTAGGCGTTCTCGGTGCGCTTGCCCATGGCGGCGGCGGCCTGCCGGATGTCGGGGTAGGCTCCGGCGGCCACGGCGGCGTGGACGGCCGAGCCGAGCGCGGGGCCCTGGTCGGAGCCGATCACCGACAGCGGGCGGCGCAGCACGTCGGCGTAGACCTGCATGAGGAAGCGGTTCTTGATCAGCCCTCCGGCGGCCACGAACTCGGTGATCGGCACGCCGGAGCCCTCGAAGGTCTCCACGATGACGCGGGTGCCGAAGGCGGTGGCCTCGATGAGCGCCCGGTAGACATCCTCGGGCCGGGTGGCCAGTGTCTGGCCGACGATCACGCCCGACAGGTGGTGGTCGACCAGGACGGAGCGGTTGCCGTTGTGCCAGTCGAGGGCGACCAGCCCGTGCCGGCCGACCTTCTGCCGGGCGGCCAGCTCGGTGAGCTGCTCGTGGGTGTATCCGGGCGCGTGGGTGCCCACGAACCAGGCGAAGATGTCGCCCACACCGGTCTGCCCGGCCTCGTACCCCCACAGGCCGGGCACGATCCCGTCGCGCACCACCCCGCACATGCCGGGCACCTCGGCCAGGTGGTCGGAGGAGACCACGTGGCAGGTCGAGGTGCCCATGATCGCCACGAGCTGGCCGGGCCGTACGGCGTCCGCCGCCGCGGCGGTGACGTGGGCGTCGACGTTGCCGACGGCCACGGCGATGCCCTCGGGCAGCTTGGTCCACTCGGCGGCCTGCGCGGTGAGGCGTCCGGCGGCGCCGCCCAGGGGGGACAGGACCGGCTCGCCGTCGAAGGTGAGCTTGGCGGTGAAGCCGGCGAAGGCGGGGTTCAGCGCGGCGAGGTAGTCACGCGACGGATACCGCCCATCCTGAAATATCCCTTTGTATCCGGCGGTGCAGACGTTGCGCGTCTCCACCCCGGTCAGCTGCCAGATGATCCAGTCGGCCGCCTCGATCCAGCGCTCGGCCCTGCCGTACGTCTCCGGGTCCTCCTCCAGCACCTGCAGGGCCTTGGCGAACTGCCACTCGGAGGAGATCTTGCCGCCGTAGCGGGGCAGCCAGCTCTCGCCGCGTTCGGCGGCCAGCCGGTTGATGCGGTCGGCCTGCGGCTGGGCCGCGTGGTGCTTCCACAGCTTGGGCCAGGCGTGCGGGCGCTCGGGGGTCAGCTCGCACAAGGGGGTGCCGTCGGCCGTCGCGGGCAGCACCGTGCAGGCGGTGAAGTCGGTGCCGATGCCGATCACCTGCTCCGGGTCGATCCCGGCCGCCGCGACCGCCTCGGGTACGGCGTGGCGCAGCACGTCCAGCCAGTCCTGCGGCGACTGCAGCGCCCAGTCCGGCCCGAGCCGCACGCCGGAGTCCGGCAGGCGCTCCTCGATCACGCCGTTGGCGTACTCGTGGACGGCACTGGCCAGCTCGGCGCCGTCGCCGACCCGCACCACCACCGCGCGGCCGGACAACGTCCCGAAGTCCACCCCCACCACGTATCTGTTAGCGTTCACATCTCTCCTGACGATCACCGGGTACGGCTGCCGCCGCCTACTTCCGCCGGGCGGTGATGAGCCGCTGGAGCAGGATGAAGACGAACAGCAGCAGGCCAATGAAGATCTTGGTCCACCACGAGCTGAGCGTGCCCTCGAAACTGATGATCGTCTGGATCAGCCCGAGGACCAAGACCCCGAGCACCGTTCCGAGGACGAAGCCGCTGCCGCCGGTCAGCAGGGTGCCCCCGATGACGACGGCCGCGATGGCGTCGAGCTCCATCCCGACCGCGTGCAGGCCGTACCCGGACAGCATGTAGAACGACAGCAGCAGGCCGCCGAGGGCCGAGCACACCCCGCTGATCGTGTAGACGGCGATCTTCGTGCGCCCCACCGGCAGGCCCATGAGCACCGCCGACTGCTCGCTGCCGCCGACGGCGTAGACGGTCCGGCCCAGCCGCGTGTAGTGCAGGACGTAGCCCGCGGCCAGCACCACCAGCAGCGCGATCAGCACGCTCGGGGAGATCCACAGGTCGGCCACGAGGTCGATGCGGGTCTGGGCGAGCGCGGTGAAGGCCGGGTCGGTGATGGGCACGGAGTCGGTGCCGATCGTGTAGCACAGGCCACGGGCCAGGAACATCCCCGCCAGCGTCACGATGAACGGCTGGATCTCGAAGTGGTGGATGATGCTGCCCATCGCCAGCCCCAGGGTGGCGCCGACGGCCAGCACCAGCGCCATCACCGGCAGCGGCGGCCAGCCGGCCCGCAGCAGCGTGGCGGCGATCATCGTGGACAGGGCGACGACCGCGCCGACCGACAGGTCGATGCCGCCGGTCAGGATCACGAACGTCATGCCGACGGCGACGACGAGCAGGAAGGCGTTGTCGATGAAGACGTTCAGCACGACCTGGCCGTGGGCGAAGCCCTCGTAGCGCACGCCGCCCGCGACGAACATGGCCGCCAGCAGCGCGCCGGTCACCAGCACGGGCAGGTACTTGCGTGGTACGGCCGGCCGGGCCCTGCCCAGCGTGACGGCGGTCATGCGGGGACCTCGGCTTTCTTCTCGGGCGCGGGCTCGGCGGCGGGCCGGCCGCGGCGGCGGAAGACCTTCGCGCGGAAGGCCGGGGACTGGATCAGGCACACGGCCGCCACGACCAGCGCCTTGAACAGCAGCGTGGTCTCCGGCGGCACGCCGATGGAGTAGACGGTCGTGGTGAGCGTCTGGATGATCAGCGCGCCGAGCACGGTGCCGCCGAGCGAGAAGCGCCCGCCGGCCAGCGAGGTGCCGCCGATGACCACCGCGAGGATGGCGTCCAGCTCGATCCACAGGCCCGCGTTGTTGCCGTCGGCGCTGGAGACGTTGGAGCTGATCATCAGCCCGGCGATCCCGGCGCACAGCGCGGCGAAGGCGTAGACGGTGACGACGATGCCGCGGGAGCGGATGCCGGCCAGGCGGCTGGCCTCGGCGTTGCCGCCGACCGACTCGATCAGCATGCCGAGCGCGAGCCGCCGGGTCAGGAACGCGGTCACCGCCAGCACGGCCAGCACCAGCAGGACGCTGAAGGGGACGGCCAGCAGGTAGCCGCCGCCGATGAGCTTGTAGGAGGGGCTGTTGACGGTGATGATCTGGCCGTCGGTGACGAGCTGGGCCAGGCCGCGCCCGGCGACCATGAGGATGAGCGTGGCGATGATCGGCTGGATGCCGACGCCGGCGATGAGGAAGCCGTTCCACACGCCGAGCGCCAGGGACAGGGCGAGCGCGACCGCCACCGCCGTGAAGACCCCGGCGTCCTGGCTGATCTGCAGGCACGCCAGCGCACCGGAGATCGCCACGACCGAGCCCACCGACAGGTCGATGCCGCCGGTGGCGATGACGAGCGTCATGCCCAGCGAGACCAGGATCAGCGGCGCGCCGAAGCGCAGGATGTCGACGAGGCTGCCGTACAGGTGGCCGTCCTTGATCTGGACGGCCAGGAAGGCGGGGTTGACGGCCACGTTGAGGGCCAGGAGCAGGGCGAGCACCAGCAGCGGCCACAGCAGGCGCCTGGTCATGAGCGGCCTCCGTCCCCACGGTCGTGCCTGCCACTGCCGGGCACGGCTCCCCCTCCGCTGGCGATGGTCTCCATCAGCACCTCCGTCGTGAGCGCCGCGTCGTTGGGCAGCTCGTCGATCAGGCGCCGGTCGCGCAGCACGCCGACCTTGTGGCTCAGCCGCAAGACCTCCTCCAGCTCGGCGGAGACGAACAGCACCGCCATGCCGCCGTCGGACAGCTCGGCCACCAGGCGCTGGATCTCCGCCTTGGCGCCCACGTCGATGCCGCGCGTCGGCTCGTCCAGGATGAGCAGCCGCGGCTCCAGGATGAGCCAGCGGGCCAGCAGGACCTTCTGCTGGTTGCCGCCGCTGAGCGTGCGGACCGGCACGTCGGGGTCCGGCGGGCTGATCCGCAGCGCCTTGACGTACCGGCCGACCAGCTCCTCCTGCTGCTGCCGCGGCACCGGCCGGGTCCAGCCGCGCATGGCCTGCAGGGCGAGGACGATGTTCTCCCTGACCGTCAGGTCGGGGATGAGCCCGTCGGCCTTGCGGTCCTCCGAGCAGAACGCGATCTTGTGGTTCATCGCCGCGTGCGGGGTGCGCAGGTGCACCGGCCTCCCGTCGACCTTCAGCGTGCCGGAGGTGGCGTGGTCGGCGCCGAACAGCAGCCGGGCCAGCTCGGTACGGCCCGAGCCGAGCAGCCCCGCCAGCCCGACGACCTCGCCCTCCCGGATGGTGAGGGAGAACGGCTCGATCGCCCCGGCGCGGCCCACCCCCTCGGCCTGCAGGAGCGTGCCGGTCGTGCGGGCGGGCGGCCGGTCCTCCAGCCGCTCCAGCTCGGCCAGCTCCCGGCCGATCATCTTGCCCACCAGCGCCCGCTGGCTCAGCTCGCTGGTGCGGTACTCCCCCACCAGCCGGCCGTTGCGCAGGATCGTCATCCGGTCGGCGATCTCGTAGACCTGGTCGAGGAAGTGCGAGACGAACAGGATCGCCAGGCCCCTGTCCTTCAGGCGCCGCATGACGCGGAACAGCTGGGCCACCTCGCCCGCGTCCAGGCTGGAGGTCGGCTCGTCGAGGATCAGCACCCGCGCCTCGACGTCGACGGCCCGCGCGATGGCGACCATCTGCTGGATGGCCAGCGAGTAGTCCGCCAGCGGCGCGGTGACGTCGACGTCGAGCTCCAGCCGGGACAGCAGCTCGGCCGCCCGCCTCCGCATCGCCCCCCATTGGATGCGGCCGAAGCGGCGCGGCTCCCGGCCGATGAGCACGTTCTCGGCGACGGAGAGGTTGGCGCAGAGGTTGACCTCCTGGTAGACGGTGCTGATCCCGGCCCGCTGGGCCTCCTGCGGGCCGGCGAAGGCCACCTGGCGCCCGGCCAGCGTGACGGTCCCGGCGTCGGCGGCGTGGACGCCGGTCAGCACCTTGATCAGCGTCGACTTGCCCGCGCCGTTCTCGCCCATCAGCGCGTGCACCTCGCCGGGCCGCAGCCGAAGGTCCACTCCGTCCAGCGCCCGCACGCCGGGGAACTGTTTGCCGATCCCGGTCATCTCCAGGATCGGGGCGGGTTCGGCCATCTCACCTTCTTTTCGTGGCTCTTTTCATGGCTGCGGGTACGGCGCGGCCGCGCGGCCGCGCCGTACGCGCCGGGTCAGTACTGGCGGCTGGGCAGGGCCTGCTTGGCCTGCTCCTGGGTGAAGGTGGTCTCCTCGGTCACCACGCGGGCGGGCACCTGCTCGCCCTTGACGACCTTCTTGGCCAGGTCCATCAGCTGCGGGCCGAGCAGCGGGGAGCACTCGACGATGAAGTTGATCTTCCCGTCGGCCAGGGCCTGCATGCCGTCCTTGACCGCGTCCACGGAGACGATCTTGATGTCCTTGCCTGGTGTCTTGCCCGCGCCCTCGATGGCCTCGATCGCGCCGAGCGCCATGTCGTCGTTGTGGGCGTACAGCACGTCGATGTCCGGGTGGGCCTTGAGGAAGGCCTCCATGACCTCCTTGCCCTTGGCGCGGGTGAAGTCGCCGGTCTGGGAGGCGATGACCTTGAACTTGGGGTCGGCCTGGATGACCTCGGCGAAGCCGGCCTTGCGGTCGTTGGCGGGCGCGGAGCCCGTGGTGCCCTGCAGCTCGACGATGTTGACCGTGCCGGTGGCGTCCTTGAACTCCTCCACCAGCCACTTGCCGGCCTTGCGGCCCTCCTCCACGAAGTCCGAGCCGAGGAAGGTCTTGTAGAGGCTGGTGTCGGGCGAGTCGACGGCGCGGTCGGTGAGGATGACGGGGATCTTGGCGTTCTTGGCCTCCTTCAGCACGGTGTCCCAGCCGGACTCCACGACAGGCGAGAAGGCGATGACGTCGACGCGCTGCTGGATGAACGAACGGATGGCCTTGATCTGGTTCTCCTGCTTCTGCTGGGCGTCGGAGAACTTCAGCTCGATACCGGCGGCCTTGGCGGACTCCTGGACCGACTTGGTGTTGGCGGTGCGCCAGCCGCTTTCGGCGCCGACCTGGGAGAAGCCCATGGTGATCTTGTCGTCGCCGGCGGCGGTTCCGCCGCCGCCTCCGCCGCCGCAGGAGGCCATCGCCATGGCCGTCACGCCGGCCAGGACGAGCATGGAGATCCTCTTCAACACGGGGGGTCGTCCTTCCTTGCTGTGAGCGCTAACAGCGGCGCCCGCGTTCAGCTTCGGTCATGGGATTGTGGGTGCGCCCGTGGCGCGACCCTGGAGCGGCACTCGTGGCCCCCCGAGAGTCACGGGCCTTGGGCAAGACTGTGAACGCTAACAACAGGTGTCGTCAACCGTTTGCCCGGTTACGGTCCGGTTACAGGCCGAGTCTTGACCCGAGACGATGAGAACGCTAACAATCATCCGGACCCAACCTTCCCGGGAGCTCTGCACAGTGCACGAGGCACACATCACCATCGACCCGGCCTTCCGCGTCGCACCGGTACGGCGCCGCACGTTCGGCACGTTCGTCGAGCATCTGGGCCGGTGCGTGTACACCGGCATCTACGAGCCCGGCCACCCCTGCGCCGACGAGGACGGCTTCCGCACCGACGTCCTGGACCTCACCCGCGAGCTGGGCGTCTCCACCGTCCGCTACCCGGGCGGCAACTTCGTCTCCGGCTACCGGTGGGAGGACGGCATCGGCCCGCGCGAGCGCCGCCCGCGCCGCCTGGACCTGGCCTGGCACAGCACCGAGACCAACGAGGTGGGCGTGGACGAGTTCGTCCGCTGGTGCCGCAAGGCCGGCGTCGAGCCGATGATGGCGGTCAACCTGGGCACCCGCGGCGTCGAGGCGGCGCTGGACCTGCTGGAGTACTGCAACATCGACTCCGGCACCCACCTGTCGGACCTGCGCGTGGCCAACGGCGCCAAGGAGCCGCACGGCATCAGGATGTGGTGCCTGGGCAACGAGATGGACGGCCCGTGGCAGATCGGCCACAAGAGCGCCCGCGAGTACGGCAGGCTCGCCGCGCAGACCGCCCGGGCGATGCGCATGCTCGACCCCGGCCTGGAGCTGGTGGCCTGCGGCAGCTCCGGCTCCTCGATGCCGACCTTCGGCTCGTGGGAGGCCACGGTGCTGGAGGAGACCTACGACGTGGTGGACTACATCTCCTGCCACGCCTACTACGAGGAGAAGGACGGCGACCTGGGCAGCTTCCTGGCGTGCGCGACCGACATGGAGCACTTCATCTCCTCGGTCGTGGCCACCGCCGACCACGTGGGCGCCCGGCTCAGGTCGCGCAAGAAGATCCACATCTCCTTCGACGAGTGGAACGTCTGGTACCTGTCCCGCTTTCAGGCCGCCGAGCCGCCCCGGGACTGGCCGGTCGCCCCGCCGCTGCTGGAGGACCACTACCACCTGGCCGACGCGGTGGCCTTCGGCGGGCTGCTGATCACGCTGCTGCGCCACAGCGACCGGGTGGCCGCCGCCTGCCTCGCCCAGCTGGTCAACGTCATCGCGCCCATCATGACCGAGCCGGGCGGCCGGGCCTGGAGGCAGACCACCTTCCACCCCTTCGCGCAGGCCTCCAGCCTGGCCGCGGGCGAGGTGCTGCACCTGGAGCCGGTCTCCCCGCTGTATGAGACGGCCGCCTACGGACAGGTGCCGGTGCTGCACGCGGTGGCCACCCACACCGGCGACCAGACCGTGGTCTTCGCCGTCAACCGATCCACCGACCGGCCGCTGGCGCTGGACGTCGACGCCCGCGCGCTGGGCCCGGTGCGGGTCCTGGAGGCCACCACACTCACCGGCCCGGACGTCTACGCGCGCAACACCGCCGACGACCCCGGCCGCGTCGCGCCCCGCGCCAACCCGGACGTCGAGCAGGACCCGCTGCGCGTGGTGCTGCCACCGGTGTCCTGGAACGTCATCCGGCTGGGCCGCTGACCGTCACCAGCCCGAGGCCGGCCAGCCGGCGCTCCAGGTGGAGCACCCGCGACGTGGCCAGCGCGGGATCCGCCGCGGCGACCGCGATCATGCCCCACCTGCGGGGCACGGACGCGATCACCCGGGCGCACCACCCGTCCGCGGCCTCCTCGACGTGGCGGCCGAGCGTGGCCAGGCACGCGGCGGCGCCCGGCCGCACGACCTTGGTGGCGGCGTACCGGGCGCCGTCGTCACCCGGCCGGTCGCGGCGCGCTTCGGCCAGGAACAGGCGCAGGTATTCGGCGCCGCAGGCCAGCAGGTTGAGGTCCTGCATCGCGACCAGGACGGCGTCGCCGAACCGTCCTCCCACCCGGGTCACGGCGAAGTCGATGCCGCCCTTCACCAGCCGCATGTCCTCGCCCCTGCCGGCGAAGGCGGCCATGAAGAGCGCCATCTGCGATCTGAGGTGCGCGTACCGGTCGCGCGACACGCCGGCACGCTCGCAGACCGCCTCGTCGAAATACACGTTGCCCTGCCAGGCCGTGCCGTTCATGATCTGCAGAGTCGCGCCGTCGGCCGGCTCGCCGCCCTGGATGTGCAGGGACGGCGCCAGGATGAAGGCGTGCCCGCCGAGGGCGTGCCGTACATAGTCGGCCTGCGCCTCCAGGACGTAGTCCTCCTCGCCGTCCGCGGCGGCCTCCTTGCCGAGGCGGGTCAGGAGGGCGTGGTCGTCGAGCGGGAGGCCGGGGCGGATGCGGGCGCCGGTGCCGGCCCTGGCCGGCTTCAGGCAGCCGCGCCGCAGGCCGTAGCGCTCGCGGAGCATGATCGCGGCCCGGACGAGCTGGTCGGAGACGTCGCCGGGCTTCGCACCGGCGGCCTCGACCGTGTACCCCGGCAGCCTCGGGATGCGGAAGCCCAGCTCCATGCTGAAGGGCGTCAGCTCCGTCTCCGCCGCGAGGAGCCGGAAGGGGTCCTCCGGCCCGCCTGCGGCGAGCCGGGAGGCGGTCTCGACGGTGGGATGCAACGGCGCCTTCTGGCTCCACCGGTCCGCCACCTGGCTGCCGTTGGCCTCGACGCGAAGGACGGGAACGCCCGCGGCGCGCCTGAGCCACAGGAGGAAGAGCTTCATCTCGTCGTCGAGGACGTAGACGCGCACGACCGTGTCCGGCGCGGCGCGCAGTTCGCCGATCAGCGTGTCGAGCACGGGGCTGCCCTGCTCGCCGTGCGCGAGCGCCTGCTTCAGCAGGGCGTGGGTCATGTAGTAGTACTCGATCCCCGGTACGGCGAGCGACCGGACGCCCCGGGCCGCCACCGCCTCGCGCCACGGCCGCGTGCGGCCCACGCACAGGTCGAGCGGCCCGGCCAAATTCACGGCACGGGCTTCGATATACGTCGCCACCTCCTCTGGCGCGCCGCCGGCCCTGACGGACGAGAGATCGGCCTCGAAGCATTTCTTCAACGGCGTCGCGCAGTACAGGATCACGGCCGGGCGGTCCTGCCGGCTGACCGACGGTTTCAATTCCCGGCGCACGGCGTCGGGCAACTCCTCCCGGCGGAGCCCCAGCAGGCTCCCGCCGATGGCGTCGATCTCGGACGCGGTCAGGACGACGGGGCCCACGGAGAAGTCACGCCACTCCAGCGGCCTGCCGTCCCGGGGAAGCAGCCGCCACGACGGCCCGGTGTGGCCGCCGCCCGCATTTCGCCCCTCGATCCGCTCGACCTCGAACAATGGATCGCCTCTTCCTCACGAGAAATAGCAAATCCGCACGGCGTGGTTCATCGTATAGCGAGACCGCTCCCTTTCAAATGAGACCTTTGTTACCCTCTATTCGGCCCGTCACTATTCGAATTGACCAATTCCCTTTACGGCCGACTGTTTTTCAAGTTTGCGGCGGATCACTGTCACGCGCGCCGGAGCCGCTCCGTCCAGATAGCGACGGGATCCCGGGGGTAGGAAGACCGCATGCGTCTCGTCGACACCGAATGCGTGCGGAAGCTGCTGGAGTCCACCGATCCGGACGCCACGCTGGTCTTCGTCTGCGGGGAGTGCGTGGTCCTGCCGGGCGGCCAGGTGGACGAACGCCACCAGGCCCTGGTCGTCGCCAGACGCGAGGACCTGGTCTCCCTGCTGTCCGACAGAACCCTCACGGACCGGGATCTGGAGGAGCTGGCGCACCGGCTCGACAACACGGTGCGGGATCTGGGGGCGTGAGATGCGGATACTGGTCACCGGCGGCACGGGCGTCCTGGGCAGGCCGGCCGTGCCCAGGCTGGTGGAGGCCGGCCACGAGGTCAGGGCGATCAGCAGGTCGCCGCGGAGCGGCCGGGCGGTCGACTGGAGGGTGGCCGACCTGGCCTCCGGGCGCGGGGTGCGGGAGGCGCTGGAGGGCGTGGAGGCCGTGGTCCACCTGGCCACGCTCGCCCACCGGGGTCGCAGGACGGCCTCCGTGGACGTCGAAGGCACCAGGCTCCTGCTGGACGCCGCGCACGACGCCGGGGTGGGCCACCTGCTGTTCCTGTCGATCGTCGGCGTCGAGCACGCGCCCGTCGGCTACTTCGGCCACAAGCTCAGGGCCGAGCAGCTGGTCAAGGAGGGCGGGGTGGACTGGACGATCCTTCGGGCCACGCCGTTCCACCAGTGGCTCGACCAGTGGCTCGCCCGCCTGCCCGTGCACCCCGTGGACCGCACGGTGCCCTGGCAGCCGGTCGACGCCCGCGACGTGTCCGGCCACCTGGTGACCCTGCTCTCGCAGGGTCCCAGCAAGACCGTCGAGGAGTACGGCGGGCCGCAGGTCATCGCGACCGACGAGCTCGTCGCCCGGTGGCGGCGGGCCAGGGACAGGCGCCCGCCGGCCCTGATGGTGCGCTGGCCGGGCAGGGTCGCCGCGGCGCAGCGGGCCGGGCTGCTCAACGCCGGGCCGTCGGCGCCCAAGGGGCGGATCACGTGGGCCGAGTACCTGCGCCCCGCCGGGCGTGCCGTACCCGCCGCCGAGGAGGAGCCGGACATCGCCGGGGAGTACGGCGGACCCGACGTGGAGCCGCGGGGCCGCAAGGACCGCGTCTACGGCCAGGACGAGGGCTACCAGCCGCCCACGCAGGTGTAGGCGGTCACTCGCGGGCCCACGGGTCGTAGTCGGCCTCGAGCGGCTCCTGGGGCGGCCGGCGCTCCTCGGGGACGTGCTGGAGGTTGACCCGGATGCGGTACCAGACGCTGCTGCGCCCGCGCATGGCGTCGACCAGCACGTTGGCGGGCGCCAGGAGCGCGGCGACGTCGGGGTGGCGGGCCTTCCAGCGCTCCAGCCCGGCCAGCGCCTCGTCCTTGTGCCGCGCCCTGGCGATCTCGATGACGGGCACGAGCCGCCGGCGGCCTCCGGTGCCCTTGGGCGGCCTGGGCGCGGGACCGAGCCGTTCGGCCAGCTCCAGCAGGCCGTCGAGGGAGCCGGGGTGCCGGTCCATGTCCTCCCAGGGGTCGCCGCGCTCGGCCAGCCGCCTGGGCACCGTCTCGATCGTGTGCTCCTCCGGGCGGCAGCCGGGCACCTCCTCCCAGGTCAGCGGCGTGGAGACGCGGGCGTCGGGGACCGCCCTGACCGAGTAGGCGGACACGACGGTGCGGTCGTAGGCGTTCTGGTTGAAGTCGACGAAGACGCCGTGGCGCTCCTCCTTCCACCAGCGGCTGGTGGCCACGTCGGGAATGCGGCGCTCCACCTCGCGGGCGACCGCCTCGGCCGCCTTGCGCACCTGGGCGAACGGCCGGCGCGGCTCGATACGGGCGTAGATGTGGAAGCCCCGCGAGCCGGAGGTCTTGGGCCAGGCGGTCAGGCCGTGCTCGCCCAGCACCTCGCGGGCCACCTGGGCGGTGGTGAGGATGTCGGCCCAGGCCACGCCGGGCACCGGGTCGAGGTCGATGCGCAGCTCGTCGGGGTGGGCCAGGTCGGCGGCGCGCACCGGGTGCGGGTTGAGGTCGACGCAGCCGAGGTTGATCACCCACAGCAGCTGCGCGAGGTCGGAGACGACCACCTCCTCGGCCGACAGCCCGGAGCGGTAACGCAGCTCGGCCACCTCGATCCAGTCGGGCCGCCTGCCGGGCGCGCGCTTTTGGAAGAAGGCCTCCTCCTGGATGCCGCGCACGTACCGCTTGAGGATCATGGGCCTGCCGGACACCCCGCGCAGCGCCCCCTCGGCGACCGCCTGGTAGTAGCGGACCAGGTCGAGCTTGGTGTGCCCGGTGTCGGGGAAGATCACCTTGTCGGGGTTGGTGATCCGGACCTGCCGCCCGGCGACCTCGATATCCGGCATGTGGTCACCATACGAGGTTTGCCGCGCGTTCACCGTGAACCCCTAGGGTCCCGGCCATGAACCGCCTCTGCGTCGCGCTCGGCGCGATCCTGCTCTCCGGCTGCGTCGTCGCCGGCGGCCTGGCCGCCCCCGCGGCCGCCGACCCCGCCCCGGGAGACCGGGCCGTGCTGACCGGCTTCGCCTCCCTCCCCGCGCTCACCTTCGTGCCCGGCAGCGAGCCGTCCGGCGCGCAGCTGGGCACCTCGCCGATCAACGGCGTCACGCCGCCCTTCTCCGGCCAGCCCGTCCAGGGCTTCAGCGGCGTGGTGCGCAACCGCGACGGCAGCTTCGACGTGCTGTCCGACAACGGCTACGGGGCCAAGGCCAACAGCGCCGACTTCCTGCTGCGGATCCACCGCATCCGGCCTGACTTCCGCACCGGGACCATCACCGTGCCGGGCGGGGTGAACCTGAGCGACCCGCACGGCAAGGCGCCCTTCCCGCTCACCCGCTCCGACCGCACGCTCACCGGCGCCGACTTCGACGTGGAGTCGATCGTGCGCACCTCGGACGGCACGTACTGGATCGGCGACGAGTTCGGCCCCTTCCTGCTCCACTTCGACGGCCGCGGCAGGCTGCTGGAGGCCCCGATCGAGCTGCCCGGCGTGCGCGCGCCGGAGCATCCGAACCTGGGCGGCGAGCAGCCCAACCTGGCCCGGAGCAAGGGCTTCGAGGGCATGGCCCGCTCGGTCGACCAGCGGCGCCTCTACCCGCTGCTGGAGGGCACCGTCGCCGGCGACCCGGCGGGCGACCTGCGCATGTACGAGTTCGACCTGCGCCAGCGCCGATACACCGGCCGCGTGTGGACCTACCGGCTCGACGACCCCGCGCACGCCATCGGCGACGCCGTCGCGATCGGCGAGCGCCGCTTCCTCGTCATCGAGCGGGACAACCTCCAGGGCGACGCGGCGCGGGTCAAGAAGGTGTACCTGGCCGAGATGCGCGGCAAGGAGCTGGTCAAGACCCTCGTCGCCGACCTGCTGGACCTCTACGACCCGCGCGACCCGGCCACGCCGTTCCGCTTCCCGTTCCAGACGATCGAGGACATCGTCCTGCTCGACGACCGGACCATCGGCCTGCTGGACGACAACAACTTCCCGTTCTCCAGCGGGCGCACGGCGGGGCAGCCCGATCCGAACGAGTTCATCACGGTACGGCTGCCGCGCCGCCTCGACGCCGACCGGCGCGCCTACCGCTAGAACGCCCCGTGGCGGCCCTCGCCGGCGGCGAAGCGCCGCGCCCCGCGCAACGCCTCGCCCAGCGAGGCCATGCCGTGGCGCAGCTCACCCGCCATGGCCTCGGCCTCCGGCAGGCCGTCCTGCTCCAGCGCCGACATGCGGTCGCCGCGCAGGCAGGCCTGCGGGAAGCGGGCGATGTCGTGAGCCAAGGCCTCGGCGTGCTCACGCGCGGTCCCGGTGGGCACGAGCCGGTTGGCCAGGCCCCATTCCAGGGCCTCTCGGGCCGAGACGGGGCGGCCGGTGAGGATCATGTCCATGGCGCGCGACAGGCCGATGAGCCGCGGGAGCCGTACCGTGCCGCCGTCGATCAGGGGCACGCCCCAGCGGCGGCAGAACACGCCGAAGACCGCGTCCTCCTCGGCGACCCGCAGGTCGCACCACAGGGCCAGCTCCAGCCCGCCGGCCACGGCGTGCCCGGCGACGGCCGCGACGACCGGCTTGGACAGCCGCATCCTGGTCGGCCCCATCGGCCCGTCGCCGTCCTCGCCGACGTGGTTGTCCATGGCCTTGAGGTCCGCCCCGGCGCAGAACGTGCCGCCCTCGCCCCACAGCACCGCGACGGCCGCGTCGGAGGCCTCGACCTCGCGGAAGGCGGCGGCCAGCGCCTCGGCGGCGGCCCGGTCGACCGCGTTGCGCGCCTGCGGGCGCGAGAGCACGACCGTGGCGACCGGGCCGTCCCGTTCGATCCGTACGGTCATCCGATCCTCCTCACCGCGGCGGCAGCAGCCGGACCGCGTCCAGCGCCAGGGCCAGCTCGACGATGTCGCGCGGACTGGTCAGCGAGCGCCCCGTCAGCTGCTCGATCCGGCGCACCCTGTTGATGATCGTGTTGCGGTGGCAGTACAGCCGCCCCGCGGCTCTGACGGCCGAGCCGTCGCAGGCCAGCCAGGTCTCCAGCGTGGTCAGCAGCGTGTCGCGGTCGGCCGGGTCGAGCGCGAGCAGCCGGCCCAGCACCCCGTCCACCAGGTGGGCGGCGATGTCGGGCTGGCTGACCACCAGGGCCTGCGGGACGCGGCGGTCCAGCCGGGCGATCTCGGGCCCGCCGTCGGCGCAGGTGCGCATGGCCAGGAACGCCAGCTCGTGCGCGGCGCCCAGCTCGGCCAGCCCGTCCACGACCGGGCTCACGCCCGCCACGCCGCCGACCAGGAGGCTCAGCTCCCGGCACAGCTCGTCGAGACCGGCCTCGCCGAGCGCGACCACGGCCACCTCGTGGCCGGTGCGCATCCGCCACAGCAGCCGCGCCGGCCCGACGGCGGCGGGCAGGCAGGCGTCGTCCTGGTCGCGGCGGCGGGGGAAGCGCACGGTCACCACGGCGTAGCGGCCCCGCTCGGGCAGGTCCAGGGCGGCGGCGGCCGAGCGCACGACCCCGGTGTCGGCCGCCCCGTTGAGCAGCGCGTCCAGCAGCGCGTCGACCCGCTCGCGGCTGCGTCCCAGGATCTCCTTCTCGCGCCTGCGGTAGGTCTCGGCGGCCACCATGGCCTGCCGGTCGATGGCGTGCCAGACGTGGCTGGCCGCGCGGACCATCACGCCCAGCCGGTCGGGGCACTCGCGTTCCAGGTGGTCGACCATCGCCGACCAGGTCACCTGGCCGGCCAGCCGGTACATGCGCAGCAGGGAGTCCAGCGGCAGCCCCTGCTCGGCCCGCCGGCGGGCCATGGCCTCGGTGAAGGCCAGGTCGCGGCGCTCGGCACGGTCCTGGAGGATCGCGCTGATGCCCAGCCGCATGCCCTCCAGCGTGCTGTGCCAGTGGTCGTCGAAGGGCACGCGGGCGCAGTAGGCCTCGTCGCCGCCGCGGACCCGCGTGACGAGCTCGTCGGCCAGCTCGGGCAGGCGGTCCAGCAGGGCCCTGGCGGTGGCGCGCAACGTCTGGCGGACGTCGTCGTCCACGGCTGTGGGGGGACGCATTCTCCCGAGGGTGCCACCAGCCGTGACCGCAGAACAAGGTTCTGTAGCGTTTTGTGACTTCCCGTTGTGCGGCTGCACAACGAGCCCGCCGCCGGGGTGGGCACGCGGCTCGATTTCACCCCGCCATCTGGACGGCCGTGCACGCCGGAGGTTGGGTGAGCCTGCATGGGGTCCTGGAAGAACACGCAGAAGGACAGGGCATGGCCGAGCTGACGGTCGGCGATCTCGTGGTGGACTACGGTCCCGTGCGCGCCCTTCGCGGGGTGTCCATGCGGGTGCCGTCCGGCTCGATCGTGGCCGTGCTGGGCGCCAACGGCGCGGGGAAGTCGACCCTCCTGCGCGCCGTCTCGGGAACGCTCCGCTTCCACCGCGGCCGGGTGGCGCGGGGCGAGATCGCCCTGGACGGCACGCGGATCGACGAGCTGGCGGCGGCGGCCGTGGTACGGCGCGGCGTCACGCAGGTGCCGGAGGGGCGCCGGGTGTTCGCCCGCATGACGGTGGAGGAGAACCTGCGCGCCGGCGGCCTGGGCACGCCCCGCCGGGCCGCCGCCCGGGCCAGGGAGCGGGTGCACGAGCTGTTCCCCGTCCTGGCCGAGCGCGCCCGCCAGCGGGCGGGGCTGCTGTCGGGCGGCGAGCAGCAGATGCTCGCCATCGGCCGGGCGCTGATGGCCGAGCCGTCGGTGCTGCTGCTGGATGAGCCCACGCTGGGCCTGGCTCCCCAGATGGCGGCCAGGATCGCCGGCACGATCAAGGCGATCAACGCGGCGGGCACCTCCGTGCTGCTGGTGGAGCAGAACGTCGCCATGGCGCTGGCGCTGGCCTCCCACGCCTACGTGCTGGAGGTCGGCTCGGTGGCGCTGGAGGGACCGGCGGCCACGCTCGCCGACAGCGACGAGGTCAGGCGCCGCTACCTCGGCGTCAGCGACGAGTCGCCCGGGCTGGAGGCCAGGGCGGGCCTGTCGAGGTGGTCCGCGTGACCGGGACATACCAACTGGACGGTATGCCGCCGTTGGAGGTCCGCGACGTGACGGTGCGCTTCGCGGGCCTGACCGCGCTCGACCAGGTCAGCTTCACCGTCGAGCCCGGCACCGTGCACGCGGTCATCGGCCCCAACGGCGCGGGCAAGTCCACCTGCTTCAACGTGCTGTCGGGCGTCTACAAGGCCACCTCGGGCAGCGTCAGGTTCGGCGAGGCCGAGCTCACCGCGCTGCGCCCGCACGAGGTGGCCGCGCTCGGCGTCGCCCGCACCTTCCAGAACATCGCGCTCTCCCCGCACCTGCCGGTGCAGGCCAACCTCATGCTCGGCCGCCACCGGCTGACCCGCTCGGGCTTCCTGTCGGCCGGGCTGCGCCTGCCGGGCGCCCGCCGCGAGGAACGCGCGCACGCCGCCCGCGTCGCGGAGATCGCCGAGTTCGTCGGGCTGACCTCCGTGCTGGCCACGCCGGTCGGGCTGCTGCCGTACGGCGTGCAGAAAAGGGTGGAGCTGGCCAGGGCGCTGGCCATGGAGCCGCGGCTGCTGCTGCTGGATGAGCCGGTGGCCGGGATGAACAGCGGCGAGCGCGTGGAGATGGCCGAGCTGATCGTCTCGGTGAAGGCGAGCCTGGGGATCTCGATCCTCCTGGTCGAGCACGACATGGGCATGGTCATGCGGCTGGCCGACCGGGTGACGGTGTTGGACTTCGGCCGGCGCATCGCCGACGGCACCCCCGCCGAGGTGCAAAGCGACCCCAAGGTCATCGGCGCGTACCTGGGCACGGAGGAGGGCTCGTGATCACGTTCCTGGAGCTTCTCGTCAACGGGATCTCCATCGGGGCCGTCTACGCGCTGATCGCGCTCGGCTTCGTCGTCATCTTCAAGGCGACGGAGGTGGTCAACTTCGCGCACGCCTCGCTGCTGCTGGCGGGCGGCTACGTGGTGGCGCGCCTGCACCCCCACGTCGGGTTCTGGCTCGCGCTGCTGATCGGCGTCGCCGCGGCGGCCCTCATCGGCGCGCTGGTGGAGTTCCTGATCATCCGCCGGTCCAAGGCGAGCTCGCACGGCGTGCTGGCCATCGTGACCATCGGCGTGGACATCGTCCTGACCACCGAGCTCACCCGGCAGATCGGCGCCGAGGTGCTGGCCATGGGCGACCCCTGGGAGTCCGGCGTGTTGCACATCGGCGGCGTCACGATCGCCGAGACCAGGATCGTCGCGCTGGTCACCGCCACCGTGCTGATCGCCGCCTTCCTGCTGGCGTTCAAGTTCACCGGCTGGGGCGTGGCCATGCGCGCCACCGCCGAGGACCCGGAGACCGCCGCCCTCATGGGGGTACGGCTGGGCCGCGTCTCGCTCAGCGCCTGGGCGGTCGCCGGGGCGCTGGCGGCGGTGGCCGCGCTGTTCCTGTGCGTCTTCCCCACGCCGGGCCTGGACCGCAGCTCCTCGCTGGCGGCGCTGAAGGCCTTCCCCGCCGCCATCCTCGGCGGCCTGGACTCCACCACCGGCGCCCTGGTCGGCGGCCTCATCGTGGGCGTCACCGAGGCGCTCATGACCGGCTACCAGGACGACCTGTCCTTCCTGGGCCGGGGCATCGGCGACGTCGCGCCGTTCCTCGTCATGATCGTCATCCTGCTGCTGCGGCCCGCGGGCCTGTTCGGAACCAAGGAGCTGGCCCGTGTCTAGGATCGTCGTCTGGGCGGCCGTGCTGGCCGCCTTCGTGGCCGTCCCCTTCTACCTGGAGGGGTTCTGGCTGCAGACCGGCCTGTTCGCCATGTCGGCGGCGGTCGGCGCGATCGGCATCAACCTGCTGACCGGCGCGACCGGGCAGCTGTCGATGGGGCACGCCTTCTTCCTGGCGCTCGGCGCCTACGCGTACGTGTACTTCGCCGCCGAGCCCACCAGGACGCTGGGCGGCCTGGGCCTGCCCACGCCGCTGGCCGCCGTGCTGGCCGTCCTGCTGGCCGGGGCCGCCGGCGGGCTGTTCAGCCCGATCGCCGGGCGGCTCAAGGGCGCCTACCTCGGCATCGCCACGCTGGCGCTCATCTTCGGCGGCCAGCACGTGCTGTTCAACGCCGAGCCCGTCACCGGCGGGTTCAACGGCCGCGCCGTACCGCCCCTGGAGGTCTTCGGCTTCGTCTTCGCCGACACGCCCGAGCTGGTCGTGCTCGACGTGCCGTTCGGCGTGCTGGAGCGGCTGTGGTTCCTGGGCGGCCTGGCGCTGCTGGGGTCGGCGCTGTTCGCCCGCGGCGTGCTGCGCGGCCGGCCGGGACGCGCCATGAACACCATCCGCGACCACGAGATCGCCGCCGGCGTGATGGGCGTGCCCGTCACCCGCTACCGGGCCGCGGTGTTCGTGCTGTCGTCGATGTACGGCGGGCTGGCCGGCGTGCTGCTCGCCCTGGTCTTCCAGCGGACCGTGCCCGACTACTTCGGCATCCTGCTGTCCCTCGACTATCTGGCGATGATCGTGATCGGCGGGCTGGGCTCGGTCGGCGGCGCGGTGATCGGCGCGGCCTTCGTCTCGCTGCTGCCGCAGCTGCTGACCCGCTACAGCGACGCCCTGCCCCTGGTGGCCCCGCCCGGCTCGGGCGGGGTCTCCCCCGCCGAGGCGGCCCGCATCCTGTACGGCGCCGCCATCGTCGCCGTCGTCCTGTTCCTCCCCGGCGGTCTGCTCGGCCTGCTGCGCTCCCTGCGCCAGAGACTGCCCGGCCTGCGGCTGTCCCCCCTGCCCACCCCGTCTCCCGAAACCAGGAGCTCCCATGTCCGTTGACCGCACCGCCGTCGTCGCCGCCCTCGCGGCGCTGACGCTGGCCGCCACCGCCTGCGCCAGCGACAAGGCCACCGGTGGCGGCCAGGCCCCCGCCACGGCAGCCGCCGGCGGCGACGGCGTCAAGACCGGCCCCGGCGTGACCGCCGGCACCATCACCCTCAGCATGCTCACCGACCTGACCGGCCCCTACGCCTCCTTCGGCAAGAGCCTCACCCAGGCGCAGCAGCTCTACTTCGAGCAGGTCAACCAGGCGGGCGGGATCTGCGGGCGGAAGGTCGAGACCGTGGTGCGCGACCACGGCTACGACGCCCAGAAGGCGATGGCCTCCTACGCCGAGGTCGCCCCGAAGACGGCCGCCATCCCGCACTTCATCGGCTCGCCGATGGTCACCGCGCTGAAAGAGAAGATCACCTCCGACAGGATCCTCACCATCCCCATGGCGTGGGCCACCGGCCTGCTGGGCAGCCAGGCCATCCAGGTCACCGGGACGACCTACGACATCGACATGATCAACGCGGTCGACTTCCTGGTGAAGGAGAAGGGCATCAAGGCCGGCGACAAGGTCGGCCACCTGTACTTCGAGGGCGACTACGGGCAGAGCTCGCTCGACGGCTCCAAGTACGCCACGGGCAAGCTCGGCCTCACCCTGGTCGAGCAGAAGGTCAAGGCGACCGACCAGGACATGACCGCCCAGGTCGCGGCGTTCAAGAAGGCCGGGGTCAAGGCGGTGCTGGTCTCCGTCGGGCCGCGGCAGACCGCCTCGCTCGTCGGCGTCGCCCTCGCCTCCGGCATGGACGTGCCCTTCGTCGGCAGCAACTCCGCCTACAGCCCGCAACTGCTGGCCACCCCGGCCGCACCGGCGCTGCTGAAGGACTTCTACTACGTGACCTCCGGCGCGCCGATCAGCGCGCCGCTGCCCGCCTACGAGAAGCTCATCGCCGACTACCAGGCCAAGTACGCCGGGCAGCCCCTGGACAGCGGCGTCTCGGCGGGCTGGACGGCGGCCCTGATCGTCGGCGACGCGCTGAAGAAGGCCTGCGAGGCCAAGGACCTCAGCCGGGAGGGCATCATCGCCGCCCACCGCTCGCAGAAGGCCTGGGAGGCCGGGCTGGGCGGCTCGCCGATGGACTTCAGCGTCTACGACCGGCCCGCCTCCCGCGCCTCCTACGTCGTCAAGCCGGACAAGGACGCGGTCGGCGGAGCGAAGATCCACAAGGAGGCGGCCGTGTCCGACCTGGCCAAGGACTACACGGTGCCGTCGGCGGGCTGACCCGTGGCGGCATTACTCGAGGTCGACCGGCTCACCATGCGGTTCGGCGGGGTCACGGCGCTGTCGGGCGTCGGCCTCGCCGTCCGCGAGGGCGAGCTCGTCGGCCTCATCGGCCCCAACGGCGCGGGCAAGAGCACGCTGTTCGACTGCCTGACCCGGCGCTGCACGCCACAGGAGGGCTCGATGCGCCTGGACGGCGAGGACCTGGCCGGCCTGCCCGCGCACCAGGTCGCCCACCGGGGCGTCGCCCGCACCTTCCAGAACACCGGCCTGTTCCCGGGCCTGTCGGTGCGGGAGAACGTCATGGCGGGCGCGCACCGGCACGGCCGGGCGGGCTTCTGGTCCGCGGCGCTCGGGCGGGCCGCCGCGGAGGAACGGCGGCTGCGCGGCGTCGCGGACGAGCTGCTGGACCGGTTCGGCCTGGCCGCCTACGCCGACCATCCGGCCGCCGGCGTGCCGTACGGGATGGCCAAACGCATCGAGATCGCCCGCGCGCTGGCGGCGCGGCCGCGGCTGCTGCTGCTCGACGAGCCCGCCGGCGGCCTGGCGCCCGGGGAGGTGCCGGCCTTCGCCGACCTGATCGGGCGCATCCACCGCGAGCGGGGCATCGCGATCATCGTCGTGGAGCACCACATGGAGTTCGTCCTCGCGCTGTGCGGCCGGATCGTCTGCTTCGAGCGGGGCCGCAAGATCGCCGACGGGCCGGCCGCCGCCGTGCGGCACGATCCCGCCGTCGTCGCCGCCTGCCTGGGGGTGGTCTCTTGACCGGCCTGCGGGTGCGGGAGCTGCGGGCCGGGTACGGCGCGGCCCGGGTGCTGCACGGCGTCGAGCTGACCGTGGACGAGGGCGAGGTCGCCGTGCTGCTCGGCCCCAACGGCGCGGGCAAGACCACGCTGCTGCGCGCCCTGTCCGGGCTGGTCAGGGCCCGCGGCACGGCCGGCTTCGACGGCGTGGCGCTCCTGGGCCGCGCCCCCGACGAGATCGCCAGGCTCGGGGTGTCGCACGTCACCCAGGAGGACGGCACGTTCGGCCCGCTCACAGTGGAGGAGAACCTCCGGCTGGGGGCGATGGCCCGCCGCCGGCCGCGGCACGGCGTGAGCGAGGACGTGGCGCGGGTGTTCACCTACTTCCCGGTGCTCCAGGCGCACCTGGGCCAGCCCGCGGGCACGCTGAGCGGCGGCGAGCAGCGGATGCTGGCCATCGGCAGGGCGCTGATGGCCAGGCCCAGGCTGCTGCTGCTGGACGAGCCGACCCGCGGCCTGGCGCCGCAGGCGGCCGTCAGGCTCTTCCGCGTCCTGCGGTCGATCAACAGGCACGAGCGGACCACCATGATCATCGTCGAGCACAACGTGACGGCCGTGGAGCTGGCGCACCGGGCCTACCGCGTCGAGTCGGGCCGGATCGGCGATCTGCGCCGATCGGGGAGGTGGTGACCCGGTGTTCTTCCAGCAGCTGGTGGAGGGCCTGGGCGCGGGCGCCGGGTACGCCGCGCTCGCCCTGGCCCTCGTGCTCACCTACCGCTTCACCGGCATCGTCAACTTCGCCCAGGGCGAGCTGGCCATGCTGGCCACCTACGTGGCCTGGCAGCTGGTGGAGTCCGGCATGCCGTACTGGGTGGCGCTGCCCGTCACCGTCGCCGTCGCGTTCGCGGCCGGGGTCGCGGTCGAGCGGACGGTCATCCGGCGGGTGGAGACGGGGGCGGGCGAGCTGACGCTCGTGGTGACGACGATCGGCCTGTACGTGCTGGTCAACGCGCTCGCCGCGCTGGTGTGGACCTCGGCGCTGCGGGCCTTCCCCAGCCCGTTCCCCGACGCCCCGGCCGGGCTGTCCGCGCTCGGCGCGGCGGGCGTGGCCGGCCTGGTGCTGGGCGCGGTCGCCCTGGTGGTGCGCCACACCGGCCTCGGGCTGGTGATGCGCGCGGTGGCCGCCGACCCGCGCTCGGCGCGGCTGGCCGGCGTCCGCGTCGGCCGGGTGCTGGCGCTGGGCTGGGGCGCCGCCGCGGCGATCGGCGCCCTGTCCGGCGTGCTGCTGGCTCCCACGCTCTTCCTGGAGCCGGCCATGATGACCGGCGTCCTGGTCTACTCCTTCGCCGCCGCCACGCTGGGCGGCTTCGACAGCCCTCTGGGCGCCGTCGCGGGCGGGCTGCTGGTCGGCGTGGCCGAAACCCTGGCGGGCACCTACCTCGGCTTCGTCGGCGCGGACCTGAAGATCGCGGTACCGCTCGCGCTCATCGTGGCGGTGCTGCTGCTGCGACCGCGGGGCCTGTTCGGCTCGGCGCCCGTGGAGCGGGCATGAGCGCGCCATGGGCCGGGCCCGGCGCGGGCGGGCCCGCGGCGGGGCATCGCCGGCTCGCCGTCGGCGAGGTGGCCGGGGACCGCAGGCGGGCCTGGCCGTGGCGGCGGACCGGGCTGGCGGTGCTCGCGGCGCTCGCCCTGGCGCTGCCGTTCGCGCTGCCGCCCTACCGGCTCTTCCAGGCCACGCTCGTGCTGGTGTACGCGGTCGCGCTGCTCGGGCTGGACCTGGTGGTCGGCCACAGCGGGCAGATCTCGCTGAGCCACGGCGCGTTCTTCGGCGTGGGCGCCTACACCGCCGCCGTCATGATCGCCAAGCTCGGCCTGCCGTACCCGCTGACGCTGCCCGCCGCCGCGCTGGTCACCTACGGGCTCGGGCTGGCGGCCGGGCTGCCCGCGCTGCGGCTGCGGGGACTGTACCTGGCCATGGTCACCTTCGCGGTCGCCGTGGTCGTGCCGCCCCTGCTCAAGCGCTTCCCCGCCGTCACGGGCGGGGCCATGGGGCTGCCGGTGCCCACCCCGCGGGCGCCGTTCCTCGACGACGACCAGTGGCTGTACCTGCTGGTGCTGGCGGTGACCGTCGTGGCCTTCGCCGGGGTGCGCAACCTCACCGGCTCGCGGGCGGGCCGGGCGCTCACCGCGATCAGGGAGAACCCCGCGGCGGCCGAGGTGCTCGGCATGCGGCCGGCCACCCACATGACCAGCGCGTTCGCGTGGAGCGCCATGTACGCCGGCGCGGCGGGCGCCCTGTACACCTGGACGGTCGGCTTCGTCTCCCCCGACTCCTTCACCCTGTCCCTGTCGGTCACGCTGCTGGCCGGGGCCGTCATCGGCGGCCTGGCGACCCTGGCCGGGCCGCTGCTGGGCGCCCTGGTGGTGATGGCCGTGCCGGCCGTGGCCCAGGAGCTCAGCCCCGCCGCTCCCGGCATCGTCTCGGGCCTGCTGATCGTGCTCGTCGTCCAGGCCGCGCCCACCGGCCTGGCCGGCCTGCTGCGCAGGGCGGCCTGGAGCCTGGCGGGGAGGCGCGCGTGAGAAGGACGCCAATCGGAAAGACGCCGGTCAGGAAGGCCGCGCTTGGAACGTCGCCGGTCAGGAAGGCTGTGGTGGGAACGTCGCCGGTCAGGAAGGCTATGGCGGCGGCGGCCGTCGCGGGCCTGCTGGCCTCGGGCTGCCGGCTGGGCTCGGCGGAGGTCACGCTCGCCGCTCCGCCGGGCTGCGCCGGCCAGACGGCTACCGGGATCACGCCCGCCTCGGTGAAGGTCGGCGGCATCTACCCGCTGTCCGGGCCCGCCTCCGCCTACGCGGCGGTCGCGCAGGGCGCCCGCGCCTACTTCGATCACGTCAACGAGCAGGGCGGGGTCGACGGGCGGCGGATCGAGTTCCTCGTCCGCGACGACGCCTACCAGCCCGCCCGCGCGGTGGAGGAGGCCCGCCGCCTGGTGCTGCACGACCGGGTGTTCGCGCTGTTCCAGACGCTCGGCACGCCCTCGACCATGGCCGTGCGCGAGTACGCCCACCGGCGGCGGGTGCCACAGCCGTTCGTCGCCACCGGCGCCACCGAGTGGGGCGTGGGCACCGCCCGCCCCTGGACGATCGGCTTCCAGCCCAGCTACGTGGCCGAGGCGCGGGTCTACGCGCGCTACCTCGCCGAGGTCAGGCCCCGCGCCCGGGTCGCCGTGCTGTACCAGAACGACGACTTCGGCAGGGACCTGCTGGACGGCTTCCGCGAGGCGATCGCCGGCACGTCGGTGCGGATCGTCGCGGCCCGCAGCTACGAGGTGACCGACCCCGGCGTGCAGGGCCAGCTGGCCAACCTCGCCGAGTCGCGGGCCGACGTGCTGCTCGACGTCAGCACGCCCAAGTTCGCCGCCCAGGCGCTGGCCGCCGACGCCGCCATGACCGGCTGGAACCCGCTGCACATCCTCAACAGCGTCGCCGCCTCGCCCGCCGTGCTGAAGCCGGTCGGCCACGACAAGGTCCAGGGCGTCGTGACGGCCGGGTACCTCAAGGAGCCGACCGCGCCGGAGTGGGCCGACGACCCCGGCGTGCGCGCGTACCTGGCGGCGCTGGCCCGCCACGCGCCCGGCGCCGACCCCGCCAACCAGCAGGTCCTGTACGGCTGGACGGCGGCACAGGCGTTCGCCGAGACCCTCCGGCGCATGCGCTGCCCCTCCCGCGAGGGGCTGCGTGAGGCGATGCGCAGCCTGCCCGGCGTGAAGCTGGACACGCTGCTGCCCGGGATCACGCTCACCACGGGGCCGGGCGACGGGTTCCCGATCGAGTCGATGCAGCTGGCCCGCTTCAAGGGCGACCGCTGGGTGAGCTTCGGCGACGTCATCGACACGCGCGCCGGGTTCCCTCCGGTGACCGCGCGCCGCCCGTGAGCCTTCCGGACGCCGTCCTCGCCTCTGTTAGCTTGTCGTGTAAAACTCTAAATTCGCGACATTCAGGAGAATGTCGTTTTTCGGCGCTGCGATATACCGGTTTTCGACGCTGCATTTCATGCCCGTCAGCGACTGGAGGCGATGTGGACCTGCGGCAGCTGGAAACGTTCCGCAAGGTCGCCAGCGTGGGGAGTTTCACGCGGGCGGCGGCCGAGCTCAACTACGCGCAGTCCACCGTGACCGCCCAGATCAAGGGCCTCGAGGCGGAGTTCAACGTTTCGCTGTTCCAGAGGAACGGCCGGGGCGTCCAGATCACCGCCGCCGGCAGGCAGCTGCTGCCCTACGCCACCAAGATCCTCGACCTGGCCGCCGAGGCCCGCCACGCCCTGCAGCCCGACCGGGAGCCCAGCGGGATGCTCGTCGTCGGCACGCTGGAGAGCATCACCTCCTACCGCCTGCCGCCGCTGCTGGAGCTGTTCCGGTACCGCTACCCGCGGCTGCGCCTGTCCCTGCGCGCCACCCCTGGAGCCGAGGCGCTGGCGGCGCTGCGCGCCGGAACCTTCGACGCCGCCTTCCTCATGGACGAGCAGTGCGAGCACCGCGGGCTGACCACCGTCGTGCTGCGCGAGGAGCCCCTGACCCTGGTCGCCGCCCCCGGCCATCCCCTGGCCGCCGAGCCTGAGATCACCCTGGACCAGCTGCGGCGCACCGACATCCTCAGCACGGAGCCGGGCTGCAGCTACCGGGACAAGCTCGCGGAGCTGCTGAGCGACGCCGACGGCGAGCAGCTGCCGATGCTGGAGTTCGGCACGATCGAGGCCGTCAAGCGCACCGCGCAGGCCGGTCTGGGCGTGGCGTTGCTGCCGCGGATCGTGGTGGCCGCCGAGCTGGCCGAAGGATCGCTGGTGCGGCTGCCCTGGCGGCCCCCGTTCCGCGTCTACAGCCAGCTGGCCTGGAACGAGAAGGCGTGGCTGTCTCCCGAGCTGCAGGTGTTCGTCTCGGAGGCCATCCGGGTCGTCAACGAGGGCCCGGAAGGCTAGCGGGTCCCGGCCGGCGCGGCCGGGACCCGCCGGTCGTCAGGCCATCACGCGGCGGTCGCCGGTGGTCAGGCGGTAGCGGATGGTCCACAGGCTGCGGCGGACGTAGGTGCGCTGCAGCCACCGGTCGGTGCCGTCGTACCTGGCCGCGAACTGCGACCGGGCGTGCAATCCCTTACGGTTGTTGATCAGCAGGGCGGTGCCGGGCGCCAGCCGTACCTGATGGGCGACCTCACGGCAGGCGGCCTGCAACCGGTCGAACGCCTCCTGCGCCGTGCCGGTCAAGGCGAGCACCCCGTTGGCCGACACCGCGATCTCGGGCGTGTCCTCAGGGCCCGAGATGATCGGCATGGGGTCGGCGTAGACCGGCTCGCCGCCGGCGTGCTCGCGGCAGTAGTTCCCCGGAGCGTTCAGCCGGAACAGCGGCTTGCGCAACACGTCCGTCATCTCGGCGGGCAGGGCGGCCACGACGTCCCGGGCGTCGGCGTAGTAGGTGACGGCCTTGCCGTCCGGGTCCTGCCGCAGGCAGCTGAGCACGAGGAAGTCGGGGTTGGACACGTCGTAGCGCCCGATGGCGTCGTAGACGATGTCGTTGTGGAAGTTGAGGAACACGGCCGAGCCCATGTTGGTCTGGGACGTGGCGCCCGTGGCCACCGGCACCACGTCGTGGACGAACCGGCCGGCCTTCTCGGTGGTGATCCCGACCGGCTCGCCGAGCAGCCCGCTGAGCCCGAGCAGGACCGACTCGGCGACGAAGGTCTTCTTGTCGGCGGCGGGCCCGCCGTCGACGGGCGTGGGCGGCAGCTCGGGGTCGGCCGGCAGGTTGCGCACCAGCGTCACGCCCGGGGTGTCGACGTGGCGGCCGAAGTCGAGCAGCTGCCGCAACTCGTCGACGGGCAGGCGGGCGAAGATCTGGTGTACTCGGGTCATGGAGTAGTCGATGTCGTGCGCCGGGTCCGGCAGCCCGATCAACTCCTCTCCCATCGCGTCACGAACCTGGTCGGGGATCTCCACTTCGGCGAAAGTCTTGACTGTCACTGCTTCCTCCTCTCGGTCACCAGCTTTCGATGCAGTTCGCGGGCCAGCTCCACGCCGGATTCGATGCCGGGCGCCAGGTGCGTCCGGGTGGCGCCGCCGTCCACCTCGGTCACCGGGATCTCCTTGGTGACCTTGCCGGGCAGGTCGTGGTCGGCCAGGAAGCCCTCGGCGTCGACGTGCCCGTTGGCGATGACCACCACGGGCTCGGAGTCCAGGCGCAGCGCCTCGATGCCGGCCTGGCTGAAGGCGGCGTGGGCGCGGTCGGAGTCCAGGGTCGTGGGGAAGCGCACCACCATTGAGCTGGGGTTGACCACCACGGCCGCGACGGGGGCGCCGCTTTCGGTGATGACGGTTCCCGACGCGAAGGGCGGGCGGTTGGCGCGGCAGACGATCGCCACGCCGTGCCTGTGGGCCATGCGGACCGCCCGGCCGTGCAGCACCCGCGCGCCGCGCAGGGACAGCATGCCCACGGTGTCGTAGGAGATCTCGGGCACCAGCCGCGCCTCGGGCACCAGCCGGGGGTCGGCGGTGTAGACGCCGTCGACGTCGGAGTAGATCTCGCACCGGCTGACGCCGAGCGCCGAGGCCGCCGCGATGGCGGTCAGGTCGGAGCTGTTCTTGCCCAGCCAGGTGGGCCGCCCGGCGGCGTCGACGGCCTGGCCGCCGGGCAGGAGCACGACCTCGTGCTCGGCCAGCGCCGCCTCCAGCGGCCCGCGGTCCATCCGCTCCAGCCGCGCCCACATCGGGGAGCCCGCCGTGACGAACCCCATCTGGTGGCCGGCCAGGACGACGGCGGAGCGGCCGGCCGCGCCCAGCGCCCCGGCCAGCAGGTGGGCGCTGATCGTGTCGGCCAGCGTCAGCAGCCCGGCCACCGTCGCCTCGCCGGGCCGGGCGGTCACCTCGTGCAGCCGGCGGCGCAGCTGCTCGGTCTCCCCCGGGGCCGCGCTCACGGTGACCACCAGCCGCTCGCCGGCGGCGACCCGCTCGGCCAGGTGCTCGGCCACGGTCCGGTACGCCGCCGGGCCGGGGAAGCTGGAGCCGCCGAACTTCAGCACGGCCGTGCTCATGGCGTCGCCTCCTCCCGTGGCGTCCAGTCCACCTGGCGCAGGTGCTCGGCGATCTGGATGGCGTTCAGCGCCGCGCCGATGCGCAGGTTGTCGGAGACGAGCCAGAGCCAGAAGGCGCGCGGGTTCTGCGGCGTGACGCGGACGCGGCCGACGTGCACGAGGTCGGCCTCGGCCGCCGTGCGCGGCGTCGGGAACCGGCCGGGCCGCTCCAGGTCGTGCACCTTCACCTCGGGCTGGGCCGCCAGCAGCGACACCAGCTCGGCCCGGTCGACCGGCTCGGCGCACTCGACCCACACGGCCTCGCTGTGGCAGTTCAGCACCGGCACCCTGACGCAGGTCGCGGTGACGTCCAGGTGCGGCAGCCCCAGGATCTTCCTCGACTCCTGCGTCATCTTCTGCTCCTCCAGGGTGAAGCCCGTCTCCAGGAGCCGGTCGATGAACGGCACGACGTTGAACGCCAGCGCCGGCTGGAAGCGCTCGCCCGCCACGACCTCGCCCGGGTCGGCCAGGCTCAGCCGGGTCGTCTCGCGCAGCTCCTCCATGCCGGCCAGGCCGCGGCCGGAGGCGGCCTGGTAGGTGCTGACCACCGCCCTGGTCAGGCCCCAGCGCTCGTGCACCGGGCGCAGGAGCCGTACGAGCGGGATGGTGGAGCAGTTGGGGTTGGCGATGATCCCGCTGCGCGGGCGCCGGGCCAGCTCGGCGGCGTTGACCTGCGGCACGACCAGCGGGGTGGCGGGGTCCATGCGGAAGGCGTTGGTGTTGTCGATGACCAGCGCCCCGGCCCGGGTGGCGACGGGGACCCACTTCTCGCTCACCGTGGTGCCCGCCGAGAAGAAGGCGATGTCGACCGCGGAGAAGTCGAACGCGCTCAGGTCGTGGACCGTGTGCTCGGCTCCCTCCACCTCCAGCCGCCTTCCGGCGGACCGGGAGGAGGCGACCAGGGCCAGCGACCGGTACCGGTAGTCGCGCTCGGCGAACAGCCGCAGCAGGGTCGTGCCGACCGCCCCGGTGGCTCCGACGATCGCCACCCTGGGCGCCGTGGCGTCGGTTGTCGAAGGCATGGCAGTCTCCTCGTCCCTTCTCGTCGTCGTCTCGTGTCGTCGGTTGCCGTCAGCGGGACGCCTGGGCCGGAGCCTTCCGCTCGGCGTCCGGCTCGCTCGCCGGGGCGTCCACGGCCGGGGTCCTGCGGGCCGGCCACAGCCGCCAGCCGAGCGAGATGCCCAGGCTCGCGCCGACGATGAACGGGATGCCGAGCGCCTGGACCAGGCTGATGTGGTGGCCGTAGACCACGAAGTCGGCCAGCATCGCCACCGCCGGGTAGATGAACGACAGCACGGCGATCTTGGACGGCGGGAGCTTCTGGTAGGAGGAGTACATCAGGATGTACATCACGCACGTGTGGATGACGCCGAGCCCGATCAGCCAGCCCCAGCGCATCCCCAGCCCGGCGGTCGCGCCGAACTGGGTGAACGGCAGCAGCAGCACGATGCCGACGAGCACCTGGATCAGCGCCACCAGGTGCGGGCGCACCTCCTTCAGCCGCTTGGCGATGAGCGTGGCGAAGGCGTAGAACAGGGCGGCCGCCAGCGCGAAGCCGACGCCCACCACGTAGCGGTCGTCGCCCCCGGCCCGCAGGTCGTCCAGCGTCAGGCCGGTGACCATGACGAGGCCGACGAAGGCCACCAGCAGCCAGCCGACCTTCTGCGCCGTCAGCCGCTCGCGGAAGATGAGCGCGCCGAGCAGCATCACGTAGAAGGGCTGGGTGTGGTAGACGACGGTGCCGACCGAGATCGACGTGTAGGTGAAGGAGGTGAACAGGAACACCCAGTTGTAGACGATGAAGAAGCCGCCCAGGGCGGCCAGCGCCAGCCGTCCCCAGGTCAGGCCGGAGTCGCGGAAGTAGCCGCGGAGCAGGCAGTACGCTCCCAGGGCCAGCGCGCCGAACAGGCAGCGGAAGAAGACGACGTTGAAGCTGCTCTGCTGTGACTCCACCACGAAGACGCCGATCGTGCCCGACAGCACCATCGCGGCGGTCAGCTCGTAGGCGCCGATCCGCTCCGGCTTGGCCACAGCGGACCCACCGCGGATACCACTGCGGAACATGGCATACCTCCCTTGTCGACGCTGCGATCAGGTCAGCGGCAGCGGGTAGTGCAGCCCTCCGGCGGTCCACAGGTCGTTCAGACCGCGGGGCAGCTTCAGCCGCGACCCGTCGCCGAGATTGCGGTCGTAGATCTCCCCGTAGTCGCCGACGGCGGCCAGGACGCGCCCGGCCCAGGCCGGGTCGAGCCCCAGCGCGGGGCCGTGGCGGCCGGCCGCGCCGGCCAGCGCGAGCCGGCCGTCCAGGCCCTCGGCGCGACGGGCGTGCTCCAGCCCGATGAGCAGCTGCAGCACCCACCGGCACAGGCGGAACCAGGCGGGGTCGTCGTCGCGCACGGTCAGGGCCATCGGCTCGCGCGAGATGGTCTCCTCCAGCAGGCGGTGCGCCGCCGGGTCGGCCAGCGCCTCCCGCTCCCCGGCCAGGGCGACGCGGTCCAGCAGGTAGGCCGCGCACTCCCCCGCCTCATACGCCCTGCGGGCGTCCCCGGGAGTGGGGTAGGCGACCGGGCGGGCGGCCCGGCCGAGGCATCGGGCGAGGTTCGCGGCGCTGGTGGTGCCCTCCTGGACGGCGACCGGCCGGTGGGCCAGGTCGGCCGGCTCCCGCGCCGGGTCGTCGGCGCGGACCAGGAAACCCTCGCCGTCGTAGCAGGTGACGCCGGCGAACAGGACGGGGTGGCCCGCCTCGCGCGCCAGCGACGCCGTGAGGTTGGCGGTGACGACGTCGGCCTCGCCCTCCACCAGCGCGGCCAGCCGGCGCGCCGGGTCCGTCGGGCGGAAGTCCACGGCCTCGGGGTCGCCGACCGCCGCGGCGGCCACGGCCCGGGCGATCTCCACGTCGAGGCCCCGCCAGCGGCCGTGCTCGTCCTGGTGGGACAGGCCGAGGATGCCCCGGCTCACCGCGGCCCGCACGGCCCCGCGGGCCCGCACGGCCGCGAGCGTGGCGCCGCTCATGCCGTCACCTCCATCCGGACGCCGCCGGGCAGCTCGCGGTCGAACCGCCGCTCGTTGAAGCTCAGCCACTCCAGCAGGCGGCCCGACGTGACCGGCGCGGCCCCGTCACGCGGCGCGCTGACCTCGACCGGCATGCTCCCGGCCGCCGCCCACCGCAGCCGCCCGAGGTGGTCGATGGCGGCGCGCGACCGGTTGGCGTTGTCGGCGTGCAGGCAGTACGGCACGTCGAGCAGGCCCCGCTCGAACGCCCGGACCAGGGCCGAGCCGACGTCGTCGGACAGTGCCAGGGTGGCCTCGATCAGGCGGCGCGCCTCGGCGTAGATCAGCTCGGTCTCCTGCTCGACGCGGCCGTGGTCGGCGGCGTCGCCGTACGCGGCCACCGCGTCGGCGAACTCCAGCGCCTCCACGTTCTCCCCGATCGTCGGGATCCGGTGCGCCTCGGCCGCCGTCTTGACGATGAGCCGCTGCGCCCCGCCCGCCTGGGCCAGGTAGACGCTCTGCTCCAGCAGCCGGAACGCGCCCACCGGCGTGCGCGGGTAGACGCCCATGTAGGTGTAGACCACGATGTGCCGGTCCACGTCCGGCAGCCACTCGTCGGCCAGCCGCCGCAGCGCCGCTATGGCCGAGACGTCCTGTTCGGTGTTGGTCTGCTGGGCGTAGCTGAGCGAGATGCTGCGCACGCCGTACTGGCGGAAGAACATGCCCTCCAGCACCGACAGCGCGACCAGCAGGCCGGGCGGGCACAGCTGGCCCAGCATGCAGCCGCCGAAGGTCTCCAGGTGCACGACGTGCCCGGCGTCGGCCGCCTCGGCCAGCAGCGTGCAGCACCGCGCCCATTCGGCGACCGCCTCCTTCAGCCGCACCCTGCTGTAGGGCAGGCAGTAGGAGACCGGCCCGCCCTCGGTGGCGTCGACCCCGGCCTCGACGACGTGCCGGAAGATCTCGTACGGCAGCGCCGAGCCGTGCCGCACCTGGATCGGGAAGTCGTCGGACTGCAGCCCCTCCAGCATGCGCCGGGTGGCCCGCGTGCCGTGCACCACCAGGGGGAAGCCGTTGAGGTCGGCCCCGCCGGCCAGCGCCCGCCGCGCCGAGTCGTGGTCGTTGACCCGGGTGTAGCTGTCGAGCGTGATGGTGCCGACGGCGCGGGCCCGGCAGTCCCGTACGGCCCGCAGCCCGGCGCGCATCTGGTCCAGGCGGCCGAACCCCATGCGTGGCTGCACCACGAGCCGGCCCTGCCGCTGGGCGCGCTCCACGAAGGCGCCCAGCCGTCCCCGCCCGCCCGGCGCCAGCTGCGGGCGCCCGGGAAGGTCGCCCAGCAGAGCCCGGAACCGGTCGACTCCGCTCTCGGCCTCCAGGACCGCGTCGAAGCCGGCGGCGACCAGCTCCTCCAAGTGGCGGACGTTGTCGGCGCCGTGGACGCCGAGCTTGCCGCCCAGGATCACCCTCAGGTCGCGCAGCAGCGGGTCCTGGCGGATCTTGCGGATGAGCCGCCGTCCGTCCAGATGGCCGTGGCCGTTCACCGTGCTGACGACCAGCAAATCGGGGCGCCATCTCCGGCATTCCCCGATAATCACATCGTCGGGAACGCAGATTCCGAGATTGCGAACCTCGTGCCCGCATTCTTCGATGAGCAACTGCAAAAAAATCAAATTCCACATGTGCGCGTCGGATGACGTGGTCGTCAACAACACCCGGGCGCGAGAGGACATGACTGATCCTGCCGCCACTTTCCCTCCCCCGTGGAAGTGAGGATGTCGGCTCGTTCTTTCTTCTCGCAATAGCGGCCTTTTAGAGATTGGCATGATCGTCCGGCGGTCTCAACCGGACTTCAACGCAATTCCCGATGGATGCCATCGGAAGGGCCGATATTTCGGGGAAAGGCGTGGTCAAGGGGGTTGTCAGCCGTGGGTGCGGCGGGCGGCGAGGATGACGCCCGAGCCGTGGGCGAGCTCGGCCGCGACGAGGCCGGGGTGGGTGAGCAGGGCCCGCCGGACGGCGTCCTGCCGGGCGCGGAAGTCGGCCGGCCAGATGGAGCCGGGGTACTCGGCCATGTCGTCGACGACCAGCGTCCCGCACAGGTTGAGCGCGGCGAGGGTCAGGTCGAGGCGTTCCTGCTTGCCCGCCGGCGCGTCGGCGAAGATCAGGTCGAAGCCGCCGAGGGTGGGCAGGAGCGCCAGGGCGTCGCCGGCGCGCAGGCCGACGAAGCCGGGCCAGCCGGCGCCCGCGGCGAGCGCGGCCAGCCCGGGGTCGGCCTCGATCGTCGTCACGGTCGCGTCCCGGCGGGGCAGCAGCCCGGAGGCCAGCCAGGCCGTGCCGACGCCCGCGCCGGTGCCGATCTCCAGGATCCGGCCGCCCGGCGGCACCCGGGCGGCCAGCACGGCGAGCAGCCGCCCGACCGCCGGGTCGCAGGAGTGCGGGAACCCGGCCGCCGCGGCCCGGTCCGCGGCGTGGCGCACCAGGCCGGGCAGCGGATCGCTCATGGCGCGAGCATAACGGCCACGGCAGGCTCGGCGGGGCCGTACCCGGTCAGGGGATGAAGGCGCCGGCTGGCAGGTCGCCGAAGCGGTCGAGGTCCTCGGCCGGGCGATCGAGGCCGCGCAGCGGCCGTGGCCGGCGAGGTGAGGTTCGCGTAGCGGCGGGCAACCGGCGCCTTGCGGTCGCCGCCGAGCTCGCACCGCTCCCACCGGTCTGCTCCCGCGGCAGGGCCGCCGCGTAGACGTCCGCCGTGAACCAACCGGGCCAGCGGGAGCAGCCGGGCTTCGGCCACCGCCTGGCCGAGCACCGGCCAGGCGGTGATCGCCTTGCGCGGGTCACCGACGCGCTCCCCCACCAGGGGCACGGTCGCCGGATCGCCGTCCGGCGCCTGCCCGAGGGCGGCCTGCAGGCGGCCGGGGAACGGCTCGCGCGTCTGCTCCCGCAGCATCGCCCGCCGTACATCCAGGCAAAGGATGTTGTCGCCGGCCTCCCAGATGGGTTGTTTCGGGAGCCCAGCTATCGCCGCCCCGGGCCGGCCAACCAGTCGAGGCATCAAACCCAGCCTGATCTGCGATCTTCATCGTCGCTATCGATCGATCCCCGTCGGAGCCTTTCAGGCCCTGACGGAACAGGCGAGGTCAGCCGTTCACGCTGCATCACGCTGACGACGGATTCGCCGTTCCGGTTGCGCGGCAGCGCAACGTACAGTGCGCTGAGCCCATGCGGAAATGGTCCCCTCTGAATGACCGGCAGTTGAACGTGCTACGGCGAATCGCCGATGACACCGACCCCATAACCGCACGCCAGTCCGAGCTGGCCAATACCGTCTACGCGCTCCGGAACCGCGGATTGGTCGTGACGCCCCGGCAGAACGGCGTCTGGCGAGCAAGAATCACCGAGGCAGGGCGGTTTTATCTTGAGCATGGGCACCATCCCGACCGTCCTACCGCGGAGGAGTCCGACATCAAGTCGGCGCCGAAGGACCTCGCGGCCGACCTCATCCGGAGACTTCAGCTCCAAGAGGGCACCATCCAGTTGGAGAACCCCACCGACGACGTCCGCGGCGCCTATCGCCGGGCCATCAGCGCGGCAAAACGCCGGGGGCTCGTCCCCGAGGGTTTCCAGCTCCTGCACACAGGACGCGACAAAGGCCCTCTGATCATCAAGCTCGCTCCCGCCGGGCGCGACGTCGAGACCGAATGGAACCGGATCCGGCTGGCGGCCCGCAACGAACTCACGGGTGCCGATCTCTTCGCCAAGCTGGACAGGGACGGCGGAGGCATCGAGGTCAGCGACTCGACCCTGCCCCGCGCCAGGCAACTGCTTCACACCCTGTCTCAGGCGGCAGAACGCCGCGGCCATGTGCTCGGCATGTCCCGCAAGACAGGGCGGCTGTACATCCGGGTGCGGGAGCACTTGTACACGATCGGCATCTCCGAGGGTGAGGATCAGGTTCCGCGGCCTCTGGCGCCGGATGACTGGCGATTGCAAGGAGCCTATTCCTGGCAGCGGATCACGCCACGAGAATACGACTCCGTCCCCAACGGCGTGCTGCACCTCACGCTCGGCACTCCACCGAACGTCGACCACAGCTGGAGGGACAAGGAGCGGAGCAAGCTGGAGAACCGGATCAAGGAAATCGTCGACGCAGCGGAGCAGCTGGCCGACCACGCGGACGAACGCCGACGAGAGGCCGAACGCGAACACCGGGAGTGGCGCATCAAGTGCGAGCGTGAGCAGGCTGAGCGTGATCGCCGTGACGCTGAGGTCAGAGCTCGGTGGGAGGCCGCCATGGCCGAAGCGCGAGTCCTCGCCGTGGAGGACCTTCGAAAGAAGGCGTTCGAGGAGGCCCTCGCCGGCTGGCGCGCCGCCGCCGAGATCCGAGCGTTCTGCTCAGCCCTAGAAGAGGCGACGGATGGAACAGCGGCCCACGGCTGGCTCGCCTGGGGCAGAGCCTGGGCGGATCTCCTCGATCCCCTCCGGCACCCAGCTGATTTCCTGGAGAGATTCTCTCCCGAACCCCAAGCAGACGATCTACGTCCACACTTGGGCGAGTGGAGCCCCTACCGACCGGAACGGGAGTGTCGCTCCACACCGCCTCCCGCTCCGAGCGCTAGGAACGTCGCTTCAGAGGCGAGGACTTCAGGCTGGAGATGGGGACGCCAAGGTCCTTTTCCATGGTGGCGGCGATAGCATCCTGGCCACAGCGCCGAAGCTCGCGAATCGCCCTTTCCACAAGGTTCCCGAGGCGGAACACTTCCTTCCTCAGCGCCTCGAGCTCGTCGTGACGCCGGATCGCCTTCACGCCACACCATTTCCGGATCTGCACCATGGCCAGCTCCGACCTGGCACGGCGCTCCTTGGTGTACTCGGGGGGAAGCGTCGTCAGCTCACCGGTCCTGTGGTCGCGAATGGTGCGGCCGTGGACGGCCTCCAGTTTGAGGGCGTACTCCTCGTCGACGACCTTCTCCATGATCGCGTCTCCGTTGAGCTCCGCGACCTGCCGGGCGATCTTGACCGCCAGCGACCACGGCGCGACCACCACACCGTGACGGTCCACGTACGTCAGCGGCTCGGCGAGCAGGGTGTCACGATCCCAGCCGAGCGCCTGGCAGACAACGGTTGGATTCTCGATCTGAACCGAGCAGCATTCACGCCAGTTGTAGCCCAGCTCAATGCCGTCGATCAGCTCCCATTCCACCAGCAGGCGATAGACGGCCTCGTACTGCGGCGTGTCTTCGGCGTGGTAGGAGACTTCGACCACCGCCGCCATCTTGCGCTCGTCCGCCAGCCACGGCTCGCGATCCGCCCAGGGCACGATCAGCCGCCCGCCGGGAACCGTCTCCTGCCGGTCCCCGTCATCGAGAAACCGGACCACGTATTTGTTGACGCCGGCCACCTTCTCGATGATCTCCACCCGCTCGACTGGGCATGCATGGTCCCGCGCCTTGCTTCGGTAGGTCCAGATGTCTCCTGCCTGCATGGCGCTATTCAAAGCTACGCACAACCTCGTGTCCGGCAATCACGGCAACCCGCCGAGCCCCCAAAGGCCCGGCCATCGTTACGGCGCGGCGGGCTGGTCGAGGATCACGCTCGCGCCGCGGAGCAGCTCGGCGCGCAGGTCGTCGGCCGGTACGTCGGTGAGCTGGCAGATCGGGTCGGTGGCCGCGGCGAACGCCTGGGCGGCGCGGACCCGGCGGCGCCAGTCGGGGTCTGGGCCGGCGAGCAGCTCGACGGCCCGGTTGACGACGGCCACCACCCGCGACATCACCTCGGTCGTCTCGTCGCTGTAGACCGAGGCGTCGCGCAGCAGCAGGGCCATCGTCTCGCGGTGGGCGAGCATGACGTCGAGGCAGCCGGCGAGCACGTGCTGCCTGATCTCGGCCGGGGTGGAGCGGGCGGCGGCGTCGGCGACCGCGGCCTCGAGCTGGTCGATCGGCGGCGTCACCAGGCTGGCCAGGATCTCGCTCTTGCTGCGGAAATGGTGATAGAGCGAGGGCTTGGTGATGCCGACCCGCTCGGCGATGTCGCGCATGGAGGCCGCGCGGTACGTCTGCGTGGTGAACAGCTCCCGCGCGGTCTCGAGGATGCGGGTTCGGGTGTCGCCCGACTCGATCGGAGGCAACGACGGTCCTTCGGTACGGTGGCACGAGCCATGACAGGCTACCAGCCTACCTATCGGTCGGTTGCTCCCTTGTACAGCGCCTCGATGAGGCCGCGGACCCGGAAGTTCCGTGGATGTCCATCGTCGTCTCCTCTCGACCTACCGGTCGGTAGGCTGTCGATCGCAGGCTACCTACCGGTCGGTCGGGACGCAACCCGGTGTTCAGTCCAGGACGTTGGCGTGCAGGGCGCGCAGCACCGCGTTCGTCCGGTCTCGCGCCCCCAGCTTGAGCAGCAGCGTCGAGACGTGGTTCTTGACCGTTCCCTCGGCCAGGAACAGCGCCCGGGCGATCTCGCGGTTGCTGTAGCCCTCGGCGACGAGCCGCAGCACCTCCAGCTCCCGCTCGGTGAGCTGCTGGATCGGGGGCAGGTCGGCCTCGTCCGGCGGCCTGCGGCGGCGCATCGCACGCATCAGCCGGGCGGTGATCGACGGCGAGACGAGCGTGCCGCCGCCGGCGAGGACGCGGATGGCCCGCGTCAGCCGTTCCAGCGTCACGTCCTTCAGCAGGTAGCCGCACGCCCCCGCGCGCATCGCGTCCAGCACGAGGGTGTCGTTGTCGAACGTGGTCAGCACGAGCACCGGCGGCGGGTCGCCGGCGCGTTCCCGCAGCGCGTTCAGCACCCAGATGCCGTCGTGGCGCGGCATGCGCAGATCGAGCAGGACGACGTCGGGGGCGTGCTCCTCGATCGCCGCCAGCGCGGCCATGCCGTCGTCGGCCTCCCCGACCACCTCGATGTCGCCGGCCAGGTCGAGCAGGCTGCGGATGCCGTGCCGTACCAGCGTCTGGTCGTCGACCACGATCACCCGGATCATGCGGCGGGCACCCTGGCCGTGACGCGGAAGCCGTCGCTTCCGTCGAGCCGCACGTCGCCGCCGAGGGCGAGGATCCGCTCGCTGAGCCCGCGCAGCCCGTTGCCGGGCCGTATCTCGGGGCTACCGCGTCCGTCGTCGGCGGAGGTGAGCCGCACGCCGTCGTCCGGCGTGCTCTCGATGCGGATGCGCAGCGAGGACGCCTGCGCGTGCCGGATGGTGTTGGTGACGATCTCCTGGACGACGCGGACGAGCGTCAGCGTGACCTCCTCGGAGGGGCGCACGTCGTCGTCGATCCACAGCCGGACGTCGAGGCCGGGGATGTCGCGCACCATGGCGTCCAGCGACTCGCGCAGGTCGGGCGCGCCGGTGCGGAGCTGCCCGACGGTGGTGCGCACATCGCGCAGCAGGTCGCGCGCCACCTTGTCGGCGCGCTCGAGGTGCTCGCGCGCCTGGGGCCCGTCGTGGTGGCGTGCCACCTCCAGCTCCAGGGTCAGCGCCGTGAGCTGGTGCCCCATGAGGTCGTGCAGCTCGCGGGAGATGCGCAGGCGCTCGTGCGCCCGTGCGGTCTCGGCCAGCGCGACGCCGGCCGCCCGTAGCTCGAGGTGCGCCTGGGCGAGCTCGCCGCGCAGTCGCTGCTCCCGGAGCATCGCCGTCGAGCTCAGCAGCGCGGCCGTCTGGATCAGCGCGTACAGCAGTGTGGCGAGGCCGATCTCCCTGAAGGTGGCGCCGGCCAGGCTCACGGACGCCGCGACGACGACGGAGTTGAGCGCGATCACGACCGGGCCCGTCCACCGGGGGGCGACGTAGGCGGACATGGTCGAGGTGAAGACCAGCAGGATCGCCATCCACCCGGCGTCGGGCGCCGTCAGGACCGAGAGCCACCCCAGCACCACGGCCGCGCCGTAGCAGGCCCGCGCCCGGCCAGGCCGGCGCTCCTCCCAGAGGGCGGCGCCCACCAGCGCGGCCATCAGCATCGCGAACAGCCCGCTCCAGACCGGCTGCGGCACCCGTGTCTCGGCCGCGCCGAGCAGTGCCGGGGCGCCCACCGCGAAGCACGCCAGAAGGACAGTCAGCCCAGCCCACGCATCCGGCCGGATTCGCCGCATGTCCTCACAGTACTGGCGCGATGGATCGCCGTGGGGGTGCCGAAAGTCATGGGCGCCGGGCCCTGACCTTCGGCACAGGCGTCCGGAGCCCGCCGCTTCCTAGGGTCGGCGCATGACCCCGACAACGTCGTCGTTCGCCGTCGAGGTGGACCGCCTGCACAAGCGGTACGGCCCCAAGGTGGCCGTCGAGGAGGTCAGCCTGTCGGTCGCGACCGGTGAGATCTTCGGCATCCTGGGGCGCAACGGGGCCGGCAAGACGACCACCGTCGAGCTGATCGCCGGGCTCAGGAAGCCCGACCGCGGCGCCGTCCGCGTGCTCGGCCTGGACGTCCGGCGCGACCGGGCCCGGCTGCGCCAGGTTCTCGGCGTGCAGCTCCAGAACGCCACCCTGCCGTCCGCGCTCACGGTGACCGAGCTGGTCCGCCTGTTCGGCTCCTTCTACCCCGATCCGCTGCCGCCCGGCGAGCTGATCGAGTCGGTGGGCCTGACGGCCTCCGGCCGCACCCGTTTCGAGAAGCTCTCCGGCGGCCAGCAGCAGCGGCTGTCGATCGCGCTCGCCCTGGTCGGACGGCCTCGGGTGGTGATCCTGGACGAGCTCACCACCGGTCTCGACCCGGAGGCGCGCCGCCAGATGTGGGCGACCGTGGAGCGGCTGCGCGAGTCCGGCGTGACCGTCCTGCTCGTCAGCCACGCCATGGAGGAGGTCGAGCGGCTGTGCGACCGGGTCGCGCTGCTCGACGCCGGACGGGTCGTCGCCCTCGACTCGCCCTCGGGCCTCGTGCGCCGGGCCGGCTTCGCCCAGCGGGTCACCTTCCGCACGGCCACGCCCGTGCCGTGCGGCCTGCTGGAAGGGCTCGGCGAGGTCGAGCGGATCCGCGCCGACGGCGACCGGGTCACCGTCGAAGGCCACGGCGACCTGCTCCAGGCCGTCAGCGTCGCGCTGGTGCGCGCGGGCGTCACGGTGACCGAGACCCGCAGCGAGCAGGCCACCCTCGACGACGCCTTCGTCGCCCTGACCGGTCACCGGCTCGACCCCGAGGAGGAGAGGGTCCGATGACCGAGGTACCCCTGCACCGCCCCGGCCCGCGGGCCTGGACCGCCCTGCTGGTCTGCGAGCTGAAGATGGTCTCCCGCGACACCGCCGGGCTGATCGTCCCGCTCGGCCTGCCGATGATCATCCTGCTGATGAGCGCCTCGCAGGGCGGACGGGTGGTCGGGAACGGCCGCACGGTGCTCGACGTGTACGTGCTGCCGCTGGTGTTCACCATGGTCGTGGCCATGACGGCGGTCGTGAACATGCCGAGCTTCCTGGCCTACTACCGCCGCACCGGCATCCTGCGGCGGCTCGGGGTGACGCCCGCCTCGCCCGCGCTGGTCCTGGTCGCCCAGGTGGTCGCCGGTGCGCTGCAGATGGCCGCCGGCGTGGGGGCCGCCTGGCTCGTGGCCCTGCTGGCGTTCGACGCCAACGCGCCGGCGCGCGTCGGGCCGGCGCTCGGCGTGCTGGCGCTCACGGTGACCGCCATGTACGCCGTCGGCATGGTCGTGGCCGCGCTCGCGCCGACCCCGAACTCCGCGATCGCGATCGGCCTGTGCGCCTTCTTCGCCCTGGGCGCCACCGGGGGGATGTTCGGCGGGCGCGACAGCCTCCCGGAGCCGCTGGCGGCGATCGGCGACCGGCTGCCGTTCGGCGCGGGCTCGCAAGCCCTGTCGGCCGCCTGGGCCGGCGCGCCGATCGAGGCCGGGTCCCTGATCGGGCTGTCCGTCACCGTCGTGGTGGGGAGCGTCGTCTCGGCGGCCTTCTTCCGCTGGGAGTAGGGCCCGGGACTCCCCTCGTGCTCCTCCGCGGGACCGGATTCGCCGATCTCAGCCCGCGAACGCCCCCGAGACGAGATCGTCGAAGCGCTCCAGCTCCTCCGCCGGGCGGTCGATGCCACGCAGCGGACCGTGATCCACCAGGTGCCTGTCGGCGTAGAGGCGGGCCACCAGAGCCTTGCGGGAGCCGTACCCGGACCGCTCCTCCCAGCCCGCCTGCTCCAGCAACACAGCCGCCGCGTAGACGTCCGCCATGAACTGGGCCAGCGGGAACAGCCGGGCCTCCGCCACCGGGGCGTCCAGGGAGGACCAGGCGGTGATCGCCTTGCGGAGGTCGTCGATCCTGCCGCGGACCAGATCCGCGGTCGCGGGATCGCCCGGCGGCGCCTGGCCGACGGCGGCCTCCAGCCGCTCCAGGAACGGCTCGTGGGCGCTCTCGCGCAGCATCGCCCGCCGTACGTCCAGGCACAGGATGTTGTCCCCGCCCTCCCAGATGGGGTTGACCTGCGCGTCGCGCAGGAGCCTGGCGACGGGCCACTGCTCGATGTAGCCGTTGCCGCCGTGGATCTCGACGGCGTCGCTCGCCGCGGTGACGCCGAGCCGGGCCGCGCGCAGCTTGATGATCGGGGGCGCGAGCCTGAGCCGGGGCCCGCAGTGGCCGTCGAAGACCAGCGCCTGGGCCGCCTCGACCTCGACGATGAGCTCGGCGAGCTTGCGGCGCATGAGCGGCTGGTCGATGAGGCGCCTGCCGAAGGCCTCGCGCGCGCTCGCGTAGCAGATCGACTCCACCAGCGCCCGGCGGGCCACGCCCACGCCCATCATGGCCACGCCCAGCCGGGAGGCGTTGGTGAGCTTCATCATCGTGCCCAGGCCCGAGCCGGACCCCTCGCCGGCCAGCAGGAAGCCCTCCGCACCGGCCAGCTCGACCTCGGCGGAGGCCACCGAGCGGGTGCCGAGCTTGTCCTTCAGGCGGCGGATCTTCACGGCGTTGCGCGACCCGTCGCGCCGCTCGCGCAGCACCAGGAACGGCTTGATGTCGCCCTCGGGCAGCCGGGCCAGCACGACGAAGGCCGAGCCGCCCGCGTTGGAGGCGAACCACTTCAGCCCGGTCAGGCTCCAGGCGTCGCCGTCCGGGACCGCGGTGGTCTCCAGCGCGGCCAGGTCCGAGCCGCCGGTGCGCTCGGTGAACATCTGAGCGGCCTCGCCGGAGTAGAACCCGTTGGCGAAGATCGCGCGGACCCGGGCGCGGACGTCCTCGGGCGCGTACTTCTCGGCCAGGCCGACCACCATGTCCCCGCCCGTGCCGAGCGCGCAGCCCATCCCGATGTCGGCCTGGTCGAGCAGGTACGTCCAGGCGGCTCCCAGCGCGACCGGGTCCGCGCCGTTGGCCCGGGCCTGGTCGGCGAAGCCGGGCGAGGTGAAGTTGTTCGCCATGAGCGCGTCCCTGGCCCGCTCGAAGGAGGGCGGCATGACGACCTCGCTGACGTCGCGCCCCCACCGGTCGTAACGCTCCAGCCGGGGCGGGTTGCGGTCGGTCTCCTCCGCGCAGCGGGCCACCAGGCCGCCCATGAGCCCGCCCAGCTTCTCCAGGTACGGCTCGGCCCAGGCGTAGCCCTCGCCCAGGTGGCGGCGCATGAGCAGCTGGAGGGCGGGGTCGGCGGTCCACCAGTTGCGCCCGGCCGCGCCCTGGTAGCGCTCAGTCGCGTAGCGATCGCTGCCGTCGAACGGTTCGATGAGATAGCGGCCCATGGCGCGAGTGTTACATATACTCGACACGCGATGGAAGAGCGTAATACCCTCAGTGCCCGCTCGGCCGTGCTCAGCGCGCTGCTCGGCTCCCACCCGCCCCGGCTGAGCGCGCGCCACCTGGTGCGCATCGGCGAGCTGTTCGGCATCGCCGAGGGCACCGTGCGGGTGGCGCTGTCGCGCATGGTCGCCGCGGGCGACCTCGTCCAGGACGACGGCCGCTACACGCTGTCGGAGCGGCTCAAGGAACGGCAGGCCCGCCAGGACGAGAGCCGCGACCCGCACACTCGGCCGTGGGACGGCACGTGGGAGATCGCCATCGTCACCGCCGAGCGCCGGGCCCCCGCGGACCGGGCGGCGCTGCGGGACACGATGACGCGGCTGCGCCTGGCCGAGCTGCGGGAGGGGGCGTGGATGCGGCCGGCCAACCTGGTCAGGTCGTGGCCGGAGATCGTGCCGGCCCAGTGCACGCTGATCGAGGGGCGGCCGCGGCGGGACCCCACGCCACTGCTGTGGGACCTGGAGGGCTGGGCCGCCGAGGCACGCCGTCTGGAGCGCGCCCTGGCCTCGGCCGGCGAGAGCTCGCTGGCCGAGGGCTTCCTGCTGTCCGCCAAGGTCCTGCGCCACCTGCTGAAGGACCCCCTGCTGCCGGCCGAGCTGCTGCCGCCCGGCTGGCCGGGGGCCGAGCTGCGCAGGACCTACGACGCCTTCGACCGCGCCTACCGCGAAGTCCTGGCCCGGCACCTCACGGACTGACCCTCACAGGGGGACGCCTCACAAGAGGACCCCTCACAGGGGGACGCCGAAGATCGCCCGCCGGTTCCTGAACTCGGTCACGCTCCACAGCCGCCCGTCCTGGACCGTGAGGTCCTCCGGCCCGATCACCCACGGCCGCACGGCAGGCGGCTCCCCCGGCCGCCCGACGACCAGCCGCCCGTTCCTCTGGTTGCGCGCGCCCTGGCTCAGGTACCACCTCTCCCCGACCGACACCGCCCCCTGCACCATCTCCACGCCCAGGTGGAAGGCGTCCCGGGGCTCGCCGGAGGCGAGCGTCCCGTCGCCGCCCAGGTCCCACCGCGCCACCCGCCCGTTTCCGTGGCCCTCGCGGTACTCCCCCGACGCCAGCGTGCCGCTGTCGCGGTCCACCCCCACGAAGGAGAAGACGGCGTCCTTGCCCCCGGCCAGCCAGAAGTCGGTCTGCGGGATCACGTACCGGTACCCGAAGGCGTGGAAGCGCCCGCCGTGGCGGCCGACGCGGGCCGGGTCGCCCAGGTCGGGCTGGGCCGTCCGCAGGTCGAGGATGTTGTTCAGGTCGAACACCCGCAGCCCCCGGCCGGTGTCCGCGACGTAGAGCAGGTCGCCGACCCACCCGCAGCCGCCGGCGTGGATGTCGATGGGCCCGTAGGAGCCGTCCGGCTTGGCGTCCACCAGCAGGCAGTGCCGGTACCTCAGCGTCCGCGGCTGGAGGAAGGTGAGGCGGATCCCCCGCTCGGGCACCGGCGGCTGGGGCTTGAAGTACCAGGTCACCGCGAACACCGGCACCCCCGCCTCGCCGGAGTCGGCCGAGCCGGTCAGCCCTTGCGGGTACCAGTCGGCGGTGTCCTGGTCCTCGGCGTCGAAGGCGTACCAGTCCACCGGCCCGGGCTTCATGGTCCCGATGAAGCCGGCCGCGCCCCGCCGCACGGCGGTCCGGTTGGCCTGGGCCACCACCGCCTCCACCGCCGTGGCGCCGATCTCGCCGGCGAGCTTGGCCGCCCCTTCGGCGAAGCCGCCCGTCGCGCGCCGCAGGACGAAGGGCGTCCTGTCGGCCGCGGTCATCCCCGTTGTCGTCATAACCGCTTGGACGGGCCAGGCGGCGGCGAAGTTTCCTCCCCTTCCCCTACCGCCACAGGTGCACCGGCACCCCCGACAGCGCGTTCTCGCGGTAGGCCCGCACCAGCCGGCCGGCGTCGCCCTCGAACCTGCCCTCGAACCTGCGCTGCCAGGCCGCCCCGGTCTGCCCGGTGAGGACCCGCTGCCGGACGGTGTCCAGCGCGCGGTCGACGTCCGAGGGCACCACCCCGGCCTCCAGCAGGGCGGCCCTGGCCTGCGGCAGCAGGGTGAGGATCAGGTCGGGGGCCAGCGTCTCGCCCGTCCGGCCGGGCCAGGAGAGCTTGGCCTCCAGGCCGTGCATCGCGGCGCGGTAGAAGTTCTGGTAGGCCTCGCCGAACCGGTAGACGGTCAAATCGCGCTCGGCCTCCGCCAGCGTGAGCCCGAGCAGGAAGGCCGTGTTCGCGGTCATGTCCGCGCAGGTGGGGCCGGCGGGCAGGGCGCGCATCTCGATCCTGAGGTGCCCGCCGTCCGCCGGGTCGTAGACCGGCCTGTTCCACATCCAGACCGTGCCCATGTGCAGCCGCAGCTCCTCCAGCCGCGGGATGCCGCCCCGCCGTACCCGCTCCCGCTGGTCGGGCGCTTCGGACAGGGCGGGCAGCACGGGCTCGTAGTCGCGCACGCAGCGTTCGAAGACCTCGTGCGCCCCCTCGCGCACCCAGTCGGAGCCGAAGGTGACGCGGCCGTCCTTGCGATACAGGCGGCCCACGTCGCGGTCGTCGGCCGCCTCCTCCATCAGGGCGATCCTGGTCTCCTCCCACAGCTGCCGGCCCAGGAACAGCGGCGAGTTGCCCGAGGCCGCCAGCACCGGGCCGATGGCCAGCTGGGCGGCGTTGTACAGGCGCGCGAAGCGCTCGGGCGGGGTGCGCAGGTGCACCTGCCAGGAGGTGTTGGCGGCCTCGAGGATCACGTCTTCGACGACCAGCTCCAGATCGTCGATCCTGACCACGAACGGCTCCAGCCGCACCCGGCGGATGCCGCGGCTGAGCGCCCGGTAGCGGGCCTCGTCGGTCATGGTCTGCTGGGTGAAGTCGCCGGTGCCCAGCGTGGGCAGGATGCCGATCGGCAGCGCGCCCCCGCCCAGCCCGCCCGCCACCCGGTCCACCAGCCGGACGATCTCCTGGCTCTCCGCGCCCAGCCGCTCGAAGGGGGCGCCCGCGAGCGGGACGGGCGTGAGGTTGGCCTCGACGTTGAACCGGCCGAGCTCCACGGTCAGCCGGGGGTCGCCGGCCGCCTCCAGCAGCTCGCGGTTGCGCGGCAGCGGCTGGCCCGCCGCGTCGACGAGGAACAGCTCCAGCTCGGCCCCGACCGTCGGCGGCCCCTGGCCGAAGCCCGGCCGGTCGAGCAGCTCACGCAGCGCTTCGAGCTGCTCCTCCAGCCGTTCGCCGAAGCGGGCGAACTCCGCCTCGGAGAAGCGTTCTCTGTCCAGCTCCTGTCCCATGCCTCCCCTCTGTCCCCACGGAGGGCGTCGACACCTACCAGGGCAAAGAACCGTCGTCCTGCAGGTAGGCACCGGTCGGGCCGTCCTCGTCCAGGGTGGCCAGCCGTACGGCTATCGCGGCCCCCTGGGCGGCGGTCCGGTGGCCGCTGTGGCCGTTGAGGTCGGTGGCGCAGTAGCCGGGGTTGGCGGCGTTGACCTTGATCGAGGTGTCCCACAGCTCCTTGGCGTAGGCGACGGTGATCATGTTGAGCGCCGACTTGGAGGAGTTGTAGGCCATGTAGTTGTGCGGCCACCAGGGGGATTCGGGGTCGCGCGCCAGCGTCAGCGACCCGAGCTCGCTGGACATGTTGACGATCCGCGCCGCCGGGGCCCGGCGCAGCAGCGGCAGCGTGGCGTTGGTGACGGCGACCACGCCGAAGACGTTGACGTCGTAGATCTGCCGCAGGACGTCGACCGGCGTGGCGCTGGGCCGGGGATCGTCCTGCCAGACGACGATCCCGGCGTTGTTCACGAGGATGTCGAGCTTGCCGTACTCGGCCTCCAGCCACTTGGCGGCGGCCTCGACGGTGGCGGGGTCGGTGACGTCGAGCCGGACGTACGGCTGGCCGAGCCGTCGCGCGGCGTCCCGGCCCCGCTCCTCGTCGCGCGCTCCGATGACGGCGGTGATGCCGAGCTCGCCGAGCTGCCGCGCGATCTCGAAGCCGATGCCCTTGTTGGCGCCTGTGATGAGAGCTGTCTTCATGCCTTCGAGGCTGCGGGCGGGGCGAGCGGACCGGGAGAGACCCGCTCATGCTGGGATCGGCGGTACCACCCTCGCGGGGTGCCCGCGGCGCATCATGGAGTCATGAACCGTCAGGAACTGGCCGCCTTTCTCCGCAGCCGCCGGGCCCGGCTCCGCCCCCGGGATGTCGGGCTGCCCGAGCAGGGGAACCGGCGCACCCCGGGCCTGCGCCGCCAGGAGGTCGCCCAGCTGGCGGGCATGTCGATCGACTACTACATCCGGCTGGAGCAGGGCCGCGGCCCGCAGCCGTCGCGTCAGGTGCTCAACTCCCTGGCCCGCGCGCTGGTGCTCACCCAGGACGAGCGGGCCCACCTGTTCCGCGTGGCCGGGCAGCCGGTGGAGTCCACCACGCGCCGCCGCGACGTCCCGCCGAGCGTGCTGCACCTGATCTCCTTCCTGGAGGAGGTGCCCGCCTACGTGCTCGACGCCGCCTACACCATCGTCGCGGCCAATCCCATGGCGAACGCGCTCATGGACGGCGTGATGGAGCAGCCGATCGAGCAGCGCAACGTCATCCGCTGGTGCTTCATGGCGCCCGACATCGCCGCCCACCTGGACGACGAGGAGCGGGGCCGCTTCGCCCGAGCCTCGGTGGCCGACCTGCGCGTGGCCGCCGGCCGCTATCCGGACGATCCGGAGATCCAGGTGCTGGTGGCCGAGATGCTGGCGTTGAGCCCGGAGTTCGCGCGGCTGTGGGCCGAGCATGAGGTGGAGGTCCGCAGGATGCAGCGCAAGACGATCCACCACCCGGCGGTCGGCGAGATCCACGCGATCTGCCAGGTGCTGCCCGTCCCCGACCGCGACGACCTGCGCCTGGTCCTCTACACCACCGAGCCGGGTTCGCCCTCGCACCTGGCGCTGCGCAGGCTCCGTGAGCTGATCGCGGCACGCTGACCTCTACGCTCGTCCCATGCGCGCTGTGGTGTTCGACCGTTTCGCCGGCGATCTCGACGTCCGTGAGGTGCCCGAGCCCTCCCCCGCCCCGCACGGCGCGGTCATCCGCGTGGAGGCCACGGGGCTGTGCCGGAGCGACTGGCACGGTTGGCAGGGCCACGACCCCGACATCACCTCCCTGCCCCACGTGCCCGGCCACGAGCTGGCGGGCGTGGTGGAGGCGGTCGGCCCGCTGGTGCGCGGCCGGCGTCCCGGCGCCCGGGTGACCGTCCCGTTCGTGTGCGCCTGCGGGTCCTGTACGGCCTGCGCCTCCGGCGACCAGCAGGTGTGCGAGCGGCAGACCCAGCCGGGCTTCACGCACTGGGGGTCCTTCGCCGAGTACGTGGCGATCGACCACGCCGACGTCAACCTCGTCGAGCTGCCGCAGGACATGCCCTTCGCCACCGCGGCGGCGCTGGGCTGCCGCTTCGCCACGGCCTTCCGCGCCGTGGTCCAGGTGGGGGGCGTCCGCCCGGGCGAGTGGGTGGCCGTCCACGGCTGCGGCGGCGTGGGCCTGTCGGCGGTGATGATCGCGGCGGCGGCCGGCGCCCGCGTGGTCGCCGTGGACGTCAGCCCCGAGGCGCTGGAGCTGGCCCGGCAGGCGGGGGCCGCGCACCTGCTCGACGCCGCCGACGGCCACGCCGCCGACCGGGTGCGGGAGCTGACGGGCGGCGGCGCGGACGTCTCGATCGACGCGCTGGGCAGCGCGCCCACGTGCGCGGCGTCCATCCTCGGGCTGCGGCGGCGCGGCCGGCACGTCCAGGTCGGCCTGCTGCCGGGCGGGCAGACGCCGGTGCCCATGGACCGCGTCATCGGCTACGAGCTGCGGGTGCTCGGCAGCCATGGCATGGCCGCGCACGCCTACGGGCCCATGCTGGAGCTCATCCGGGCCGGGACGCTCCACCCCGAGCGGCTGGTCACGCGCACGATCGGGCTGGCGGAGGCAGGCGAGGCGCTGGCGTCGATCGGGTCGGTGCCCGGGGTCACGATGATCCTCCCCCGGGCCTGACGATCAGGGCCGGTACGGCGGGGCGACACCCCAGCCCCAGCGGGGCACCGGCGCGTCCTTCACGACGGCGGCGCCGGGCTGGGAGTTGTGCAGGGCCAGCCGGGTGCCCCATTCGACGTAGCCGGCGAAGGCGGCGCGGAACTCGGGGTCGCCCGGCAGGCCGGCCTCGTCGGCGGCGTCCATGAGGAGGTCGACCCAGCGGCGGCGCTGCTGCTCGGTGATGGCCTTGCCCAGGTGCTTGGCGAGCATGTGCGGGTAGCCGCCGCGCTCCCTGGTGTAGCGGTCGGGGCCACCGAACACCTCGCCGAGCCACATGGCCACGTAGCGTGGGTGGTCGGGGTCCATGTGCGCGAACAGCGGCCCGACCAGCTCGTCCTGCTTGACCTTCGCGTAGAACGCCTCGGTGAGCCGCTCGAACGCCTGCGCGCCGCCCGCCCACTCGTACAGCGTCGGCACCGGTTCATTGATCATGTAATTATGTAATCATCCTCATGGCCGTGGCCGCAAGGCCGCAAACGCCGTCACCTGGTGATCCCACGGGAGGTCATGGGTATGCCCCCAAGCATGATCTTCTGGAGGCGCTTGGTGGAAATAGCGGTCATGACCCTTCTCGCCCTTCCCGTCACCGCCGTCGCCACCTCCCCGGCGGCGGCCGAGCCGCGCAAGCAGCGCCAGGCCGAAGCCGCCGCGCTCGCCCGGCGCATGCTGGCCCAGCTGAAGGTCTCCCGGCCGCTGTCCATCCGCGGCTACAGCCACCGGCGGTTCCAGCCCCGGTGGGCGCACCACAAGGGCAGGTGCGACGTGCGGGAGGTGGTGCTGGCCCGCCAGGGCCGGGGCGTGCGCAGGAACGCGAGCTGCCATCCGGTCAAGGGCCGCTGGTACAGCCCGTACGACGGCAAGTGGCTGAAGAGCGAGAAGCTGGTCGACGTGGACCATGTGGTGCCGCTGTCCTACGCCTGGCGCTCGGGGGCCAGCAGGTGGAGCCAGGCGCGGCGGCGGGCCTTCGCCAACGACCTGACCCGCCCGGAGCTGGTCGTGGTCAGCCACTCGGCCAACATCGCCAAGGGTGGCCAGGGCCCGCAGAGCTGGCGGCCGCAGCGCCGGCGGTACTGGTGCCGCTACGCCGTCTCATGGATCACCGTGAAGCACCACTACCGGCTCTTCGTCACCCGAAAGGAGAAGGTGGCGCTGCTCAACATGCTCCGCACCTGCGGACGGTAGCGGCCCTCGCGGCTACAGCGTGATCGCGTTCTTGGCGTGCTCGAGGGGCTCGTCGAGGCCAGGCCGCGCGTCGTCGCGGCGGCCATGGAGCAGGCCCAGGCGGCCACCGGGCAGCCGGACCAGGAGCGGGCCGACGCCCAGATGGGCGCCGTGGACCCGCGGCGGCTGCCGACCTTCGCCGAGGTGCCGGCGAGCCTGCCGGCCGAGGGCTACGACCTGGACCTGGACGAGTTCTTCGAGTTCGGCCTGCGGCCGCTGCTCGACGGCGTCGAGGCGCTCATCGCGCGACGCGGAACCACAGGTTGACCGCGTGCGGCGCCTGGGTCACGGCCAGCCGTTCGAGCCTGACGGCGGTCCCGCCGGGGTGGTCGAACAGGCGGACGCCGTCGCCGAGAAGGACGGGGGCGACGCACACCAGAACCTCGTCCAGCTCGCCCGCCTCCAGGCACTGCCGGGCGACGTCGGCGCCGATGACGTTGACGTACCCGCCGCCGGCCGCGGCCTTCGCCGTGTCGATGGCGGCGCGCAGGTCCGTGGCGAAGGTCACGCCCGGCACCGGGCCGGCCGGCGGGCGGTGGGTGAGCACGACCTGCGGCCCCTCCCAGCCGCCGCCGAACGCCTTGCCCTCCCGGCCGGGCTCGCCCTTGTAGGCGTCGTCGCCGCGGAAGCTCCGGTTGCCCACGAGGAGGGCGCCGACCTGGGGGACGAGGTCGTCGACCGTGGGGTTGGGGCCGAGGTGCTCGCGCAGCCACGCCATGGAGCCGCCCGGCCCGGCGATGAACCCGTCGAGCGACATCGTGGCGGAATACAGCAGCTTGCTCATGATGGACCCTCCGTCTGTTCAGGCAGCTACGAGCAGTCCTCCATGTGACGGCGGGCCGGGCGGAAACTCATCGGTCTCATCGGCTGGTCTCATCGGTGCGGGCTCTGCCACCCCGGCGGCAGGCCGAAGAGCGCGAACAGCCGGGGTTCGTGGAAGGCGACCGCCTCCGCGACGAGGTCGCTCTCGATCCGCAGCACCGAGATCGCGAAGGCCCGGTGGCCGGGGTCGTGCCGGCCCCGCACGTAGGCCGCCACCGCCGGCTGCCCGTTGGCCCGGGTGGGGACCATGCGGAAGCGGCCCACGTAGTCGGGCGAGCGCGGATCCCAGCCGGCCGCCAGGGCCGCCAGCACCGCCTCGCGCCCCTGGAACCACACCGGCCAGGGCGGCATCGAGGTCCGCACGTCCTCGGCCAGCAGGGCGGCGACCGCGGCCAGGTCCGCGCGTTCCATCGCGGCCATGTAGCGTCTCAGCACCGCGCGCTCCCGGTCGGTGGGCCGGGCGGCCGGCGCCCAGTCCGCGCGGCGCTCGGGAAGGCGTTCCCGCAGCGTCGCCCTGGCCCGCTGCAGGGCGCTGGTGACCGAGGCCACGCTGCTGTCCAGCAGGTCCGCGACCTGCCTGGCGGGCCAGCCGAGGACGTCGCACAGGATCAGCGCCGCGCGCTGGCGGGGCGGCAGGTGCTGGATCGCGGCCAGGAACGCCAGCTCGATCGTCTCCCTGGCGACGATCGCGGCCTCCGGCTCGCTGTCGCCGGGTTGCCACAGCCGGTCGGGAAACGGCTGCACCCACGCGACGCCGGAGCGGGCCGGCAGGGGCGCGAGCGGATCGGACGGCCCGGACAGGTCCTGGGGAAGCACCCTGCGCGCCCGGCCGTCCAGGGCGTCCAGGCAGGCGTTGGTCGCGATCCGGTACAGCCATGCCCGGAAGGTCGAGCGCCGCCTCGTCGCCCGCCGCCGCCGCGGTCAGCAGGGCGTCGTCGTCCTGGACGGAGGAACCGTGCGTGGAGCCCACCTCCCCATCCTCCCAGGGGACCGGGGTCCTCCACGAAAAACGCTTGCCCCGCCCGGACGCCGCTGACAGCATCTCCGCCATGCCTGTCTTCTCCGCCCACGACGGAACCGGCCTCGCCTACCACGTGCTCGGAGAGGGCGCGCCGGTGGTCTGCCTCCCGGGCGGTCCCATGCAGGACTCGGACTACCTCGGCGACCTCGGCGGCCTGTCGGCCCACCGGCGGCTGATCATGCTGGATCCCCGGGGCGCAGGCGGCTCCGCCGTACCCCAGGACACCGCCTCCTACCGCTGCGACCGGCTCGTCGGCGACGTCGAGGCCCTGCGCGAGCACCTCGGCCTCGACCGGATCGACCTGCTCGCCCACTCCGCGGGAGCCAACCTCGCGGTGCTGTACGCGGCCCGGCACCCCGAGCGCGTCGGCAGGCTCGCCCTGATCGCGCCCAGCACCAGGGCCGTCGGCATCGAGGCCGACGGGGAGTCGCGGCTGGCGGTCGCGCGGCTGCGCGAGGGCGAGCCCTGGTACGGCGCCGCCTTCGCCGCCCTGGAGGCGATCATGTCCGGCAACGCCACCGGCCACAGCCGCAAGGCCATCGAGCCCTTCTTCTACGGCCGATGGGACGCGGCGGCCCAGGCCCACCAGGCGGCCCAGGACGGCCGCCGCAACGAGGAAGCCGCCGCCGCCTTCGGCGCCGAGGGCGCCTTCGACCCCGCCGCCACCCGCGCGGCCCTGGCCGGGCTGGCCGCGCCGGTGCTGCTGCTCGCCGGAGAGGTGGACCTGAACACGCCGCCGAGCGCCGCGGCCGGCTTCGCCGCGCTGTTCCCGGACGCCGAGTTCGTCGTCCAGCCGGGGGCCGGGCACTTCCCGTGGCTCGACGACGCCGATCGGTTCGTGGCGACGACCGCGAGGTTCCTGGGATAGGGCCGCCCGGTTCGCCGTCGGCGGTGAGCGGACGGGCGACGGCTACTGGCACCTCCTCCTCAGACCGGCGGCACGTGCGTGAGTCAGGCCCGAGCCGGGCCGAGGATCGCCTGGAGGGCCCGAGACAGCCGGGCCGACGGGTCGGTGTCGTCGAAGGCGCGCCAGGCGACGACCCGGTCCGGGCGGACCAGGACCGCGCCGTGCGCGGGATGGCCGCGGTGGCGCGTCCAGGTGGAGCGCGGGTCGAGCAGGTCGCCGTCCAGGTGGCCGACGCGGACGGCGTCCAGCGGCCATGTACCGGACAATTTGCCCGCGGCTGCGCACCAGTCCTGGCCGTCTTCGCCCGCGATGAGCAGGAAGCGGCCGGGCCGCACGAGGTCGTGGGTGGACAGGCGGCGGCCGTCGTCGTCTTCAAGCCAGGCGTGCGGCAGTGGATGGCCGGGGCGGGCGCACGGCTGGTAGAGGCGGATGGGGTCGGGGTTGTCCGGGTCCGGGGTGCCGTCGGGGACGACGGCGGCCGAGGCGTAGGTGTAGCCGTACTCGATGTTGTGCTCGTTGAACTCCATCGACTGGCCGGCGATGGCGCGGCGGACCCGGCGGGCGTGCCCGGCGTCCTCGGGCAGGCCGCTCCACAGGCGGCGCATGTGCCGCCAGTTCGTCTCGGCGTCGGCGCCGGAGGAGATGCCGGCGGTCTGGGCGGTGACGATGTGGTTGAGCGCGTTCTCGACCGAGCGTTGCACGTTGCGCGCGGCAACCGGCCTGCGTTCGGGCTCGTAGGTGTCCAGCAGCCGCTCGCCGGCCTGGCCGAAGACCACGAGAGCGAGCTTCCAGGCCAGGTTGGCTGCGTCCTGGATGGCGGCGTTCAGGCCCAGGCCGCCGGTGGGCGGGTGGCGGTGGGCGGCGTCGCCGAGCAGGAAGACGCGGCCGTCGCGGAAGCGGTCGGCGACCACGCCCTCGATGGACCAGCGGGTGACGAGGTGCACGGCAAGCGGATGTTCACCCAGGCCCAGCGCGGCGCGCAGGTCGGCGATCACTTCCTCGTCGTCGAGGCCGCGCGGGTCGTCGCCGGCATAGTTGAGGTGGACGACCCACTCCTCGGAGTCGGGGCCCCAGCGGCCGGGGCCCATGGGGACCATGGTGGCGCCGCCCCCTGTGTGCGGGAGGACCAGCCAGCGGATGAGCACCTCGGGGTCGCGGGCCCAGGCCGACAGGTCCGCCGTCAGGTGGACGGAGACGATGCGGGCCAAGTCGCGGGCGCCGTCCATGCGGATGCCGAGGTGCCTGCCGACGGTCCTGCCGCCGTCGCATGCCAGCAGGTAGCGGGCGCGCACCTGGTAGGACCGGCCGCTGTCGCGGTCCAGGACGGTGGCGGTGACCCCGTCGGCGTCCTGGGTGAAGACGGTCAGTTCGTGGTGGAAGCGGACGCGGCCGGGGGCGAGTTCTTCGGCGCGGGCCTTGAGGACGGGCTCCAGCCTGATCTGCGGCAGGTTGGTCGGGCGCTGCGGGCTGGCGGCGGCCCAGTCGGGGGACAGGCCCCCGCAGCCCCAGGATTCGATCAGGCCGAAGCGCCTGCCGTAGTCGTCGGCCGGGCCGGCGAGACCGGCGTACCAGCCGGAGTAGCGCATGTGCTCCGGCGGGGTGCCGCGCTCGTAGACGGTCTCGGCGATGCCGAGGGCGGCGTAGATCTCCATGGTTCGCTGGTTGAGCAGGTGGGCCTTGGGCAGCGCCGAGGTGGTCGGCAGCGCACTGACGAGCAGCGAGTCGACGCCGAGGCGCGACAACAGCATGGAGGCGGTCAGGCCGGCGCCACCGCCGCCCACGATCAGCACGTCATGCATGGGGTGTCTCCTTGAGACGGGGGAAGAGCGCGTGGGCGTTGCGGTGGTTGATGTCCGCGTCGTCGGCCCAGGTGGTGAAGTAGGCGACGGCCGGTTCCGGCGCGAAGGGCCAGTCGCTGCCGTACAGCACGTGACCGGGCTTGGCGAAGGCCAGCAGGGAGGGCAGCGCGGCGGGGCTGGAGGACAGGGCCGTGTCGAAGTAGAAGCCGCTCAGGTCGTCCAGGATCTGGTCCAGGTCGCGGCCGGTCTCGGCGAACAGGGTGATCGCCAGCCGGTGCGCGGCGTACGGGACAAAGCCTCCGGCGTGGGAGAGGATGAAGCGGATGTTCGGGAAACGCCGTGGCACGTCATGCCTGACCAGGGTGAAGGCGGCACGGGTGGTGTCGAGCAGGAAGTCGGCGGCGAACGGCGGGATGCCCTCCATCACCGGCCCGGGCAGCTGGGCGGGGTGGACGAAGGCGACGGCGGCGTGCTCGTCCAGCACGGCCATGAGCGGATCGAAAGCCGGATCCCCCAGATAGACACCTTGGCTGTTGGCCAGCAGCATGACCCCGTCGGCCGCCAGCTCGCCCAGCGCGTGCCGCGCCTCGGTGATGGCGGCCGCGACGTCCGGCAGGGTGAGCGTGGCGAAGAATCCGAACCGGCCGGGATGCTCGGCGGCAAGCCGTGCGCCGCATTCGTTGGCCTGCCGGGCCACCGACGCGGCGTCGGCGCCGTCGTCCAGGTACGCGCCCGGCGTGGTGAGCGACAGGATGGCGGTCGCGATGCCCTGGCGGTCCATCAGCTCTAGCGCCTCGGCCGGGCTCCACCCCGGCAGCGGCCGGCCGCCGGGCGCGTCGACGCCGTGAGAGCGCAGCCACCGCGCGTACGGCTCGGGAATCATGTGCTGATGCACGTCGATCCGTGCTGTCATGTCTGCTCCAGGTAGCTCGCGCCGTAGACGCGCTCGACGGTGATCTCCAGGACGACACGGTTCATGGTGGCCAGGTCCGCGTCGCTCATCAGCTCGACCGGCCGCCCACCGATGCGGGACCAGACGAGGGCGGTGTCGGCGCCGATGCCTGTGCTCCGGATCCGGGCGGCGCCCTCCAAGGTCACCGAGGGGTACGGCGCAGCCGTGCCGACCACGCACAACGAGGCGCGGCCGGCGCGTTGCACGTCCCCGGCCTTGCCCCGCGCGGGTTCGGTGGAGATGAGCAGGCGGTTGCCGTCCAGCGCGAAATAGACGACCGACTGCCGCACCCCGCCACCGGGCCGGGTGGTGGCCAGCACGCCTACCGGGCGCCGGGTGAGGAAGTCGCGGACGACGGGTTCGATGTGGCAGGTCATGAGCCGTGCGCTCCCGCCATGAGCGCGGCCAGGTCCTCCGGTTCGATGAACGACGGCGGCACCGGCGGCCCCCAGCTGTAGAGGATGCGCATGTCTTCGAAGACCTCGGGCTTCCAGATCGCGTCGTCGACCACGCAGTCCAGGTCGCTGTAGTACTCGGAGAAGGTGCCGGCGGGGTCCTTGAGGTACCAGAAGAAGTTCGAGCCGATGTGGTGCCTGCCCAGGCCCCAGACGTGGCGCTCCGGGTGACCCTCCAGCATGCGGTGCGCGCCACGGCCGATCTCGTCGACGTCCTCGACCTCCCAGGAGGTGTGGTGCAGATACGGCACGGGCGCGGGCTGCACCAGGAGGTTGTGGTGGTCGGCCGAGCAGCGCAGGAAGGCGGCGATGCCCGGCACCTCGTCGCTGACCTTGAAGCCGAGGCCCTCGGTGAACAGGCGCCGGCTGGCCTCCTGGTCGGTGGAGCCGAGCACGACGTGGCCGAGTTTGCGGGGCCGTACCGGCTCTTCCCGGAGTACGGCGGGCGCGCGGGCGTCCACGCGCTCAGCCCGGCCGGGGCCGTTGAAGGCGGGCGCCGGCGCGGGCTCGCGGCTGATCCGCCCGGCGACCGACACCCGCACGCGCACCCTCGTGCCGGGGTCCGTGACGCAGCCGTCGGCGTCCAGCGCGAGGTCCAGCCGGGCCAGGCTCGCGGTGATGCGGCCGATGTCGTCGGGGTCGTCGACGCCGACGCCCAGCTCGACCAGTCGGCGGGTGGATGCGTGCACCAGGCGCAACTGCTCGCCGCCGTCGACGGTGGCGAAGGCGTTCCCGCCCGTGGGGGTGAGGCCGAAGTCGGCGTAGTAGGCGGCGGTCTCGGCGAGGTTCGATACGCCGATCGTGACGGTCGTCAGGCGGTGAAGTGCCATGTCAGGCTCCTGCGAAGGTGGTGCGGAGGGTGCCGATGCCCTCGATCGTGCTGTGCAGGCGCTCGCCGGGGGCCAGGAAGCGGGGCGGGGTGCGCGTGCCGCCGATCCCGCCGGGCGTGCCGGTGAAGATCACATCTCCGGGGAGGAGCGGGGTGACGGCGGAGAGCTTTTCGATCAGCTCGGGGACCGAGAAGATCATCTGGCTGGTGCGGGCGTGCTGCACGCGCTCCCCGTTCAGGTAGCAGGCGATCTCCAGGTCGCCGGGGTCGTCGAACTCGTCCGGGGTGACCAGCCACGGGCCCGTCGGGCCGAAGCCCGGATAGGACTTGCCGAGGGAGAACTGCGGCGGCTGGGGCGGCGAGAGCTGGGTGATGCGTTCCGACAGGTCCTGGCCGACCGTCAGCCCGGCCACGTGCTCCCAGGCTTCGGCGGCGCGCACGGCGTAGCCGTACCGGCCGATCACCACGACGAGTTCCGCCTCCCAGTCGGTCAGACCGCCCTCCGGCAGCGTGACGACGGCGTCCTGGCCGGTCAGGCAGGAGGCGAACTTGGTGAACACCGGCGGCCGGGACCCGGGCTCGATCTTCGACTCCTCGGCGTGGTCGCGGTAGTTCACCCCGATCGCGAACACCTGGCGCGGTGCCGGAGCGGGAGCCTCCAGGTCCGCCTCCTCGAACGGAACCGGCTCGGCGTCGGTGCTCCAGGACCGCAGCTCCTCCCAGCGCTCGAACAGCGCCCGCGGGTCGGCGGGCAGGCGCCCACCACCGGCCTTCCCGATGTCGATCGCGCCGCCGCCGGTCAGCAGCACCGCCCGCCCCGCGAGGTTGGCAACACGCATGAGCTCCCCTTGTGTCATCGGCTCGATGAGCCGATTCAACGGGGCGCCGCGATCGGCGGCTTGGGCTCACAGCCCAAAACCGCCGGTGGAGATTGGGCCGGGCGCGGACGCGCTTGGGCTCAGCGCAGCGTCCGGGCGATCTCCAACGCCAGCCGCAGCTCCAGCAGGTCGCCCGCCAGCGGCCTGCCGAGCATCTCCTCGGCCCGCTTGACGCGGTAGCTCACGGTGTTGCGCGACAGGTGCAGCAGCTCGGCCGCCCGCTGCGGGCTGCGCCCAGAAGCCAGGTAGACCCGCAGCGTCTCCCGCAGCTCCGCCGTCCGCTCCTGCCCGCCGGCCAGCCCGCCCAGCGTCTCCTCGGCGAACCAGCGAGCCCGCTCCCCCGCCACGGCCAGCAGCGACCGCACCCGGATGTCGGCGTGGCGGCACAGCCGGGTCTCGTGGAGGAAGTCCCGCGCCTCCTGCGCGCCCAGGTGGCTGCGCCGGAATCCCGCGACCCCGTGCGCGGGCGGCCCCACCGCCAGCCGCAGCCCCTCCGGCACGCCGACGTCCGGCACCGGGGTGGGACGGGACGGCCAGGCCGTCCACGCCCACACGTCCGACGGGCCCGCCTGGACGGTCAGCACGCCGTGCCCGCCCACCGACCGGGCCACCTCCCCCGCGAACCGGCGCAGCACCTCAGCCGGGGTGTCCGGCGCGTCGGCCACGACGATGAAGGCCAGGTGGTGGCGGGCCAGCTCGTAGCCCAGGGTCTGACCGGCCGCCTCCCGGTCGACCCGCCGCCCGGCCAGGATGTCCTCCACGATCCCGCGCCGCGCCGCCTCCGTGCTGGCCTGCCAGCGGTCCCGCTCGGCGATGTACTCCTCGGCCATGCGGCTGGCGTGCACATCGGCGTAGGCGAACAGCAGCTCGCTGACCCGGTGGCTCTCGGCCAGCCGTATCGGCTCCGGCTCGGCGTCGAGGGCGTCCATCAACACCCGGTGCAGGCACGCGTGCCCGATGCGGACGCCGCGTAGCACCTGGTCGAGCGGCACGCCCCGCCGTACCAGCTCCGCGTTGCCCTCCACCGCCTCCACCGGCACCAGCTCAGGTATCGCCTCGGCGTCCCGGACCAGCCCGGACAGCGCCGCGAGCACGGTGGCCTCCACCGAACGCCGCAATGTCTCGACCGCCGTCCGGCCGCCGCCGTAGCCGGGCACCTGGCGGACGATCTCCTCCGCCATCCAGGCGGCCGTCTCCACCGCCCACCCGACCGGGCCGTCCCCGAGCGTCTCGCGCGCGACGGCCAGCGTGGCGGGCGGGGCGGCCGGTGGGCGGCCGTCGCCCTTGCCGCGAAGGCCAAGCAGCCATCGGTACGGCACGCCACCCCACCTCCTGATCGTGCTCCGGACCCGGCGAGAGCATTGTGCTGGGCCTTACAGCGAATCGTCACCGGCTTTCAAGCGGGCCCGCCTACCGTCGTCTCCCGAGAGATTCCCTACCACCGGCCGAGACGATGACGACCACCACGCTCACCGCGACCACCGCGACCACCGCGACCGCACCCGTGCCCGGGCCGAAGGCCCCGGCACGCGCCGGCGAGCCGGCCCGGCGGCGCGAGCCGTACCTGGACAACGTCAAGTTCGTGCTGATCGCGCTGGTGGTGACCGGGCACTCGCTCGTCCCCACGCTGAGCGCGCACCCCTCGCGGGCCGCGTACCTGTTCATCTACGTCTTCCACATGCCGCTGTTCGTGATCGTCAGCGGCTACCTGTCGCGGACCTTCTGGAACTCCGACGCCAAGACGACCAAGCTGGTCGACACCTTCCTGGCGCCCTACGTCGTCGTCGAGATCGGCTACGCCGCGCTGCGTTTCGCGCTCGGGCAGAAGTGGAGCCTGACGATCACCGATCCGGCCTGGCTGAACTGGTACCTCATCGCGCTGCTGCTGTGGCGGCTGACCACGCCGGTGTGGCAGCGCATGCGGTTCCCGCTGCCGATCGCCGTCGCCGTCTGCCTGCTGGCCGGGTTCTCCCAGCTGCCCAGCGACTTCAGCATGGACCGCCTCTTCGGCCTGCTGCCGTTCTTCGTGGCCGGCCTGATGCTCAGGCCCGAGCACTTCGAGCTGCTGGACCGGCTGTGGGTGAAGGTCGCCGCGGCGGTCACGCTGCTGGGCGCGGCCGTCGTCGCCGTGCTGGTCGCGCCGGCGGTCGACCTCGGGCCGATCTACTACAAGAACAGCTTCCAGCAGCTCGGCATGCCGTGGTGGACCGGGATGGGCGTCCGGGCGGGCCTGCTGGTCGCCGCGCTGGCCATGTCCGCGGCCGTGCTGGCGTTGGTCCCCCGCCGCCGGACGTGGTTCTCCGGCCTGGGCACCCGCACGCTGTACTGCTACCTCCTGCACGGCGTGCCCGTGCTCGTCGCCAAGGAGATGGGCTGGCTCGGCGCGCCGTGGCTGCACGGCCCACTCGGCGTCGTGGCCATCGCGGGCGGCTGCCTGGCGCTGTCGATCGTGCTGTGCCTGCCGGTGACCCGCGCGGCGGGCAGATGGCTGCTGGAGCCCCGCCTCGCATGGCTGTACCGCCCGCGCCCCGCCCACGCCATCGCCCGCGCCCGGGTAATTGAGGTGCGAAGCCGCGGGTGATTCGTCACCCTGGAGACCGTGCAGGCGATCGTGACCGTGACTCCCGCGCAGCTCCCCGAGGTGCTGCTGCATGTGGCGGTCGTGCGCCCGGTCTTCCTGTGGGGCGCGCCCGGCATCGGCAAGAGCTCGCTGGTCCGCCAGTTCGCCGGCTCGCTCGGCCTGGAGTGCGTGACGCTGCTCGGCACCCAGCTGGCGCCGGAGGACCTCATCGGCGTGCCGGAGCTGGCGGGCGGCAAGAGCCGCTTCGCGCCGCCCGAGACGATCGCCAGGGACGAGCCGTACTGCCTGTTCCTGGATGAGCTCAACGCGAGCCCGCCCGAGGTGCAGAAGGCCTTCTACTCGCTCATCCTGGACCGCAGGATCGGCGCCTACGAGCTGCCGGAAGGGTCGGTCGTGATCGGCGCGGGCAACCGGGCCACCGACAACGCCCTGGCCAGGCCGATGGCCTCCGCGCTGGTCAACCGGCTGGTCCACGTGCACCTGCGGGCCTCGGCCGACGACTGGCTGGCGTGGGCGGCCGGCAGCGGCATCCACCCGTGGGTCCTGCAGTACCTGGTGCAGCGCCCCGACCACCTGTGGAGCCCGCCGCCGAAGACCGAGGAGCCGTTCTCCTCCCCGCGCGCCTGGCACATGCTCAGCGACGTCATCCACTCCTACGGCGACGACATCGACGACGAGACGCTGGCCGTCCTCGCGTTCGGCACGCTCACCAGGAACCACGCCTCGGCCTTCCGCGCCTACGTCAAGACCGTCCGGCACGCCTTCGACCTGGACGCGGTGCTCAAGGGCGAGGTGTCCTGGCCGCGCGAGCCGGAGCAGCGGGACCTGCTGTACTTCCTGTCGGAGACCTTCCGGGCCCGCCTGATCAAGGAACTGCCCGCCGACCGGCGCGGGGCTTCCGCCCGCGGCCGTGACCTCGCCTTCCGCGCCAAGGCGCTGCTGGTCGAGCTGGCCGAGATCTCGCTGGAGTGCGCCCAGCTCGTCATCGCCAACGACGACGACGGCGCGCCCGCACTGCCCGCCTGGTTCCTCGTCGAGGTGGGCCGCGACCTGCCGCGCCTGGCGGCGGCACGCTCATGAGGGGCAGGAAGAAGAAGGCCGATCCCTGGCGGGCCGAGGTGCACAAGGCCTGGGAGACGGTCACGGCCAGGCCGCTGTTCCGTGTCTTCCACCCCTACCTGCATGAGGACGAGAACCTGGGGCCGGACACCTGGGCGGTGATCAGCGAGGACGGCGACGTCTTCCACCATCCTGCCCGCCGCGCCCCGGCGGAGGAGTGGGCGTGGGTGTTCGCCCACCTCCTGCTCCACCTGGGCTTCGGGCACGCGGAGGCCCGCTCGTGCGCGCCGGCCGACCTCGGCGAGGTGGTGGCCAGGCGGTGGGGTGAGCGGGTGCACCTGCCCCACCCCGCCTACCGGGCCGCCTGCTGCCTGGCGGTCGACCGTTTCCTGGGCACCCTCAAGATCGGCCGGTGCCCCTGGCCGCTGCCCGAGCCGATGCCCGCCGAGGACGAGCTCACGCTGGCGGAGCGCTGGCGGCGGCTCGGCCTGCCCGCCGAGGTCGCCCCGCCCGGCGAGCCCGACTTCCGCATCGGCACGGCGGAGCAGTCCTACACCGAGCAGTTCGCGATCGGCATCGCCGACGCCGCCACGGCCGCGCTGGACGAGGTCGGCGGCGTGGCCGGCCAGGACGGCACGCGCCGCGAGCAGAAGCCGTGGGAGCGGGCCCTGGGCTGGTTCGTGTCGAGCTACCCGCTGCTGGGCGCGCTCGCGGCCGGCATGAAGATCGTCGCCGACGCGGAGCTGGCCCGGGCCTGGGACATCTCAATCGCGGCGGTCAGCGCGCAGGCCGGCGAGATCTACGTCAACCCGCTCGTGAGCCTGTCGATCGAGGAGTGGCGGTTCGTGCTGGCCCACGAGATGCTGCACGCCGCCCTGCGGCACGGCGAGCGGGTGGCCTGGCGCGAGCCGTACATCTGGAACGTGGCCTGCGACTACGTCGTCAACGGCTGGCTCGTGGAGATGGGTGTGGGCGAGATGCCGGAAGGGCTGCTGCACGACCAGTCGCTGCGCGGCATGTCCGCGGAGGCAGTCTACGACCAGATCGTCACCGATCTGCGGCGGCTGCGGAAGCTGGCCACCCTGCGCGGCCGCGGGCTCGGCGACGTGATGGACCGGCCGCTGGGCCAGGGCGGCTGCGTGGACCTCGACGAGTACTACCGCAACGCGCTGTGCCAGGGGCTGGCCTACCACCAGGCCGCCGGCCGCGGTCTCGTCCCCGCGGGGCTGGAACAGGAGATCCGGGCCCTGGACCAGCCGCCGCTGCCCTGGGACGCGGCGCTGGCCCGCTGGTTCGACGAGCACTTCACGCCGATGGAGCGGCGGCGCTCCTACGCCCGCGCCTCCCGCCGCCAGGCGGCCACCCCGCACATCCCGCGCCCCGGGTGGGTGCAGCCGGAGGAGCGGGTACGGCATGCCACCTTCGGCGTGGTGCTGGACACCTCCGGCTCGATGGACGTGAAGCTCCTGGGCAAGGCGCTGGGGGCGATCGCCTCCTACGCGACCGCCCGGGACGTGCCCCGCGCCCGCGTGGTGTTCTGCGACGCCGCGGCCTACGACGCCGGCTACCTGCCGGTGGAGGAGATCGCCGGGAAGGTCCGGGTGCGCGGCCGGGGCGGCACGGTCCTGCAGCCCGGCATCACGCTGCTGGAGCGGGCCGGCGACTTCCCGCCCGACGGGCCGATCCTGGTCATCACGGACGGGATGTGCGACGTCGTGCGGATCCGCAGGGAGCACGCATTCCTGGTGCCGGCGGGCGCCGGCCTGCCGTTCCGCCCGCGCGGCCCCGTCTTCCGCATGTCGTGATCTTCCGTGACCCGGGCCGTCAGAGCCGGTGGATCTTGAGCTTGTCCTCCCACCGGGCGATGGCCTCCTCGTCGGCGAACGCCAGCGCGCGCATCATGTTGCCCCCGTCCGACCGGCGCACGTTGCGCTCCAGCCGGGCCTTCAGCTCGGGCGACAGCTTCGTCGTCCCCGCCTCGACGGTGTCCCCGTAGTGGGGCGCGAAGGCCACCCCCGCGAAGCCCGTCTTGCGCAGCAGCGTGGGCAGCGTCTTGCTGGAGTAGAACATCAGGTGGTTCTTGGTGAACCCGCTCCACTTGTCGCCGTAGGCCTTCAGCAGCAGCGACCGCGCGTTCACCGTGAGGATCATGAGCAGCCCCCCGGGCGCCAGGAGCTCGCGGAACTGCTTGAAGTCGTCCAGGGGCCGCGGCAGGTGCGCGAGCACCGACCACAGCGTGATGATGTCGAAGCCTCCGGCCGCGATCTCCGGCACGTCCCGGGGCGAGCCGAAGTACGCCCGCGCCTTGCTGCACCGCTGGTTGGCCTGCTCGACCGAGTCGGGCGACAGGTCCACGCCGACGGCGTCGAACCCGCGCTGCTCGGCCAGCTCCAGGAACAGCCCGGCGCCGCAGCCGAAGTCGAGCAGCCGCCGTCCCTGCCCGTCGTCGAAGACCGGCGAGAACGAGTCCATGACGAGGCGGTAGCGGCGCTGCCGGTTCTCGGCGTAGTTCCCGGTGAGGAACTTGCTGTAGCTGTTGGCGTACAGGTCGCCGAGCCGTTCGGGCCGGATGTTGGGGTTGCGGTAGAGGAAGCCGCAGGAGGGGCAGCGGACGACGCGGTAGCTCCAGTTCTTGTCGCTGGGCTCGAACAGCGGCTGCTGGCGCGTCTCCCCGCACAGCGTGCAGGCGATGAACTCCTCGATCTCCCCCAGCGGCGTCCGCCGGCGGTACTCCTCCAGCGACATGACCGGCGCCCGCCGCAGCCGCCAGCGCCATTGCAGTTCGCGGGCATAACGCTCACCGGGCCGGACATAGACGCGCTGGCCCCACGGCACCCGGTCATAACGCGTGCCGTACACCAATCGATACAGCCGTCTGCGGGGCGAGAACATACGCGGGCACCTCACCAACGTAGGAGATGCCTCCAGACTTGCCCGGAGTGGCGCCGACTATGCACACAGAATGGCACTCTAGAGACATATTTCGGACCAAGGGCGACCCGGGTTTATGTAACAGCTGGCTTTTCAGCCATTGACTAATTAGTCAGGATGTAGTCGACAAGTCACGCTGAGAACCCAGAGGACCACAGTGATCCGAACGTTGCTCGCGGAGGACATGGATCTCGTGCGCGGCGCCCTCGTCGCCCTCCTCGCCTACGAGGAGGACATCGAGATCGTCGCAGAGGTGGACAGGGGCGATCGCGTGCTGGCCGCCGCGCAGGCCAGCAGGCCGGACGTGGCGGTGGTCGACCTGGCCATGCCCGGTCAGGACGGGCTGGAGGTGGCCAGGGAGCTCCACGAGGAGCTGCCCGCCTGCGGGGTGCTGATCCTGACCGGGGTCGGCACGCCCGGGGCGCTCAAGCGGGCGCTCGAGGTCAACGTCCGCGGGTTCCTGGCCAAGGACGCGCCGCCCGCGCAGCTGGCCGACGCCATCAGGAAGATCGCCGACGGCGGGCGCGTGGTCGACTCCTCGCTCGCGATCGCCGCCATGACCGGCCCCGAGGCGCCGCTCACCCCGCGCGAGCTGGACGTGCTCGGCGCGGCGGCCGAGGGGTCGTCGATCGAGGAGATCGCCAGGTCGCTGTTTCTAGCCCGGGGCACGGTCCGCAACTACCTGAGCCGCACGCGGACCAAGCTGGGGGCGCGCAGCCGCATCGACGCCATCCGCATCGCCAGGGAGGCCGGGTGGATCTGACAGGCCGGTGTGCGCGGCGAGGAAGGCGAGCGCGTCGGCCGCCAGGTCGACCGACCGGCTCACGGCGCGCGCTCCGTGCCCCACGTCGGGCTCGTGCCGCAGCAGCACCGGGCGCGGCGAGCCCGCCCACTGCAGCGCCGCGCACATCTTGCGCGCGTGCATGGGGTCCACCCGCGTGTCGCCGCCCGCGACGGTGAACAGCGTGGCCGGGTACGGCACGCCGCGCCGTACCCGGTGATAGGGCGAGTACGCCAGCAGCCAGGCCAGCTCCTCGGGCACCTCGGCCGAGCCGTACTCGCCGCGCCAGGCGGCGCCCAGTCCGAAACGCTCGTAGCGCACCATGTCCAGCAGCGGCGCGGCGCACACGCACGCGGCGAACAGTTCCGGCCGCTGGGTCAGCATCGCGCCCACGAGCAGCCCGCCGTTCGACTCACCCCACAGGCCCAGCTGCGCCGGGGTGGTCCAGCCGTCGGCGATGAGCTTCTCAGCGGCGGCGGCGAAGTCGTCGAAGGAGTTCTGCTTGTGCTCGCGCATGCCCTGCCGGTGCCAGGCCTCGCCCTCCTCCCCGCCGCCACGGATCCCGGCGACGGCCAGCACGCCCCCGGCCTCCACCCACGCCAGGGAGTCGGCCGCGTACCCGGGCGTGAGGGGGACGCCGAAGCCGCCGTAGCCGGTGAGGATCGCCGGCCGCGGGCCGCCGGTCCAGGGCCGCGCCACCACGATCAGCCGCACCCGGGTCCCGTCGGCGGACACGCACGTCAGCTGGCGGCTGTCCACCTCCGGCAGCCGCGCGTCGCCCGGCGGAGCCGCCCACGGCGTCGTGGTGTTCTCGCGGGCGTCGTACCGCCACACGCCGGGCGGGGTGACCGCGTCGGTGTAGGTGAACCACGCCTCATGCCCGCCCTCCGGCCGGACGGTCAGCGACCCCACGCTCCCCTTGCCGGGCAGCTCGACGCCGCCGACGCGCCGCCCGGTCGCCAGGTCGTGCACGCCGATCTCGGCGACCGCGTGCCGTACCCGGGACACCAGCAGCCTGTCCTCCAGCACCGTGAAGGCCCGCGCCACGGAGCCGGGATCCTCGGGGACGAGGTCGTGCCAGGTCCGCGGGTCGCCGAGGTCGGCGACGCACAGGCGGCCCCGGGGGGCGTCGCGGTCGGTGAGCACGTACAGGCGGCCGTCGTGGCCCACCGCGGCCGCGCTGCGCGCGACCCCCGCCTCCTGCACCGCGCGCAGCTCGCCGGTGGACGGGTGCAGCAGCCACAGCTCGTTGGGGGCGGACGGCCCGGGAGCGGCCGACACCGTGAGCCATTCGCCGCCCGGACCGGCGCCCAGGCCGTAGGAGGCGCCCGGGTGCGAGGCGAACAGCAGCTCGTCGTCCGGCTCGCCGACCCTGTGGAGGAAGACGCCCTCGCGGAAGCGCACGTAGCAGAACGCCCGGCCGCCCGGCAGCCACGCGACCGGCGAGTAGCGGCAGCCGTGGACGGGGCCGTCCACGCGGGTGCCGCCGGCGACGTCCATGACGTACAGCTCGGCGCGCTCGTCCCCGCGCCGCGACACCTGGTAGGCCAGCAGGCGGCCGTCGTGGTCGGGCTGCCACTCGTCCAGCGTCGTCAGCCCGGTGGGGTCCAGGCGCATGGGGTCGAGCAGGACGTCCTCGTCCAGGTGCAGCACCGGGTGTTCCTGCCCGGCGGTACGGCGCAGCCAGAAGCGGCGTCCGCCGCGCCACACGGGCGGGGTGACGGCGCCGACGGCGCCGAGCTCGGCGAGCCTGCGGCGGAAGCGGTCACGCCAGGGCAGGGTGCGGGCGTGGGCCCGCCACAGGTCCTCCTGCGCGGCCAGCCAGGCCAGGGTCTCGGGGGCGGCGGGGTCCTCCAGCCAGCGGTAGGGGTCGGGGACGTCGTGGCCGTGCAGGGTGGTGACGACGGGCAGGCGAGGGGCGTGCGGACAAGTCATGAGACGGGCTCCCGGTGGCCGGTGAGGTCGGCGTAGAGGGGGACGGTCGAGACGAGCTCGTCGTGGGTTCCGGCGACGGCCCGCCCGCCGTCGACCAGCAGGACGCGCCCGGCCCGGCGGGCCGAGCCCAGCCGGTGGGCGATGACGACGAGCGTGCCGCCGCGCCGGGCGAAGGCGCGTTCGACGCGGGACTCCAAGGCGGGGTCGAGGTGGCAGGTGGCCTCGTCGAGGATGACGAGGGGCGCGGGGCTGAGGTAGGCGCGGACGAGCGCGACCAGCTGCCGCTCGCCCGCGGACAACCGCCCGGGGTCGACCTCGGCGTCCAGGGCGGCGCTTCGCCGTGCCGCCACCACGTCGAGGAGGGGGTGCGCGCCGAGCTCCTCGACGGCCGCCATCACCTCCCGATCGGTCGCGGGGGCGAGGTAGGCGAGGTTCTCCCGCAGGGTGCCGCGGAAGACGTACGCCTCCTGGGGGATCAGCACGCGCGCCGCCGGGCCGGCGCGGTCGGCGGGGACGCCGCCGACGAGCACCTCGCCCTCGCCGGGCCGCAGGAGCCCGGCGACGAGCGCGGCGAGCGTCGACTTGCCCGCCCCGCTCGGGCCCACCACGGCGAGGTGCTGCCCGCGCGGGACGGCCAGGTCCAGGTTGCGGACCACCGGTTCGGCATGCGGGCCGTACGCGAAGGTGACGCCCCGCAGCTCGATCGCGGGGCTGTCCGAGGCGGCGGTACGGCCCGGCGACGCCAGGGATCTCGCCGACGCCGGCGAGCCGGCTGACGCGGTACGGCCCGCCGACGCCGTACGGCTGGGCCGCTCCCTCGGCGTTGCGCGATCGGGCCGCAGGATGCGGTCGAGCGCCGCGACCAGGCGGACCCCGCTGACGCCCACGCCCTCGACCAGCCCGCCCAGCGCGGGGGCCAGGGACTGGGTGACGTACGCCAGCGCCCCCACCACGGTCCCCACGCCCACGCCGTTCCGCAGGAGCGTGGGCATGGCGGCGAGGACGAGCACGACCGGCAGCCAGGCGCCGAGGGCGAGCGCCGCCGTGCGGACCGCGGTGACGCGCGCCACCGCGCCCGCCGCGGCCACCTGGGCCGTGATGCGGCGCTCGACGTCGGCGCCGACGCGCTCCTCGGCCCCGCACGCCGTGATGTCGCGCAGCCCGTGGGCGACGGAGGTCAGCAGCTCGGTGGTCGCCTCGTCGGCCATGAGGTACGCGCGCTGCCTGCGGGCGAGCGCGGGCAGGGAAGCGGCGAAGACGGCGACCCCGGCGGCGAAGGGCGCGAGCACGAGCCCGGCGAGCGAGGGCGCGAGGGTCAGCAGCCCGGCCCCTGCGCTGACGAGCGTGAACGCGAAGCCCCTCACCACGCCGACGAGGGCGGCGAAGGCGTCCCTGGCCAGCTCGACCTGGAGCGTGGCGCGCGCGACCGCGGCGCTGCCGGCTCGCGGCGCGCAGGCGGAGGCGACGGCGTGGCCGAGCACGCCGCGGACGACCCGCTCCAGGAGGTCGTCGCGGAACGGCTCGGCCACGGCGGCGACAGCCAGGACGACCTGGCGGGCGGCGCCCGCGGCGGCCAGCCAGGCGGCTCCCAGCAGACCCAGCCAGGCCAGCCCGAGCAGGGGCGCGCCCGCGGCGAAGCCGTCGACGGCGCGGGCGACGGCGTGGCCGATGAGGAAGGCGGGGGCTACCTCGACCAGCGACCAGGCCGCGATCCTCGCCAGCGCGCCCGGCCGCCGTCCCAACGCCGCCCGCACCACGGCACCGGGCCGGAGGGCGGGGGTGAAGGATGACGGCATGCCGCCCAGGGCTTCCGGCGAGGAAAGCGGTGGCAAAGAAGGCAGTGGCGAGGAAGCCGGTGGCGAAGAAGGCGGTGGCGAAGAAGGCGGTGGCGAAGAAGGCGGAGGCGAAGAAGGCGGAGGCGTCGAGGTCATTGCCGCTCCTCGAAGTGCCGCTCCTCGAAGACGGCCCGGTACTCCGGCTCGCTCCACAACTCCCCGTGCGTGCCCACGGCCCGCACCCGCCCGTCCTCCATCCACACCACCCGATCGGCGCGAGCCGCCGTCGCCACCCGGTGCGTCACGACGAGCCGCGTGCACCCGCCGTACTGCTCGGTCAGCGCCCTGCTCACCTGCCGCTCGGTCACGGTGTCCAGGCTTGAGGTGGCGTCGTCCAGCACGAGCAGCCGCCGCGCCCGCGCGAAGGCCCGGGCCAGTCCCAGCCGCTGCCGCTCCCCGCCCGACAGGGGCGCCGACGCCAACGCCGTCCCATATCCCCGCGGCAACCGCCCGATGAAGCCGTCGGCTCCCGCCGCCCGAGCCGCCCGTTCGGCACCTCCGCCGTCGATCCCGCCCATCCCGATGGCCGCCCCGACCGTCTCCCCCAGCAGCACCGGACGCTCGAAGGCGTATCCCACCGCCGCTCGCAGCTCCTGGCGCGACAGCTCGGGCAGCGGCACCCCGTCCAGCAGCACGACGCCCGTCGCCGGGTCCCTCAGCCGCCCCGCCAGCTCCGCCAGCGCGCTCTTGCCCGACCCCGAGCGCCCGGCGACCGCCGTGACCGACCCGCCCGGCACCACCAGGTCCCCTACGGGCGTCCCCCGCAGCTCCAGCGTCCCGTCGCCCTCCGGCAGCCGCCGCGTGCCGTACCCGAGGACCGGCACGTCGAGCACCTCGGCGACCCGGCCCGCGGCCGACCGGGCCCGCGCCAGCTGCCCGACGTAGCCCAGCGCGCCGCTCAGCGCCGCGCCCAGGACCGCGTACCGCGCCGCCGCGTACAGCTCCCCGATCGTCAGCCGTCCCCCGGCCAGCAGCCACCCCCCGCACGCCAGCACCGCCACCTCCAGCACCGGCACCATGACCCCCGCCCGCACGCCGGCCGTGGCCGTGGCCCGCCACAGCTCCGCGCCGTGCGCCCGCAGCCGCGGCAGCGGCTCCAGCACCCGCCGGGCCTCCCGCTCGACGGTCCCGGCCGCGGCGATCGTGCGCGCGCCGCCGAGGGCGTCCACCAGCCGCGCGGCGATGTGTCCCTGGGTCTCCTGGTAGGCGCCGGACAGCGTGCCCCCGGCCCGCAGGAAGGCGCGCAGGACCAGGAGGATGGCGGCGACCCCCGCGCCCAGGGCCAGCGTCAGCAGCGGGTCGATGAGGGTCAGCGCGACCAGCGCCCCGGCCGTGGGCACGAGCAGGGCGACGGCGCTCACCAGCGCCTCCGGCGCCCGTCCCACCTCTTCCGCGTTCATTCCCGCGCGCGTGACGAGCTCGCCGGGCGGGAAGCGGCGCGTCATGTCCGGCCCGGCGCCCAGCAGCCGCCGTACGACCGCCCGCCGCACCCAGGCCGAGGCCCGCGCGCCGGTCAGCCCGCGTGCCCACACGGCCAGGCACTCCCCGCCCAGCACGACCGCGACGGCCGCCAGGCACGCGCCCAGCCAGCCGGCCGCGCCGCGGCTGTCGATCGTCCCGCCGATCAGGGTCGGCAGGGCCAGCTCGCCGGCCGCCGCGGCGGTCGCGCCGGCCGCCAGCAGCACCGGCCACGGGCCGCCGCGGCGCGCGGCACGCGCCGCCAGCCGATCGGCCAAGCGCATCATGTCCTCCACATGACGGGGCCGGGTGGCCGCGTGGGCCACCCGGCCGTCGGTCACCGGATGAGGGACACCCGGATCAGTGGCACAGAGCGACGCTGAGGTTGCTCGGCTTGCCGGAGTGGCACGTGAGGGCCGTGAGCGTGCTGCCGCCGCTGGCGACGTCGCTGCTCGCGGGAGCCTCCAGACCCTGCAGGTCGAGAAGGACCATTCGTTCACACCTCCCTTCGCTCGTCGAGGAAAGGCAGGCCGGCTCGGGGCCCGGCGTGCGCCGAGGCCAGGGCGAGCAGGACGCCTGCCGTACCGGTGGCCAGGTCCATGGACAGGCGGAGGAGCTGGTCGCCGGGGAAGGCCAGCCCGCCGCCGTACGGCAGCGCGTGCCAGCGCAGCCCCGCGGCGCCTGAGCCGAAGGCGGCGACGATGCCCGCCCGCCCGGTGAACAGGCCGGACTGGACGAAGAAGCCGGAGCGCGCGACCAGGCGCAGCCGCGCCAGCGCGTCCGCCAGCTCCTCGTGGGGTCTGTGGGTCAGGTGGCGCGCCAGGACCATGGCGATGCCCGCCGAGCCCTCGTCGAGGTACGGCAGCAGCCGCCAGCCCTGGTTGACCTGGAGCGAGCCGTCGTCGGCCCGCCTGCAGCGGCGCAGGTCCTGCCGGAGCGCGGTCTCGGCCAGGTCGAGCAGCGAGCCGTCGCCGGTGCGCTCGTAGGCGTGCAGGAACAGCAGGGCCGGGCCGCTGGAGCCGTACATGAGCCCGGCGCGCGGGCGGGAGCCGCCGCTGAGCTCGGGCACGTCCTCGACGCCGCCGAGCCGGTCGGCGCAGATGTCGACCACGCGGGCGGCCAGGTCGTCGCGGCCGAAGTGGTAGAGGGTCAGCCCGATGCCCGGCAGGCCGGACAGCAGCGCCGACTCCAGCCGCTCGTAGTCCTCGCGCAGGCAGATCTCCAGCACGTCGAGGGCGTCCTGCCGGTGGCCGAGCACGTCCAGGACGTAGGCCACGCCGGCAAGGCCGTCGTACAGGCCGAGGCCGGAGCCCTGCCGGGGGTGTTTGGCGTGCCGTGCCAGCCAGCCGGCGTGCACCGGCTCGCAGCCCGCCCGCGCCAGCGCGTAGAGCACGCCGGCCGCGCCGTAGGCGAGGCTGAGCCCGCGCCCAGGCTGGAACTGGGCGATGTCGCCGGGGAAGAGCCGGTCGTCGCGATCGGGCGTGGCGCTCGCGACGATCGCGCGGGCCATCGCGTCGCGCAATTCGGGCCAGGAGGCCTCGCCCGGCATGGGCGGCGGCTCCCAGGCGGCCCGGCCCGCGATGGTGTCGACGTCGCGGCGGATGACCTGGGGCGGCACGGGGAAGACGTCCGTGACGATCTCGCCCAGGTGCCTGGCCTTGGCGCGGTGCAGGGGCTGCATGATCGTGCACTGCGGGGCGAACAGGCCCAGCCGTAAGCAGGCGAGGGCGTAGCGGTCCACCTCCACGCCCTGCCGGTCCGCCGGGGCGGCGAAGGCGGGATGGGCCAGCGCCGAGCGGGCCTGCTCGTCGGCGAGGGTGGCGACCTCGTAGTCGATGAGCACCACCCGGCCGCTCTCGGTGAGCAGCACGTTGTCGGGGTGCAGGTCGCCGAAGACCACGCCGCGCCCGTGCAGGGAGTCCACCGCCCGCTCCACCCGCTCGGCGGTCTCCAGCGCCCACGCGGCGTACTCCTCCAGGTCCCGGCGGGTGCAGGTGGCCTTGGTGAGCGGGAAGCGGTGCACCAGGCGGCGCTGCAGGGTCACGCCGTCGACGAACTCCTGCACCAGGAAGCTGTGCTCGCCGAGCGTGAAGTCGTCGATCAGCTCGGGGACGGCGGGCAGGCCGGCCAGGCGGCGCATGATGTCGCGCTCGTGCGTCAGGCGCGCCACCGCGTCCCGCCCGGCCGCGTCCAGCCCGGCGTGCGGCCTGGCCTCCTTGAGGACCACGCGCCTGCCGGTGCGCAGGTCCTCGGCCAGGTAGACGCCGCCCCCGTTGGAGAAGTGCAGCACCTTCTCGATCTTGTACGGCAGGCCCTCGGTGGTGACCGCGTTGCGGGCCGCCAGGTGGGGCTGGAGGAACTCCGGCAGCGTGGTCCACGGCGGCACGGAGAAGACCGCGTGCCGCACGTCCGGGACTAGCCGGCCCTGGCCGTCCTCCACCGCGAGCACCCGCTCGCCGGCCTCCGACAGGCAGTGGCGCTCGGCGAAGCCGCCGTACCTGACGTACAGGGGGCCGTCGCCGTAGCGCAGGTCCGACAGGATGTAGGGGCCCTCGACGCCGCGCAGCAGCTCGTTGAGGTCCTTCAGCGCCAGCTCCAGCTGGGCCTCGTCGCGCGGGTAGACGGTGACGAGCTTGCCGCTGGAGGCGCGCGAGGCCGCCTTGGAGCCGAGCATCACCAGGACCGGGACGCCGCGCAGGAACTTGAAGGCGATGCCGCGCGGCACGCAGTAGTCCCAGACCGTGGCCACGGCCCGCTCGGCGTGGTCGACCTTCGCGGAGACGTGGATCTTCCAGCCCTGAAGCGGGAGCGGCTCCCCCTCGGGCGCGTAGTACATCCACGTGTCGGTGGCGTGATGGGACCAGCCGTCGGGGACGGGACGCCGCGCGGCCGCGAACGTCGCCTCCGCCGTCTTGTCGTGGAGCACGTCGTAGAACAGCGGATCCGCGAGACAGTAAAGCTCATACTGATCCATCGAGCCCGGCCCCTCTCTCAGGTCACCCCCAAGAGAATGTCGGGCTAGCCGGAAGGATGGCTAGTTACAGGGTTAATCAACCCTCGTGATCATATGTACAGCGTTTTGTGAAAAAGTAACCATAGGTTGTGGACGGCGATTTGGACGCTATTTTTGCGGAATACAGGCGATCAGATGGAAATGTCCATCCAAGCTTCGCCACGTCTCGATATATCCGTCTAATTCGGTGATGCGTTCACGCAGGTTGCGCAACCCCCGCCCGTGCCCGTCCCGCCCGTGCCCGTCCCGCCCGTGCCCGTCCCGCCCGGCCTTGACCCCGTCGTTGGCCAGGGACAGCCGGATCACCCCGTCGCTCTCGGCGAGGCGGATCTCGCACTCCCTCGCGGTGGCGTGCCGCAGGATGTTGGTCACGCCCTCCCGCGCCACCAGGGCGAGCACCCTGTCGACCGCCTCGGGAAGGTCCCCGCAGCCCACCTCGACGTGGCAGCGGGCGCCCGCCGACTCCAGGATCGCGCGCGCCGACAGCAGCTCGTCCTGCAGCGACGGCGCGACCTGGCCACGCGCCACCGCGCGCACCTCGCCCGTGATGGCGCGGACCAGCGCGAGCGCCTCCCCCAGCTCCAGCGCGGCCTTCACATCGCCGCTCTCCGCCAGCCGCTGCGCCAGCTCCATCTTCAGCACCAGGACGGCCAGGCGGTGCCCCACCAGGTCGTGCAGGTCGCGGGTGAGCCGGTGCCGCTCGGCCTCGGCCGCCCGCCGTACCTCCTCGGCGCGCAGCACGCCCAGGCAGTGCGCGCGGACCGTCAGGCTGATCACCGCGTACTCGGCCATCCCCGCGGCGGGCACCGCCAGCGCCAGCCCCCACAGCCGCGGATCGGCGCCCAGCACCAGCAGCGGGCCGCACGCCACGGCCGGCGGCACCGGGACCCAGGTCCGTAATCGCTCGGCCAGCACGAGCAGGCTCGCGGTCAGCAGGGAGGCGACCGGCGCCCAGGCCGCCCCCAGCACCGTCCACGGCGCCACCGTGAGCACCGCCTGCCCGGCCAGCGGCCACCAGACGCGGCCACGGCGCCTGATCGCCCGCAGGACGGCCATCGCGTGCAGGCAGAACACCGCCGCCAGGCACGCCGCCCCGCCCAGCGGCGCGGCGGTGCCGTACGCGGCCAGGTACGCGGCCGACGCGTGGGCCACTGCCGCCACCAGCCCCAGCCGGCCGGCCGCCAGCGTGAAGCCGCCCAGCCACAGCGGGGACAACGATGCCAGCCGTACCGAGCGCAGCCAGGGTGGGCGCACCATGAACCCTTCGTGTGGAGGCGGGAGCCATCATCTTCTCCCCTGGAGGAGGGCGCCTCTAACCCCGCGTCCCGAAACGGACGCACCCAGCGACTGTCGATCAGTGGCACCGCTCAGCATGCGCGGGGGCGGCGTCGTTCCAGCCAGCCGGAAGGTGGGGAGATCACCGCGCCGCCGTGCCTGGCAAAGGGCGCGATGGGGCGGGGACGGAGGCGGGTGGGCCGGGCCGTTCCCCGGGGTGACCCGCGGTTCGGGGTCAGAGGAGGTGGAAGGGTCTTCCCGGGGCGCAGTTCGCGGGGTCGTTGTTGCCGCTGACGGCGAAATCGGCGCACGTGAGGAACAGGTGATTGAACTTGCCGAGCAGGAAGGCCAGCACTCCCACGACGATCGTGACCCCGATGGCCCTCAGGCGGTGCGGTACGGGAAGCGCCGCGTAGTCGGGCAGGAGGACGCTCGTCAGCAGCCATGTCAGCAACGGGGCTCCCACCAGGGTGAGCACCACTTCGAAGTAATGGAGGAAGGGGAAACCTGGGCTCCTGCGCGTCACGATAGCCAGGACGATCCAGATCGAGGGCAGTGCCAGGGCGATCCAGCCGCCCCAAGGTATCGCGCCTCTGCTGCGCATGGCCACGCCCGAGAGCAGCACCGCCGTGCCCACCGCCCAGAGCGCCAGCACGGTGTCGAAGAAGATGGCGCTGTACGCGCCCAGCGTGAACGCCGGCCATCAGATGACCAGTGTTCCCGCCGCCGACGCGGCCGCGACACCACGCAGAGTGGGATGGATCTCGGGCAGGTTTCGCTTCCCTTTTCTCCTCGGATCGGGAGGCGTTCCACCGGCCATTCTTCGTTCTACCCCTTGCCAGAATTCCCATGACGGCGGGCCGCTCCGCGCCCGCCCGGACACCATGCCCCGACCCCGACGACCCTATAGCGGGACGCTTCCCCCGCACGGCAACCGACGCTCCGCGAAAGGTAAATGACGCCGCATCCGTGCTATGGACGAACCTGACCGTGTCGCCCGACGGCAGGACCACGGCGAACGCCCTGCTGCCAACGGTTCTCGACGAGATTTACGCCGGGCTGCCGGTCTCGCCCTCACCATCCCCTGCCACCACCAGGTGATCGGGTCATGCGGTCCGGCATGCCATCAGCCGGGCGGCCGCCCCCGCGCCTGCGCGATCAAGCCCTAAGCTGAGCCCATGGCACGGGCAAACGAGGAGGCGGCCGCCGCGCTGCAGGAGTACGCCGAGCTGTTCGCGCTGACCGGAGGCGACGCCTTCCGGGTGCGCAGCTACCAGAAGGCCGCCAAGGCGATCGCCGGGTTCCCCGAGGACATCTCGACGGTCGACGTGCGCAGCGTGCCGGGGGTCGGCGAGGCGATCGCGCTGAAGATGGAGGAGTTCCTCGAGCGTGGCAGCTTCCGCCAGCTCGACGCGCTGCGCGAGAAGGTTCCCGCCGGGGTGCGCAGCCTGACCAAGGTGCCCTCCCTCGGGCCGAAGACGGCGATCATGCTGTTCGAGGAGTTCGGCATCGACTCCCCCGCCGCGCTGGCCGAGGCGATCACCTCCGGGCGGCTCGACGGGGTCAGGGGCCTGGGCGCCAAGACGCTGGCGAACCTGCTCAAGGGCGTCGAGCAGCTGGAGCAGGCGGGGCGGCGGGTGCACATCGGCATCGCCATGGCGCTGGCCGAGCAGGTGATGTCCTCGCTGTCCGCCGAGCGCATCGCCTACGCCGGATCGCTGCGGCGCATGAAGGACACGATCGGCGACATCGACATCCTCGCCGTGGCGCCGGACGAGATCATGGCGGAGTTCCGTGCCCAGCCGTACGTCGCCGAGGTCATCGCGGCGGGCGAGAAGAAGACCTCCGTGCGCACCACCACGGGCCTCCAGGTGGACCTGCGGGTGGTGCCGGCCGCGTCGTGGGGCGCGGCCATGCAGTACTTCACCGGCTCCAAGGAGCACAACGTCACCGTCCGCGAGATCGCGGTGAAGAAGGGCTGGAAGCTGTCGGAGTACGGCCTGTTCGAGGGCGAGCGGCTGATCGCCGGGGCCGAGGAGGAGGAGATCTACGCGGCGCTGGGCATGCAGTGGGTGCCGCCGCCGCTGCGCGAGGACGGCGGGGAGGTCCAGGCGGCGCTGCGCGGCGAGCTGCCCGAACTGGTGGTGCTGGAGGACCTGCGGGGCGACCTGCACACGCACACGAACCTGACCGACGGCGTGGCGTCGCTGGAGGACATGGTGGCGGCGGCGCACGCGCGTGGGTATGAGTACTACGCGGTGACGGACCACGCGCCGGACCTGGTGATGCAGCGGATGACGCTGGACAAGGCGCTGGAGCAGCGGGAGCGGCTGGCGGAGCTGCAGGCGGACTACCCGGGCATGCGGCTGCTGCACGGCACGGAGCTCAACATCGCGCCCGACGGGTCGGTCGACTGGCCGGCAGAGGTTCTGGAGGGCTTCGACGTGTGCGTGGCGAGCGTGCACTCGCACTTCGGGCAGTCGCGGGAGGAGATGACGCGGCGGTTCATCGCGGCGTGCGAGAACCCGCACGTGCACATCATCGGGCACCCGACCACGCGCAAGATCGGCAAGCGGGAGGGCGTGGACGCCGACTGGGACGCCGTCTTCCGCGCCGCCGCGCGCACCGGCACGGCGCTGGAGATCGACGCCTACCCCGACCGGTCGGACCTGCCCTCCGACCTGGTGCGCCGGGCCAGGCACCACGGGGTGAAGTTCTCGATCGACAGCGACTCGCACGCGGTGCCCCACCTGGCGCACCAGCGCTACGGCATCGGCATCGCGCAACGGGCGTGGCTGACGGCCGACGACGTCATCAATACCTGGCCCTTGGAGCGGCTGCTGGCCTTCCTCAAGAGGGCCTAGCACCTTCGCGCCCGGGTAGGGCCCCTGTGAGCCTCGGGAGCACGGCGGGGCGCCGAGATTAAAGGGTTTGCAAGTAGGGAATATCGGGTTCATGACGACCCATGCCGTGGCCACGATCGTCAAGCCACTGCCCCCGCACCTGTTCATCCGGCGCGAGACCGGCGCCGAGATGCGCTGGGAGGCGATGGCCGGACAGGGCTACCACACGCCCGTCGACCGGTTCTTCGTCCGCAACCACACCGCCACCCCGCTCCTGGACCCCTCCACCTGGCGGCTGCGCCTCCACGGCGACGGCCTGCGCCGGCCCCTCACGCTCACCTACGGCCAGTTGCTCGCCATGCCGCCTGCCACGATCGACGCCGCCGTCGAGTGCGCCGGCAACGGGCGGCGGTTCTACGGCACGCAGCAGCACCAGCCCGTGGAGGGCACGGCGTGGGGGCTCGGCGCGATCGGGGTGGCCAGGTGGCGCGGGGTGCCGCTGCGGCACCTGCTGCAGCTGGCCGGGCTGCGCGAGGACGCCGTGGACGTGGTGGCCGAGGGCCTGGACGCCCCGTTCGAGGACCACGGCCACGTCCGGCGGCCCCTGCCGGTGTCCAAGGCCCTGGCCGACGTCCTCGTGGCGTACGAGATGAACGGCCGGCCCCTGCCGCCCGACCACGGCTTCCCCGCCAGGCTCGTGGTGCCCGGCTGGGCGGGCACCGCCTCGATCAAGTGGCTGGGCGACATCGAGGTGTCCACCCGCCCCGTCGCCACGCCGTGGACCACGGCCTTCTACCGCGACGTGTCGGTGCAGCCGGTCAAGAGCGCCTTCGAGCTGCCGTGGGAGGCGACGTTCGTGCGCGGCCGGCCGTACATCCTGCACGGCAGGTCCTGGTCGGGCGCCGGGCGGATCGTCGAGGTCGAGGTGAGCTTCGACGGCGGGGCGAGCTGGCGCGCGGCCGAGCACCACGGACGCCGCCTGGCGCGCGCCTGGCTGCCGTGGCACATCGGCTGGTCGCCCCGGGAAACCGGCGACCACGTGCTGCTGGCCCGCGCCACGGACGAGCACGGCGCCGTCCAGCCGCTCCTCGCCCCCTGGCACCCGCAGGGCTACCACTTCGACGCCGTCGTGCAACACCCCATCCGCGTGACGGCCGGGTAGAGAAATCTCACCACCGCGCTGACCTGCGTGTCCGTCCGGACCAGTCGATTTCATCTGAAAGACTCTCGCGGAAACCCCGGAGAAACGAAGCCACGTCACCATCGGCTCATCGGCGACACGCGAGGGAGGCGCGATGACCCAGCTGACCGCGCTCGACGCCCAGTTCCTCAACATCGAGTCCGCGACCACCGCCGCGCACGTGGCGGGCGTGGCGATCCTCGACGCGACCGGGGGCGCGGTCACCAGGCAGGCACTGGCCAGGCTGGTGACGCAGCGCATGCACCTGTCCCCCGCGCTCAGCCAGCGGCTCGTGGAGGCGCCGCTCGGGCTGGACCGGCCGTACTGGACCGAGGACACCTCCTTCGACGTCGACCAGCATGTCTTCGAAACGACGCTGCCCGCGCCGGGGGACGACGAGCGGCTGGCCGAGGAGGTCGCCCGGCTGCACGCGCGCCGCCTGGACCGAAGCCGCCCGCTGTGGGAGATGCACCTGATCAAGGGGCTGACGGGCGGCCGGGTGGCCGTCTACACCAAGGTCCACCACGCCGCGATCGACGGCGTGTCGGGCGCGGAGACGCTGGCGGCGCTGCTGGACCTGTCCCCCGAGCCGCGGGCGGTCGAGCCCGCCGAGCGCCCGCGGGCCACGCCGCCCTCGCCGGCGGAGATGCTGGCCCGCGCCGCCGCGCGCACGGTGAAGCACCCTTTCCGCGCGCTGCGGTCGCTGGCGCGGACCGCGGCGGAGCTGGACGCGGTGCCGCTGGTGTCCGCGCTGCCGGGCGCCGGTCTGGTGGCCCAGGCGGTACGGCAGGCGGCCGGCGGCCGGCGTCGCGTGCCGCCGTTGCCCCCGCTGGCCGCGCCGCGCACCCCGTTCAACGGGCCGATCAGCGGCGAGCGCCAGGTGGCGTTCGGCTCGGTGCAGCTCAAGGACGTCAAGCGGGTCGGCAGGGCGTTCGGCCTGACCGTGAACGACGTCGTCATGGCGTTGTGCGCCTCCGCCCTGCGGGCCTGGCTGCGCGAGCTGGCGGCGCTGCCGGACCGCCCGCTGGTGGCTGCGGTGCCGGTCGCGGTCCGTACGGCCGGCGCCCTGGAGCGGGCGGGCAACCAGATCTCCGCCATGGTCGTGCCGCTGGCCACCGACGTGCCGGGCGGCGTCGAGCGGCTCCGGGCCGTCAAGCGGGCGATGGACACCGCCAAGCGCCGCTTCGCGCTGGCGCCGGCCGGCTGGCCGGTGGAGGCGTCGGAGCTGCTGCCCCCGCCGCTGGCCGCCCTGGCCATGCCGGCGCTGTTCCGCCTGGCGTCCCTCGGCCCGGCCCCGGTCAACCTCATCGTGAGCAACGTGCCGGGGCCGCAGTTCCCGCTGTACCTGTGCGGCGGCCGGGTGCTGGCCTACTACCCGCTGTCGGTGGTGAGCGACGCCACCGGCGGCCTGGCGATCACGTGCCTGTCCTATGACGGCATGCTCGACTTCGGCCTGGTGGCCTGCCCGCGGCGCGTTCCGGACGTGTGGCGGCTGATGGACCACCTGCATGCGGCCATGGCCGGGTTCCTGGCGCTAGAGGAGACCGCCGGCGATGAGTTCCGCGACGGCGTCGGGGTCGATCCGGTGGCCGGTTAGCTGGGTCAGCGTCTCCTGGTACAGCAGCACGGCGGCGAAGGTCGCGGCGGCCACCTCCAGCCGGGCCGCGTCGCCGCGCGCGGTAGGCAGGGCCAGCTCCAGCGCGAAGCGGGCCCGCCTGATGAGCTCGCCGTTGAGCCGGCTCAGCCGTTCGCGCACCGACACGTGCGTGTCGGCCTCGCGGAACAGGATGCGGCGCATCGCCGGCGAGGCGCGCAGCGGCAGCCGCCTGGCCAGCCGGGACAGCGTGCCCGCCGGGTCGCCCGGCACGGCCTCGACGTCCCTGTCCTCCTCGACCAGGGTGCGCTCGTCCACCAGCGTCACGAGCACGTCGATCTTGCGCGGGAAGTAGTGGAACACCAGCCCCTTGGGCACGTTCGCCAACTTGGCGATCATGGAGGCCGGCGTCGCCTCGTACCCGCTGGTCGCGAACAGCTCCTCGGCCGCGTCGAGGATGCGCGTCCGTGCGTCCCCGATTCTCACAGCATGACGATAGCCCTCCGGCCGCCTCATCGCCTAGACTGAGACAGTGATGTATCAATCTAGACGGAGTTGTCGCACATGGTTGTGAGCCGAGAGCAGATCGCCGCCGCCGCGCTCCGCCACCTCAACCAGTCGCCCACCGCGTCGATGGAGGAGATCGCGCGGGCCGCCGGGGTCAGCCGCGCCACCCTCCACCGGCACTTCGCCACCCGCGACGAGCTGGTGTCGGCGCTGGGCTGGCGGGCGATGGAGTACTGGGAACGCGCGCAGAAGCAGGCGGGCGTCGCCGAGGCGATCGAGTCCGGGGACCCCAGGACGCTGGAGGCCGCGCTGCACGCCCTGGTGATCGGCCAGGCGGAGATCGCCGATGAGCACGGCTTCACGCTGACCGCGAACTCCCTGCTCGACGACGCCGCGCTGATGCGGCGGATCGATGAGCTGGAGGAGCTGGAGCTGAAGCTGTTCGCCGCCTGCCAGCGGGCCGGGATCCTGCGCGCCGACCTGCCCGTGCGCTGGATCAGCAACACCCTCTACGGCCTGCTCGTGGCCGCCGTCGAGAGCCTGCGCCGCGGCGACGTGGCGCGCCGCGACCTGAGCCGCCTGCTGCTGGAGACCTTCCTGCGGGGGACGGCGTGACCGTCACCGAAACCCCCTCCGCCACCCGGCGCTGGGCGGGCCTGGCCGTCCTGTCGGCCGGCCTGCTGCTGGTCGTGATGGACATGACGATCCTGAACGTGGCGCTGCCCGCCATCGCCGCCGACCTGCGGCCCGACGCCATCTCCCAGCTGTGGATCGTCGACGTCTACTCCCTGGTCGTCTCCGGCCTGCTGGTCGGCGCCGCCGCGCTGGGCGACCGGTGGGGGCGCAGGCGCGTGCTCATCCTGGGCTTCGTGCTCTTCGGCACGGCCTCGACGCTGGTCCTGTGGGCCGAAAGCCCGGCCGCGGTGATCGCCGTGCGCGCGCTGCTGGGCGCGGGCGGCGCCATGATCATGCCCTCGACGCTGTCGATGATCCGCACGCTGTTCAGCGATCCGCGCGAGCGGGCGACGGCGCTGGGCGTGTGGTCGGCGATGGCGGCCGTGGGCGCGGCGCTGGGCCCCGTCCTGGGCGGCCTGCTGCTGGAGCACTTCTCCTGGCACGCGGCGTTCCTGGTGAACGTGCCGGTCATGGCGGTGGCGATCGTCGCGGGCCTGCTCCTGCTGCCCGAGTCGCGCAACCCCCGGCCCGGCCGCTGGGACGCCGTGGCGACCGTGCTGTCCATCGTCGGCATGGTGGCGCTGGTCTACGCGATCAAGCACCTGAGCGAGGGCGGCCTGGCCGAGCCGGGCACGCCGATCGCCCTCGTCGTGGCGGCCGTCACGCTGGGCTGGTTCGCCGCGCGCTGCCTGCGCCGCCCGGACCCGCTGCTGGACCTGCGGCTGTTCGCCGGCCGGCCGTTCACCGCCGGCGTCGTCACGGCGCTGGCCACGGCGATCTCCATGGCGGGCGTGCTGTTGCTGCTGACCCAGTGGATGCAGCTGGTGCGGGACTACTCGCCGCTGGAGAGCGGCATCCGGCTGGTGCCCGCCGCGCTGGCCGCCGCCGTCGCCTCGCCGCTCGCGCCCGCCCTGGCCGCGAGGATCGGGGCGCGCGGCGTGGTCGCGGGCGGGCTGGCGGTCACCGGGCTGGGGTTCCTCGCGCTGGTCGCGGCCCCGCTGGGCTACCTCGCCGTGGCGGCGGGCCTGACGTTCATCGGGCTGGGGCAGGGCTCGCTCGCCATCGCCTCGGCCATGATCATGGCGGGGGCGCCGCCGGAGCGGTCCGGCAACGCGGCGGCCATGGAGGAGACCAGCTACGAGCTGGGCGGCGCGCTGGGCGTGGCCGTCCTCGGAAGCGTGGCGGCCGCCGTCTACCGGGCCGGGCTGCCGTCCCACGCCCCCGCCGCGGCCCGGGAGTCCCTCGCCGGGGCGCTCGGCGGTCCGCTGGCCGTACCGGCGAGGCAGGCCTTCGAGCAGTCGCTGGCCGTCGCCGGGGTGTGCGGCGCGGTCCTGATGCTGGTCACCGCGGCGGTCGTGTGGCGGCTGGCGCCACGGCGGCTCTCAGCGCAGCACTGACCTCAGCGCAGCACTGACCTCACCGCAGCGCCGACAACAGCATCGGGTAGGCGCGGTGCAGCTCGCGCTGCCAGGTGTCGTGGTTGTGGCCGCCGCGGGTGAAGTGGGTCCGCACGTCGATCCCCTCCTCGCGCGCCCGCTCGGCGAAGGCCCGGGCCGCCCGGTTGGCCAGTTGCTCGACCAGGTCGCCGTCGCCCGCGGCGACGTAGAGGCGGACACCCCGGAGCCTGGCGACCTGGTCGTAGGGGTTGTGCGCCCGCCAGATCGCGCGTTGCCGCTCGGGGTCGCCCCAGATGCGCCTCCAGTCCGTGCCGAAGCAGCCCAGCGCCGTCCCGGCCATCACCGCCTGGGGCACGCCGGGCTGCAGGATGTGCAGGGCGCCGCTGAAGGAGGCCGCGGCCTTGAAGTGGCCCTTGGCGGCATACAGCATGGCGCCCTGGCCGCCCATGGAGTATCCGGCGACCGCCCGCCGGGGTCCGGCCCGGTACCTCGCCTCCAGCAGCGGGAGGAGCTCCTTGAGGTGGTAGGTCTCCCACCGCGGCGGGCCGCCCCGGCCGCCGTTCCACCAGTCGGAGTAGCTGCCGCACCTGCCGCCGTCGGGCATCACCACGATCACGTCGTCGCCCCTGGTCAGCCGGTCCACGTCGGTCTTGGCCGTCCACGCGGTGTAGCCGTCGAGCCCGCCGTGCAGCAGCCACAGCACCGGCCAGGTACGGCCGGCGTCCTTGGACCAGCCCTCGGGCAGCAGCAGCCGCACCCCCGTCTCGGCCTCCAGCGCCTGCGAGCGCAGCCGCAACTCCATCCTGCGCTCGTCCAGGCGCTTTTCCTCCAGCACCCGCAGCGCCCGCGGCGAAGGGCTGGGCGCCGGGGACGGCGGCGGCTCGCCGCCGCGGCGCAGGAGGACGGCCGTGGCCACCGCCACGACCAGGACGGCCAGGCCGCCCGCGACCACCGCGCCGATCAGGCACCCGCGCACCCTGGCCGCCATGCCCGCCCTCCTTGTTGGACAAAGCGGATAATAACCAGCCCTCTGGCGTCCTGCGCCAGGAATTCGATCAAGATATGAGGCGAGGCGTCCGAAAATCTCGTCGGCGGTCCCGGTCCAGACGAATGGCCTGGGGTCCTGGCTCCAGGTCTTGATCCCGTCGCGGATGTCGTTCTCCGGGGCCCGCAGCGTCTTGTGCACACCGCGCGGCCGGCTTCCGAGGTGCGGCCGGACGCGGCGGCCCGATCCTTGGTCATCCTCTGACCAGCGGCTCAGCAGCAGCAGACCATCCCGCCGTCACGGTTTGCTACCCTATGCAACAGATCGGCTACTTTTCGCTACCAAGGGGGGTCGCGTGAAGGTCGCTTGTGTCGGCGGCGGTCCCGCCAGTCTGTATTTCTCGGTCCTGATGAAGCGGGCGGACCCGTCCCATGACATCACCGTCTACGAGCGGAACCCGGCCGGGGCAACGGACGGCTGGGGCGTGACCTACTGGGACGAACTGCTCGAGAACCTCTACCGCGCCGACCATGAGTCGGCGCAAGCCATCAGCGCGAACTCGGTCCACTGGGACAGTTGGGTCGCGCACGTCGGCGACAGCGCGCCGGTGATGGTGGATCACTGGGATGAGGGCTTCGGCATCGGCCGGCGGGAGTTGCTGGGCATCCTCGCCGACCGGGCCGGCTCCCTCGGCGTGAACATCGAGTTCGAGCGGGAGATCGCCGGCGAGGACGAGGTGGCCGGCGCCGACCTCGTCGTCGTCGGCGACGGCGTCAACAGCGTGCTGCGAGAGCGCCACGCCGACCATTTCGGCACCGAGGTCGTGGTCGGGCGGAACATGTACATCTGGCTCGGTACGACCAAGGTCTTCGATTCCTTCACCTTCGCCTTCGTCGAGACCGCGCACGGCTGGATCTGGTGTTACGGCTACAGGTACGACACGAACCACAGCACCTGCGTCGTCGAGTGCTCACCCGAGACCTGGAAGGGGCTCGGTTTCCACGAGGCGAGCGAGACCGGCTGCCTGACCCAGCTGGAGAAGCTCTTCGCCGGCATTCTGGACGGCCACCCGCTGATCGGCCGGGCGCACGCCGGCGGCAGCGCGCGCTGGCGCAACTTCCGCACCCTGACCAACCGGAGGTGGTCCCGCGGCAACCTCGTGCTGGTCGGGGACGCCGCGCACACCACGCACTTCTCCATCGGCGCGGGCACCGCCCTCGCGCTGGCGGACACCGCCGTCCTGGTCGCCGCGCTACACGAGAGCACCACGCTCGAGACCGCCCTCGCCCGCTACGAGCGGGCACGCAAGTCCGCGCTCCGGCCCGCCCAGAGGGCGGCTCGCTACAGCGCGCGTTTCTACGAGAATCTCCCGCGCTATCTCAGCCTTCCGCCGGAGCAGATGTTGGCGCTGATCAGCCGGCGCCACTCCCGGCTGCTCCCGCACGTCCCGCCGCGGCTGTACTACCGGGTCGACCACGCGGTCGGACGGCTCGTCCTGGGGCTGGACCGGCACGGGGCCGGCTGACACGAGCAGGGCCCGGCCCCACACGAGGGAGCCGGGCCCAGCCGTACCGGATCAGTGCCGGACCAGCGCCGGATCAGTGCTGGACGGCCTTCTCCGCGCCCACTCCGGTGAGGGAGCGGACCTCGATCTCGGCGTACTTGGAGGCGTTGTACTCCTTGCTGAGCACGGTGCCGAGCCAGCCGAAGAAGAAGCCCAGCGGGATGGAGATGATGCCGGGGTTGGACAGCGGGAACCAGGCGAAGTCGGCCGTCTTGAACAGCGCCGCGTCCGAGCCGGACACCACCGGCGAGAAGATCACCAGGATGAGGGCCGACAGCAGGCCGCCGTAGATGGCCGAGACCGCGCCGGCCGTGTTGAACCTCCTCCAGAACAGGCTGTAGAGGATCGCGGGCAGGTTGCCCGAGGCGGCGACGGCGAACGCCAGCGCCACCAGGAAGGCGACGTTCTGGCCCTGGGCCAGGATGCCCAGGCCGATGGCGATCGCGCCGATGACCAGGGCGGAGATCCGGGCGACCACGACCTCCTCGCGCTCGGTGGCGTTGCCGCGCTTGAACACGTGCGCGTACAGGTCGTGCGAGAAGCTGGAGGAGGAGGCCAGCGTGAGCCCGGCGACCACGGCCAGGATCGTCGCGAAGGCGACCGCGCCGATGAGGGCCAGCAGGATCGTGCCGCCGACGTTGCCCATGAACGCCTCGCCGATGGACTGGGCCAGCAGCGGCGCCGCGGTGTTGCCCGCCTTGTCGGCCGCCGCGATCGCCTTGCTGCCCACCAGGGCCGCGGCGCCGAAGCCGAGGACCAGCGTGAACAGGTAGAACACGCCGATGATGCCGATGCCCCACAGCACCGACTTGCGGGCGTCCTTGGCGGTCGGGACGGTGTAGAAGCGGATGAGGATGTGCGGCAGGCCGGCCGTGCCCAGCACGAGGGCCAGGCCGAGGCTGATCAGGTCGATCTTGCCCGCCAGGCCCTGGGCCTCGGTGCCGTACTTCAGGCCGGGGATGAGGAAGTTGCCGCCCTTGCCGCTCTGCGCGGCGGCGTCGCCGAGCAGGCCGGACAGGTTGAAGCCGTACTTGCCGAGGACCAGCAGGGTGACGAGCCCGGCGCCGGTCATGAGCAGCACGGCCTTGACGATCTGGACCCAGGTGGTGCCCTTCATGCCGCCGAAGACGACGTAGACGATCATGAGGATGCCGACGCCGACGATCGTCCAGGCCTTGCCCGCCGGCGAGGTGACGCCGAGCAGCAGGCCGACCAGCGCGCCCGCGCCGACCATCTGGGCGATCAGGTAGAAGATGCTGACCGTGATCGTGGACACGCCGGCGGCGGTGCGCACGGGGCGCGGGCTCATCCGGAAGGCCAGCACGTCGGCCATGGTGAACTTGCCGGAGTTCCGCATCAGCTCCGCGACCAGCAGCAGCGCCACCAGCCAGGCGACGAGGAAGCCGATGGAGTACAGGAACCCGTCATAGCCGGACAGCGCGATGATGCCCGCGATGCCCAGGAACGAGGCGGCCGACATGTAGTCGCCGCCGATGGCCAGGCCGTTCTGCACGCCGCTGAAGGAGCGGCCGCCGGCGTAGTAGTCCGCGGCCGTCTTGGTCTGCCGGCTCGCCCAGAAGGTGATGCCGAGGGTGGCGGCCACGAACAACAGGAACAGGATCGCCCCGAGTGCCTGTGAGCTCACTTGGCCTCCTCCTCGATCTCGTGGCGGATCTTGTCGGCCAGCGGGTCGAGCTTCTTCTCGGCGTGCCGGGCGTAGGCCCAGGCGATGAGGAACGTCGAGGCGAACTGCAGCAGGCCGAAGACCAGCCCCACGTTGATGTTGCCCAGCAACTTGATGCCCATGAAGTCACGGGCCCAGCCGGAGAGCACCACATACAGCAGGTACCACGCGAGGAAGGCCACGGTCATCGGGAACGTCCACGCGCGGAAGCGCCGCCTGAGGTCCTGGAACTCGCTGCTTTCCTGGACTCGTTCGTAGACGGATGCGTCATGTTCTCGGGTTGTCACGAAGCCTCCCGGTTATGTGATGCAGATCACGCACACCGTAGGAGGGGAAACTACCCTCGGTGGAGGGGCGGACTCGCCTTCTTCGGCGAGTCGCCGCCGTGCCGCGGTTAGTTGGGGAAGCCTTGCGGTGAATGGTCGGAATTGTGCGACCAGCGGTCGCTTGCTCGGGAACGGGCGGGCCCGCCGCCGCTCAGCCCTTCACCGCCCCGGCCGTCAAGCCCTCGACGATGTAGCGCCTGATGGCGGCGAACATGACCAGCGTCGGGATCACCGACACGACGGTCGCCGCCGCCATGGACCCCCAGTCGATGTCGTACTGGGTGATGAAGGAGTTCATCGCCACCGGGATGGTCTTGGCGTCCTCGCTGTCGATGAACGTGATCGCCAGGAACAGCTCGTTCCAGCACTGGACGAACGCGAAGATGTAGGTCGCCGCGATGCCGGGGAGCATGACCGGGATCACCACGCGGACCATCGCGGCCAGCCGCGAGGCCCCGTCGACCTGGGCCGCCTCCTCCAGCGCCACCGGGATCCGCTCGTAGAAGCCGCGCATGATCACCGTGGAGAACGGCACGAGCATCGCGACGTACACCAGCATGAGCCCGGCCAGCCGGTTGAGCAGGTCCAGGTCCGACATCAGCAGGTACAGCGGGCCGAGCGCGATGAACAGCGGGATCATCTGCGTCACCAGGAAGGCCAGCATCAGCGCTCCCCGGCCGGGGAAGGAGAAGCGGGCCAGCGTGTAGCCGCCCAGCACGCCGATCGCCGTGACCGCCGCCGCGGCCGCCAGTGACACCAGGAGGCTGTTGACCAGGTAGGTGCCGAAGTCGGCGAACTCGAACAGCTCCCGGTAGTGCTCGAAGGTCACCCGCGAGGGCCAGTAGCGCAGCGGCATCGAGAAGATCTCGCTCTTCGGCTTGAGCGAGGTGACCAGGATCCAGTACAGCGGGAAGACCGTGATCAGCAGCCAGGCGGCCAGCACCGCCGTCTTAGCGAGACGTCTCATCGGACCTCGTCACGGTGAGGTAGAAGATGGCGAAGGCCAGCAGCAGGCCCAGGACGAGCAGGCCCACCGCGCCCGCCCGGCCGTAGTCGCCGCCCGTGACCTGCTGGATGAGGAAGGTGGTGACGATGTCGGTGCCGCCCGCCGGCCCGCCACCGGTCATCGAGTAGATCAGGTCGGGGAAGTTGAGGATCCAGATGATCCGCAGCAGCACGATGAGCGTCAGCGTGGGGCGGATGTGCGGCAGCGTGACGTGCCAGAACTGCCGCACTTTGGAGGCGCCGTCGACCGCCGCCGCCTCATACAGCTCCCTGGGCACCGACTGGAGCGCAGCCATGATCATGATGGCGAAGAAGGTCACGCCGTACCAGACGTTGGCGATGATCACCGAGGTCATGGCCCAGCCGGGGGTGGCGAGGAAGCCGATGCGCTCCTCGATCACCCCGGCCTTGAGCAGCAGGTCGTTGATCACGCCGAACTGGCCGTTGAACATCCACCGCCACAGCAGCCCGATCAGGAAGCCGGACATCGCCCACGGGAAGAACACCCACGCCTGGTACAGGCCCCTGCCGCGGAAGTGCCTGCGCAGCAGCAGGGCCAGGCCGAAGCCGAGGAGGAACTGCAAGGCCAGCGACACCCCGACCCAGGTGCCGGTGTTGCGCAGCGCCGTCCAGAACCTCGGCTCGGCCAGCACCGCTCGGAAGTTCTCCAGGCCCACGAACGGGGTCTCGGTCAGGTCGAAGAGGTTGTAGCGCTGGAAGGCCATCACGCTGCCGCGCACCATCGGCCAGTAGGTGAACAGCGCGACGAACGCCACGCCGGGGAGCAGGCACAGCGCGACGAACAGGGCCTTGCGTGGGGTGAAGGCGGGACGGGCGGAAACGCTCACTCGCCCACCTTGCGCGCCTGGTCGGTCCAGAAGGCGTCCCACGACTTGAGCACCTCGGCCACCGTGGTCTTGCCGGTGAGCAGGGACTGGACGTCGCGGTCGGAGTCGACGAGGAACTGGCTCCAGCCCGGGTAGTCGACCGGCCGGATGGTGATCACCTGCTTGGGGTCCTGCTGCGCCTCCAGGTAGGCCTTCCAGGCGCCCTGCGAGAACTGCGGGTCGCTCTGCGCCCGCTTGGCGATGGGGATGAGCGAGTTGCCCTTGGCGAAGCGGATGCTCTGGGCCGGCTCCGACAGGAACTGCACCAGCTTGGTCGCCTCGGCCTTGTGCCGGGTGAAGGAGGTGACGCCCCACCCGGCGTAGCCGACGGGCTGGAAGGCGTAGCCGGTCGGGCCCTTGGGGATGGGCGCGGTCGACCAGTTCCGCAGCCCGCTCTCCTCCACGGTCTTGATGACCTCGGGGTCCTGGATGAGCATACCGGTGACGCCGGAGGCGAAGCCCTGCACCATCTCCGGGTAGCCCCACGAGACCGAGTCGGGCGGCGAGGCCTCCTTGAAGATCTTCACGAAGAGCTCCAGCGCCTGGGCGGCCTGCGGGGTGGAGAAGATGGTCCGCTTGTCCTTGAGGTAGAAGGACTTCTCCGGGTCGAGCGCCTCGCCGTTGTAGGCGCTGATCATCTGGACGGCGTAGTCGGCGCCGCCCTTGCCGCCGCGGAAGGAGTAGCCGTACCGGCCGTCGCCGGTCATCTTCCTGGCCGCCTCGTACAGCTCCTGCCACGTGGCGGGCGGCGCGCTCATCCCCCAGTCGGTCCGGTAGAACAGCGCCCGCTGGTAGAAGCCGTAGGGGATGAGGTACGGCTTGCCGCCCACCTCCACGGCCTTCTTCTGGGCCAGCGGGGTCAGCTCGGCCCAGCCGGGCCAGGCGGTGGTGGGCAGCTCGGCCAGCCAGCCGTTGTTGGCGAAGGACTTGGCCGTGTGGTCGCGGACCTCCAGCACGTCCAGGCCCTTCCCGGTCTGGAGGATCTGAGTGATCTTCTGGTCGGCGCTGTCGAGCGGCGGGGAGACGAGCTCGACCTTCACGCCGGGGTTGGCCTTCTCGAAGTCCGCGAGCAGGCTCTTGATCAGCTTGGTGCGGTCCGGGCTCGTCAGGCTCTCGATCATGCGGAGCCGTACCTCCCCGCCGGAGGAGGACGACGAGCCGGACCCGCATCCGGCGAGCACGAGGGTCGTGGCGGACAGGGCCGCGAGGACGGCAGATCTCACGGGAGCCTCCTTGCTGTGACAGCGCTGACAGCGCTGTCATCACGCTAGGCGACGGAGCCCCTTCAGCGCTAGAGCCAAATCCTCGATCAGCGCCTCGGCCGGCTCCAGCCCCACCGAGAGCCTGATGAGCCCCACGGGGATGCCCATGGTGGCCCTGACGGACTCCTCGGTGGTCAGCGCCGGGGCGTTGACCAGGCTCTCGAAGCCGCCCCAGGAGACGGCCACGCGGAAGTGGCGCAGCCGGTCCAGGAACTCCGCCACCGCGCCGCGGTCGTCGGTGTCCAGCTCGAAGCTGAACAGGCCGGAGAAGCCGCGCAGCTGGCGGCGGGCCAGCTCGTGGCCCGGATGGGAGGGCAGGCCGGGGTGGTTGACGCCGCGCACGCCGGGGTGGCCGGCCAGGAAGGCGGCCACGGCCAGGGCGCGCTCCTGGTGGGCGGCCATCCGGACGGGCAGCGTGCGCAGCCCCTTGACGACCTTGGCGGCGTCGTGGGGCGACATGGCGGCGCCGTAGAGCATGTACTCGGTCCTGGCGATCGGCCGCACCAGCGCCGCCGGCCCGCAGACCACGCCGCCGACCAGGTCGCTGTGCCCGCCGATGTACTTCGACAGCGAGTGCAGCACCAGGTCCACGCCCATGGTGACGGGCTTTTGGAACAGCGGCGTCGCCCAGGTGTTGTCCATCACCGTCACCAGGCCGCGCGAGCGCGCCCAGGCCGTCACGGCGGGGATGTCGAACAGCTCGTACCGCATGTAGGAGGGCGACTCGAAGTACAGTAGTCGCGTGGTCTCGTTGATAGCGCTGTCAGCTCCGGCCAGATCGCCCACGTGCGTATGCGTGACGCCGAACTTCTCCAGGTAGCGCAAGAACTGCGTGGTCGGCCCGTAGACCGCGCCCAGCACCAGCACGTGGTCCCCGGCCGACACCAGCGAGGAGATCGTCGCCGCGATGGCGCCCATCCCCGAGGCGAAGCACTTGGCCCGCTCGGCCCGCTCCAGCGCCGCCAGCTTGCGCTGGGCCAGGTCCACGGTCGGGTTGGTGCCGCGCCAGTAGACGTACCGCTCGTCCTCGTCCTTCAGCGCCGCGCCGAGCTCCTCGGCCGTCTCGAAGGCGAAAATGGAGTTCTCGAACACCGGCGGGTTCACCGCGCCCAGCAGCCAGGGCTCGTCCTCGCCGAGACGGCCGCAGATCCACTCGTCATCCATGGAGGCAGACTATGACACTGCGCAAGCCGGGCCTGCGCAAGCCGACCATGGCGGACGTGGCCCGGCACGCGGGCGTCAGCCTCAAGACCGTCTCGCGGGTGGTCAACCAGGAGCCGCACGTCAGCGCCGCCGTCCGGCAGAAGGTCCAGGCCTCGATCGCCGCGCTGGGCTTCCGGCGCAACGAGGCCGCCGCCCGGCTCGCCCGCGGGGCGGCCATGCTGACCATCGGCCTGGTGATCGAGAACATCTCCAACGAGTTCTACTCCCGCCTGGCCAAGGCGGTGGAGTCGGCGGCGGCCGAGCACGACGCGCTGGTGGTGTTCGGCTCCTACGAGGAGCGGCCCGACCGCGAGCGGATGCTGGTGGAGTCGATGTACGCCAGGGGCGTCGACTCGCTGATCATCGTCCCGTCGGCCGGAGACCACTCGTGGCTGGCGGGCGGCCCGCGCACGGTCTTCCTCGACCGGGTGCCCGCCGGCCTGGAGGAGGCCGACGTGGTGCTGCTGGACGACCTGACCGGCGGCCGGATGGCCACCGAGCACCTGCTGGCCCGCGGCCACCGCCGCATCGCGCTGGTGTCCGACGACGTACGGCTGAGCTCGGTCCACGACCGGGCCACCGGGTACCGCCAGGCGCTGGGCGGCCGGGTGGACGAGTCCCTGGTCGTGCACGGCGTCTTCGATCCCTGGCTGGTCGCGCAGGAGGTCGCGCGCCTGCTGGACGGCGAGGACCCGCCGACGGCGTTCTTCGCCACCAACAACCGCGCCGCCATCGGCATCCTGCACGCCCTGCGCGAGCGGCCCGAGCGCCCGGCGTTCGTGGGGTTCGACGACTTCGCCCTGGCCGAGGTGTTCAACCCGGGCGTCACCGTGGTCCGCTACGACACCGCCCGGCTGGCCCGCACGGCGGTGGACCTGCTGCTGGCCCCGCCCGGGCGGCCCCGGCGGGTGCGCGTCCCGGTGGAGCTGGTGGCGCGCGGGTCGGGCGAGATCGCCCCGGCTGCCTAGCCTCTGGGCCGCCAGGCGCCGCGGTCCAGCGCCAGGTTCTCCGGGGTGTGCAGCCGCACCATGATCGTGGCCAGGCCCCGCGGCACCTTGCCGGGCGTCAGCACCGACACCCCGGCCATCACCGCGAACGCGATCGGCACCGTCCAGGCCGCCGGCTGGCTCACCAGCGCGCCGACCAGCCCCTCGAAGGGCCCCGCGGTGATCTGCGCGAGCACCGCCAGGCAGGCCAGCCCGCCCCCGCACAGCAGCCCGGCCAGCGCCCCGGTCGAGGTGAGCCCGCGCCACCAGATGCCCAGCACGAGCAGCGGGCAGAACGACGAGGCCGCGACGGCGAAGGCCAGCCCCACGACGTCGGCGATCGACAGCGCCCGCGCCCCCAGCGCCAGGGCCAGCGGCACGGTCACCGCCATGAGCGTGGCCATCCTGAAGGCCCGCACCCCGCCCTTGAGCAGGTCCTGCGCGATCACCCCGGCCACCGACACGGTCAGGCCGGAGGAGGTGGACAGGAACGCGGCGAACGCCCCCGCCGTGACCAGGGCGGTCAGGACGTCCCCGAGGGTGCCGCCGATCATCCGCCCGGGCAGCGTCAGCACCACCGTGTCCGGCCGCGCCAGGTCGGGCGTGTAGATCCGGCCCAGCCAGCCGTACACCGCGGGCAGCAGGTAGAACGCGCCGAGCAGCGACAGGACCACCAGCGTGGTACGGCGGGCGGCCCGGCCGTCGGGGTTGGTGTAGAAGCGGACCAGCACGTGCGGCAGGCCCATCGTGCCCAGGAACGTGGCCAGGATCAGCGAGTAGGTCGAGTACAGGCCGTACTCCTCCTCGCCGGTCAGCGGCAGCTCCCAGGCCGGGTCGCTCACCTGCGGCGCGCCGTCGCGCTGCCAGGCCAGCAGCAGGAAGATCACGGGCACGGCGAGCGCGGTGAGCTTGAGCCAGTACTGGAAGGCCTGGACGAACGTGATCGAGCGCATCCCGCCCGACAGCACGTTGAGCACCACCACCATGGCCACCAGCAGGCCGCCCACCCAGGACGGGGCGCCGGTGAAGGTGCGCAGGACCAGCCCGGCGCTCTGGAACTGCGGCATCAGGTACAGCCAGCCGATCAGCACCACCAGCACGCTCGCGGTGCGGCGCACGGTCATGGACTCCAGCCGGGCCTCGGCGAAGTCCGGCAGCGTGTAGGCGCCCGAGCGCCGCAGCGGGGCCGAGATCAGCACCAGCAGCACCAGGTAGCCGCCGGTCCAGCCGACCGGAAGCCACAGCATGTCCGCGCCCTGGGTGAGGATCAGCCCGGCGATGCCCAGGAAGGAGGCGCCCGACAGGTACTCCCCGCCGATGGCCGAGGCGTTCCACAGCGGGCTGACCGTGCGGGAGGCGACGTAGAAGTCGGAGGTGGTGCGCGACAGCCGCAGGCCGAACGCGCCGATGAGCACCGCGGCCACGACCACGACGACGACCGCGGTCAGGTTCATCGGCGCTCCACCAGGTCGGCGAAGTGCCGCTCGTTGCGTTCGGCCTGGCGGACGTAGTACCAGGCGCCGGCCACCAGCGCGGGGTAGATCAGCCCGGCGAGGATCACCCACGGCAGCGGGATGCCGGCCACGCGGAGCTCGGTCAGCTCCGGCAGCAGCAGGAACAGCAGCGGCAGCCCGCCCACCACGCAGGCCAGCATCGTGCAGATGAGCATGGCCAGGCGGAACTGGGTGCGCAGCAGCGAGCGCATGTAGACCTCGCCCACGCGGGTCTGCTCGTCGATCTCGCGGGTGGCCGGGTAGCGGCGGCGGCGCGCGGCCGCGGTGCGCGGGCTGGTGACGGTGACGCGGCGCGGGGTCATCGGATCACCGCCTGGCCCGCCTGACGAGCAGGTCACGCAGCTCGCGGGTGTGGCGGCGGCTGACCGGGATCTCGGCGCCGCCCACGCGGATCGTGCAGCGCCCGGAGTCGATGTGGAGCTCCTCGATGTGCTTGACGGCGACCAGGTGGCTGCGGTGCACGCGGATGAAGCCGGCCGAGGCCCAGCGTTCCTCCAGCGTGGCCAGCGGGATGCGGACCAGGTGGCTGCCCGTGGGCGTGTGCAGGCGGGCGTAGTCGCCCTGCGCCTCCACGTAGACGACGTCGGCGCTGGAGACGAAGCGGGTCACGCCGCCCAGCTCGACGGGGATCGTGTCGGACTCGGCCTCGTCGGAGGGCACGTCGCTGGAGACGCACACGCGCCGGATGGCCTCCCGCAGCCGCTCCGGGCGCACGGGCTTGAGCAGGTAGTCCTCGGCCTTGATCTCGAAGGCGTCGACCGCGTGCTCCTCGTAAGCGGTGACGAACACCACCCGCGGCGGGTTGGCCAGGCGCGACAGCAGCCGGCCGAGCACCACGCCGTCCAGGCCGCGCATGCGGATGTCGAGGAAGACCGCGTCGACCGGCCGTCCCTCGGCGATGGCCCGGTCCAGCAGGCGCAGCGCCGCGGCGCCGTCCCTGGCGGTCAGCACCTCGCCGATCCGGGGGTCGGCACGCAACAGGTACGACAGGTCTTCCAGAGCGGGAAGCTCGTCGTCGACGGCCAGAACGCGGAGGGCCATAGAAAGCGATGAAACAGACATATGACCCGGAGGTCAACGGGCCGAGACGCCCGGGTGATACTTCGGCAACCTCACGTTGACCTTCGTGCCCGCGCCCTCCGCCGTCTCGATCACCAGGCCGTACTCGTCGCCGTAGACCTGCCGCAGCCGCTCGTCCACGTTGGCCAGCCCGACCCCCTCGGTCTGGTCCCCGGCCAGGATGCGGCGCAGCCGCTCGGGGTCCATGCCGATGCCGTCGTCCTCGACGCTGATGCCGCACTCCGAGCCCAGGTCCTCGGCGATGATCGTGATGCGGCCCACGCCGTTCTTGCTCTCCAGGCCGTGCCGTACGGCGTTCTCCACCAGCGGCTGCAGGCACAGGAACGGCACGGCCACCGGCAGCACCTCGGGGGCGATGCGCAGGGTGACCTGGAGCTGGTCGCCGAAGCGGGCGCGCTCCAGGATCAGGTAGCGGTCGATCGAGCGCAGCTCCTCGGCGAGGGTGGTGAAGTCGCCGTGGCGGCGGAAGGAGTAGCGGGTGAAGTCGGCGAACTCCAGCAGCAGCTCGCGGGCGCGTTCGGGGTCGGTGCGGACGAAGCTGGCGATGGTGGTCAGGGAGTTGTAGATGAAGTGGGGCGAGATCTGCGCCCGCAGGGCCTTGACCTCGGCCTCCATGAGCAGGTGGCGGGAGCGGTCGAGCTCGGCCAGCTCCAGCTGGGAGTCGACCCAGCGGGCCACCTCCTCGGCGGCGCGGACCAGCCCGGCCGAGGCGTGCGGGCTGTAGGCGGCCAGCGCGCCCACCACGCGGTCCTCGGTGGTGAGGGGGACGACGACCGCGTGGCGGATGGGGCACTCCAGGAGCTCGCAGTCGAGCGTGAGCACCTGGATGCGGCCGGTGTTCAGGGTCTCCTTGGCGTGGGAGAAGGCGTCGGCGGCGTGGTGCTCGCCCAGGCCCTCGTAGACGAGGAGCCGCTCGCCGTCGCTGATGGCGAGCGCCGGGGAGTCGAGGAGCTCGCGCAGGTGCCGGGAGGCCTTCTGGGCGCCCTCCTGGGTGAGGCCGGCCCGCAGGGGCGGGGCGGCGAGGGAGGCGGTGTGGAGGGTTTCGAACGTCGCCCTCTCGGCGGGCCCGGCGCCCAGCTCGCGCCGGCCCCGCAGCACGCGCCACAGCACGAGCGCCGGCACCCCGACGAGCAGGGCCAGCAGGAGCACGACGACCAGGGGGTCCACGTTTCCGCAGCCTACTGGCCCGCGGGCCGTTCGCCCCCGAAAGCAGCCCTACAGGGCCTTGCGTATCGCCTCCGCGAAGCCCTCCGCCTCCTCCTGCGAGGCGTACTTGGTCCGGGGCCAGAAGAAGCCGCGCAACCCGTCCTTGCGGTTGCGCGGCACCACGTGGACGTGCAGGTGCGGCACGCTCTGGCTGACCCTGTTGTTGAGCGCCACGAACGTCCCGCCGGCCTCCAGCCCGGTCTCGACGGCGCGCGCCATCGCCTGGACGCGGGTGAACAGCGGCCCGACCTCCTCCAGGTCCCCCAGCGTCTCGACATGCGCGCGGGGCACCACCAGCACGTGCCCCTTGAACACCGGCCGGGCGTCGAGGAAGCAGACCGCGACCTCGTCGGCGTGCACCACCACCGCGGGCGCCGATCCCGCGACGATCTCGCAGAACAGACAGCTCACCAGCCGACTCTAGCGGCTCCCTTGAGCAGCTCCCGGGCGATCACCAGGCGCTGCACGTCGTTGGTCCCCTCACCGATGGCCATGAGCGGCGCGTCCCGGTACAGCCGCTCGACGACGAACTCCTGGGAGTACCCGTAGCCGCCGTGCACCCGCATGGCTTCCATGGTCGCCCGCAGCGCCACCTCGGAGGCGAAGTACTTGGCCATGGCCGCCTCCGCCTTGACCCCGCCGGACGCGCTGCGCGAGGCCGCCCAGTACGTCATCAGCCGCGCGGCCTGGATCTCGGTGGCCATGTCGGCCAGCTTGAGCTGGATCGCCTGGAAGTCGCCGATGGGCCGGCCGAAGGCGTGACGCTGTCTGGCGTACTGCAGGGCCGCGTCGTAGGCGCACTGCGCCACCCCGACGGCACGCGCGGCGATGTTGATGCGGCCCAGCTCCAGCGCCGACAGGGCCTGCTGCAGGCCGCGCCCCTCGACCCCGCCCAGCAGCCGCGAGGCGGGCACCCGCACGTCGGCCAGCGAGATCTCGCACGTCTCGGTGCCCTTGTAGCCGAGCTTGGGCAGGTCCCGGCTGACGGTGTAGCCCGGGGTGTCCGCGTCGACGAGGATGATCGACATGCCGCGGTGGGCGGGCGTCTCGACCGAGGTCTTGACGAGCACCGGCATGGGGTCGGCGTGCCGGGCGTTGGTGATCCACGTCTTGGTGCCGTTGATGACGTAGTGGTCGCCGTCGAGGACGGCGCGCGTCTGGATGCCCTGCAGGTCGGTGCCCGCGCCGGGCTCGGTGAGGGCGATGCCGGTCCGCCGCGCCCCGCTGGCCAGGCCGGGCAGGTAGCGGTCCTTCTGCTCGGCCGTGCCGTACCGGGCGATCATCCACGTCGACAGCGAGTGCGAGCCGAGCACCCCGGCCACGCCCATCCAGCCGCGGGCGATCTCCTCGAAGACCAGCGCGAACGACACGCGGTCCAGCTCCAGCCCGCCGTACTCGGCCGGGACCGTCATGCCGAAGAGGCCGAGCTCCTTGAACCGCTCGACGATCTCGGTGGGATACCGCCCGGTCCGTTCCCACTCCGGGGCGACCGGGACGATCTCCTTGTCCACGAAGTCCCGCAACGTCCGGCGGAACAGCTGCTGGTCCTCATTGAGCTCGAAGTCCACCCGACCACGCTAAGGACCAGAGCTTTCTTCGGTCAATCGGTGACGGTGATCTCGAAGATCGCCTCGCCGGAGTTCTGCCTGCTCGTCTCGTCGGCGGGGGTACGGCTCGCGCCGCAGCGCCAGCAGTTGAACAGCCGTACCTGGGTGACGCCCGGCCGCTTGGCGTTGAAGACGAAGTAGGCGGTGCCGCCCGAGCCCGGCGCGTCGGACTCGGCGCGGCGCTCCTTGCTGATGAACGCGGCCACCTTGGCGTCGGGCAGGGCGACCAGCTCCCAGCTGTCGCCCACCGAGGGGTTGTCCTGGACCGCCAGCGAGAAGCGCTGCCCCTTGCCGACCTGCACCTGGACGGTGCTCCCCTTCGCCCCGGACACGACGGTGCCCAGGTTGCTGACCGCGGATCCGCCGCCGCATCCCGCGATCGCCAAGAGCGCGACGAGGACCAGAAGACGAGTCATTCCGGCAGCGTATCGGGCTCGGGCGGATCTCCCGGCACGCCGCCGGGCCGGCGGACGTCGGGGGCGGCCCGGCACAACACGACCAGGAGGCCCGCGACGGCCACCAGGCCCGCCGTGCGCCCGCTCCGCTGCACGCTCTGCGCGGGAGGTCTCCCGGCGTGCGCGGCGGCGTCGCCTCACTACCTCCCGCGGATCACCATCGTGTCGCGCTTGACCGTCACGCCGGGCATGAACGTCCTGCCCCGCCTGAGCATGCCACCTCGCTTGAGCACGCTGCCGGGTCCGTGCGTCATGCCGCGCCCGAGCATGCCGCGCCGCCCGAACATCGTCCGACGCCCGAACAACGACCGCCGCCCGAACAACGACCGCCGCCCGAACATCCCGCGTCGTCCGAGCATGGTGCCGCGGCCGGACATCATGCGCCGTCCGAACACCGTGCGTCGTCCGAACATCGTGCGTCGTCCGAACATCGTGCGCCGTCCGAAGATCGGGCCACGCCCGAACATCGCGCGCTTCCTGAACGCGGCGCCGCCTCCCAGCAGCCCGCCGCGCCCGAACATGCCCCGGCGGCCCATGAGCCCTCGGCGCGACATCATGCCCTTGTGCGGCATCATGCCGCCGCGCGGCATGACACCCTTGTGCGGCACGACGCCCCGGCGCCGCATCGGCGCCCCGCGCCGCGTGATCGCCGCGTGCCGTGTGGTCGTCCCGCGCTTGAGCATCCTGCGCACGACGAGCGCCGCGAGGACCCCGGCGGCCGCGACGCCGGCCGCGAGCCCCGGACGCCGCCGCGTCTCGGTCGTCAGCTTGTCGGCGGCCTCCCTGACCGGCTCGGGGGCGGCGGTCCGCACCTTCTCGGCCACCGCGACCACCCGGCCCTTCGCGGTCTCGACCGCCTCGCCGGCCCGTGCCTTGACGTCCAGCCTGCCGGCCAGTTCCTCGACGGTCTGGCCCAGCCGTTCGCGGGTCTCCTCGATGTCTCTACGCACCAGTTCCTCCTCACCGACCGCGCCGACCCCGCCCCTGGACCCGGCCGCGCCCGTGGGCGGCGTCACCGGCTCCCCGGCGGACCGGCGGCCCGGCTCCGTCATCGACGTCTCCACGCCCTCGCGGACGCTCTCCCGCGTGCCAGGGGCCGGCGGCTCCGCGCGGGCCGCGCCTGTGCCGACGCGGTCGTCGGGGACCGGGGCCTCGGGGACGAACGTCTCCTCGGGCGCGCGCTCACGCTCGGCCGCCCTGGCGTTCTCGGCGGCGCCCGGCCGCGTCGGCGGCACGTTGATGGACTCGGGGTCGGTCGGCTCGCCGACCGTCGCCCGGCGCGCGCCGACGTCGCCGGCATGCTCCTCGGTGTGTCCCGACCGCGGGTCTGTCTCTGTCATGGTCGCGTCGTCTCCCTCGTCACAGCGGGCGGGAGCGGGCCGTACGGCTCACGCCCTGTGGTGGGCGGCCCGCTCCCGCACCTCGTCGATGTCGGCCTTGACGCTCGCGACTGCCTCCTCGGGCATCGGCGGCGTGGCCTTCTTCACCTGGTTCTTGCCGACCAGCCCGAGGACAGCCGCCACGATCAGCAAAACCCCGGCCACGATTCCGGCGGCCGCCCACGCGGGCAGCACAAGGGCAAGCAGCATCACGACGGCGGCGATCAGCGTGGCACCGCCGAAGAAGGCGGTCAGCCCGGCCGCGCCGAACATGCCCGCGCCGAACCCGGCGCGCTTGCCCTTCTCGGCCAGCTCCAGCTTCGCCAGCCGCAGCTCGTCCCTGACGAGCCTGGACACCTCACGCGAGAGCTCGGTCACGAGCTCCGCGGTGCTCTTGTCGTTCATGGAGTGGTCGCCTCCTCCCAGACGAGGGGGCGACTACCCCGCTATCGCTTCGGCAAGCGCAGAAGGAAATCGAAAACCTTGGTCACGGGGGATTCGGGGACCTCGCACCAGTTGTCCGGCTTCCTGGGGCGCTCGAACGGCGAGGGCAGCTCGCACCCGGGCCGCGGGGGACGCGGCCGCTCACACCAGTCTCCTGGACGCTCCATGATTCCAGGCTAACCCGGAAGGCGGCCGATTAGCGGTCCTCGAACGATTCGGGCACCATCACGCGCACGCCGTTGGGCACGACGCGGAGGGTCAGCGGCGTGATGAGCCGGACCTCGCCGTCGACGTCGGCCGCCATCGGCGGGTCGGTCTCCAGGTGCATCTCGCGGCCGGTCACGAACGGGCCGCCGGCCAGGCTGCGCCAGCGGCCGGTGGTGGCGCGCACCAGCGTCTCGCCGAGCAGCCGCAGCTTCTTGCCCGAGCCCAGCTGGTAGGCCACGAGCAGGCCGTTGTCGATGCTGATGTCCCTGGCCACCTGCCAGCCGCCGTGGAAGCGGCCGTTGGCGATGTTGAGCTGGTGGGTCAGCAGCTCGTGGCGCTTGCCGTCGACGGTGATGAACGCGCGGAAGGGGCGGTGGCCGGGCAGGACGGTCAGCGCGGTCAGCGGGTAGGCGGGGCGGCCGAGGATGCGCTTGAGCCACGGCTTGACCCGCTGGGCCACCTCGACCGAGACGCCGAAGCTGGCCAGGTTGGCGAAGGGCCGGTCGCCCGCCACGCCCATGTCGATGTCGGCCACCTTGCCGGTCGCGAACACGCCGATCGCGCCCGCCAGGTCGAGCGGCAGGCCGAGGCTGCGGGCGAAGTTGTTGGTGGTGCCCAGCGGCAGCACGCCCAGCGCCACGTCGCGGTGGGCCACGTGGCGCACGGCCGAGGACAGGGTGCCGTCGCCGCCGCCGACGATCAGCAGGTCGGGCCCCAGCGCCAGCGCCTTGTCCAGGATCTCGCGCAGCCGCTTGGGGTTGACCACCGAGAACTCGCCGAGCGGCTCGAAGCCCAGCCGGTGGAGCTCGTCGAGCACCTCGAAGTAATGCCGCCTGCCGCGGCGCGAGCGGGTGTTGACGACCACCGCCACGCGCCGGTCGCGCCGGATCGCCTCGGTGTGCTCGGCCTTACTCCTCATGATGGGCACCTCATGATGGACATCGTAGGGCCGTCAGCCCGCCCTTCCGGCGGGCGTCACCCTGACCAGCGCCCCCCGCCCGCCGGGCAGGGTGGCGACCACCGCGATCCGCACGCCGTGGGCGGCGGCGCCGGGGTCGCCCGTGCCCAGCCGGTGGCCGTTGCCGAGGTCCCTGCCGTAGAAGGCGGTGGCCGGGGTGCCGTCGGGGTTGACCACGCGCGTGCCGTACGGTCCCCTGGCCGGGACCACGACGGAGGCGTCGAAGTCGCGGTAGTGCAGCTGCCCGTCCCTGACCTCCAGGCCGGGGTACCAGGTCCTGGCGTCGGTGAAGGCGGGGACGCCCTTCTGCGGCTCGCGGCCGGGCAGCGCCGGCGTCGGCCGCGTGCCGAAGGCGGCGTTGGAGCTCTGCGCGCGTGCCGGCAGGTTCTCCCCGTCGCTGCGGCGCAGCGGCTCGAAATGGGAGTCGACGAGCAGCAGGCCGCCCTTGGGGCCGATGCTGGGCGGCAGGTCCAGGGTCGGGATGAGGACATTGCCGGTGTGGGCGGAGTCGCGCAGCCACACCAGCAGGCCGGGCGCGTTGTAGCGGATCCTGCCGACCCGCCAGCCGCCCTGCGTGGACACCGTGGTGTAGGCGTGCCGCAGCCCCGGGTCGGCCCGCCATTCGGCCAGGTAGAAGCGCGTCAGCTCGCGCGTGCCGTCGTTGCGGGTCCACCTGCCCCTGCCGCTCGCCGTCCAGCCGCCGGCGCCGGACTCCACGTCGTCGCGCCAGACCTCGGCGCCGTCGGCGGTCAGGCGCAGGTCGTCGACGTGCCAGCCGCGCTCGGTGTGGGCGCCGTCGGTCCGGTAGGCCAGGCGCAGCTTGATGGCCTTCCCGGCGTAGGCGGTCAGGTCGACGTAGTCCTCGCGCCAGCCGTACGTGATGCCGGTCAGAGCCAGGTCGTAGGTGACCTCCTCCCCCTCGCCGGTGAAGACCCGCTGCCTGGCCCAGGTGGCGCCGCCGTCGGCCGACACCTCGACGAAGCCGCGGTCGCGGTCGAACTCCATCTCGTAGGAGTTCCACATCCACAGGCGCACCCGGGCCGCGCGGGGCAGGACGAGGTCGCGGGTGAGCCCGGCGTCGGCGCGGTCCTGCCCCATGCCCGACCACCAGGCGAAGGCGCCGCTGTGCGGCTGGAGCATGGGGACCTTCTCGGCCGGCAGGTCGACCTTGACCCCCTCGCCGGGGCGCAGGGTGAGCAGGCGAAGCGCGGAGCCGGGCCGCAGGGTCCGCGGCCTGGCCCAGCCGAGGACCCATCGGGCCCACAGGCCCAGGTGCGCGGGCATGGACTGGTAGAGCGGGCCGGTGTGCGAGCCGCTCGCCATGAGGTCCCAGAACTCCACGTCCGGGCTGGAGGTGCCGGTGGGGTCGTAGAGGTCGGGCAGGCCGAGGTCGTGGCCGTACTCGTGGGCGAAGATGCCCACCCCGGCGTCCTCGGGCACCATCATGTAGCCGGAGACGGCCTTGCCGCCGACCTTGAGCGGGCGGGGCAGGACGCCGGAGTGGCTCCAGATCGCGTAGGTGCCCTCGGCGCCGCCGCCGGCGGAGCGGTCCTTGCCGGCGTGCACGATCACCAGGTGATCGATGACGCCGTCCGGCTCGGCGTGGTCGCCGTCCCCGTCGGCGTCGGCGACGTCCTCGGCGTCGTAGTCGGCCCACGGGAAGCGGGGGCCGAGGGCGTCGGCGGCGTCGGCGACGAGCCGCGCGACGCCGTCCGGGTTGGCGGGGTGGCCGGTCATGTCCTGCGCCGCGCGCCCGCAGGCGGCCGCGCCGTACCAGGCCTCGGAGTGGGGCACGCGCACCCATCCGGCGACGGCGCCGGTGATGGTGTGGGCGCCGCCGGACATCTGCCGGTAGTAGCGCCTGAGCGTCTGGCCGGACACGTCGACGCCCCTGCGGCCGTCGCGCGGGTCGCGCAGGTCGGGGCGGACGCGCTTGGTGAGGCCCCGGTCGGTGAACAGCAGGCTGCGGTAGTGGGCGGGGCTGAAGTCGGGCACCCAGAAGGAGTTGTTGTCGCCGGTCCCGGCCGGGTCGGGGATGCGGTTGTGGAGCGGGCCGTTCATGCGGGTGCCCGGGGGCTCGGTCACGCAGTCGTAGGGGTCGCCGCCGACGACGCGGGGCCGCTCGAACCCGGAGAAGTCGTCATTCGCCCGGTCGTCGAACTCGACGAGGACGGCCAGCACCTTCGCGGTCCGCGGCCGCCTGCCGGCCAGGGCGGCGGGGTCGCGGCCGGTGCGCAGCGCCTCCTGCTCGCGGGCGGCGAGCACGCGGGCGGCGGCCGGGTCGCCGGGCACGGCGCCGGGCAGGCCGCCGGGCACGGCGGCCCTGGCGTGGCCGGCGGGGCGGGGGTCGCGGGGGTCCCGCTCGTCGCGCGGGGGTGACAGGGCGAGCCGGTACGGCGAAGCGGCCCGTGACGGGCGTGCTTGTGACGGGCGTGCTTGTGACGGCGGCGCGGCCTGCGGTGAGGGAGCCGCCTGGGATGGGAGAGCTGCCCGGGGTGGCGCGACGAGGGACGAGGCCGCCAGGAGCAGAACGGCGAGACGGTGTCTGATCGGCACGAGTCCGGACGCTAGGGACTCACTCCATGCGGTGCCGTTATGTCTGCTATTTCGGCATAACTCGGAATATCACCGGAACAACAGCAGGACGGCCAGCACTCCCCCGGCCACCGCTGCCCCATAGCACACGACCGCGATCAGCACGTCGGCGCGCGCGATGCCGAGCAGTTCCTCGCTGGTGAACCGGATGCGGTGCGCCGCGTGGAACAGGCACAGCACGACGACCACGACCAGCGCCAGCCGTACCAGGACCGGATCCAGCAGGGCGCGCACCTGCCCGGCGGTCGGCCAGTCGAGCACGCCGAGCGGCATGAGCACCCCGAACAGCAGCACCAGCACCGGCAGCACGAGCGCCGCCACCACGCCGCCGCCGCTGAACAGCAGCCACAGGTACGGCTCGGCCGTACGCCTGCGGGCCATCACACCCCCCTGAGCACGAAGTAGGCGATGATCCCCGAGACCAGCAGCCACAGCGTGTGGTTGCCGCCCTGGATGAGGAAGGCCGGCACGCGCCAGCCGTCCAGCCGCACGACCGTGGCCTTGGGGGCGAGGTTGAGGAACGTGACCGAGTGGAAGGCGGTGGCCAGGAAGGCCAGCGTGTTGAGGGCGACCATCCAGGGCCGGCCGGCCAGGGCCGTGAAGCGCTCGTAGGTCCCGTTGAGCGCGGCGTCGGCGAGCAGGAGCAGGAACACGATCGTCCACGCCACGAAGACGCTGGTCAGCTCCCGCAGGACGAACACCGTGTAGGCGGGCCTGCGGGCGAACCACAGGAAGTCGCGCGGCGCGCGGTACGGCTTGGCCGGGGCGCTCATCGGCGGCCTCCCGCGCGCCTGCTCCACGGCAGCACCGACCGCATCGCGGCGGTGACCTTGTAGCGCTGGATGGCCTCGGCCGGATCCACGTGCTTGGGGCACACGCGGGTGCACTCCCCCACGAACGTGCAGCCCCAGACCGCCTCCTCCAGGTTGAGCACGTCGAACCGGTCGTCCTGGTCGCGCGAGTCGAGGTTGTAGCGCTGGGCCAGGGCGATCGCCGCCGGGCCGAGGAAGTCGGGGTCCAGCACGTAGACCGGGCAGGCGGAGTAGCACAGCAGGCAGTTGATGCACATCGAGTACTGCTTGTAGGCCTCCAGCTGCTCGGGCGTCTGGGCGTACTCGGCGGTCAGCGGCAGCTCCTCCCCCTCCCTGACCAGCCAGGGCCTGACGTGCCGGAGCTTGGCGAGGAAGCCGTCGATGTCCACGACGAGGTCCCTGATCACCGGGAAGCCCTTCAGCGGCTCGATCCTGATCGGGCCGTCCCCGAACTCGGTGAGGAACGTGCCGCAGGTCAGCCGGGGTTCGCCGTCGACGGTCATGCCGCAGGAGCCGCACACGCCCATGCGGCACGACCAGCGGAACGACAGCGACCCGTCGAGCTGGTCCTTGACGTAGTTCAGGCCGTCGAGCACCGCCCAGTCGTCCATCCGCGGCACCTCGAAGCTCTGGAAGGCCGGCTCGGCGTCCTCACCGGGGCGGTAGCGGGCCACCTCCAGCCGGATCGTCCTGGCCGGGGCCGCCTGCCGTACTCCCTCCGCTGTGTCAGTCACGTCCGTAAACCCTTTCGCCGGGGGGCCAGCGGGTGATCGTCACGGGGAGCAGCCCGACCGAGGGCGTGCCGTCCGGCGCCCGGTGCACCAGGGAGTGGGCCAGGAACTCCTCGTCGTCGCGGGCCTCGAAGTCGGTGCGCTGGTGGGCGCCGCGCGACTCGCGCCGGTTGAGCGCGCAGGCGACGATCGTCTCGGCGACCTCCAGCATGCAGCCCAGCTCCAGCCAGGTCAGCAGCTCGGTGTTGAAGGCCGTGCTGGAGTCGTCGAGCCTGGCCTCGGCGGCGCGTTCCCGCAGGTCGGCCAGCGTGTCGGCGGCCTTGGCGAGCACGTCGCCGGTGCGGTAGATGCCGGCCGCGCCCTCCAGGGTGTGCTGCATCCGCTCGCGCAGGTCGGCGATCCGCTCGCCGGTGCGGGTGCCGTCGCGCAGGTGTTCCAGCCGCCGCCGCTCGTCGTCGCCCTGCGACCGTACGGCAGGCGACTCCCCGTCGCGGTGGGAGCGGGCGAACTCGGCGGCGGCCGTCCCCGCCCTCCTGCCGAAGACCAGGCACTCGGGCAGCGAGTTGGAGCCCAGCCGGTTGGCGCCGTTGATGCTGACGCAGGCGGTCTCGCCGGCGGCGAAGAGGCCCGCGATGGGGGTGGCGCCGTCCATGTCGGTGTGGACGCCGCCCATCATGTAGTGGACGACCGGCCGGACGGGGATGAGGTCGGTGGCCGGGTCGAGGTTCTGGTAGCTGCGGCACAGCTCGCGGACGAACGGGATGCGCTCGTCGATCTTGGCCTCGCCGAGGTGGCGCAGGTCGAGGTAGACGACGGGGCCGTAGGGGGTGTCGACCGTGCGGCCCTTGTGCTGCTCGTGGACGAACGCCTGCGACAGGCGGTCGCGGGGGCCGAGCTCCATGCTGCGCAGCCGGGGCGTGGGGGTGGGCTTGCCGAGGTCGTAGTCCTGCAGGTAGCGGTAGCCGTCCTTGTTGACCAGCCAGCCGCCCTCGGCGCGGGCCGCCTCGGTGATGAGGATGCCGGTGAACGGCAGGCCGGTGGGGTGGTACTGGACGAACTCCATGTCCTTCAGCGGCGCGCCCGCGCGGTAGGCCAGGGCCATGCCGTCGCCGGTCTTGATGGCGGCGTTGGTGGTGAAGGGGAAGACCCGGCCGCAGCCCCCGGTGGCCAGGATGACCGTGCGGGCGGGGATGGCCTCGATCCTGCCGGTGCGGATCTCGATGGCCGTGACGCCGTGGATGCGGCCGTCGTCGACGATCAGCTGGGTGACGTACCACTCGTCGAACCGCTTTATTTCCTGATATTTCAGGGTTGTCTGGAACAGAGTGTGAAGAAGGTGGAACCCGGTCTTGTCGGCGGCGTACCAGGTGCGCATCTTCTTCATGCCGCCGAACGGCCGGACCGCCACCCGGCCGTCCGGCTCCCGGCTCCACGGGCAGCCCCAGTGCTCCAGCTGGACGAGCTCGCGCGGCGCCTCGGCGACGAACGCCTCCACCGCGTCCTGGTCGCACAGCCAGTCGCCGCCCGAGATGGTGTCGTAGCAGTGCTCCTCGAGCGTGTCGCCGATGCCGATCACCCCGGCCGCGCCGCCCTCGGCGGAGACGGTGTGGCTGCGCATCGGATACACCTTCGACACGACCGCCACCTCAAGCGAGGGGTCGGACTCCGCGACGGCGATCGCCGCCCGCAGCCCGGCCCCGCCTCCCCCGACGATGAGCACGTCGATCATGTGGTCAGCTCCCGTGGTCGGCGGCGGAGGGCTCCGTCACTCGTTTGCCGTCGTGCCGGATGGAGGCGATGTGGATGCTGCCGTCGTGGTACTCGTGGCGGATCCTCCGGCAGCCGCACTCGAAGTACTGGTCGCGGATCAGCAGGCCGTACCCGTCGTCGTCGACCAGGCGCTCGCCTGCGGACCTGCGGCCACACGGGGCGGTCTCGGGGCTGAAGGGTGTGCGCGTGCCTGACATCGGCCGCCTCCCTGTCTGGCTGGGTGAGTCGGGGGGCTCAGGTCTCGGGCACCGGCCCCTGGGGCTCGTCCTCCGCCGCCTCGGAGCGCCGCGGCCCGGCCTCCACCGCCGCACGGGGGTAGTGCAGGTCGAAGGCGGGCCGCTCGGAGCGGATGGACGGCATGGTCACGAAGTTGTGCCGGGGCGGCGGGCAGGAGGTGGCCCACTCCAGGGAGTTGGAGAAGCCCCACGGGTCGTCCACGGTGACCTTCGGAGCCCGCCGCGCGGTCTTGTAGACGTTGTAGAGGAACGGCAGCGTCGAGGCGCCCAGCAGGAAGGCGCCCACCGACGAGATGAGGTTCAGCTCGGTGAAGCCGTCGGCGGCGCTGTAGTCGGCGTAGCGGCGCGGGAAGCCGATCGCGCCGAGCCAGTGCTGCACCAGGAACGTGGTGTGGAAGCCGACGAACAGCGTCCAGAAGTGGACCTTCCCGAGCCGGTCGTCCAGCATCCGGCCGGTCATCTTCGGCCACCAGAAGTAGAAGCCGGAGAACATCGCGAACACCACGGTGCCGAACACCACGTAGTGGAAGTGGGCCACGACGAAGTAGGTGTCGCTGATGTGGAAGTCCAGCGGCGGGGAGGCCAGGATGACGCCGGTCAGGCCGCCCAGCAGGAAGGTGATGAGGAAGCCGACCGCGAACAGCATCGGCGTCTCGAAGGTGAGATGGCCGCGCCACATCGTGCCGATCCAGTTGAAGAACTTCACGCCGGTCGGCACGGCGATGAGGAACGTCATGAAGGAGAAGAACGGCAGCAGCACCTGGCCGGTGGGGAACATGTGGTGCGCCCACACCGTCATCGACAGGCCGGCGATGGCGATCGTGGCGCCGACCAGGCCGATGTAGCCGAAGATCGGCTTGCGGCTGAAGACCGGCAGGACCTCGGTGACGATGCCGAAGAACGGCAGCGCGATGATGTAGACCTCGGGGTGGCCGAAGAACCAGAACAGGTGCTGCCACAGCATGGCCCCGCCGCTGGCGGGATCGTAGATGTGGGTGCCGAGCTTGCGGTCGGCCTCCAGCGCCAGCAGCGCGGCGGCCAGCACCGGGAAGGCCATCAGCACGAGCATGCTGGTCAGCAGCGTGTTCCAGGTGAAGATCGGCATCCGGAACATCGTCATGCCCGGCGCGCGCATCCCGATGATCGTGGTGATGAAGTTGACGCTGCCCAGGATCGTGCCCAGGCCGGACAGCGCCAGGCCCATGATCCAGAAGTCGCCGCCCGTGCTGGGCGAGAAGATCGCGGTCGACAGCGGCGTGTAGGCGAACCACCCGAAGTCCGCCGCGCCGCCCGGCGTGACGAACCCGGCCATCGCGATCAGCCCGCCGAACAGGAACATCCAGTACGCCACGGCGTTCAGCCTCGGGAACGCCACGTCGGGCGCGCCGATCTGCAGCGGCATGACGACGTTGGCGAACCCGGCGAACAGCGGGGTGGCGAACAGCAGCAGCATGATCGTGCCATGCATCGTGAAGAGGGCGTTGTACTGCTGCTGCGTCACGGCCTGCAGGCCCGGCTGGGCGAGCTCGAAACGGATGACCATCGCCATGATTCCGGCGATGAGGAAGAAGACAAATGAAGTGATCAGATACAGGTAACCGATCACTTTGTGATCTGTCGTGGTCAGCCAGGAGACGATCACGGTGCCCGTGCGTCGCCGTCTCACCTGCTCGAACGAGGTCTCGCGAACGGTCGTCACGGCTGCTCCCCTCCAAGGCGGAGTACGGCCCCCGTCTACCCCATTTCACGCCAAGGGGATCGCCGTGAAAACCCATGGCGCGGATATTCTCGGGATCGATTTCCTCTCCTGGCCGCCTCCGCCCCACCCGTTGCGCGTCTGATTTCTTTGCCGCCTCCGCCCACCCGTTGCGCACCTGGACTCCTGCGCGCCTGATGCCCGCCCCGGTAGACGGTCCTCGCTGGGGGGCGCTTCGCGCCTTGGCGGCTCGGGCTGTCTGGTTCCAGTCGCGCCGGGGGCGCGACCCCCGGCGGCCCTCGCTTCGCTCGGCCGCCTTCGCTGAAGGCGTGGCCTGGCGCCACGCGACACCGTCAGGCGCTTGCCGACAGGGGATGGCGAGGCGGTCACCTCAGCTCCCAGCGGCCTAGAAGGTGCCTTCGATCCCTGTAAGTGATCTTCCTCGACCTCATCGGTCCTCGACCTCATCGGGGCGTGCTCCCTGTTCGCGGCCTCGATCGGCCGGATTCCGCCGCGGCTTCGCGACCACCGCTTCACCGACGACGAGCGCGCCGCGGTGGCACGTAACGTGGCAGGCGTCCGGGCAACGGCCGATTGGCTGGAGGCGGCGATCGAGCCGGGCGGACGTGAGCCTCGATGAGAGCCTGGCCCGGCTGCCACGCGGCGAGTGGACCATGCCCTCCAGGGGCTTGGCGGCCAACGTCGGCGGGGAGCAGGTGCGCCTGGCGCTGCCGGAAGCCCGCCCGGCCAGGCTTACCGCCCGGCAACTCGCGGCCGCCACCGGGCTGAGCCTCTATCACGTGCGCAAGGGCATCCTCTACACCCGCGAGGTCTCGGCGATGGCGTCGGCTGGATCGCCTACGAACGCTCGCGGCTGCGCACCGATACGAGCGGCTGCCGCCGTACTCCGGGCCGCGTGACGTGGGCCGCGATCACGCTTATGACAAGGTGCCTGACGAGGAAGAACGTCACGCCGGCAGGGAACAGATGACGGCCCGTCTCGCCGCGGGTTGCCGGACTGAGTCCCGTTGACGCCGGTTATGGGAGGACTTCGGCATCCAGGCGCACGCGGCCGGTCCAAGCCGCCGTCGTCCTGGCCTACGAGACATGCCTCGTCCGTCCCGGCGATGCGGTTCCCTCTCGATTGCCGGCAAAAGACCGGAAATGTCCGGTCGCCGTCCTGGACAGGGTGTATTTCCGGGCTGAGAATCATGAGCTCTTGGCGCTTCGGCCGATGAGTAATTCCACTGTGCCGGGTCTGCTGCAGTGACCGGTTCGGACCGAGACCACCGGAGCCGGAGGTCGAGGTGTCCACATCATTGGAGGTCGTCCGGGTGATCGACACACCGGAGGCCGCCACGAGGAGAAGAGAGCAATGACCAATCGCATGGGCAGCGTGATCTGCGACATCACGATCTCGGCCGACGGGTACGTGGCCGGGCTCAACCAGACCGAGGAACGCCCGTTCGGCGACGACGGCGGTGACGGCTTTGGCGACAAGCTGCACGCCTGGATGTTCGACAATCCCGATGAGAACCGGGCTGAGGTTGAACAGCTTTCCGCCGCGAAAGCAGTCATCATGGGGCGCAACATGTTCGGCCCGGTGCGTGGCGCGTGGGATCGGCAGTGGAACGGCTGGTGGGGCGACAATCCGCCGTTCCACGCCCCGGTCTTCGTGCTCACCCACCACGCGCGTGACCCGCAGCCGATGGACGGCGGCACCACGTACTTCTTCGTCACCGACGGAATCGAGTCGGCACTGGCACAGGCACGCGCGGCGGCCGGCGACGGCGATGTCATGATCCTGGGCGGCGCGATCACCATCAACCAATACCTCGCCGCCGGCCTGGTCGATGAGCTGCGGCTGCACATCGTGCCGCTCACGCTCGGCGGCGGCGCGCGGCTGTTCGAGGGCGTCCCGCCGCTGAAACTCGACCAGGTGAAGTCGCGAGCCGCGACCTCGGTTACGCACGTGACCTACCGCGTGCTGTCCTGAGCTGGAGGGCGGTGTTCCACACACCTGCCGCGGGGCTTGCACCCCGCGGCAGATCAGCGCGGCCGGCTACCAAGCGTCGCCGTCCCACCAAGTCGCGTCCCCGGGCACCGGCAAGGTCGGCGAGGCCCTGCATCCGGCTCCGCTCCGAGTTTCCTGAAGAAGCGGTCAGAACCCCGTCACCGCGCCGAGCACACGCTCCCGTTGAGCGTGAACACCGAAGGCAGCACGTTCGGCCCGCTGTAGGAGGCGACGAAGCCGACCGTGGCCGACGCTCCCGTGGCCAGCGAGCCGTTGTACGACTCGTTGACGACCTTCACATCCCTGCCCGTCTGCGTCCAGATCCCGCTCCACCCACTGCCCAGGCTCTGCCACGGCCGGGGCCAGGCGAAGGTGAGCGTCCAGCCGTCGACCGGCGCCCCGTTGTTGGTGATCTCGATGGCGCCGAGGTAGCCGTTGCCCCAGTCGGACTGGTTGCTGAGCCGTACCGTGCAGGAGCTCGACGCGGGCGTGCCGGTCGTGAAGGTCAGCGGGGGCGAGGCCCACGAGACGCCGCCGCCGCTGTCGCGGGCGATGACGTTGACCGTGTAGCGGGTGCCCGGCCTGAGGTTGGCGACGTCCAGCGAGGTGCCCGCGGTCTCCCCGAGCTGCTCGCTGGTGGCGCCGTGCTGGCGGTGGACCTCGTACTTGACGATCGGGCGGGCGCCCGGGGAGGCGGCGGGCCAGGAGATCGTGGCCGTCCTGTCGGTCACGTCGGAGGCGGTCGGCAGGCCCGGCGCGCCCGGCTGTCCCGCCGGGGCCGAGGCGGGGTGCACGACGAGGGTGGTCAGCGAGAGCGGCGGCAGGGTCTGGCTGGTCGCGCTGCCCGTGGCCGAGCTGGAGATGCTCGTGGCGCCGTTGGTGTGGGTCAGCACGGTGGGCGCGCCGGAGGCCGGGCTGAAGCCGGAGTAGCCGATGGCGACGGGGTAGGACGTGTCGGCCGAGGTGTTGACGAGCAGCACCGCCAGGTCGCCGTTGGGGCGGCGGACGGCGTGCGCGGCGACCTTCGGCTGGTCGGTCGCGGCGCGGACGAACTGGTCGCCGGGGCGCGCGAACCTGCTCATCATCTGCAGGGCGTAGTACGGCGCGAAGGGGGTGTTCAGCGGCGGCTCGCAGACGCTGCCGTCGGAGGTGCAGGCGGCGCTGGACAGCAGTCCGAAGTCGCCGTAGTCGGTGTGGCCCGCCACCTGGGTGACGTTGCCGATGCCGTTGTGGACGTTCCACCAGTCGACCGTGAACACGCCCTGCGCCAGCAGGGTCGCGTAGGCGTCGGCGGCGGCCAGCGCGCCGGGCTGGGTGGTGGTGCCGCCGCTGCTGGTGCCGGTGTTGAACTCGGTCATGGCGATGCCGATCCGCTCCGCCCCCGGCCCGGCGTACTGGGCGATCTGCCGCCGGGTGAGGAAGATCATGTCCTCGACGTGGGCCGCCTTGTCGAGGGCGCCGGGGTACCAGTGCAGGATCACGAAGTCGATCTTGGGTCCGGCGATGGAGAGGACGACCCGGTTCCAGGTGCCCTGGTCGCCCTCGGCGACCAGCCCGTCGGGCCAGTTGGCCGCCGTGGTCAGCACCGCACCGATCTTGATGGTGGGGTCGGCCGCCTTCATCGCGTCGGCGTAGGCCACGACGTGGCGGGCGTACTCGGCCGGGCTCTTGTCGGCGTGGTCGTCCGCCTCCCAGGCGACGCCGTAGTGGCCGTTGCCGTAGTTCTCGTTGCCGATCTCCCAGTACTTCACGCCGTAGCCCTTGGTGACGTTGGCGTGGCGCACCCAGGCCGCTGCCTCCTCGGCGGTGCCGGTGCCGTAGTTGGCGGTCACCATCGGCTCGGCGCCGGTGCGCCGCACGCCCCGCATGAAGGTGTCGAAGTCGGTGCCCGGTGCCACGTAGCCGCCGGGGGCGGTGTGGTCGGCCCAGTGGTAGATGTCGGAGTAGGAGCCGCCGGGGTAGCGCAGCAGCTTCACGCCCGCATCCCTGAGCAGGTCGGCGGTCTGGTCGGTGCCGAGGTTGGCGTCCCAGATGGCATGGTTGGCGCCGATGCCGGTCTCGGGGACGGTGGCGAGGGCGGCGCGTACGTTGACGGTCACCGCGACGGGGGCGGTCTCGTCGGCGTACGCCGGGGGGACGGTGAGGGCGGCGAGCGTCAGCAGGACGCCGCAGACCGCTCGTGACAGGGTTTTCGGCATCGGCGCACCTCGGCGGGGACGGCGGCAGCAGGGAACGCCCCCTCCTGACCAGGCGGCACCCGCGATCATGATGGGCGGCGTGACGCCCGTCAACCGAGGTTGAAACTTTCAGCCCACGTCCGGCCGCGCCGCGGGCTCGTCCACCCCATTGAACGGAACCTTTCGCGCCGGCCGGACATCCAACCCTCCGAATGATCGACAACGGGGGAAGGACACACCGCCCATGCGCCGCCCGCTCACCGCACTCGCCCTCGCCGCGGTCCTCACGGGAGCCCTCGCCGCGCCCGCCGCCGCCGAGCCCGCCGGGATCCCGAGGGACTTCCTGCTCTACGAGAAGGCCGCCCGCCAGGACCCGCGGCACTGGCACTGGAGCGACCACGTCACCGAGCTGTGGAACATCCAGTGCTCAAGCAGGCAGCCGACGGGCTGGGTGGCGGCCCGGGAGGTGAGCTACGACCGGCGCCCCGGCGGCGGCGAGGCCGCCAACGCCCTGCGCGGCGAGCAGGTCCTGCTCTTCGCCGACCAGACGAAGGCCGCCGAGGTCATGCGGCAGTTCCGCGACCGGCTCGCCGAATGCGGCACCCAGGTCAAGAGCCGCACCCCGAAGCTCGGCGACGAGGCCGTCGGCGCCACGAGGAGGATCGAGCCCACCAGGGCCGCCCCGATCCCGCAGACCCAGCGCTTCGTGGCGGTACGGCGGGGCGCCGCCGTCGCCCTCTACTGGGACATGCACAACGACGCCCCCGCGCTGCGCACGATGGCGCGGCACGAGCGGGACGCCAGGCGCATGGCCGCCAAGCTCTGCGACATCGGCGGCTGCTGAGACACGCCCGGGGGCGTGGCCAGGCGTCCATACTGTGGAATCGGGCCTGGCCGGTCCCCCGTATCTCATATCCTGGCCGGCATGACCGCCCAGCGAGACTACGAGGCCCTTGTCAGTCGCGGACTGAAGCTGGACCTGACCCGGGGCAAGCCCTCGCCCCGCCAGCTCGACCTGTCCAACGAGATGCTGAAGCTGCCGACCTCCTACAAGGCCGCCGACGGCACGGACGGGCGCAACTACGGCAACCTGCAGGGCCTGACGGAGCTGCGGGAGCTGTTCGCCGGGCCGCTGCAGGTCCCGGCCGAGCAGCTGGTCGTGGGCGGCAACTCCAGCCTCGCGCTCATGCACGACACGGTCGTGTTCGCGCTGCTCGGCAGGGTGCCCGGCGCCGAGCGCCGGTGGGTGGAGCAGGAGGTGACGTTCCTGTGCCCGGTGCCCGGCTACGACCGGCACTTCGGCGTCTGCGAGCGGTACGGGATCAAGATGGTCCCCGTCCCGATGACCGCCGAGGGCCCCGACATGGACGTCGTCGAGCGCCTGGTCGCCGAGGACGCGAGCGTCAAGGGCATGTGGTGCGTGCCCAAGTACAGCAACCCGTCGGGCATCACCTACAGCGAGGAGGTGGTCCGCAGGCTCGCGTCGATGCCGGCCGCCGCCCCCGACTTCCGGATCTTCTGGGACAACGCCTACGCCGTCCACCACCTCACCGACCGGCCCGACGAGCTGGCCGACCTGCTCCGGTTGTGCCGGGAGTACGGCAACGCCGACCGCGTGTTCGTCTACGGCTCCACCTCCAAGGTGACGCTCGCGGGCGGCGGCGTGTCGTTCTTCGGCTCCTCCCCGGCGAATGTGGAGTGGTTCCTGTCCCACACGGTCAAGCAGTCCATCGGCCCCGACAAGATCAACCAGCTGCGGCACGTGGAGTTCCTGCGCGACGAGGCGGGCCTGGCCGCGCACATGCGCCGGCACGCCGAGCTGATCCAGCCGAAGTTCGAGGTCGTCGACCGGGTGCTGACCAAGGAGCTCGCGGGCCTGGCCGGCTGGACCGCGCCGAAGGGCGGCTACTTCATCAGCCTGGAGGTGCCGCGAGCGAGCGAGGTCGTCGCCAAGGCCAAGGCCGCGGGCATCGCGCTCACCCCGGCGGGCGCCACCTACCCCTACGGCAAGGACCCGGACGACCGCACGATCCGCATCGCGCCGACCTACCCGGACCTGGACGAACTCGAGCAGGCCATCCAGGGTCTGGCGATCTGCGCAAAGGCCGTGAACTGCTGAAACGCCTGCTGAGCGCATGGCGAATCGATAGCCTGGGCGCCCCGCCGTCTACAGTGAGGGGTGTGAAGATGTCGCTCCCGGCTTGGGTTACCGATCCATCCAGCTTCGTCATCACGGAGGAGCAATACGAGGCTCTCCCCTCGGAGATAGCGCGCAGCATCGAGGTGGTCGACGGGCGGGTGATCTTCTGCGAGTCGCCGACGCGCGCCCACCAGCGCGTGGTCGGCAATCTCTTCATTGCTCTCAGGGACGCCCGGCCTCCCGATCCCTGTCTAGAGGTCGTATCCGAGATGGATGTGCGCTTCGATTACACTCACTCCCAAGCCACGGACGAAGGACGTCGTTTCACCTTCCGCCGCCCGGACATCACTGTGCACCGCTGCCTGGATCTGGAAGCACGGCTGACGTCCTCCAGCGTGGTCACTGTCATCGAGGTCACATCCTCCAATGCCCAGACCGACGTCATCGACAAGAAGGGCGAGTATGCGGCCCAACGCATTCCGGCATATCTCATCGTCGTTCTCGCGGGCACCAAGGTCGACTCGGTCGAGGAGTACCGCTTGGACTGGTCCGGGCGGAACTATCAACTGGCAGCCATCCACCGCGAGGAGCTTGACGTCGAACTCCCGGAAGGCGTCAAGCTGAAGATCCCATTGGTCGAGCTGACCCAGATCTGACGGCTCAGCGCCGGAAGCCGAAGATGTACTCCCGCGTCTCGCTCGGGTGGAACGACACCCCGACTCCCGGCTCGAACACGACGTTGTCCCGCGCGCAGTAGACGAGCCTCTCCCACACCTCCAGAGCCCGCTCCCGCGCCGGGGCCTCGGCGACGTCCCGCTTGCGCGCGCCGTACGAGCCGATCACGAACAGCAGCCCGAACCCCCAGAACACGCCCGTCAGGCAGAAGGGCGCCAGCAGCACCTCCGCCCAGTTCGACTCGCGCGCCATCGCCAGCACCAGCGCCACGACCAGGTGTGCCAGGGCCGCGACGCCCAGCATGATGTACCCCTGGTTGCGCGCCCAGGGCGTGTAGTGGCGGCTGGGGAAGGACAGCCAGATGGCCAGCTGGGTGCGGCTCATCATGTGCTTGCGCGTCACCGGCACGGCGGGCAGGTCGGCGACGTCCCGGTCGCGGGGCATGCGGACCCGGCCGATCCGGTAGGTGGTTCCCGCCGCGACGACGCCAGGCACCGATGCCACCTGGTCATCGAGCTTGCACACCGGGCACGTCAGATCCATCCCGGCAAGTCTGGCCGGATCAGACTGTCAGCGCAAACCGTAAAGTTGCTGGCGTGAGCCCGATTGACGCACTTGCCGAAAAACTCCCCACGGGACGGCTGCTGACCGATCCCGACGTCGTCGACTCCTATGCCCGGGACCGCACGTTCCTGGAGCCGGGCAAGGCCCTCGGCGTGGTCCTGGCCACCACGCGGGACGACGTCGTGGCGACGATGCGGTGGGCGAGCGAGCACCGCGTGCCGGTCGTGCCGCGCGGGGCGGGCACCGGCCTGGCGGGCGGGGCCACCGCCACCGAGGGCTCCGTCGTGCTGTCGCTGATCAGGATGAACGCCATCAGGGAGCTGTCGCCGGCCGACGAGATCGCGGTCGTCGAGCCGGGCGTCATCACCGCCGACCTGGACCGCGCGGCGCGCGAGCACGGGCTCATGTACGCGCCCGACCCGTCCTCCTACGAGATCTCCACCATCGGCGGCAACCTGGCCACCAACGCGGGCGGGCTGCGCTGCGTCAAGTACGGCGTGACGCGCGACTCCGCGCTGGGCCTGGAGGTCGTCCTGGCCGACGGGCGCGTGCTCAACACCGGCCGCCGCACCGTGAAGGGCGTCACCGGCTACGACCTGACCGGCCTGTTCGTCGGGTCGGAGGGCACGCTCGGGGTGATCACCGCGGCCACCGTACGGCTGCGCCGCGCGCCCCTCGCGCCGCCCGCGACGTTCGCCGCGGAGTTCGGCTCCCTGCGCGAGGCCGCCGCCGCGGTGTCGGCGATCATCGCGGCCGGGTGCCAGCCGTCCCTGATGGAGCTGCTGGACCGCGCCACGCTGGAGGCGATCGACGACTGGCGCCACATCGGCCTGGAGCCGGCCACGCGGGCCATGCTCATCGGCCAGTCCGACGCGGCCGACGGGCAGGCGGTGGCGCTGCGCATGCAGGAGCTGTGCGAGGCCAACGGCGCCACCTTCGTCGCCGTGTCCTCCACCCCCGCCGAGGCTGAGGAGCTCATCGCCGTGCGGCGCATGGCCTACCAGGCCAAGGAACGGCTGGGCGCCTGCCTCGTGGAGGACGTGTGCGTGCCCCGCTCGGCCCTGCCCGAGATGATCACGGCAATCGAGGCCGCGGCCGCCCGGCACGACGTGAAGATCTGCACGGTCGCCCACGCCGGCGACGGCAACCTGCACCCGGTGTTCATCTTCGAGCACGGTACGGCCGAGCCGCCCGCCGAGGTGTGGGCGGCGGCGGACGAGGTGTTCACCAAGGCGCTGGAGCTGGGCGGCACGCTCACCGGCGAGCACGGCGTGGGCCTGCTCAAGCGGCGCTGGCTGGACCTGGAGGCCGGGCCGGTGGTGTCGGAGGTGCAGCGCGGCATCAAGGCCGTCTTCGACCCGCTGGGCATCCTCAATCCAGGGAAGGCGATTTGACCCAGATCATCGTGCTCAACGGCGGGTCGTCGAGCGGCAAGACCTCCATCGCGCGCGAGCTGCAGGCGATCCTGCCCGAGGTGTGGCTGACCTTCGGCGTGGACACCCTGGGCGAGGCGCTGCCGCCGGACCGCGTGATCGTCTTCGAGCCCGACGGCACGGTGGTCGTGCGCCCGGAGTACCGCGCGCTGGAGGCGGCCTGGATCTCCGGCATCGCGGCCATGGCCCGCGCCGGGGCGAGGATCGTCGTCGACGAGGTCTTCCTCGGCGGCGCGCGATCCCAGAAGCCCTGGCAGGACGGGCTGGCGGGGCTGGAGGTCCTGTGGGTGGGGGTCCGCTGCGATCCCGGGGTGGCCGCCGCACGCGAGCGGGCACGCGGCGACCGGGTCACCGGCATGGCGGCCTCGCAGGCGGTCGCGGTGCACGAGGGCGTCACCTACGACCTCGAGGTCGACACCGGCCACGCGGACGTCCGGGAGTGCGCGGCGAGGATAGCGGCGGCCGTCCGCTGAGTTGAATGCCCCAACTGTCACACTGGTAGCGTTTTGCCCCAACCGTTGGTGATTTCAGGGGGTCAAGGGTGAGTCAGGTCCAGTCGTTGGCGGCTGACGACCCGCGGCGGCTGGGCGCGTACGACATCGTCGCCCGGCTGGGGGAAGGCGGCCAGGGCGTGGTCTTCCTGGGACGGGGGGCGTCCGGTGAGCAGGTCGCGGTCAAGCTGCTGCATCCGGGGCTGGTCGCGGACCCCCAAGCCCGCTCGCGCCTGGCCCGCGAGGTCGCCGTGGCGCAACGGGTCGCCCGCTTCTCCACCGCACCCGTCCTCCACGCCGACCTCGAAGGCGGCCGGCCGTACATCGTCAGTGAGTATGTGCCCGGCCCCTCGCTGCGGGAGCTGGTGCAGCGCGAGGGGCCCCGGCGGGGGGCGGCCCTGGAACGCATCGCCATCAGCACCGCCACCGCCCTGGCCGCCATCCACCGCGCCGGCATCCTGCACCGCGACTTCAAACCCGCCAACGTCCTGATGGGCCCCGAAGGCCCCGTCGTCATCGACTTCGGCGTCGCCCGCGCCCTGGACTCCCCCGGCCTGACCGCCACCGGCCTCGCCATGGGCACCCCCGCCTACCTGGCCCCCGAACAACTCACCGGCGCCCCCATCACCGAAGCCGCCGACGTCTTCGCCTGGGGCGTCACCATCGTCTACGCCGCCACCGGCAAACCCGCCTTCGGCGCCGACACCATCCCCGCGGTCATGCACCGCATCCTCCACCAAGACCCCGACCTCGACGGCCTCGACGGCCCCCTGCGCGACCTCGTCACCGCCTGCCTGGCCAAAGACCCCACCCAACGCCCCACCGCCGACGAACTGATCCTGCGGCTGACCGGCCAGCGGCTCCCGAGCGTCGCGCCCGCCGACCCGACGGTGCCGCACACCGCCCCCGCCTCCGGCACCGCGGGGCCTCCGGCCGACCCGGCGGCCCGGCCCGAGCCCGGCGTGGCGGAGCCGCGCGCCACGGACGTTTCCGGTACGGCGGAGCCGCGGGACGCCTCCGGTGCGGCCCAGCCGTACCCCCGGTCCCAGGGGGCGGCGCCCGTCCCGCCGCCGGTGCCGAACCGGCTGACGCGCGCCCCGGCGGGCCGGCCGGCCGCGGCCAGGCAGGGCCGGACGCTGGTGCTGGCCCTGTCCGGCGTCGCGGTGGCCGCCGTCCTCGGCACGGGCACCACCCTCTACCTCACCGGCGGCGACGACACGCCCGTCCCTCCGGCGGTCGCCCAGGGCACCGGCGGCACCGGCGCCGACCCCGCGGACGGGCAGGGCGCGGGCCAGCCGGGCGAGCCGCCCGCCGGAGAGACCGGCTCCGAGGCGACGCCGAGCGCCACGCCGAGCCTCACCCTGACGCTCACCCCGCCCGGGAAGGCGCGGACCGCCGACCCGGCGGGCACGGGCCACCACCCGCGCCCCACGGCCAAGCCGACCGCCCGGCCGTCCGGCAAGCCTGCCCCCAAGCCGACGCCCAGCGCGAGCAAGACCCCGGACCGGACCCCGACGCCGAGCCCCTCCAAGAAGCCGACGCCGACCAGGACGCCCACGCCGTCCAAGACTCCGACGCCGACCAGGACACCCACGCCCAGCAAGACCCCGACCCCGAGCAACAAGCCGACGCCGACGCCCATCCCGAACCCCTACAAGCCCGCCGCGCTGTGCGGGTCGGGCCACAAGGTGATCGACTCCCGGGCCCTGGGCACGGCGGCGACCGTCTACCTCACCTACAACGCCGCCACGGGCGTCAACTGCGTGGTGACGATCTCCAGGTACGTGCATCCGGCCAAGATCCCGGCCAACGCCGTGCTCCAGGTGAAGGGCGGGGCCACCAAGAGCAACCCCGGCTCCTTCACCTCCTACGCGGGCCCGGTGCGCCTGCCCGCGGCCGGCAAGTGCGTCATCTGGGGCGGCACATGGGGGTCCCAGACGTGGAAGAGCGGCTGGAGCCACTGCCGCTGACCGCATGGGTGATAGATCGGCAGATGTGCGCTACACACCATCCACCACGCTGGTAGCGTTTTGCCCCAACCGTTGGTGATTTCAGGGGGTCAAGGGTGAGTCAGTTCCAGCCGTTGGCGGCTGACGACCCGCGGCGGCTGGGCGCGTACGACATCGTCGCCCGGCTGGGGGAAGGCGGCCAGGGGGTAGTCTTCCTGGGACGGGGGGCGTCCGGCGAGCAGGTCGCGGTCAAGCTGCTGCATCCGGGGCTGGTCGCGGATCCGGAGGCGCGCAACAGGTTCCTGCGCGAGGTCGCGGTCGCCCAGCGTGTGGCGAGGTTCTCGACGGCTCCGGTGCTGCATGCCGATCTGTCCGGGAGCCAGCCGTACATCGTCAGTGAGTATGTGCCCGGCCCCTCGCTGCGGGAGCTGGTGCAGCGGGAAGGGCCCCGGCGGGGGGCGGCCCTGGAACGCATCGCCATCAGCACCGCCACCGCCCTGGCCGCCATCCACCGCGCCGGCATCCTGCACCGCGACTTCAAACCCGCCAACGTCCTGATGGGCCCCGAAGGCCCCGTCGTCATCGACTTCGGCGTCGCCCGCGCCCTGGACTCCCCCGGCCTGACCGCCACCGGCCTCGCCATGGGCACCCCCGCCTACCTGGCCCCCGAACAACTCACCGGCGCCCCCATCACCGAAGCCGCCGACGTCTTCGCCTGGGGCGTCACCATCGTCTACGCCGCCACCGGCAAACCCGCCTTCGGCGCCGACACCATCCCCGCGGTCATGCACCGCATCCTCCACCAAGACCCCGACCTCGACGGCCTCGACGGCCCCCTGCGCGACCTCGTCACCGCCTGCCTGGCCAAAAACCCCACCCAACGCCCCACCGCGGATGAGCTGGTGGTGCGGCTGACGGGCCAGCCCGTGCCTCCGGCCGTCCTGGACCCGGCCCCACCCGCTGCCGCCCCACCCGCTGCCGCCCCGCCCGTGTCGGCCGCACCCGCTTCGGCGCCACCCATTCCCGCACCGGGTCCCGCCCCGATCCCGCCCGCCCCGATCCCGCCCGTGTCGGCCCCTTCCGCGGCCCCGGCGCCCTTCCCGGCCCTCCCCGGCGCGCAGGCGCCGAACCCCTTCTCGCCCGAGGCGTCGCGGTCGTCCGCCCTGCCTCACTTCGGCGGCCCCGGGAGCGCGCCCGGCGCGCCCACGGCGCCGGGCGACCCCCTGACCGCACCCTCCCCCGTGCCCTCCGCCGGGGGCGGCGGGCACGGCCCCGGCCCGCAGCACACCGCCCCCGTACCGCCCCCGGTCCCCAGCCGGGGCCTCACCCGGGCGGCCCCCGGCCGCCGCCCCACGGGCAGGCCCCGCCGTACCGTCATGCTCACCCTGTCCGGCCTCGCCGCCGCGGTGGTGCTGGCCACCGGCGGCGCCATCGTCATCACCAACGCCAAGGACCAGACGGTGAAGCTGGTGGTGGACGCCAACGACCCCACCCCCAGCGACACGGCGGCCAACGAGCCTGCCGAGCCCTCGGACACCCCCAGCCCGGAGCCGACGGTGGAGCCCACGACGGTCCCGGTCCTCACGCTCACGCCCACCCCGACCAAGACGAAGCGCACCAAGCGGCCCACCGTCGTCGTCCCGACCTATCGCCCCAAGCCGACGCCGACGCGCAAGCCCACCCCCAAGCCGACGCCGACCAAGACGAGGAAGCACGGCCTCATCGACCCCTCTCCGGCGCCCACCACCAGCCCGACGTCGGTGATGAGCCCCAGCCCCAGCCGCACGCCGACGAAGCGCTGAGCGCGGGCCTTCCGGAGCGGCGCCGGGCGGCGTACATTTGTTGACGTGATCGTCAAGTCGTCGCCGGAGCCGTTGACGGCGCGTGGCAGGCGGACGCGGGCCGCTCTGGTCCAGGCCGGGCGGGAGGCGTTCGAGGAGCACGGGTTCGACGGCGTGCGGATCGACGACGTCTGCGCCAGGGCCGGGGTCTCGCACGGCACGTTCTACACCTACTTCGACTCCAAGGAGGCGCTGTTCGCCCACGTCGTCTCGGCGGCGGTGGGCGAGATGTTCGCCGCCAGCGTGGTGGGGCGGTCGGCGCCGGAGGACCCGCTGGCCAGGATCGAGGCCGCCAACCGGCTCTACCTGCGCGCCTGGGCGGCCAACTCGCGGCTGGTCAGGATGCTGGAGCAGGCCGCCGTGGGCGACGACCGCTTCCGCACGCTGCTGCTGGAGGTGCGCGAGGTCTTCGTCCGGCGCGGCGCCGAGGGCCTGCGCCGGCTCCAGGAACAGGGCCTGGCCGACCCCGCCCTGGACCCCAGGCTGACCGCCGTCATGCTGGGCGGCATGGTGGAGCACTTCGCCCACGTGTGGCTGGACCTGGGCGAGGAGGCCGACGAGCAGACGGCGGTGCGGCTGCTGACCACGCTGTGGGCGCGGGCGATCGGCCTGACGTCGGCGTCAACTTCCGCGGGCCCGGCGGCGAGGGAGGACACGTGACCGGCGACCACTCCGAGCGGCGCGCCTCGATGCTCGCCAAGCTCGCCGACCTGGAGGCCGAGCTGCGCAAGGCCGTGGCGGGCGGCGGCGAGAAGTACGTCGAGCGGCACCGCAAGCGCGGCAAGCTCCTGGCGCGGGAGCGGATCGAGCTGCTGGTCGACCCCGACTCCCCCTTCCTGGAGCTGTCGCCGCTGGCCGCCTGGGGGACCGAGTTCCCGGTGGGGGCCAGCGTGGTGACCGGCATCGGGGTCGTCGAGGGCGTGGAGTGCGTCATCACCGCCAACGACCCCACGGTCAGAGGCGGGGCGTCGAACCCGTGGACGCTGCGCAAGACGCTCCGCGCCGCCGACATCGCCTTCGCCAACCGCCTGCCGTACGTGAACCTGGTGGAGTCCGGCGGCGCGGACCTGCCGACGCAGAAGGAGATCTTCATCCCGGGTGGCCGGATATTTCGGGATCTGACCAGGTTGAGCGCGGCCGGGATCCCGACGATCGCGCTCGTGTTCGGCAACTCCACGGCGGGCGGCGCGTACGTGCCCGGCATGAGCGACTACGTCGTGATGGTCAAGGAGCGGGCGAAAGTGTTCCTGGGCGGCCCGCCGCTGGTCAAGATGGCCACCGGGGAGGAGTCCGACGACGAGTCGCTGGGCGGGGCCGAGATGCACGCGCGGGTCAGCGGGCTGGCCGACTACCTGGCCGCCGACGAGCACGACGCGCTCAGGATCGGGCGTCGCATCATCAGGTCGCTCAACTGGCGCAAGCTCGGCGTGCGCCCGCATGCCGTACAGGAGCCGAAATATCCGGCGGAGGACCTGCTGGGCATCGTCCCCGAGGACCTCAGGATCCCCTTCGACCCGCGCGAGGTGATCGTCCGGATCGTCGACGGCAGCGATTTCGAGGAGTTCAAGCCGCTGTACGGCACGAGCCTGGTCACCGGGTGGGCGCGGCTGCACGGCTATCCCATCGGGATCCTGGCCAACGCCCGCGGCGTGCTGTTCAGCGAGGAGTCGCAGAAGGCGACCCAGTTCATCCAGCTCGCCAACCAGTCGCGCACACCGTTGCTGTTCCTGCAGAACACCACCGGCTACATGGTCGGCAAGGACTACGAGCAGCGCGGGATCATCAAGCACGGCGCGATGATGATCAACGCGGTGTCCAACTCCACGGTGCCGCACCTGACGGTGGTCATGGGCGCCTCCTACGGCGCGGGCAACTACGGCATGTGCGGGCGGGCCTACGAGCCGCGCTTCCTGTTCTCCTGGCCGAGCGCGAAGTCGGCGGTGATGGGACCGGCGCAGCTGGCCGGGGTGCTGTCGATCGTGGGGCGCGCGGCGGCGCAGGCGCGCGGGCAGGTGTACGACGAGGAGGCGGACGCGGCCATGCGGGCCATGGTGGAGGCACAGATCGAGGCGGAGTCGCTGCCGTTCTTCCTGTCCGGGCGGCTGTACGACGACGGGGTCATCGACCCCCGGGACACGCGGACCGTGCTGGGCATCTGTCTGTCGGCGATCAACAGCGCGCCCGTCCCCGAGCCGGCGGGGTACGGGGTGTTCCGGCCATGATCACGCGCTTGCTGGTCGCGAACCGGGGCGAGATCGCCCGAAGGATCTTCCGGACATGTCGCGAGATGGGCATCGAGACCGTCGCGGTGTTCTCCGACGCCGACGCGGACTCGCCGCACGTGGCGGAGGCGGACCACGCCGTACGGCTGGGCGGGGTCAAACCGGCGGAGAGCTACCTGGACATCGGCAAGATCGTCGAGGCCTGCCGGCGGTCGGGGGCGGACGCGGTGCACCCGGGCTACGGGTTCCTGTCGGAGAACGCGGACTTCGCACAGGCGGTGCTCGACGCGGGACTGGTATGGATCGGGCCCCCGCCCTCGGCCATCGCGGCGATGGGCGCCAAGGTCGAGGCCAAGCGCCTCATGGCCGAGGCCGGGGTGCCGGTGCTGCCGTCCCTGCCGGTGGGCGGGCCGCCGCAGGAGAGCGCCGGGCTCCGCCGTACCCCTCCTCACCGGCCCGGCGCGGGAGAGGCTGCGGCTGAGCACCTCACGCCCACCGATGGCGGCGAGTGGGCCTACCCGCTGCTCGTCAAGGCGTCGGCGGGCGGCGGCGGGCGGGGCATGCGGATCGTGCGGGCGCCGGAGGACCTGGAGCGCGAGATCGCCTCGGCGAGCAGGGAGGCGCGGGCGGCGTTCGGCGACGGGACGGTGTTCGTCGAGCCGCTGCTGGAACGGGCCCGCCACATCGAGGTGCAGATCCTCGCCGACGCCCACGGCACGGTGTGGGCGCTGGGCGAGCGGGAGTGCTCGATTCAGCGCCGCCACCAGAAGGTGGTGGAGGAGTGCCCCTCCCCCGGCATCGGCGAGGACACCAGGCGGCGGCTGTTCGACGCCGCGGTCAGGGCCGCCAGGAAGATCGGGTACGTCGGCGCGGGCACCGTGGAGTTCCTGGTCAGGGGCGAGACGGTGGCCTTCCTGGAGATGAACACCAGGCTGCAGGTCGAGCACCCGGTGACCGAGTGCGTCTACGGGGTGGACCTGGTCCGGCTGCAGCTGGAGATCGCCGAGGGGGCGCGGCTGCCGGAGCGGTCCCCGCCGCCCCGTGGCCATGCGGTCGAGGTGCGCCTGTACGCCGAGGACCGCGCCTACGTCCCCCAGAGCGGGAAGATGGGCCGATTCGAGATTCCGGGCGAGGTGCGCGTGGATACGGGTGTGGAGTCCGGCGGCGAGGTCTCCACGCACTACGACCCGATGCTGGCCAAGGTGATCGCCCATGGCGCGAGCCGTACCGAGGCCGTCAGGAGGCTCGCCGCCGCGCTGCGCCGCGCCAGGATCCACGGCGTCACGACAAATCGCGATCTCTTGCTCGACATCCTGAAAAATCGGGATTTTGTGGCGGGGAACACGCACACCGGTTTCCTCGACGAGCAGGACCTCCGCGGCGAGGACCCGCCCCTGGAGCTGCCCGCCCTCGCCGCCGCCCTCGCCACGGCCGCCGCCAACCGCGCGAACGCCCGGGTCCTCGCCACGATCCCCGGCGGCTGGCGCAACGTCCGCTCCCAGCCGGCGACCGCCCGCTTCGCGGAGATCGAGGTCGTCTACCAGCCCCTCCCGCCGGGCGTCACGGTCGTCAGCGCCGCGCCCGACCGCGTGGTCCTCGAACGCGACGGCCTGCGCCACGCCTTCGACGTCGCCCGCTACGGCTCGGCGGTGTACGTGGACTCCGCCCTCGGCTCGGTGCGCCTGACCGCCCTGCCCCGCCTGCCCGAGCCGGTCGTGGCGGCGGCTCCCGGCTCCCTGTTCGCGCCGATGCCCGGTAGCGTGCTGCGCGTCGAGGTGGAGCCCGGCGACCGGGTGACCGCCGGGCAGGCCGTGGTGGTGCTCGAGGCGATGAAGATGGAGCATCGGATCACCGCCCCGGCCGCCGGCGTGGTGTCGGCCGTCGAGGTCGGCAAGGGGCAGCAGGTCGAGGCGGGAGCCGTACTCGTGGTCATCGAGGAGGGGAAGCAGTGACGTCTCGTTTGGTCCACAAGCAGCTCGAGGGCGGCGTCGCCACGATCACGCTGGACTCGCCGCCGAACCGCAACGCGCTGTCGGTGCGCCTGCTCACCGACCTGGAGGACCGCCTGAACTGGGCGCTGGCCGAGCCCGAGGCCAGGGTGATCGTGCTGACGGCCACCGGGACGGTGTTCTGCTCGGGCGCCGACCTCAAGGAGCAGCGCCAGGAGCCGCAGCGCGGGGCGGGCGACGCGCCGGTGACCGCGTCCTTCCCGGAGATCCTGTCGCTGATCTGGGAGAGCCCCAAGCCGGTCATCTGCGCCCTGAACGGCACGGCCCGGGCGGGCGGGCTCGGCCTGGTGGCCGCGTGCGACTTCGCCATCGCGCCGCTGTCGGCGTCGTTCGCCTTCTCCGAGGTACGGCTGGGCGTCGTCCCCGCGATGATCGCCGTGCCGGTGCTCAGGCGCGTCAACCCGCGCGCCGCGGCCGAGTACTTCCTGACCGGCGAGGTGTTCGACGCCCGCACCGCCCAGGAGATCGGCCTGGTGACCAGGGCCGTGGAGGACGTGCCCGCCACGGTCGCCCACTACGCCGAGATGCTGATCAAGGGCGGCCCCGAGGCGCTGGCGATCACCAAGCGGCTGGTGCGCGAGGTGCCGCAGATGTCCTTCGACGAGGGGCTGCGGCAGATGGCGATCCTGTCGGCGCAGCGCTTCACCTCCGAGGAGGGCCAGGAGGGCATCGCCGCGTTCATGGAGAAGAGGCCGCCCAAGTGGTGCTGATGTCCCGATGCTGAGGATCGCCAACTGCAGCGGCTTCTACGGCGACCGCCTGTCGGCCGCGCGGGAGATGGTCGAGGGCGGGCCGATCGACGTGCTGACCGGCGACTGGCTGGCCGAGCTGACCATGCTCATCCTCGCCGGGAACCGGCTGAAGGGGCGTCCCGGGTACGCGCCGACGTTCCTCAAGCAGCTGGAGGAGGTCCTCGGGACCTGCCTGGAGCGCGGCATCAAGATCGTGTCCAACGCGGGCGGGCTCGACCCGGAGGGCTGCGCGCTGGCCGTACGGGACCTGGCGGCACGCCTGGGGCTCACCGTCAAGGTCGCGCACATCACCGGCGACGACCTGACCGGCCGCGACGCCTCCCTCATCGGCGACCTGGTCAACGCCGACACCGGCGAGCGGCTTGACGCCACGCCGCTGACCGCCAACGCCTACCTCGGCGGGTTCCCCATCGCCACCGCCCTGTCGGCCGGGGCCGACGTGGTGGTGACCGGCCGCGTGACCGACGCCGCGCTGGTGACCGGGCCGGGGATCTGGCGGTACGGCTGGCGGCCCGGCGACCTGGACGCGCTGGCCGGATCGGTGGTGGCCGGGCACGTCATCGAATGCGGCTGCCAGGCGACGGGCGGCAACTACGCCTTCTTCGAGGAGGTCCCCGACCTGGCCCACTGCGGCTTCCCGATCGCGGAGCTGCACGCCGACGGCTCCTCGGTGATCACCAAGCACCCGGGCACGGGCGGGCTCGTCTCCGTCGGCACGGTCACCGCGCAGCTGCTGTACGAGATCGCCTCGCCCCGCTACCCCGGCCCCGACGTGGTGGCGCGCTTCGACACGATCACGCTGGCCCAGGAGGGGCCGGACAGAGTGCGCGTCTGCGGCGTCCGGGGCGAACCGCCTCCCGGCACGCTCAAGGCCGCGGTCACCTTCCTGGGCGGCTACCGCAACACCATGACGCTGGTGCTCACCGGGCTGGACATCGAGGCCAAGGCGCGGGCGGCGCAGGAGGCGATCTGGGCCCGGGTGCCGCGGGAGTCGTTCGACGAGGTGCACGTGACGCTGGACCCGCCGCTGCTGCGCATCACGGTGATGGACGCGGACCGGGCGAAGGCCGGGCGGGCGTTCTCCTCCGCCGTCGTGGAGACCGGCCTGGCAAGCTATCCGGGCTTCTACGGGCTCACGCCTCCCGGCGACGCCTCGCCGTACGGGATCTACTGGCCGGTGCTGGTTCCGGCCTTGGACGTGCGCCCGCGCGTCTTCCTCGACGGCGAGGAGATCTCCCCCGCCGACCCACCACCCACCCCGGAGACCCCGCCACCCTCCCCCGCCGGCCCGGAAGGGCTCGGCCCCACAGCCTCCTCCCCCGCGCCGGGTCGGCGGGAGGGGGTACGGCGGGGCCCGGCGCCCTTGGACGGCGGCCGGCCCACCGTGCGCGCTCCCCTGGGCCGGGTGCTCGGCGCCCGCTCCGGCGACAAGGGCGGCAACGCCAACCTGGGCGTCTGGGTCCGTACGGCCGAGCACTACCCCTGGCTGGAGTCCTTCCTCACCGTTGAGCGCCTCAAGGACCTGCTCCCCTCCCTGCGCCCACACCGCATCGACCGCTACGAGCTGCCCAACCTCAACGCCCTCAACTTCGTCGTCCACGGCCTCCTCGGCAGGGGCGTCGCCGCCAGCCCCCGGCTCGACCCGCAGGCCAAGGCGCTCGGCGAGGAGCTGCGCGCCCAGGCCGCCGAGATCCCCGAGGCCGTGCTCCCCCGGGAACCGCCGGCGGCGCCCGCCCATCTGCCGGCGAGCTGATCTGACGAGGTGTCCCCGTGCTGATCCGCCGGCTCGCCCCGGACGACCTCGACGCCTGCGTCGGCCTCGCGATCGACCGCGGCTGGACCCCCGAGCGGCGCAAGTGGCGGCTGCTGTTCGACATCGGCGAGGTCTACGGCGTCGTCGCCGACGACGGCCTGGCCGCGACCAACGTGCTCACCCGCTACGGCGACGACGCCGGGGTCATCAGCATGGTGCTCACGGCCTCCCGCCACGCTCGGCAGGGGCTGGGGCGCAGGCTGATGGACCACGTGCTGGAGCGGGCGGGCGACCGGGTCCTGTGGCTGCACGCGACCCGGTACGGCCGGCCGCTGTACGAAAAGGTCGGCTTCCGCGTGGCCGGCCAGGTCGACTGCACCTTCGGCGAGTTCGCCGGCGCGCCGTCCGGCCTGTCCAGGCCCGCGACGCCGCCGGACCTCGACGGCATCGCCGAGCTCGACGCCGAGGTCTTCGGCGTGGACCGCTCGGCGGTGCTGGCCAGGATGTTCGACTTCCACGAGCAGGTCCGGGTGATCGAGGACGGCGTGCGTGACGCCTCACGCAACGCCCTCATGGTGCGCGGCGGCGACCTGCCGGGCGACCGCAGCCGGCTGTTCCTCCCGACCATGGTGGCCCTGGGGTGAAGACGGGCCTGGGTCAGGGCCCGGTGCCCGCCCGGACAGCGGCACGCTCCGGGCCGCCCGTGGCCAGGCCGGCCGCGATCACCGCGGTGACCAGCGCGACGGGCACGCCCGCCCAGGCCAGCCAGTACGGCTCGGCCTGCGAGAGATGGTCGTAGTGCCTGGAGCCGACCGTCAGGTAGACGGACCACACCAGCAGCGGCCCCGCCATGCCCGCGACGACCCCCGACCCCACGGCGGCGTCCCGGGACGCCGCTCTCGCGGCCACCCAGGCGACCAGGGCCACCGTGACGGCCACCCGCACGACGTCCTCCACCGGCAGGGGATCCCGCAGCCACCTCGCGGCCGGCGACACGGCCGTGAAGAGCAGGACGTGGGCGGCCAGCCCGAGCCTCGTCCCGGCGTGCCGGAGGCCGGCGGCGGCCGCCGCGGCGCCGATGCTGCCTCCGGCGAGCGAGGCCAGCAGGGCGACGGCCGCCGGCTTGGAAGGGACGCCGAGCGCCTGGGCGTACTGCAGCGGCCCGGCGGTCACCGCGCAGCCGAGCCAGGCGCCGAGGGGAAGCGCCAGGAAGCGGCCGCGCCCGCCGGGGAGCGCGCCCGCGAGCATCGCGGCGATCACCACGGCGGCCGCCGGGTACCACAGGGCGCCGGTGAGGTCGCGGTACCAGCCGGGGGCGTCGTACGGGTGGTACTCCTCCCACGACGTGGCGCCCAGCGCCTTCGCGGCGAGGAGCAGGCCGCACCCGAGCGCGGCGGCGGCGAGGGCGGCGACGCAGACGGGCAGGGCGGCAGGACGGGCGGGGCCGTCTGGCCTGCCCCGCCCGCCGGCTTGCCGGAGCCGCCCACCGTCCGCGAGCAGGTAGGTGAGCACGGCGCCGGCGGGCCAGCCCGGCCAGCCCGCCATCTCGTCGGAGAAGTCCGGCCCGGCTTCGGGACGGATGAGCGAGCCGGCGAAGACCGCCGAGGCGCTGCCGCACAGCGTGGCCATGGCCGCCCGCGCGGGCTCCCCGCAGAGGAGCCACCCCGCTCCCACGCCGGTCAGCACGCCGGCCAGTTCGGGCTGCCCTGACGGCTGGAGCAGCACGGACAGGACCGGGGCGGCGAGCAGGGCGAGAGCCAGGACCCGCATGATCGGCATGCGCCCAGAAAACCACGAACGCACGGGCGTTTCAGGCGCTTTCCCCGGAGATCGCCGGACGGGTCAGGAGGCTGCCGGGGATCCGCGGGCGGATCAGGAGATCAGGAGGCGGTCAGCACCGCCAGGCCGTCGGGTCCGGCGTCGATCCTGGTCACCCGCCAGGTCCGGCCGTCGACGTCGATGGTGTCGTCGATGCCGAGCGTGTGCGTCGTCGTGCGGCCGTTGTCGCGCAAGCCGATGACGACCTTCAGCGGGTCCTCCTCGAAGCTCATGATCGCCAGGTGGCGCTTGCGCGTGGCGTTGTCGAGCCAGTGCGGGACGCCCTGGGTGAGCGTGATCTGCTCGGCTCCCGGGGGGACGGAGGAGCTGGCCGCCGAAGGGGGCTTGGCGGCGCATGCCGTACCGCACGCCAGAGCGACCAGGGCCGCGGCCAGGGCGGCGAGCAGGCCTCTCATGGGGTCTCCTCGAGCAGGACCGAGTCGTCCGGCACGATCTCGGTGACCGTCCAGGTGACGCCCTCGACGTCCAGCCGGTCGCCGACGGCCACGGTGCGGGCGGTGTTGACGCCCCTGTCCATGAGCGCCACGACGGCGGCGCCGTCCTCGAAGCTCATGATCGCCAGACCGCGGTCCCGGGTGGCGTTGTCCAGCCAGTACGGCTGGCCGCGGAACAGTCGCATGCGTGTCATCTGTCCACCACCGTCTGGTCCTGGAAGAGGTCTTCGAACTCGTCCTTGGTGACGACGAGCCGCTCGGTGCTGTGCCCCCACGGGTTGCGCAGGACGACCTTGTCGCCTTCGACCTTCTCCACGAAGTAGGCGTGCCCGGTCACGAAGGAGTTCTTGAGGTGGTCGGGCACCTTCTGCTTGCCCGGCGTGGAGACGATGATGCTGTGGCCGTTCTCCCAGGCCTCCTTCAGGTCGTCGAAGTCGGGGTCGTCGACGTCGGAGCCCTTGCCGGTGAGGAACTTGGCGCCCTTCTCGGGGTAGTCGCCCACGATCGCGCCGTAGCTGCCCTGCTTGTCGTCGTTGTCGTCGTTGTAGAACTGCGCGAACGCCTTCTCGTAGTAGGCGGGCCACAGCTCGCCGTCGCCGGTGGCGCCGCGCGGGTTGCCGTTGGCGTCCAGCGGCAGGTCGGGCGTGACCGTCACCCAGTGCTCGCGGCCCTCCTTGTCGAACAGCCGCACCGAGATCGTGCCGTTGGGGTTCCGGCGGATGCCGGAGCGGATGAACTCGGGGTCGCGCTGGGCGACCGCGCCGAGGTTGGCGATGAACCAGCAGTCGCCCACCGCGCCCTGCGAGACGTCGGAGACGTCGACGCCGTCCTTGAACAGCGGCAGGTTCGGCACGCCCCAGGTGATGCTGCCGGGGCTCTGGGTGCGGTTCTGGTCGTCCTTGGCCACGTCGAAGGGCGGCTGCGCGCCGGGGAAGGCGGCCACGAACTTCGCGAAGTGCTCCGGCTGGACCTTCGACAGCAGGGCGTTGACGTGGTCGCTCCACTCCTCGTGCGGCAGGCCGTTCTCGTCGAACGGGGTCAGCCAGGAGTCCTTGCGGTTGTGGATCGCCTCGCCGTACCTCTTGAGGTCCTCGGCGGGCACCTTGCGCATGAACGCGTCGAGCTCGGCCTGGGTGAGGCCCTCGAGCAGCGCCTTGATCTCGCGCAGGTCGTCGCGGTTGCCGTTCATGCCGCCGTCGAGGTTCTTCAGCGCGGCGAGCCTGTCCAGCGCCTCCTGGACCTTCTTGGGGTCCGGCGGCCGCTCGTCGGAGAAGATCACCTTGTCGCTGACCGGGAAGCCCGCCAGCTGCAGCGGGATGATCTTCTCCAGGTGGTCGGACCGCCGGTTGATCGACTCGCCCATCTCGCCCAGCTTCCGCTCCAGGCTGGCGGGCATGGCGGTGGGGCCGAACAGCGGCATGCTCGGCAGGAACACCCCGAGCAGGGCGGGCGACTGGGTGGCCGGCTTCTCCAGCGCGGTCTCGGCTTTGGCCAGCAGCTTGCCGAGGTCCCTGTGGAGGGCGGGCGCCCCGGCCCCGACGTTCTTCAGATCCCTGGCGAACACCCGCAGCCGCGGGATGTCGAAGCCGCGGTAGGCGGGATCGGGGCTCACTTCAGCTTCTCCCTCTCCCGCCGCAGCCCCTCGGCCTCGGCTTCCAGCCGGTCGGCCTCCTTGGCCCAGCGGTCCCGGTCGCCGATCAGGTCCTCGGCCATCTTGCCCATGTCCCGGTGCAGCCGGGCCAGCTCCGCCGTCGACTGCTGGGCGAACGGCCCGCGCCACAGGTCCTTCGAGGCCGCCGTCTTGACCACCGGCTCCAGGTGCGCGCCGAGGCTGCCGGACAGCTTCGTCGCGGCCCCCACGCACTCGCGCAGCACCTGCACGCGCTCGCGGAGCCGTCTTTCTTCTGCTTCCAGGGCGCTCGCTCGGCGGCGAGCCTCAAGCTCGTCGGGATCTGCCACGGTTGGCGAGCATAGTGGTGTTCATGGTGACACGTCCCACCTTGCCGGATCTTCGGCATCCAGGCCGGGATGTATCGAAGGGAGCACCCGGTTCGTGTTACGGTGACTAGAACGTCATTCGGTTTACGATGAGGGCGCCCATGACCTCCACGCACATCGACCTGACCGCGATCGACTTCGCCGCGCTCAGCGAGTGGATGGACGCCCAGGGCCTGCCGGAGGGCGAGATCGCCGGCGTCGCGCCCGTGCTCGGCGGCACCCAGAACGTGATGGTGCGCTTCAGCCGGGGCGGCGTGCCGTACGTCCTGAGAAGGCCGCCGGTGCACGCCCGCCCCAAGAGCAACGAGGTGCTCCGCCGGGAGGCCAGGGTGCTGGCCGTGCTGAAGGACACCGACGTCCCGGCCCCCCGGCTCGTCGCCGCCCAGACCGAGCGGGAGCCGGTGTTCTACCTCATGGAGCCGGTCGAGGGGTTCAACCCTACGGTGGGCCTGCCCGAGCTGCACGCCAAGGACCCGGCGGTGCGCCACAGGATGGGCCTGGAGGCTACGAGCGCCCTGGCCGCCCTCGGCCGCGTGGACCCGGGGCTGCTGCCCGGGTTCGGCAGGCCGGAGGGCTTCCTGGAGCGGCAGGTGCCGCGCTGGCTGACGGAGCTGGAGGGGTACGGCAGGCTCCCCGGCTACCCCGGCCCGGACATCCCCCGGCTCGGCGAGACGGCCGAGTGGCTGGAGCGCACCAGGCCCCGGAGCTTCGTCCCCGGCGTCATGCACGGCGACTACCACCTGGCGAACCTGATGTTCGCCCACGACGGCCCGCGGGTCGCGGCGATCGTCGACTGGGAGATGTGCACGATCGGCGACCCGCTGCTCGACCTGGGCTGGCTGATCGCCACGCTGCCGGCGAGCCGGCTGCAGATCGACGGCCTGCCCTCGGAAGAGGAGATCATCGCCTGCTACGCGGCCCTGTCCGGCCGGGAGCTGACCGACCTGGCCTGGTACGTGGTCATGGCGTGCTTCAAGCTCGGCATCGTCCTGGAGGGCACCCACGCCCGCGCGTGCGCCGGACAGGCGCCCAGGGACATCGGCGACCTGCTCCACCAGACCACCCTGGACCTGTTCGCGAGAGCGCAGACGTGGATCCTCCGCTAGCGGCTTTCATACCGAATGCCGAGATCCGGATGACCGAAGATCCCTCCATCCCCTACGATTGCGCGCAATTGCGACATCGTTCGGGGAAGGACACCCATGCGCATGCGGTTTCTGGGCTCCACCTCGGAGGCGGGAGCCTGCCCGAGCCTCTACGAGACCGACCGGGGCACCATCGTCGTCCAGGGCATGCAGGTCACCGATCCGGAGGCGCTCGCGGATCTGCGCGACGTCCTCGACGGCGAGACGGCCGTGGAGGTCCCCCGGGAGCTCCTGGTGGACATCGCCCGCAAAGTCCTGAGCTGACGCCGGTCACGATTGCGCCACAACCCCTGGCATGATCGTCGCATCGGCGATTAGCCTCTAGCGCCGTGACGTCCTTCCAGCAGGCCCGCATCGAGCTGGGCACCCTGTTGCGCCGATTGCGCGAGGGCGCCGGGCTCACGGGCAAGGAGCTGGCCGACCGCCTGCAATGGCAGGCATCCAAGGTCTCCCGCCTGGAGAACGCGCGCCAGACGGCCAGCGAGGAGGACGTCCTGTCGTGGGCCGCGGCCGTCCAGGCCGACAGCGAGACCACCCGCCGCCTGGCCGAGCAGGCCGCCACGCTAGGCGCCCGCCGCCTGGACTGGCGGCAGCTGACCACCGGCGGCCTGGCCGCCTCCCAGGAGGACATCCGGGAGCTGGAGTCCAAGAGCCGCAGGTTCCGCGTGTTCGAGCCGGGCGTCATCCCCGGCCTGCTGCAGACCGCCGAGTACGCCAGGAACATCTTCCTGACGCTCAAGACCGAGTACGGCGCGGCCGGCGAGATCGAGGCGGGCGTGCGGGTCCGCATGCAGCGCCAGGAGATCCTCTACGACCTGACCCGCAGCTTCCACTTCGTGCTGCCGGAGAACGCCCTGCGCACCAAGCTGGCCCCCAGCCACGTCATGCAGGGCGTGCTGGACCGGCTGATGGCGATCAGCACGCTGCCCACGATGAGGCTCGGCATCATCCCCTTCGAGCAGCAGCTGCCGTGGGTGCCGCTGACCGGCTTCTGGATCTTCGACGACGCCGAGGTGATGGTCCCCACCCGCACCAGGGAGCTGCGCCTGCGCGACCGTCAGGACGTCGAGTTCTACGTCAAGGTCTTCGACGGCTACGCCGAGGCCGCCGCCTACGGTGAATCCGCGCGATCCATCATCATGCGGGTAAATGACGAGTACGCGAAACAATCGGAAAATTAACCCACGGCAATTGCTTGCTCCCGCCAGCAAGATCGTGCAATCCTGTCGCGAGACGTTGCGGAGGTGACGCACGATGCTGGACACCACGACCTGCCTGGAGCAGTTCGCGTGGTACGCAAGTCGGCACGCCGACCTCAGAGTCCAGACCATTGCCCTGGCCAGCGAGCCGGCCTACGTGCAGGTGCGCAACCGCTTCTCCGCCACCCTCGCGGAGACGGTCACGTGCTCGGAGGAGGGGGCGTTCATCACCTCGTGGGGCTACCGCCTGGGCACCACCCACGATGTCGAGTCCGCCGCCGCCCGCCTCGCCTACCTGCTGGCCGCCCTGCCGGCCTGACACCCGCGCCGGACCGGGCCGGGACGAGCCGTCAGCCGAAGACCGCGGGGTCGACGCCGACCTCGCGGGCGGCGGCCATCCGGGCGTGCCGGAGCAGCTGGGCGCGGGACAGGACGTTCGGGTGGAGGGTGTAGCGGATGATCAGCCCGTCGAGCATGGCGTCGATCCGCTCGGCCGCGCCCGCCGGGTCCTCGCAGGCGAACTCCTCGGCGGCCACGCCGTCCCTGATGACCCGCTCCAGCGCGGCCAGCCACGTGGTCTCCACCTGCAGCACGATCTGCCGCACCGCCGGCTCCCGCAGCGCGGTGTTCCAGGCGTCCAGCCACAACAGCCAGCTCTGGTCGGAGCGCGACTCGGGGATGTAGGAGCGCAGCACCCGGTCCAGCCGCTCCGAGGCGCTGCCCGGGCCCTCGACGATCGAGTCGAGCCCGGCCTTCTCGATGTCGAGCGTGGCCCGGAGCATCGCCGTGATCAGCTCGTCCTTGGTCGCGAAGTGGTAGTGGATCAACCCGCCGCTGACGTTGACCGCCTTGGCGATGTCCGCCACCCGGGTGTTGGCCAGTCCTTTCTCCAGCACCACCCGCCGGGTGGCCTCCAGGAGCTCGGCTCGACGCTGGTCGGCCTGCTCGGCCCTGCTGTTGCGCACCGGCGCATCCTATCCCGGCCGCGTTCCCAGGCAATCACGAGGCAATCATGAGCAGATCATGAGCAATCGTAGAGGCCGTCCTGACCTGTCACCGCCGGGCAGTTCGCCTGCACCCAGGAGGTGACCTCGGAGGAGGCCCCGCCGGGGCCGCCGCCGCCCGTGAGGACGTAGCGGAGCCGGCCGGAGGCGACGAGCTCGCGCAGCCTGTCCACGGTCATCGCCGGGTCCCGGCCGGTGAAGCCGCCCATCGCGATGACCGGCCTGCCGGTGGCCAGGATGATCGAGGAGGCCTGCTGGGCGCTGGGGACGGCGGCGAGCCAGGTCGCGCCGCCCTGGTGGGCCGTCAGGTAGGAGACGAGCCCGCTGCCGGCCTCCCGGCCGGACCGCTGCGGCGGCCCCTCCCCGCCGCGCATCCCGCCGGGGAGGCCCGTCTGCCCGCTCGCCGGGCCCGCCAGCGGGTTGGTGCCGTTGATCGGCTGCCCCACCGGCGTGACCGCGTAGGCCGCGGGCCCCGCCAGCCCCGCGAGGAGCCCGGCGACCGCGCCGGCGGCCGCGAGCCGTACCAGACCTCGCCGGGTCACGCGGGCCGCCACGAGGATCACCACGGCCGCGGCCGTCCCGCCCGCCACGGCCCAGGCCAGCCAGGGCACGAAGTCGGGGGTACGGCGGAGCACCACGAACGCCCACGCCCCGGTCAGCGCCACGCCCAACGGCAGGCCCCACGCCCATGCGCGGGATGCCCGGTAGGCACGCCACAGCTGCACCCCGCCCATCCCCGCGAGCGCCGCGACGGCGGGCGTCATGGCGGTGGTGTAGTAGGGGTGGAAGCCGCCGCTGGAGAAGCTGAACACGGCCAGGTGCACGGCCAGCCAGCCGCCCCACAGCCACCAGGCCGCCCCCGAGCCGGTGACGCGGCGCGTGAGGAGCCACGACAGCGCCGCGACCAGCACGGCCAGCGCGCAGAACGGCAGCAGCCAGGAGATCTGGCCCGCCATGATCTCGTTGAACATGCGCCCGGCCCCGGCCTCGCCGCCGAAGTTGGCGCCGCCGCGCCCGCCACCGCCGGCGCCGAAGATCCGGCCCAGGCCGTTGTAGCCGATGACCAGGTCCCACACGGTGTTGTCGGTCGAGCCGCCGATGTAGGGGCGGGAGGAGGCGGGCCACAGGTCGACGACGGCCATCCACCAGCCGCTGGAGACGGCCAGCACCGCTCCGGCCGCCAGCAGGTGCCCCACGCGCTTCCGCACGCCCGTCCGCGCGCACACCAGGTACGCCAGGGCGAAGGCGGGCAGCACGACGAACGCCTGGAGCATCTTGGTGTTGAAGCCCAGCCCGACGAAGAACGCGCACCACAGCAGCCGGCGCACGCGCCCGGCGCGCACCGCCTCCAGGCAGCACCACGCGGCGGCCACCAGCGTGAGCACCAGCAGCGTGTCGGGGTTGTTGTCCCGGTTGATCGCCACCGTGACGGGCGTCAGCGTCATCGCCACCGCCGCGATCAGCGCCGCGACGTGCCCGGCGACGCCGTCGACGCTGCGCCGTACCGCGGAGTGGACCAGCGCGACGGCGGCCACACCCGCCACGGCCTGCGGCAGCAGCATGCTCCAGGTGGACAAGCCGAAGATCCGCGCCGACAGCGCCATCACCCAGATCGCCAGCGGCGGCTTGTCGACGGTGATGAAGGATCCGGCGTCCAGCGCGCCGAAGAAGAAGGCCTTCCAGCTTTTGGCGGCCGACAGGACGGCGGCGGCGTAGTACTCGTTGGCGTTGCCGCTCAGGCCCCAGGCATACAGGACGAAGGCGGCCAGTAGGACCGCCCACCGGGCGGGACGGGACCAGGCGGGCGAGCCGGTCAGGGCCCGGGTGACGGCACTGGTGAAGGCACGGCGAAGCTTCCCGGCGGGCGCCCGGTGCGCCGGCCGGTGGTCGAGGAGGGTCACCGCACGTGCCTCCGCCTGGGGTTGAACACCCACACGCGCAGCAGCATGAAACGCACGAGCGTGGCCACGGCGTTGGCGACGACCACGGCCAGCAGCTCCACGCCGCGGGAGGCGCCGGCGGGCACCAGGGCCAGGCCGATGGTCGACAGCGTCAGGCCGACGAAGAAGGCGATCGCGCCCTCGAGCTGGTGGCGCAGCGCCCCGGCGGAGCCGATCACGCCGAAGGTGAAGCGGCGGTTGGCCGCGGTGTTGGCCACGGCGGTCACCAGCAGGGCGACCGCGTTGGCGGCGAAGGGGGTCATCATGGCGCGCAGCAGCGAGTAGAGCGCCAGGTAGGCCAGGGTGCTGACGACGCCGACGACCGCGAACCTGGGCAGCTGCCTGGCCATGCCCTGCGGCATGCGGGCCTGCCGCACGCTGTCGGGCATGGGCAGGCGGGCCGCGCCCCACAGGTGCTTGCGCATCACCCGGGCCAGGCCGCGCAGGTCGTCCAGCGCCGTCTTGACGATGTCCACGCGGCTGTCGGGGTCGTCGACCCAGTCGACCGGCACCTCGTGGATGCGCAGGCCGTACCGCTCGGCCAGCAGCAGCAGCTCGGTGTCGAAGAACCACTCCTCGTCCTCGACCGCCGGCAGCAGGGCCTGGGCCACCTCGGTGCGCGCCGCCTTGAAGCCGCACTGGGCGTCGGAGAAGCGGGCGCCGAGCAGGTGCAGCAGGAGGTTGTAGGAGCGGGAGATGAACTCGCGCTTGGGGCCGCGCACCACCCGGGAGGTGCGGGCCAGCCGGGTGCCGATGGCCAGGTCGCTGTGGCCCGACAGCAGCGGGGCGACCAGCGGCAGGAAGGCGTCCAGGTCCGTCGACAGGTCCACGTCCATGTAGCTGACCACGTCGGCGTCGCTGAGCGACCACACGCGCCGCAGGGCGCGGCCGCGCCCCTTCTCCTCCAGGTGGACGGCGCGCACGTGCGGGAGCTCGGCGGCCAGTTCCCTGGCCAGCCGCCAGGTGTCGTCGGTGCTGGCGTTGTCGGCGATCGTGATGCGGAAGCCGTAGGGGAAGGTCCTCGTCAGGTAGTCGTGCAGCCGGGTGATGCTGTCGCGCAGCACCCGCTGCTCGTTGTAGACCGGGACGACGACCTCGACCAGGCGGGTCGTGATGGCTGTCTTCATGGGCTCCACGGTCGCTCCCCGGTCTTCGACGAGGCTAAGTCGATCGTTAACGACGGCTGAGAAATCCTCAAGCGCCAATGGTCACCTCGCCTGCCTGGGCCTGGCCGCCATTGTGCCCGACTCGGGGCCGTGGTGGGACCTGCGCGTGCCGGGAAGCGTGACGGTGGCGACGGCGCCGCCGCCGGGGGCGTTGGCCAGCCGGGCCTGCCCGCCCGCCTCGGCCACGGCCTGCGCGACGATGGCCAGGCCGAGGCCCGAGCCGGGCAGGCTGCGGGCCGAGGGCGAGCGCCAGAACCGGTCGAAGACGTGCGGCAGCTCCTCCTCCGGGATGCCGGGGCCGTGGTCGCGGACGGTCAGCTCGCCGTCGCGCAGCACCACCTCGATGGGGCCCCGGCTGAACTTGGCGGCGTTGTCGAGCAGGTTGAGCACCGCGCGTTCGAGGGAGGCGGAGTGGCCCATGACGTACCAGGGCTCCAGGTCCGCGCTCACCTCGGCGCCGCGCAGCCGGGCCCGGTCGATCGCCGCCTCCACCACCTCGTGGAAGCCCAGCTCGACGTGCGGCTCGTGGTCGGTGTCGCCGCGCGAGAGCTGCAGCAGGTCGCCCACCAGCGTGGACAGCTCGGCGAACTGCGCCTTGACGTTGGCCAGCAGCCGCTGCTTGGTCTCGGGGTCCAGCGGCCGTCCGGTCTGCTCGCTGCGCAGCAGCAGGTCGATGTTGGTGCGCAGGCTGGTCAGCGGGGTGCGCAGCTCGTGACCGGCGTCGGCGACGAGCTGGCGCTGCCGGTCGCGCGAGCCGGCCAGGGCCGTCGTCATGGCGTTGAAGGAACGGCTCAGCCGCGCGATCTCGTCGTCGCCCTCGACCGGGATGGTGGTGTCGAGGTCCTGGGTCTGGGCGATGTGCTCCACGGCGCGGGTCAGGCGGCCGACGGGGCGCAGGGCCGTACGGGAGATGAGCATGCCCGCCGAGGCGGCGCCCACGACGCCCAGCACGGCGACGCCGCCGAGGATGAGGGCGAGCTGGCGCAGGGTGTAGTAGACCTCGTGGGTGGGCAGGCCCATCACCAGCGCGGCCCCGTCGCCCAGGCTGGAGACGCGGACCCACATCGGGGTGCCGGAGTCGGAGACCCCGGGGCGGAACAGGGGCTCCCCGTCCGGGGGCTTGGCCGCCTCCGCGACGTCCTCCGGGGCCACCTTGATGGCGCGCGTTCCGGTGACGCACCGCTGGTTGTCGGCCAGCACGACCTGCCAGACCGGTCCCGGCCAGCGGCGGCCCTCGGCCGAGGGCTCGGGGTCGTGCACGCACCGGTTCGCCACCTCCCGCAGCTCGTGGGGCGGCGGGGTGAAGCCGGTCAGCGAGCGCTCCAGGCTCTCATACAGCTCCCGGCGGACGATGAACCACGAGGCGGCGGCGCACACCGCGATGGCCAGCGCCACGGCCGCCGCCACCAGCAGCGTCAGCCGCGAGTGCAGGCTGCGCCAGCCCAGCCGCCTCATCGGTGGGCCCGCAGGACGTAGCCGACGCCCCTGACCGTGTGGATCAGCCTCGGCTCGCCGCCGGCCTCGGTCTTGCGCCGCAGGTACATCACGTACACGTCCAGCGAATTGGAGGTCGGCTCGAAGTCGAAGCCCCACACGTGGGCCAGGATCTGCTCGCGGGTGAGCACCTGGCGCGGGTGCATGAGGAACAGCTCCAGCAGCAGGTACTCGGTCCTGGTGAGCTCCAGCGGCCGATCGCCCCTGGTGACCTCGCGCGTGACGGGGTCCATGCGCAGGTCGGCGAAGGCCAGCTCGGGCCCGCCGCCGGTGCCGCCGCCCAGCGCGCTGCGGCGCAGCAGGGCGCGCACCCGGGCCAGCAGCTCGTCCAGCTCGAACGGCTTGACCAGGTAGTCGTCGGCCCCGGCGTCCAGCCCGGAGACGCGGTCGCCCACCGCGTCCCGGGCGGTCAGCATGAGCACGGGCACGTGGTTGCCCGCCGAGCGCAGCCTCCTGCAGGCCGTCAGCCCGTCCAGGCGCGGCATCATCACATCCAGCAGGACCGCGTCGTACGGCTCCCGCGCCAGCTCCTCCAGCGCCTCCTGGCCGTCCCTGACGGTCGCCACCCGGTAGCCCTCGAACTCCAGGCTGGACTGCAGGGCCTCGCGCAGGGCGGGTTCGTCGTCGACCACCAGCAGACGTGCGCTCATGGTTGACCACGGTAGGCGGTCAACATGAAAGGCCCATGAACCCCCGGGAGCTCAGCCTCGCAGCACCTTCATCGCGGCGTTGTGGCCGGGGATGCCGCTGACCCCGCCGCCGCGGGCCGCGCCGGCCCCGCACAGCAGGATCCGCTCGTGCTCGGTCTCCACGCCCCACTCGCCCCCCGCGCCGTACGGCCAGGCCAGGTCGCGGTGGAAGATGTGGCCGCCGGGCAGGCCCGCCTCGCGCTCCAGGTCGACGGGGGTCTTGGCCTCCAGGCACGGCTCGGGGGCGCGCAGGAGGCAGTCCTCGATCGGCTCGGCCAGGACGGAGTTGATCGAGCGGAGCGTGGCCTCCAGGGCCTCTTGACGTGATTTATCGGGATTTTCGCGGAAAAGCCGGGCAGGCATGTGGAGGCCGAACAGCGTCATCGTCTCCCCCTCCACGCCGATGATCGACCGGTCGGTGAGCGAGTGGCAGTACACCTCGGCGGGCGGCAGCGACGGGATCCGCCCGGCGGCGGCCTCGCGGTACGCCTGGGCGAGCTGCTCGCGGCTCTCGTTGATGTGGAAGGTGCCGCTGAAGGCGGCCCGGGGGTCCACCTCGGGGTCCTTCAGCCGGGGCAGCCTGGACAGCACCATGTTGACCTTGAGCTGGGCGCCCTCGGGCTGCTCAGGTGCGCGGCCGAGGAGCCGGTCCAGGACGGCGGGCGGCAGGTTGACCAGCACATGGCCCGCGCCGACCGCGTGCTCGCCCCGCTCGTCCCGGAAGGTCACCTCGCCCGAGGGGTCGATGCCGATCACCTCGGCGCCGGTCCTGATCTCGGCGCCCGCCGCGCGGGCCGCCGCCTCCAGCGCCCCCGAGACGGCGCCCATGCCGCCGACGGGGACGTTCCACTCGCCGGTGCCGTCGCCGATGACGTGGTAGAGGAAGCACCGGTTGGCCAGCAGGTCGGTGTCGGGGTCGGCGAAGGTGCCGATCAGCGCGTCGGTCAGGACGACGCCGCGCACGGTGTCGTCGGCGAAGCGCTCGGCGACCGTCTCGCCGATGGGCCGCTCGAACAGGTCCCGCCAGGCCCGCGGGCCGACCAGCTCGCGCATCTCGGCCCGGCCGGGCATGGGCTCCAGCAGCGTGGGCGCCACCTTCGCGGCGACCTGGCCGGTCAGCGCGTAGAACTCGCGCCAGGCCCGGTGGTCGGCGTCGGAGCCGGTGACCTTGCGGAAGGAGGCGGCGGTGCGCTCGGGATCGGCGTTGTCGACCAGCAGGCCGGTGTCGCCGACCGGCGTGTAGGAGGCGTAGCGGCGGCGGCGCAGCTCGATCCCGAGCCCGAGATCCTTGACGATCTTGGAGGGGAGGAGGCTGACGAGGTAGGAGTAGCGCGAGAGCCGGGCGTCCACGCCGGGGAAGGCCCGCGCCGAGATGGCGAGCCCGCCCACGTGGTCCAGCCGTTCCAGCACGAGCACCCGGCGCCCCGCCCGGGCCAGGTAGGCCGCGGCGACCAGGCCGTTGTGCCCCGCCCCGGCAATGACGACGTCGTAGGCCATTCCGGGACCATATCGGACATCACGCCCCGGTCGCGATGGCCAGCAGCGTGGCGGCCGGGCCGGTCGGGGGGCGTCCCCGCCGCCACACCGCGCGCAGGCTCCGCTTCAGGTCCAGGCCGGTCAGCGGCACCTCCACCAGCCGCCCGGTGGCCAGCTCGGCCTCCACGGCCCAGGCGCTGAGCACCGCCGGGGCCACCGCGGCCTGGGCGGCGCCCTTGACCGCGGAGTTGGACCCCAGCTCCAGGCGCGGGCTGGCCTGGTGCAGCCCGCGGAAGGCCAGGTCCAGCGTCTCCCTCGTGCCCGAGCCGCGTTCGCGCACTACGAGCGGGGTGGCCGCCAGCTCCGCTCCCCTCAGCGGCGTACGGCGGCGCGCCCAGGGGTGGCCGGGCGCCACCACCACGACCAGCCGGTCGGCGCCCACGACGCGCGAGGCCAGCCCTTCGGGCACGCTGGGCCCCTCGACGAAGCCCAGCTCCACGTGGCGGCCCAGGATCAGCTCGGCGACCTCCGCCGAGTTGACCACGTCCAGCCCGACCTGCACGTCCGGCTCGCGCGCCTGGAGCTCGCCGAGCCAGCGCGGCACCAGGTACTCCGCCACCGTCATGCTCGCCGCCACCCGCAGGTGGGCCTCCCGGCCGTGCCGTACCGCGGCGGCGCCCTGCATGAGCTCGCGGGCGGCGGCCAGGACGGCCGAGGCCCAGCCCGCGACCATCCTGCCCTGCGCGGTCAGCGTGGAGCCGCGCGGCGTGCGCTCCAGCAGCGGCAGGCCGAGGCGGCGTTCCAGGTGGGCGATCCGCTTGCTCGCCGACGGCTGGGCGATGCCCGCGGCGCGCGCCGCCCGTCCCAGGCTGCCCAGCTCGCCGACGTCGACGAGCAGCTTCAGCGACTCCAGGTCCGGCCAGTCACTCATAGCCGCAGGGTATGACCTGCCAGGCGATCGCCGGCTACCGAGGCAGCGGCGGGGTCACGAGACTCGGCAGCGTGGTCTTCCTCTCGCGGAGCGGCTCGTGGCCGCGCGTGCACCTGCCGGGCGTCGCGGTGGCCGCCGTGGCGGTGGCGGGCGCGCTGGCCGTCAGCCGCGTGGTCCCGGGGCTCAGCCCGGCGGTGGTCGCGGTGGCGGCGGGCGCGGCGCTGGCCAACCTCGGCTGGCTGCCCGCGTGGGCGCGCCCGGGGCTGGGGTTCGTCTCCAGGCGGGTGCTGCGCGTCGCGGTCGTGCTGCTCGGGCTGCAGGTGGCGCTGCCCGAGGTGCTGGCGCTGGGCCCGGCGACGCTGGCGGTCGTCGTCGCGGCGACCGGGATCACGTTCGCGCTCACGCCGGTGATCGGCCGCCGGCTGGGCGTGCCCGAGGGCACCGCGCTGCTGGTCGCCACGGGGGTGGCGATCTGCGGCGCGGCGGCGATCGCGGCCATGCGGGCGTGCCTGGAGGGCGAGGAGCGGGACGGCGAGGCGGGCGAGGCGCTGAGCGTGGTCGTCCTGTACGGCAGCGCCGCGATCGTCCTCGTGCCGCTCCTCGCCTCCTGGCTGGGGCTGCCGGCGCGGGCGCTGGGCGTGTGGGCCGGGGCGTCGGTCCACGAGGTCGCGCAGGTGGCGGCCATTGGAGCGGCCTCGGGGACGGCGGTGCTGACCGTGGCGGTGACGGTGAAGCTCGCCCGGGTGGTGCTGCTGGCCCCGATGGTCGCGCTGACGGCCTATCGCAGGCGCGCCGGAGCCGCCGGGACCGCGGCCTCCGCCGCGCCGCCGCTGCCGCTCTTCGTCGCCGGGTTCCTGGTGATGACGGCCGTGCGGAGCCTGGGCCTGGTCCCGGAGCCGGTGGCGCAGGCCGTCCCCCAGGCGACCGGCCTGCTGCTGGCCGCGTGCCTGTTCGGCCTGGGGGCCGGGGTGGACGTCAGGCGGCTGCTCGCGGGCGGCAGGGTGCTGCTGCTCGGCGGCGTGGCGACCGCGCTGATCAGCGCCGTCGCACTGGCCGGTGCTTGGGTGTTCGTATGATCCTGGAGGAACAAACCACAACAAAAGGGTCGTCCAGCCCTTGCATGTGAGAGAAACGAGATCTCAGTGATGCACAGCACGTTCCTCCAGCCGTCCGACGAGGTGGCGGCGGCGCTGAGCGCGGGCGGGCCGGTCGTGGCCCTGGAGTCCACGATCATCTCCCACGGCCTGCCCAGGCCGCGCAACCTGGAGGTCGCCCGCGAGCTGGAGGAGATCGTCCGGTCCGCGGGAGCCGTACCGGCCACCATCGCGGTCCTGGACGGCGTGGCCCGCGCCGGGCTGACCGACGCGGAGCTGGAGCGCGTGGCGATGGAGGACGGGCTGCGCAAGCTGGGCCAGCGCGACCTGCCGGTGGCGGCGGCGCTGAAGGCGAGCGGCGCGACGACCGTGTCCGCGACGTCCTTCCTCGCGGCCCGGGCGGGCATCCGGATCTTCGCCACCGGCGGCCTGGGCGGCGTCCACCGGGGCTGGACCGAGGACCAGGACGAGTCGGCCGACCTGGACACCCTCGCGCGCACCAGGCTGACCGTGGTGTGCGCGGGCGTGAAGTCGATCCTGGACGTGCCCGCGACCCTGCAGCGCCTGGAGACCCGCGGCGTCACCGTCGTCGGCTACCGCACCGACCGCTTCCCCGGCTTCTACCTGCACTCCTCGGGCCAGCCTGTGGACTGGCGCATCGAGACGCCCGAGGAGGCCGCGGCGATCATGCGCGGGCAGGACGCGCTGGGCGGCCCGCAGACCGCGCTGGTCGTGGCCAACCCGGTGCCCGCCGAGCAGCAGCTCGACCCCGAGCTGCACGACCGCGTGCTGGCCGAGGCGCTGGCCGCCGCCGAGCGCGACGGCGTCACCGGGCAGGCCATCACGCCGTTCCTGCTGGGCTACCTCGTCGAGGCCACCGGCGGGGCGTCGCTGGAGGCGAACCTGGCCGCGGTGCGCGGCAACGCCGCCCTGGCCGCGCGGATCGCGGTGGCCTGGGCCGGGGCATGACCAGGCCGGCCCTCCTGGTGATCGGCGACGTGGTCACCGACGTCGTCGCCCTGCACGGGACGCCGATCGCCGCGGGCTCCGACATCCCGGCCGACATCTCCATGCGGCCGGGCGGATCCGGCGCCAACACCGCCGCCTGGGCCGCGCACCTGGGCGGCGACGTCCGCCTGCTGGCCAGGGTCGGCTCCGACAGCGGCGAGTGGCACACCGCCGAGCTGGCCAGGACCGGCGTGCGTCCGCTGGTCCGGGTGGACCCCGACCACCCCACCGCCGTCGTGATCTCCATGGTGGACGTCACCGGCGAGCGGTCCATGCTGACCAACCGCGGGGCCGGCGGGCTGCTGTCGGTCGAGGACTGGGACGAGCGGGTCCTGGAGGGCGTCGGCCACCTGCACCTGTCGGCCTACACACTGTTCGCCGAACCCGGCCTGCGCCTGGCCCGCCTGGCCATGGCCACCGCGGCCGGGCGCGGCATCCCCATCAGCGTCGACCCGGCCTCCACCGAGCCGCTGCGCGAGTTCGGCGTCGAGCGCTTCCTGGCGGAGACCGCCCCGGCGGGCCTGATCATCCCGAACCTGGACGAGGCGCTGCTGCTCACCGGCGCGCCGACCCCGGAGCGGGCCGCCGCCGCCCTGGGCGAGAGGTACGGCACAGCCGTCGTGAAGCTGGGCGCGCGGGGTGCTCTAGCGGCTTCGCGTGGGCGTGTGGTGGCGCGGGCCGAGGGCGCCGCCGTCCGGGTCGTGGACTCCACGGGCGCCGGGGACGCCTTCGCCGCGGGGTATCTCGTCGCGCGGCTGCGCGGCGCGGACCAGCAGGTCGCGCTGGAGGCGGGGATCGCGGCGGGAGCCGAGTGCGTGGCCCAGGTAGGCGGTCGGCCACGGTACGGTTTGGACAGGAAGCACCTTTACCCTATTCGCACCGATTGATAGCTTGCCTCGTAGGCTGCACCAATAGCCACATGCGCCACATTGGGGAGGGTACAGTCCGCCCATGGACGTCGAGTCATCGATCCGCCTGAGCGACCTGGTCCCGGCCCTGCGCTGGAGCCGACCGCAGCAGGTGGCCGAGGCCCTCGCCGACCCGCGACTCCCGGCGGGCTGGTGGGCCACGCTCGCCCTGTCCCGCGCGCTGGGCACGACCGGCGTGGACTGGCTGTGCGAGCGCCTGGCCCGGCTGGCCGCCTCGCGCTGGGAGCACCTTCCCCTGGCCGAGGTCCTGCCCGCCCTCCAGGTACACCACGTCGACCCCGGCCTGACCGGCTGGCCGGAACCGGTCCGGGCCGCCATCGCCGGCGCCGGGGGGTGGAACCGCCTCAAGCGCCTCAGCCCGGCCGACCTGGCGGGCGCTTCCGAGCAGGTGGTGAGCTCGCTGTTCCGCGAGGTGCTCGGCCGGGCGCAGGGCGCGCCGGCGGCGTTCCAGCCCGGCCCGGTCGCGCAGCAACCCGCCTCGCCCCTCCAGACCGGGCCCGTCGCACAGCCCGCGTCACCCCTCCAAACCGGGCCCGTCGCACAGCAGCCCGCCTCACCCCTCCAGACCGGCCCGGTCGCGCGGCCCGCGCCACCCCTCCAGACCGGTCCGGTCCCGCAGCAGCCCGCCTCGCCTCTCCAGACCGGCCCGGTCGCGCGGCCCGGCGCCGCCGTCCCCGCCCCGTCGCCCGCGCCTGGCCCCGCGCCCGCCCCGGTGCCCGCGGCCTCGCCCGCGCCCGAGCACGTCATGGTGCGGGTCGTCGACGGGCTGTTCAGCAAGTTCGACCGGCTGGAGCTCGCGGTCGCGCGGTACCGCCTGTTCGCCGAGGACCCCGTCAGCCTGCGCGAGCTGGCCCATCGCATGCTCGTCGACCGCGACGTGCTGTCGCTGGCCCAGCGCACCGCCGAGGAGCGGGTGCTGTCGTGGCTGCGCTCCTCGGAGTCGGCCCCCGTCACCGGGCACATGTTCCGCCTCACCGAGTGGCTGGGCGCCGCCGCCACGGAAGACCAGCTCATCGGGGCCGACCCCGAGCACCCGATCATCGTGCCGTCGCTCAACACCCCGCTGTGGCGCGTCCTGGTCACGCTCATGCCCGACCGCCGGCTGCAGGACGGCTGGCTGGTCGTCGGCGACCTGCGCGGGCTGCAACAGCGCACCCGCCAGCTGCTGGCCGCCGCGCCGCGCGACGCCGACCCCGCCGAGCTGCTGGCCGACCTGGGCATCCGGCGGCACTCCGCCCAGGCATGGCTGGAGGCGCTGCCGCCCGAGGCTCCCGCCGCCGCCCACGCCGCCCAGCCCGAGGCCCCCCAGGCGCTGCCCCGCCGTACGCCGGGGGCCAACGGCCACCACCGCGGCGGCCAGCCCATCCCGCAGGTGTCGCCCACCATCGACCCGACGGCCGCGCTCGCCACGCTGTCGGCGCTGTCGGGCGGACGCAACGGCGCGCTGCCCGAACGCACGCCCGGCGCGTCGGGCTTCTCGGGCTCCGGCGTCCCCGGCGGCCTGCACGGGACCCCGCCCGCTCCCCCGGCGCCCCTGCCGAGCCCGGCCTCCGACCCGCGCCGCTGGCAGCGCATCGAGGTCACGCCCGAGCACCTGCGCGGCGGCCCGGTGACCGTCCCGGAGAACTACGCGGCCCAGCTGGGCATGCGCCCCGGCACCCTGCTGTCGGTCACGGGCCCGGGCAACAACGCCGTGGTGCTGGTGTGGCCGGGCGACCGCCAGCCGGTGTTCGACTCGCTGCAGCCGGTGCTGATGCGCCTCAACGCCCGCCCGGGCGACCAGGTCTACGTCACGGTGGACGGCTACCGCCTGGAGGCGCAGCTCACCGCCTAGCCCCGTGCGGCGGTCAGCGGTGCACGGCGTCGGGCGTCACCAGGCGCAGGCGATGGGCCGTCGCCGCCGCCTCGCCCCGGGAGGCGACGCCCAGCTTGGCGAGGATGTTGGACACGTGCACGCTCACCGTCTTCACCGAGATGAACAGCTCCGCCGCGATCTCCCTGTTGCTCCGGCCCGCCGTCAGCAGCTCCAGCACCTCCAGCTCGCGGGCCGTGAGCCCGTGGCGCGAGTCCTGGGGCTGCGGCTCGCGGGCGACCGCGACGCCCGCCCGGCGGGCCAGCTCGGCGATCTCGTTCAGCAGCGGCGCGGCCTCCAGCCGCTCGGCCAGCTCCCGCGCTCTGGCCAGCCGCTCCCCCGCGCCCGTGCGCTGCCCGGACGCGACCGCCGCCCACGCGCCGTCCGTCAGCGCGCGGGCCTCGCCGTACGGCTGGCCGAGCCGGCGCCACGCCTCGGCGGCGGCGTCCCAGGCCGCCACCGGATCCCAGGCCACCCCGGTCGAAGCCGCCCGTTCCCCGGCCGATCCCCCCAGGTCGCCGGTGAGCGCCTCGAAGGTGAGCCTGTGCGCCCGCTGGAGATCCCCGTCGACCTCCAGCCCCTCGGCCATCGCGACGATCTCGCGCAGCGCGCCGGTGTCGCCCGCCGCCCGGCACGCCCGCGCCGCCGCGATCAGCAGGGGCCACGAGTAGCGCGGGTCGTTGCGGAGGTCGGTGTCGCGAAGGTGACGCAACGCCAGCTCGACGGCGTCGCCCAGGCGGCCGTGGGCGGCGGCCAGCTCGATCTCCCGCCGCGCGTGCGGCAGGATCGCCTGCCCCCGGTGGAGCCCGCGCGAGTACACCGCCCGGGTCGCGCCGAACAGCCGGTCCGCCTCCTCCAGCCTGCCCCGGGCCAGCGCGATCTCCATGGCGAAGCCCTGCAGGCTGGCGCGGTTCGGCGCGGGCGGCGACAGCTCCAGGGCGTGCTCGATCACCTCCAGGGCCTCGTCCCAGCGGCCCAGCGACACCAGCGGCTCGGCCAGGTTGATGGACAGGAACGTGCCGGAGGTGCGGGCCAGGCCGTAGCGCTCGGCCTCGGCGACGCCCTTTCCGGCCCGCTCGGCCGCCTGCTCGTGCCGCCCGGCGCCCTCCAGCGCGTCGGTCTCGGAGATGATGGCGCGCATCATGCCGTTGTAGTCGCCGCCCAGGACGGCCAGCCGCCGCGCCTCGGCGAAGGCGGGCAGGTAGGCGTCGATCTCGCAGAAGCGGCAGCTCGCCCAGGTCAGCGTGACGAGGGCGTGCGCCTCGACGTCGTGCTGGCCGAGCCGGCGGGCCAGCTCCATGGCCTCGCGCGCGTTGGCGATCTTCTCCTCCCACATGTCGCGGGAGCTGATCATGACCGCGAGCGTGTGGAGCATCTTGGCGCGCAGCACGCTCGGCTCGTCGGACGGCACGAGCGGGATGGCCCTGCGCAGGTCGTCGAGGTAGCCGGGGCGGCCGAGGTCGAAGCGGATCAGGCCGCGCAGCCGCAGCAGGCGCGCCGCCCTGATCGGCTCCCTGCCGGGGTCGACCTCGTCGATCGCCGTGGAGGCCAGCGCCAGGCCGCGCTCGAACTCGCCCGCCACCCACGCCGCGGTGGCCGCCTGACGCAGCACCTCGACGCGGTCGGCGCCGATCCGCCCGGCCGCGTCGGGCACCTGGTCCCACAGCTCCAGCACGCGCGAGAGCATGGCGAACTGCTCGTCGTAGGCGGCGGCCTTCCTGGCGGCGGCCGCGGCCCGCCAGGCGCTGATGAGCGCCCAGGTGCTGTCGTGGGCGGCGTGCCAGTGGTGGGCCAGCTCGATGGCGCCACGCGGCGCGGGCAGGATCGACAGGTCGCGCTCCAGCGCCTCGGCGAAGCGGGTGTGGAGCCGGGTGTGCTCGCCCGGCAGCAGGTCGTCGTGGAGCGCCTCCCTGATCAGCGCGTGGCGGAAGGAATACCCCTCTCCGTCGACGACCAGGACGTTGCTCGCGACGGCGGGCCGCAGCGCGCTGTCCAGGGCCCCGTCGTCGAGCCCGGCCACCGAGGCCAGCAGCGCGTGCTCGATCCGGGCGCCGCCCGCGCTGGCCACCCGCAGCAGCTCCTTGGTCTCCTCGGGCAGCCGCTCGACGCCGGCCAGCAGCAGGTCCCGCAGCGACTCGGGGATGGCCTGCCCGGCCCCGGCCTCGGTCAGCAGCGCCTCCACGAACAGCGGGTTGCCCTCGCTGCGGGAGTAGATCAGGTCGAGGTCGGCCGGCGACGGCTCGCGGCGCAGGATGCCCGCGGCCTGCTCCACCACCTCCCGCCTGGTCAGGCGGCGCAGCTCCAGGCGCGTCACCCACGCCACCCGGCCCAGCTCGGCCAGGAGCGGGCGCAGCGGATGGGTGCGGTGGAGCTCGTCGGAGCGGTAGGTCACCACCATGAGCAGGCGCGCGTCGGACCGCTGGTAGCGCACCAGGAACGACAGCAGGTCGCGCGTGGACCGGTCGGCCCAGTGGGCGTCCTCGACGACGAGCAGGACCGGCTCGTCCTCGGCCAGCCGTTCGATGAGGCCCAGCATCTGCTCGAACAGGCGCGCCCGCGCCTCGGGCCCGTCGTCGTCGGGCTCGCCGAACTCCGGCAGCAGGCGGGCCAGCCCGCGGGTGGTGCCGCCCGGCACCAGCGCGGCCACCGCGTCGCGCCCCATGTCGCGGACCAGCGCCCGCAGGACCGCGGTGAACGGGGCGTACGGCAGGCCGTCGGTGCCCAGCTCCACGCACCCGCCCAGCAGCACCCGCCAGCCCTCGGCGGCGGCGGCGAACTCCTTGACCAGCCGCGTCTTGCCGACCCCGGCCTCCCCGCCCACCAGCACGGTGGCGGAGCCGCCCGCGCGCGCCCGCTCCAGGGCGCGGCGCAGCGTCGCCAGCTCCTCCGCCCGCCCGACGAACACGGGACTCACCGCATGAACGCTCACGCCCCCAGCATGCCATCGCCCACCGACAGGGATGGGCCGCCGCCCAGCAGGCGAGACGCCGCCGCGGGAGGGCGGCCTTTAGAACGTTCCCAGGCTCAGCGCAGCACCTTCCGGTAGAAGGTGGCCGCCTGCTCATAGCCCAGCGCCCGGTAGAACTCCGGGGCCCGGCGGGTGGCCATCGCGACGTACCCGGCCTGGCGGGAGCGGGCCCACTCCTCGAACTCCTCCAGCAACGCCCGCCCGATGCCCTGCCGCCGCACCCCCGTCTGCACCATGGCCTCCTCCACCCAGGCCACCGGTCCGTTGGCGAACAGCGTCAGGTGCACGAAACCCAGCAGGTACCCGTGCACCCTGCCGTCAACCACGGCGGCCAGCAGCAGGGCGTCCTCGTTCTCCAGCAGCTGGGGCAGCGCCAGGTCGAAGGCCTCCCGCTCGGGCCGGAAGGTCAAGCCGAACTCCCGCGCCAGCGCGAAGATCTCATCGGCGTCGGCCTTCTCGGCCCTCCTGATGAGGAGACTTTCGGAGGTCATGCGTGGGAGCCTAAGCCAGGCCGGATCATCCGGGCAACGCGCCTCATGTGCCGACAAGGTCGCCTACAAGTCGCCCAGGCCCAGCTGGCGGGCGATGAGCATGCGCTGCACCTCGCTCGTGCCCTCCCCGATCTCCAGGATCTTCGCGTCCCGGTAGAAGCGGCCGACCGGGAACTCGTTCATGAAGCCGTAGCCGCCGAAGATCTGCGTGGCGTCCCGCGCGTTGTCCATGGCCGCGTTGGAGGCCACCAGCTTGGCGATGGCCGCCTCCTTCTTGAACGGCCGGCCCGCCAGCAGCAGCTCGGCCGCGTGGTAGTAGGCCAGCCGGGCGGTGTGCGCCCTGGCCTCCATGTCGGCGATCTTGAACTGGATGGCCTGGTAGTGGCCGATCGGGTGGCCGAAGGCGCGGCGCTCGCGCACGTACTTCAGGCACTCGTCCACGCAGCCCTGCGCCAGGCCGACGCTCAGCGCCGCGATGGCGACGCGGCCCTCGTCGAGCGTCTGCAGGAACTGGGCGTAGCCGCGCCCGCGCTCGCCGAGCAGGTTCTCCGCGGGCACCCGGCAGTCGGAGAAGGACAGCTCGCGGGTGTCGGAGGCGTTCCAGCCGACCTTGGAGTACTTCTTGGAGACGGTGAAGCCCGGCGTGCCCGAGGGGACCAGGATCGTGGAGATCTCCCTGCGGCCGTCGTTCTCCCCGGTGATCGCGGCGACGCCGACGACGCCGGTGATGTCGGTGCCGGCGTTGGTGATGAACGCCTTCGTCCCGTTGATCACCCACTCGCCGCCGTCGAGCACGGCGGTGGTGCGCATGCCGCCCGGCACGTCGGAGCCGCCGCCCGGCTCGGTCAGGCCGAAGGCGCCCAGCATCTGGCCGGTGGCCAGCTTGGGCAGCCAGGTCCGCTTCTGCTCCGCCGTACCGAACCGGAAGATCGGCATCGCGCCCAGCGAGACGGCCGCCTCCAGCGTGATGGCCACGCTGGAGTCGACCCGGGCGAGCTCCTCCAGGGCCAGGCACAGGGCGAAGTAGTCGCCGCCCATGCCGCCGTACTCCTCGGGGAACGGCAGGCCGAACAGGCCCATGGCGCCCATCTGGCGCACGATGTCGTAGGGGAACTCCTCCCGCTCGTAGTAGTCGCCGATCACGGGGGCGACCACCTCGCGGGCGAAGGCCTCGACGGTCTTGCGGAGCTCTTCGTACTCGTCGTTGAGCATGACTACCCTTTCCCGGCCAGTGCTTGGACGACGCGGGACGGGCTGGGCCGGCCGAGCAGTCCCGCGAGCCAGGTGCTTGTGGCGATGAGCTTGTCCAGGTCGAGGCCGGTCTCGATGCCCAGGCCGTGGAGCATCCAGACCAGGTCCTCGGTGGCGAGGTTGCCCGTGGCGGATTCCGCGTAGGGGCAGCCTCCGATGCCTCCGGTGGAGGCGTCGACCACGCTCACCCCGGCCTGCAGGGCGGCCAGGGTGTTGGCCAGCGCCTGCCCGTAGGTGTCGTGGAAGTGCACGGCGAGCCGGTCGGGCGCGCCGAAGGCCTCGATGAGGGCGCGTGCGTGGCCGGGGGTGCCGACGCCGATCGTGTCGCCCAGCGACAGCTCGTAGCAGCCCATGTCCAGCAGCCGGCGGCCGACCGTGACCACCTGGTCGATCGGCGTGGGGCCCTCCCACGGGTCGCCGAAGACCATGGAGACGTAGCCGCGGACCTTCAGGCCGTTGTCCAGCGCCCTGGCGACGACCGGCTCGAACATCGCGAACTGGCCCTCCAGGCTGCGGTTGAGGTTCTTGGCGGCGAAGGTCTCGGTGGCGCTGGCGAAGATCGCGATCTCGGTGACGCCGAGCGCCAGGGCGCGGTCCAGGCCGCGCTCGTTGGGCACGAGCACCGGGTAGCGGACGCCGGGGCGGCGCTCCAGGCGGGTCAGCAGCTCCTCGGCGTCGGCCAGCTGCGGGACCCACTTGGGGTGCACGAAGCTGGTGGCCTCGATGACCTGATGCCCGGCGTCGGCGAGGCGGTCGACGAACTCCGCCTTCACCTCCACCGGGATGATCGCCTTCTCGTTCTGCAGGCCGTCGCGCGGGCCGACCTCGTAGACCGTGACCCGCTCGGGCAGGCCGTCGAGCCGGTGCGTCATGGCTCCACCACCGCCAGCACCGCGTCCATCTCGACCGGCTGCCCGGCCCTGACCGGCAGCTCCTTGACCACGCCCGCGATCGGCGCGACCACGGTGTGCTCCATCTTCATCGCCTCCACGACCACGAGCGGCTGGCCCTCGCTCACCTGTTCGCCGAGCTGCGCCTTGACCAGCAGCACGGTGCCCGGCATGGGGCTCCTGACGACGCCGTCGGCGGACCCGGCCGCGCCGGGCCGGTCGCCGGGGTCGCCGATGCGGTGGCGGGTCAGCGCCCAGCTCTCCCCGTCCCTGCCCAGCCACAGCGTGTCGCCGTCGCGGGCGTGGGTGTAGGCGGTCACCTTGCCGTCCAGCGTCACGAACAGGCACTCGCCCGCGAACCGCACCGCCGCGCGCATCGCCGTGCCGTCGTCTGCGACGCGGACCTCGGCGCCCCGCTCCGGCAGCCCTCTGACCTGGACGGCGTGCACGCCGTCGCGCGACTCCAGCCGCCAGGTCGTCCACGCCGGCTCCCCGACGCGCCAGCCGTCCGGCACCTCCCACGGGTCGTCGCCGACGGGCGCGGCGTGGAAGGCCAGCGCCGCGGCGGCCAGCACGTCGCCGGGCACGCCGGTCTCGGGCAGCAGCTCGGGCAGGATGCGCTCCACCAGCCCGGTGTCGAGCCGCCCCTCGGCCACGGCCGGGTGCCTGGCCAGGGCGCGCAGGAACGGGATGTTGGTGGTGACGCCGAGCACGGCGGTCGCGCCGAGCGCCCGGTCCAGCGCGCGCAACGCCTGGTCACGGGTCTCGCCCCAGGCCACGACCTTGGACAGCATCGGGTCGTAGTCGCTGCCGACGACCGTGCCGGCCGCCAGGCCGGAGTCGACGCGCACGTTCAGCGGCTCGCGCAGCGCCATCACCCTGCCGCCGGTGGGCAGGAAGCCGCGCGCGGGGTCCTCGGCGTAGACACGGGCCTCGACGGCGTGGCCGCTGAGCCGTACCCGGTCCTGGGCCGGCGGCAGCGGCTCGCCCGCGGCCACCCGCACCTGCAGCTCGACCAGGTCCAGGCCGGTGACCAGCTCGGTCACCGGGTGCTCGACCTGCAGGCGGGTGTTCATCTCCATGAAGTGGTAGTCGCCGGTGGTGCCGTCGACGATGAACTCGACCGTGCCCGCGCCGACGTACCCGACCGCGCGGGCGGCCTCCACGGCGGCCTGGCCCATGCGGGCGCGCATGTCGGGCGTCACGAAGGGCGAGGGCGCCTCCTCGATGATCTTCTGGTGCCGCCGCTGCAGGCTGCACTCGCGCTCGCCCAGGTGCAGGACCGTGCCGTGGGTGTCGGCGATCACCTGGATCTCGATGTGCCGGGGGTTCTCCACGTACCGCTCGATGAGCAGCGTGCCGTCGCCGAAGGCCGCGGCGGCCGTACGGCGGGCCGACTCCAGCGCCTCGGGCAGCTCGGCGGCCGAGCGCACCAGCACCATGCCCTTGCCGCCGCCTCCGGCCGAGGGCTTGATCAGGGCCGGGAAGTCGTTCCAGGCGAGCAGGTCGTCCCCGGGTTCGGCGCCGCCGGGGACGACCGGGACGCCCGCCGCCGCGACGGTCGCCTTGGCGCGGATCTTGTCGCCCATCGCCTCGATGGCGCCCGGGGGCGGGCCGATGAAGACCAGCCCGGCCTCGGCGCACCGGCGCGCGAACTCCGCGTTCTCGGCGAGGAACCCGTAGCCGGGGTGGACGGCCTGCGCCCCGGCGGAGACCGCGGCGGCCACGATCGCCTCGATGTCCAGATATTTCGGGATCTGGAGGGCGACGTCGGCCTCGACGACGTGGCGCGCGCCCGCGTCGGCCTCGGTGTAGACGGCGACCGCCGCGATGCCCATCGCGCGCAGGGTGCGGATGACCCGGACGGCGATCTCGCCCCTGTTGGCGATCAGGACGCTGTCGAACATCGCTCCCTCACATCCGGAAGACGCCGTAGCCGATGGGCTCCAGCGGCGCGTTGGCCGCTGCCGACAGGGCCAGCCCCAGCACGGTCCGCGTGTCGGCGGGGTCGATCACGCCGTCGTCCCACAGCCGGGCCGTGGAGTAGTAGGGGTTGCCCTGGCGCTCGTACTGGGCGCGGATCGCGTCGGGGTCGGCGTTGCCGACCATGGTGAGCACGGTCGCGGCCTGCTCGCCGCCCATGACCGAGATGCGGGCGTTGGGCCACATCCACAAAAAGCGCGGCGAGTAGGCCCGGCCCGCCATGGCGTAGTTGCCGGCGCCGAACGAGCCGCCGATGATCACCGTGAACTTCGGCACGCGCGCACAGGACACGGCGGTGACCATCTTGGCGCCGTGCTTGGCGATGCCGCCCGCCTCGTAGGCCCTGCCGACCATGAAGCCGCTGATGTTCTGCAGAAACACCAGCGGGACGCGGCGCCGGTCGCACAGCTCGATGAAGTGCGCGCCCTTCAGCGCCGACTCGCTGAACAGGATGCCGTTGTTGGCGACGATCCCGACCGGGTGCCCGTGGATGTGCGCGAAGCCGGTGACCAGCGTCGTGCCGTACTCGGCCTTGAACTCGCGGAAGCGCGAGCCGTCGACGATGCGCGCGATCACCTCGTGGACGTCGTACGGCGTGCGGGTGTCGGGCGGCACGATGCCGTACAGGTCGCGCGGGTCGTACAGGGGCTCTTCCGGCGCGGCCCGCTCCCACGGGCACTCGGCGCGCGGGGCCAGGGTGGAGACGATGTCGCGCACGATCGCCAGCGCGTGGGCGTCGTCCTCGGCCAGGTGGTCGGTGACGCCGCTGACGCGGGAGTGCAGGTCGCCGCCGCCCAGCTCCTCCGCGGTGACCTCCTCGCCGGTCGCCGCCTTCACCAGGGGCGGGCCGCCGAGGAAGATCGTGCCCTGGTTGCGCACGATGACGGCCTCGTCGCTCATCGCCGGGACGTAGGCGCCGCCCGCCGTGCAGGAGCCCAGGACGGCCGCGATCTGCGGGATGCCGCGCGCGGACATGGTCGCCTGGTTGTAGAAGATGCGGCCGAAGTGCTCGCGGTCGGGGAAGACCTCATCCTGCTTGGGGAGGAAGGCGCCGCCGGAGTCGACCAGGTAGATGCACGGCAGGTGGTTGTGCAGCGCGACCTCCTGGGCGCGCAGGTGCTTCTTGACGGTGATCGGGTAGTAGGTGCCGCCCTTGACCGTCGCGTCGTTGGCGACGATCACGCACTCCCTGCCGGACACGCGCCCGACGCCCGTGATGATCCCGGCGGCGGGGGCCTGGTCGTCGTAGAGGCCGTCGGCGGCCAGCGGGGACAGCTCCAGGAAGCGCGAGCCGGGGTCGAGCAGGCCGTCGACGCGGTCGCGGGGCAGCAGCTTGCCGCGCTCGACGTGGCGGCGGCGGGCCTTCTCCGGGCCGCCGAGCGCCGCCGTCGCGAGCTTGTCGCGCAGCTCGGCGGCCAGCCGCTCGTTGACCTCGGCGTTGCTCTTGAAGGCCTCGCCGCCCGGGTCGGCGAGCGACTTCAGGACAGGCCAGGTGCTCATGGCCGAAATGTTAGTCATCATTAACTCGAACGTCTAGCATGGAAGACATGACGACCCCTACCCGGAATCGCGCCAACCGTCGCACGGAAATCCTCGACGCCGCCGCGTCGCTGTTCGCGGCGCGCGGGTTCCACGGCGTGTCGATCGAGGACATCGGCGCGGCGGTGGGGGTCACCGGTCCCGCGCTCTACCGGCACTTCCCCAGCAAGGAGGCCATCCTCGCGGAGACGCTGCTCGCCATCAGCTCCCACCTGCGCGACACCGCCGCCGAGGTGGTCACGCGCGGCGCCGATCCGGCCGCGACGCTGGAGGCGCTGCTGGACCTGCACGTCTCCTTCGCGCTGGACAACCCGGCGCTGATCACGGTGCACGACAGGGAGCTGGGCAATGTGCCCGAGCCGCAGCGGCGGCGGATCCGCCGGCTGCAGCGGCTGTATGTGGAGGAATGGGTCACCGTGCTGGCGGAGCTGGCGCCGAGGTGCCCCTCGGCGCGGCTGCGTGCGGCCACCCACGCGGTGTTCGGCCTGCTCAACTCCACCCCGCACAGCGGCGGGGAGCTGCCGCCGGAGGCGATGCGCGAGCTGCTGCGGTCGATGGCGCGGGCGGCGCTCGAATCGGTGGTTAACGCCTCCTCACTGTGAGCCGCCTGGAGCGGCGCGCCTCTGGCTTCACGGCCTGTCGACGGCGTTAACAGCCATTAACTCATGGTGGATCGCCGCGGACGTGGGCGAGGATGGTCGGCGTGCTGGTGGGCCGGGAAACCGAGCTCGGACGGCTGGCGGAGGCGCTGGAGCGGGCCGCCGCCGGATCGCCGTGCGCCGTGCTGGTCCGCGGCGAGGCGGGCGTGGGCAAGACCAGCCTCGTCGAGGAGTTCCTCGCCCGCCATCCGGACGTGACGCCGCTGGTGGGTCCCTGCCTGGAGCTGGAGGGGCTGCCCTTCGCGCCGGTCACGCTGGCGCTGCGCCACCTCGACGTCTCCCGCCTCCTCCCCTGGGCCGCGGACCTGGCCGCAGTCCTGCCCGAGGTGGGGGTCGAGCCAGGGGTACGGCAGGCCGCTCCGGATCGCGGGCGGCTGTTCCACGCGATCCGGCTCCTGCTCGAACGGCTGGCCGCGGACCGTCCGGTCGTGCTGGTGGTCGAGGACCTGCACTGGGCGGACGGCTCCACGCTGGGCCTGCTGGACTTCCTCGTGCGCGGGCTGCGCCGGTGCCGAGTGCTGATCGTCATGACGTGCCGGACCGACGACGAGCGGGCGCCGCGCGGGTGGCTGGGCGAGCTGGTCCGGGTGCGCGGGGTGCGGCGGATCGAGCCGGCGCGGCTGTCGATGGAGGAGACGGGCGCGCTGATGGCGCACCGGCTCGGCGTCAGGCCCTCGCGTTCCCTGGTGGCGCGGGTCCACGAACGGTCGGGAGGCAATCCGTTCTTCGTGGAGGCGCTGCTGGAGGAGCACGGCGCCGAGGGCCGGGGGTCGGTCGACGACCTGCTGCTGGAACGGATCCGGCGGCTCCCGGCCGCCTCCCGGGCGGTCGTCGCGGCGGCCTCCGTGGGCGGCCGCCGGGTGGGACACCGGCTGCTCGCCGCGGTGACCCCCTCGCTCCCGGGCTCGGCGTCTCCGGCGGACCCCTCGGCGGCGGGTTCCACGGCGGCATCGGCGGAGGTCTCCGCGGCCTGGCCGGTCGCCGGGGGCGCCGCCCAGGCGGTGGAAGAGGCCGTTCGCGCGGCCGTGGACGCCCACGTGCTCGTCGTCGACGCCGACGGCTACGCCTTCCGGCACGAGCTCGTGCGCGAGGCGGCGGAGCTGGCGCTGCTGCCGGGCGAGCGGGCGCGGCTGCACCGGGCCTACGCAGAGGCTCTCGAGCGCGACCCCGGCCTCACCTCGCGGGAGCGGCTGGCCGCCGAGCTGGCCCACCACTGGCACGCCGCCGGGGCGCCGGGCCGCGCCCTCCCGGCGGCGCTGCGGGCGGCCCGGGCGGCGGAGGAGCGCCACGCGCACGCCGAGCGGTACGCCATGCTCCGCCGGGCCCTGGAACTGTGGCCGCAGGCACAAGAGGCCGGGGCTGACCGGCCCACCCTGCAACTGCGGCCGCGAGAGGCCGAGCCGAACCGGCCCACCCTGGAGCCGCGGCCACGGGAGACGCAGGTGGACCTGCCGACCTTGCTGGAGGCCGCGGCCGATGCCGCCTGGCTGGCCGGACGGCAGGAGGAGGCCGTCGAGCTGGTGGACCGGGCGCTGGCGGCGGACCCCATGAGGGCGACGGCGCTGGCCCGAAGGGCCCGCTACCGCCTGGCGCTGGGCACCGGCGACCCGCTGGCCGACGCCGAGCGTGCCGTGCGGGCCCTGCCGGCGGGCCCGCCGACACCCGACCATGCCCAGGTGCTGGCCGTCCTGGCGGCGGCGCGCAACCGCGCGGGCGACGTGGCCTCGGCGCTCGCCGTCAGCGCGCGGGCCGTCGAGGCGGCGCGGTCGCTGGGGGACGTCTCGCTCGAGATCCAGGCCCGTACGGCACGCGGGCTCACCCTCCTCAAGCGCGGCGAGCACGACGCCGCCCTCGCCGACCTCGGCGTCGCCGGGGAGCTGGCGCGCGGCCGGGGCGACCTTCACGCGCTCACGCGCATCCACCTGGCCCTGGCCGCGCTCCACTGGCCGATGAGCCGCGAGGAGACCGAAGCGCAGGCCGTACGCGGGATGCGGGTGGCGGCCGAGGCGGGGCTGGCGCACACGATGGGCGCGCACCTGGCGGCCTTCGCCGCCCTCGCGCTCCTGGCCTCCGGGCGGTGGCGGGAGGCCGAGCGGCGGCTGGAGGAGGCGCTGGAGCCGGACCCGCCTGGCCTGTACGGCGTGCTTCCGCTGGTCGTGAGCGGGGAGCTGGCGCTGCTGCGCGGCGACCTGGTCCGTGCCGGGGAACGGCTGGCTGAGGCCAGGACGGCGCTCGGCGCGCGCGTGGAGGAGGGCGGGCTGCCCATGGCGCGGCTCGCGGCCGAACTCGCGCTGGCCTACGGTGACGTGGAGGGGGCGAGGGCGGCGTGCCGCCCGCTGCTGAACCTCCTCGACGCGCGAGGGGACACGACGGCGGCGTGGCTGCTGCTCATGACGGCCGCCAGGACCGGGGACGGCATCGTCGAGGTGGCGGACGGCCTGCCGGACGGCCTCCCGCTGTGGCGCGCGGCCTCGGCGCACGTCCGGGCCGAGGGTGGCGAGGCCGCCTGGGGCGAGGTGGTGCCGTTGTGGGAGGCGGCGGGGCACGACTACTTCGCGGCGGTGGCCAGGACGCGGACGGCTCAGGCGTCGGGCAGCCGGGCGGTGGCCCGGGAGCTGCTGCCGGTGGCCTGGCGGGAGGCGCGGCGGATGGGCGCGGCGCCGCTCCAGGAGGAGATCGAGGCGACCGCGCGCCGGGCCGGGGTGCCGGTGGCGGGGGAAGCCGCCGAGCGGGGCCGGCCGGAGCGGAAGGCGGGGCTGACCCCGCGTGAGAGCGAGGTGCTGGGGCTGGTGGCGGCGGGCCGTACCAACCGGCAGATCGCGCGGGAGCTGTTCGTCAGCGAGAAGACGGTCGCCGTGCACGTGTCGAGGATCCTCGCCAAGCTCGGGGCGGCCACCCGCGGCGAGGCGGCCGCGCTCGCCCATCGTCTGGGCCTGGTCGGCGACTGAGGGCGCGCACGGCCAGGAGGGCGAGAAGGGAGGCGGCGGCGCCGGCGGCCATGACGGCGGCCAGGCCGCCGCCGGCGGCCAGCAGGCCCGCGCCGGGACCGGCGACGGCGGCGCCCGCTCCCATCGCGACCTCGCCGACGCCTTCGACGGCCGGGCGCAGGCGGCCGGGGACGGCGCCCGCCAGCAGCGTGCTGGCCCCGACCGCGCCCGCGTTCCAGCCCGCGCCGAGGACGGCGAGCACCAGCGTCATCGCGAGCGCGTCGCCCTGGTCGAGCACCAGGCCCAGGACTCCCGCGATCCCGAGAACCACGATGCCCGCGCAGGCCACGGCCGCGCCGCCGTACCGGTCGGCCGCGCGTCCGGTGAGCGGCGAGGGCAGGAACATGCCGAGGACGTGGACACCGATCGCCACGCCGATGAGGCCGGGCCCGTGGCCGTGCGCGCTCAGGTGCACCGGCGCGACGGCCATGACGCCCACCATGACGAGGTTGACCGCTCCCAGCGCCGAGACGCCGGCCACGGCGGCCCGCCCGCGCAGCGCGGGCCCGATCTCGCGCCACGTGACCTGCTCGGCCCGCCCTCCGCGAAGGGGCAGGAGCAGCAGCCCGGCCAGCGCGAAGGCGGGGACCGCGACGAGGTAGAGGCCGGTGGGGTACGGCAGGCCGAGGGCTTGGGCGACCGCCCCGGCCGGTCCCAGCAGGTTCGGCCCGGCCACCGCCCCGACGGCGGCCGCCACGAACACCGCCCCGATCGCCCGCCCCGCCCACGCGTCCCCGCGCCGCTCCCCATGGGTAGGAAAAAAGCCGGGATCCGCGGACCCCCGGCGGGGGGCGGCGAGCGCGGCCGCCGCGTAGCGGGCGAGGAAGACGGCCGCGTTCGCGACGCCCATGAGGAGGCTGCCTGCCAGCACCAGCGGGAAGCTGGCCAGCCACGCCGCCGCGACCACGACGGCCGCCCCCGCCGCGCCCCCGGCGTAGGCGAGTGCGAGAGCCGGCCCGCGGCCCCAGCGGCCGGTGAGGCGCGAGACGGCCAGGGCGCCGGCGGCCGAACCCGCCACGAGCAACCCGAGCGGCAGGCCCGCCGTCTCCGGCCGCCCGGTGACCTCGACCGCCAGCAGGGCGCCCGACACGCCGCCCGCCGCCAGGCCGAAGCTGCCCACGGCCGTCGCGGACGCCAGCCGTACCACGAGGAGATCCATGGCCGCATCGTCCGGCCACGGCCCGGGTCCGGGCATCAGCAATCTTCCTTACATGAGCCGCGAACGATGCGTATGTCGGAGAAAGTCCCTTGCTCTGCCAAATATCTAGATATATCGTTGAGACGTCTCGATAGTTGAAAGGAGCCCGACGTGGACGAGCACCTGCCGTTCTCCGCCGCGCTCCCCCCGGCCGACCTCTCCCCCCGGGTCAGGCGAGGCGACGTCCGCGTCGCCCTGCTGAGCCTGCTCGCCGAGGAGCCCGCGGAGCCCAGGAACGGCTACCAGATGATCCAGGCCATCGAGGAACGCAGCCGCGGCGTGTGGCGGCCCAGCCCGGGGTCCGTGTACCCCGCGCTCCAGCAGCTGGAGGACGAGGGGCTGGTCAAGGGCGTGGAGTGCGGCGGCAGCCGCGCCTACCGGCTCACCGAGGCCGGGCGCGAGGAGTGCGCCCGGCGGGCGGGGGAGGCCGCGCCCTGGGACGAGGTGGCCAGGTCGCTGCCGGAGGACCGGCACGAGCTGCGCCTGCTGTGGGCGCAGCTGAACGACGCCTTCGCGCACCTGGTGCGCACGGCCGACGACCGGCAGGTCGCCGCGGCCAAGCAACTGCTCAGGCAGACGCGCAAGGCGGTTTTCAGGATCTTGGCGGAGGACTGACGTCTATGGCAACAGAACCAGCGGTAGCCGTACATGAGCTGAAAAAGACCTATGGAAAGGTCGAAGCCGTCAAAGGGGTGAGCTTCGAGGTCGCGCCCGGCGAGGTGTTCGGCTTCCTCGGGCCGAACGGCGCGGGCAAGACCACCACGATCAACATGCTCTGCACCCTGGTCAACCCCACCGGGGGCAGCGCGAGGGTGGCCGGCCACGACGTGGTCGCCGAGCGCGACGAGGTGCGCGGGAACATCGGCCTGGTCTTCCAGGACCCGACGCTCGACGGATACCTGACCGCCGAGCAGAACCTCCGCTTCCACGCCGAGCTGTACGGCGTGCCGAAGAGCGTGGTCGGCGACCGGATCCGGCAGGTCATGGAGATGGTCGCGCTGTGGGACCGCAAGGACGCCAAGGTGATGACGTTCTCGGGCGGCATGAAGCGACGCCTGGAGATCGCCCGCGGCCTGCTGCACTCGCCGCGCGTGCTGTTCCTCGACGAGCCGACGGTCGGGCTGGACCCGCAGACCCGGGCCGCCATCTGGGGCTACATCAACAAGCTGCGGCGCAGGGAGGACATCACGATCTTCATGACGACGCACTACATGGACGAGGCGGAGTACTGCGACCGGATCGCGATCATCGACCACGGCGAGATCGTGGTGATCGACTCCCCCGAGGCGCTGAAGGCGAGCGTCGGCATGGACCGCGTGCAGATCCACACCGGCGACGACGAGGCGGCCATCGCCGCGCTGCGGGAGAGGTTCGGCCTGGAGGCGGCCGTCCGCGAGGGCGCGGTGACCTTCGCCGTGGCCGGGGGCGAGCAGTTCGTCCCGCGCCTGTTCGCCGAGCTGGGCCTGCCGATCAAGTCGGTCAGCGTGTCCCGCCCGTCCCTGGACGACGTGTTCATGTCCTACACCGGCACGACCATCCGCGACGCGGAGGCCGGCGGCGGCAACGAGTGGATGAAGGCGATGGCGAGGCGATGACCGGCGAGGCGATTTCCGTACGGGTGCCCCGGCGCAGCGCCGGGCACGACCTGCGCGCGGTCAAGATCGTGCTGCACCGGGAGATGCTGCGGTTCGTCAACGACCGCACCCGCATGGTGTCCATGCTCATCCAGCCGGTGCTGTGGCTGTTCGTCATGGGCACCGGCCTGGGCACGCTGGTGCGGGGCGCCATCCCCGGCGTGGACTTCCGCACCTTCATGTACCCGGGCATGATCTCGATGACCGTCATCATGACGGCGATGTTCTCGGCGGGCTCGATCGTGTGGGACCGCGAGTTCGGCTTCCTGCGCGAGATGCTCGTGGCACCGGTCAGCCGGGGCGCGATCGTCGTGGGCAAGTGCCTGGGCGGCGCCGTCGTGGCGGTCGGGCAGGGCGTCGTCATCCTGGCGATGGCCGGGCTGGTGGGCGTGCCGTACTCGCCGGGCCTGATGCTGACGCTGCTGCTGGAGATGTTCCTGGCCGCCTTCACGATCACCGCGTTCGGCGTGACGCTGGCGGCGCGCATGAAGAACATGCAAACGTTCTTCGGCCTCATGCAGATGGCGATCATGCCGATGATGTTCCTGTCGGGGGCCATGTTCCCCCTCGGCAACCTGCCGAGCTGGCTGCACGTGCTCACCACGGTCAACCCGCTGACCTACGCGGTGGACCCGATGCGGCAGGCGGTCTTCTCCCACCTGTCGGTGCCCGCCGAGGTGAACGCCATGCTGAACCCGGGCGTGCAGTGGTTCGGCTGGCAGGTGCCGGTCGCCCTGGAGCTCGGCCTGGTGGCCGCGATCGGGGCCGTGCTGCTGGGCCTGGCGATCGCCCAGTTCAGGAGGGCCGACTAGGCGAGGAAAGGGGCTTCCCCGCAGGCGGGGAAGCCCCTTCAGCCGGACCGGCTGTGAGCGGACCGGTTACCTCTTGACGCGGACGTAGTCCTTGCGGCTGTAGTCGCCGTAGGCGTCCTCGTCACCCTTGAAGTAGAACCGCCAGGTGCCCGACTTCCAGGCCTTGGCCTTGGTGTGCAGGTACCCGTTGTCGTTGGACCAGGTGGTCTTCACGAAGTACCACTTGCTGGACCCCTTGGGCCGGAAGTACAGGCCGACCTTGGCCTCGTAGCCTTCCCAGCTCCCGTCGTGGACCAGCAGCCTGCCCTTGAAGTGCAGGTACTTGCCGCGCTTGACGGGCTCGGGGTAGGCGTTGAACTTCACCAGCCAGCTCTTCATCTTCTCCGGCGGCGGGGCGGGGGCGACGACCCTGACCCAGTCGGCGTCGCTGCCGGTGCCGCGGACGCCTCTGACGCCCGCGAACTCCGCACGCCACCAGCCGGAGGTCACCGCGGTGGCGCGGGCGGCGTAGTCGCCGTCGCCGTCGGTGGTCGCGCTGGTGACGTACTCCCACCTGTCGGAGCCGTCGGCCTTGAACAGGATGGCGACCCTCAGGCCACCGTGCCCGTCCCAGCCGTGGCGGCCGAGGATCTGCAGGGTGCCCTTGAAGTTGACCTTGTCACCCTTGGTCACCGGCTCGGGGTAGGCGTCGAAGCTCAGCCGGCTCGGGCGCGGCCTGGATCCGACGTCGACCCGGTCGGTGTCGCTGACCGAGCCGTTGGCGTAGGCGGTCTCGGCGAACTCGGCTCGCCAGTAGCCGGTCTCCTCGGCCTTGACGTGCGCGCGGAACCAGCCGTGCTTCCCGGTGGTCGTCTTGGTGACGTGCCGGTAGGCGTCGGTGCCCTTGGCGCGGAAGGTGATCGTGACCGTCTGGCCGCCACGGCCGGTCCAGCCGCCCCTGTCGAACAGGAGCCGCCCCGTCACGGTCAGCGTGTCGCCCTTGTCGGCCCTGTCGGGCCGGGCGTCGAAGTCCACGATCTTGGTGTCGAGCTTCTTGCTCACCGAGACGGTGAAGGTGCCGGTCTCGTGGCTGCCCGCGGCGTCGCCCTTGAAGGGGATCGCGCGGTAGGACCAGGTGCCGACGTCCTCCAGGTCGAAGGTCTTGCTGCCCTTCCAGGTGTTGTCACCCGTCTTGGACAGCGCGAGCGGCGTCCAGACGCTGACGTCGCCCGGCGCCTTGAGGGCGAACTCGACACGGGTCGTGTCGGTGGCGGTGACGGTGAAGGTCACCTCCACCGCCTTGGCTGTCACGTCGGCCGAGGCGGGACTGACGTCGACCTTGGTGACGTCGGGGTCGGCCGCTGCGGTCGCAGCCGTGGGCGCGAGGGCTAATACCCCTGCTCCCACCGCAAGCGCGACGGCGGCGGCCCGGATGCGTCGAAACATCGGGTTCCGTCCTTCCCTTGGGAGATCCCTTGGGTTGAACGCGGCATTGAGGGTGCCACGTCTTTACCTCTAGTAGACGTTCGCTACCCCGATATGGTTGAAAAATCTGACAACCTGTTATTAATCGGTGTCAAACTCAGGCGGACGCAACATGTCACCTCACGAGCACCCTCCGGGGAGGCATAATCGCCCTGTGGCGCGCGACACAGTTGAGACACACTTCATCGAGGCGGTTGAGGCGCTGACCCCGGGCCGGCCCCGGGATCCACGGCAGCCGGTCCGCGACGGCACCACCCTCACCGGCGAGCTGTGCCGCACGCTGTTCCAGCGCCAGCTGGCCAGCCGCCTGCTGGACGTCGCCGCCCGCTGGCTGCGCGAGCAGAACGAGGGCTTCTACACCATCGGGTCCTCCGGCCACGAGGGCAACGCCGCCGTCGCGGCCGTCCTGCGGGTGGACGACCCGGCGCTGCTGCACTACCGCTCCGGCGCCTTCTACCTGACCCGCTCGGCGATGGCCGACCGGCTGCCCGAGCAGGGACTGCGTGATGTGCTGCTGGGCCTGGTCGCCTCGGCGGAGGAGCCGATCGCCGGCGGCCGCCACAAGGTGTTCGGCCACCCCGACCTGGCCGTCATCCCGCAGACCTCGACGATCGCCAGCCACCTGCCGCGCGCCGTGGGCGTGGCCTTCGCCATCGAGCGGGCCCGCGCGCTGGGCCTCCAGTGCGCCTGGCCGCACGACGCGATCACGGTCTGCAGCTTCGGCGACGCCTCGCTCAACCACGCCAGCGCCCAGACGGGCCTGAACACCGCCGCCTACGCCACCTACCAGGGCCAGGCGATGCCGATCCTGTTCGTCTGCGAGGACAACGGCCTGGGCATCAGCGTCAGGACGCCCAAGGGCTGGGTCGCCGCCGCGGCCCAGCGGCCGGGCATCGCCTACTTCGCCGCCGACGGCTGCGACCTGCCCGCCGCCTACGACGCCGCGGCGCGGGCCGCCGAGCACGTCCGCTCCACCCGCACCCCGGCGTTCCTGCACCTGTCGACCGTGCGGCTGATGGGCCACGCGGGCTCCGACGTCGAGTCGGCCTACCGCACCCAGCGGGAGATCCGCGCCGACCTGGAGCGCGACCCGCTGGTCGCCACCGCCCGCGTGCTGGTCGAGGCGGGGCTGGCCACGCCCGAGGAGCTGGTGCGGACGTATGAGTCCGAGCGCGAGCTGGTGCTGCGCATGGCGCTGGAGTGCACGCGCCGCCCGCGGCTGTCCTCGGCCGGCGAGGTGATGGAGCCGCTCGCGCCGCGCGACACCGACATGATCGCCAGGATCAGCCCGGTGGCGGCCGAGACGTCGGTCAGGGAGAGGGCGTTCGGCGGCGCGCTGCCCGAGAAGGACAAGCCGCTGACGCTCTCGCAGGCCATCAACCGCACGCTGGCCGACGCGCTGGCCGTCTACCCGGAGATGATGGTCTTCGGCGAGGACGTGGCCAGGAAGGGCGGGGTCTACGGCGTCACCCGCGGCCTGCAAAAGCGCTTCGGCGGCGGGCGGGTCTTCGACACGCTCCTGGACGAGCAGGCCATCCTCGGCCTGGCGCTGGGCGCCGGGGTGTCGGGCATGCTGCCGGTGCCGGAGATCCAGTACCTCGCGTACCTGCACAACGCGCTCGACCAGATCCGCGGCGAGGCGGCCACGCTGTCGTTCTTCTCGCGGCACGCCTACGTCAACCCGATGGTGGTGCGGGTGGCCGGGCTGGCCTACCAGAAGGGCTTCGGCGGCCACTTCCACAACGACAACGCGGTCGGCGCGCTGCGCGACATCCCCGGCGTGGTGATCGCCGCCCCGGCCCGCCCCGACGACGCCTCGGCGATGCTGCGCACCTGCCTGGCCGCGGCCCGCACCGAGGGCTCGGTGTGCGTCTACCTGGAGCCGATCGCGCTCTACCACACGCGCGACCTGTTCGAGGACGGCGACGGCGGCTGGCTGGCCCCGTACGCGCCGCCCGCCCGCTGGCCGGAGACCCACGTGCCGATCGGCCGCGCCCGCTCCTACGGCGACGGCCGCGACCTGACGATCGTGACCTTCGGCAACGGCGTGCGCATGAGCCTGCGCGCCGCCGTACGGCTGACGCAGGAGGGGTACGGCGTGCGGGTGCTGGACCTGCGGTGGCTGGCCCCGCTCCCGGTCGAGGACCTCATGCGGGCGGCCGAGCTGACCGGCAAGGTGCTGATCGCCGACGAGACGCGGCGCACCGGCGGGGTGTCGGAGGGCATCATGGCCGAGATGATCGACGCCGGGTTCACCGGCGACATCGCCCGCGTCGCCTCCTGCGACAGCTTCATCCCGCTCGGCGACGCGGCGAACCTGGTGCTGCTGTCGGAGGAGGAGATCGAGCAGGCCGCGCGCAAGCTCCTGTCCTAGCAGGTTTGCCGCAAGCTTGCTGAAACCTTCCGGAAAGGATTGCAAAGCGCCCGCGGGATGAGTACCTTCCGGGCATCACCCCCCATCTCATCCCGTGGAGGCCCCCGGTGCTCCGCTGCGCGTCCGTCCTGTTGGCAGGCGTCCTGTTAGCCGCCACCGCGTTGTCCCCCGCTTCCAGCACGGCGTCGGCGTCGGTGCCGGCCCCGGTGGCGGCGCTGAGCCGTACGGCCGAGCCCGGAGACGCCGAGCTGGCCCGCGACGCGCTCCGCGCGGACCTGTCGCGGGAGCGCTTCTACTTCGCCATGACCGACCGGTTCGCCAACGGCGAGGCCGGCAACGACACCGGCGGCCTGGCCGGCGACCGCACCCGCACCGGCTTCGACCCGGCCGACAAGGGCTTCTACCACGGCGGCGACCTCAAGGGCCTGCTGGACAGGCTCGACTACATCCAGGGCCTCGGCGCCACCGCCCTGTGGATCACCCCGGCGTTTCAGAACAAGCCCGTCCAGGGCGACTCGGCCGGGTACCACGGCTACTGGATCACCGACTTCACCAGGATCGACCCGCACCTGGGCACCAACGCCCAGATGAAGCGGCTGGTCGACGAGGCGCACCGGCGCGGGATGAAGGTCTTCTTCGACATCATCACCAACCACACCGCCGACGTCGTCGACTACGCGGAGAAGACGTACTCCTACCGCTCCAAGGCCGCCTACCCTTACCTCGACGCCGACGGCGTGCCCTTCGACGACCGCACGGCCGACCCGTTCCCCAAGGTGAGCGCCGAGTCCTTCCCCTACACGCCCGTCGCGCCCAAGGACGTCAAGACGCCGAAGTGGCTCAACGACCCGACGATGTACCACAACCGGGGCGACTCCACCTTCACCGGCGAGAGCTCGGAGTACGGCGACTTCTTCGGCCTGGACGACCTGTGGACCGAGCGGCCCGAGGTGCGCCAGGGCATGATCGACATCTACCGGACCTGGGTGCGGGAGACCGGCGTCGACGGGTTCCGCATCGACACCGCGCGGCACGTCGACATGGGGTTCTGGGAGAAGTTCTCCCCCGCCCTGCGCGGCTACGCGGCCCAGCTGGGCAACAGCCGCTTCTTCATGTTCGGCGAGGTCTACTCAAGCGACCCGGCCTTCACCAGCCGCTACTCCACGCGCGGCGGCATGAACGCCACTCTCGACTTCCCCTTCCAGGAGGCCGCGCGGGCCTTCAGCGGCGGCACGGCCGGAGCCGCCAAGCTGGCCGCGCTGTTCGCGGCCGACGACTACCACCTCGACGCCGACTCCAACGCCGCCTCGCTGCCGACCTTCCTCGGCAACCACGACATGGGCCGCATCGGCCACTTCCTGGCCCGCGACAACCCCGGCGCGGGCGACGCCGAGCTGCTGCGCCGCGACCTGCTCGCGCACGGGCTGATGTTCCTGGTGCGCGGCCAGCCGGTGGTCTACTACGGCGACGAGCAGGGCTTCACCGGCGAGGGCGGCGACAAGGACGCCCGGCAGGACATGTTCGCCTCCAAGACGCCGGACTACCTCGGCGACGACCTCATCGGCACCGACGCCACCCACGCGGTGGACAACTACACGCCCGCGCACCCGCTCTACCAGGGGATCGCCGAACTGGCCAAGCTGCGCGACGACCATCCGGCGCTGGCCGACGGCGCCCAGATCGAGCGGCTGGCCAGCGGCTCGGTGTACGCGCTGTCCCGCATCAACGCCCGCGAGCAGGTCGAGTACGTCGTCGCCGTCAACAACGCCGAGACCGCCGCGCAGGCGAGCATCCCCACCTACTCGCCGTCCATGGCGTTCACGCAGGTGTACGGCGGAGCGGCCACGGCGACGTCGGGAACGGACGGCAGGCTGGCGGTGACGGTCCCCGCCCTGTCCGCCGTCGTCTACAAGGCGTCGGCCAAGGCCGCGCCGCCCGCCGAGGGCCCGGCGATCTCGATCGCCCTGCCCGGCACGCAGATCCGCGGCACCGCCGAGGACGGCCGCGTCCCCGTCACGGCCACCGTCCCCGGCACCGGCTTCGCCCAGGTGACCTTCGCCGCCAGGGTGGGCGACGGCGGCTGGCGGGTGCTGGGCACCGACGACGCCCCCAACGGCCGCACCTTCCGGATATTTCATGATCTGGCGGGCATCCCGGCGGGCACGACGATCACCTACAAGGCAGTCGTGAAGGACGCCGCCGGCCGGATCGCCTCGGCGAGCGCGCAGGCCACCGTGGGCCCCGACCCCGCCCCCGAGCCGCCCGGCGCGGTCAAGCGCGACTGGCTCGTCGTCCACTACAACCGCCCAGGCGGCGACTACGACGGCTGGGGCCTGCACGTGTGGGGCGACGTCGAGCAGCCCACCGACTGGGCCGGCCCCCTGCCGCTCCGGGGCGAGGACGGCTACGGCCGCTTCGCCTGGATCAAGCTGAAGCCCGGCGCGACCAGCGTCGGCGTCATCGCCCACAAGGGCGACGAGAAGGACGGCGGCGACCGGATCGTCAACCCGGCCAGGACCGGCGAGGTCTGGATCGCCCAGGGCAGGCCCGACACCTACGCCTCGCGGGCCGCCGCCCAGGGCTACGCCACCGTCCACTACAGCCGTCCCGACAAGCAGTACGACGGCTGGGGCCTGCACCTGTGGGGCGAGGCGATCGCCGACGGCGCGGGCACGGACTGGGCCAACCCGCGCATGCCCGACGGCGTCGACTCCTTCGGCGCGTTCTGGAAGGTGCCGCTGAAGAACCCCGACGCCCCGCTGAACTACATCATCCACCGCGGCGACGCCAAAGATCCCGGCCCCGACCAGGCGTTCGTCCCGTCGGCCCAGCCCGAGGCGTACGTCAACTCCGGCTCCGACGTCATCCACCCCACCCTGGCCGCCGCCCAGAACACGGCCGTGCTCCACTACCACCGCCCGGACGGCGACTACGACGGGTGGGGGCTGCACGTGTGGGCCGGCGCCGCCACCCCCACCGAGTGGAACGCGCCGCTGATGCCCGCCGGGAGCGATAGGTTCGGTGTCTACTATCGGGTCCCGCTGGCCGCCGGGGCGAAGAGCCTGAGCTACATCATCCACCGCGGCGACACCAAGGACCTGCCCGCCGACCAGGCGCTCGACCTGGTCACGACCGGCCACGAGGCCTGGCGCCTGGCGGCCACGGAGGGTTACGTGCTGCCCCAGCCCACGGCGACCGGCGCGGACGCCGACCTGTCCAAGGCCCGGGCGCACTGGATCGACCGCGACACGGTGCTGTGGAAGGTCCCCGCCTCCTCACGCCACTTCCTGGCCTTCTCCCCCAAGGGCGACATCGCCTACGAAGACGGCGACCTGACCGGCGACGTGCGCCTGATCCGGCTGGTCCCCGGCACGCTGACCGACGCCCAGAAGGCCAAGTGGCCGCACCTGGCCTCCCACGGCGCGCTCAAGGTCGACCCGCGCGACGCCGAGCTGGTCAAGCAGGCGCTGCGCGGCCAGGTCGTCGCCGTCGAACGCAGCGCCTCCGGCGCGCTGCTCACCGCCACCGGCGTGCAGATCCCCGGCGTCCTGGACGACCTGTACGGCAAGGCCGTCACCGCCGCGCTCGGCCCGACCGGGAAGGCCCTGCCGAGGCTGTCGCTGTGGGCGCCCACCGCCCAGCAGGTCAGGCTCGTCCTGTACGGCGGCGGCCGTACCGAGCACAGGATGCGGCGCGACGACGAGACGGGCGTCTGGTCGGTCACCGGCAAGCCGTCCTGGATGGGCCGCGACTACACCTACCTCGTCACCGTCTACTCCCCCGCCGCGGGCAAGGTCGTCACCAACGAGGTGACCGACCCCTACAGCCTGGCCGTGGCGCCCGACGGCGTACGCAGCCGCCTGGTGGACCTGGACAGCGCCCAGCACAAGCCCTCCGGGTGGGACAGGCTCGCCAAGCCGAGGGCCGTGCCCCAGGACCGGGCGTCGATCTACGAGCTGCACGTGCGCGACTTCAGCGCCTCCGACGCGAGCGTCCCGGCCGCGCAGCGCGGCACCTACGCCGCCTTCGCCGGCGACGGGACCGGCATGCGGGAGCTGCGCGCGCTCGCCAAGGACGGGCTCACCCACGTCCACCTGCTGCCAGCCTTCGACTTCGCCACCGTCCCCGAGCGCAGGGCCGACCGCACCGAGCCCGACTGCGACCTGGCCGCCATGCCGCCCGATTCCGAGCAGCAGCAGGAGTGCGTGGCCAGGACCGCCGCCAAGGACTCCTTCAACTGGGGCTACGACCCGCTGCACTACACGGTGCCGGAGGGGTCCTACGCCACCGACCCGGACGACCGGATCAAGGAGTTCCGCGGCATGGTGGCCGGGCTCAATCGGGCCGGGCTGCGCGTGGTGATGGACGTGGTCTACAACCACACCCACTCACTCGACGTGCTCGACAGGATCGTGCCTGGCTACTACCACCGGCTGCTGGAGGACGGCGCCGTGGCCACCTCCACCTGCTGCGCCAACACCGCGCCCGAGCACGCCATGATGGGCAGGCTCGTCGTCGACTCGGTCGTCACATGGGCCAGGCAGTACAAGGTCGACGGGTTCCGGTTCGACCTCATGGGCCACCACCCCAAGGCCAACATCCTGGCCGTCAGGAAGGCCCTGGACCGGCTCACCCTCGACAGGGACGGCGTGGACGGCAAGTCGATCATCCTGTACGGCGAGGGCTGGAACTTCGGCGAGGTCGCCGACGACGCCCGCTTCGAGCAGGCCACCCAGGCCAACATGGCCGGGACCGGCGTCGGCACCTTCAGCGACCGGCTGCGCGACGCCGTGCGCGGCGGCGGCCCCTTCGACGCCGACCCGCGCATCCAGGGCTTCGGCTCCGGGCTGGCGGGAGCCCCGAACGGCTCGCCCGCCAACGGCACGCCTGAGCAGCAGCTGGCCAGGCTGCGCAGGTATGCCGACATCATCAGGATCGGGCTGACCGGCAACCTGAAGGACTACGTGCTGCCGTCGGGCAAGAAGGGATCGGAGATCGACTACAACGGCCACCCGGCCGGGTACGCTGCCACGCCGGGCGAGGTCGTGACATATGTGGACGCGCACGACAACGAGACCCTGTTCGACGCGCTGGCCTACAAGCTGCCCCAGGCCACGGGCATGGCCGACCGCGTGCGCATGCAGACGCTGTCGCTGGCCACGGCGGTCCTGTCGCAGGGCACGACGTTCGTGCACGCCGGGAGCGAGCGGCTGCGGTCCAAGTCGCTGGACCGCAACTCCTACGACTCCGGCGACTGGTTCAACCGGCTGCTGTGGGACTGCTCGGCGGGCAACGGGTTCGGCTCGGGACTGCCGCCCAAGGCCGACAACGGGCCCAAGTGGGAGTACGCGCGCCCGCTGCTGGCCGACCCGGCGCTGAAGCCGGACTGCGCGGCGATCGGCGCGGCCCGGGCCCGGTACGGCGAGCTGCTGCGGATCCGCTCCTCCTCCCCCGCCTTCGCGCTCGGCTCGCCGGCCGAGATCCAGAAGCGGGTGACCTTCCCGGACTCGGCCGACGGCGTGATCACCATGCACATCGACGCGACCGGCGTCGATGCGCGCTGGAAGTCGATCACGGTGGTCTTCAACGCCACGCCGGTCGCCCACACCCAGGCGATGCCCGCGCTCGCCGGGCAGCGGGTCGGGCTGCACCCGGTCCAGGCGGCCTCGGACGACGAGGTGGTCAAGCAGTCGGCCTTCGACGCGGCGACGGGCACGCTGACCGTCCCGGCCAGGACGGTGGCCGTGTTCGTACGGTCATAGCCAGCGGGCCAGCCAGTCGAAGGCACGCTCCTGCATGGGGACCGTGAAGCTGTGGGGGGCGTCGACGAAGACGCCCTCGTAGGCGCCGGGCGCGTCGCGGTAATGCTCGGCGACGCGCCCATGGGCCCGGCGCATACCGCTTTCCGGGAAGAGGTGGTCGCCCGTGGCGTACTGGACCATGAGCGGGGCGGGCGCGCGGGCGGCGGCCAGGTCGGGCCAGTCGCCCAGCCGCGACAGGCCGGGCGGGTAGAGCATCCAGGTGTGGTTCTCGACGTGGCCGTCGAGCATGTCGCGGGAGGAGGACAGCATCGCGGCGACGACGACGGCTGTGATGCGCGGGTCGAAGGCGCCCAGCATGGCGGCGCGCAGGCCGCCGCCGGACAGGCCGAGGCAGGCCACCGAGGTGACGTCGGGCCTGGAGCGCAGGTAGGCCGCGGCGGCCAGGTCCTCGGCGGCCACCACGCCGGCGAAGGAGGTGCCGAGCAGGGTGCAGTACTTGGCGAGCACGTACTCGTGGGCGGAGGCCGCCTCGTCGTAGGCGCCGGGCGTGGTGGGGGCGATCGGCTCGAAGCGGCGGCTGCCCCAGGCGAACACGTCGTGGGCGAGGACGGCGAAGCCCCGGCGGGCCAGGGCGTTGGCGTAGGCGCGTCCGCCGTAGATCCTCTCGCGCAGGCCCCGCACCTCCGGGGAGGGCGGCTCGGGGCCGTCGGCGATCTTCTCCTTGCCGTGCCATTTCATGCCGGAGTGGCAGTGCAGGGCCACCACGCCGGGGAGGGGTCCGGCGTGGTCGCGGGGGCGCAGGAGGTAGGCGCGGGTGCGGGGGCCGAAGCCGACGGACCACGACAGCTCCTCGCCCGCCAGGTCGCCGTCGGTCCAGGTGCGCTCGACCTTGACGCCGGTGGCCTGGAGGTCGAGGACGCCGATGGCTTCCCTGGCCTGTTCGCGGAAGGCCGGTCCGGGGTCGGGGAAGAGCCCGCGTTGCCTGGTCGCGATGTCCACGAGCCCGGCGAAGGCGCCAAGGCCGCGCGGTATCCCGGTCATGAACCTCCTTGACGTCGCGGCGCCGCCCGCCGCGAAACGCGGCAGCGTGTCAGGCCAGGCGGGTGCCCTCGGCGGCCAGGTGGACGGGAGTTCCCGAGGCGGCGGACATGTTGGCCGCCACGCCCACCAGCACGCTGCGGATCCCGTCACGGTAGCCCGCCTGGCGAGCCAGCGGATCGTCCCCCGGGCCGCGGAAGACGTCGTCGAGCAGCAGGGCGTCGCCCCCGCCGTGGCCGCCGGAGCCGCCCTGGATCGGCACCTCCTCCGGCTCCCGCCAGTGCCGGTGCAGCCGCAGCCGCTCCCAGGCCCCGGCCGCGTGCTCCTTGGCGGCCGCGCTGGGGTCGATGGCCGCGTGCGGCGGGGTCCAGGCGCGTTCGACGACCTCCAGCTCCAGCCGCCCCGCCGTGCCGTTGAAGGCCACGCGGTACCCCTCCCAGGGCGCGTGCGCGTTCAGCGAGTAGGTCAGCAGCGCCCCCTGGGCGTACCGCACCAGCACGGCCATGTTGTCGTCGATGGTCACCCCGGGCGCGAAGACGTCCTGGTCGCGGAGGTAGCCGTCCTCGTGCTCGGCGTCCAGGTAGAGCCGCTTGAGCCGCGGGTCGGCCGAGATGTCCAGCAGGAACGGGTCGGTGCCGAGGCCGGGCGCGCCGTGGGCGCGGGGAGGCCGCGGTCCTGGCGCGTTGTCCGGGCCGTAGAACCGCAGCGAGGTCTGCGCGAACACCAGCGACGGCGCGTCGGCCAGCCACCAGTTGACCAGGTCGAAGTGGTGGGTGGACTTGTGGACGAGCAGCCCGCCGGAGTTGGCCCTGTCGCGGTGCCAGCGGCGGAAGTAGTCGGCGCCGTGGATGGTGTCCAGCGTCCATTCGAAGTGGACGGAGGTGACCTCGCCGATCGCGCCGTCCATGATGAGCCGCCGCACCGCCGAGTTGCGCGGCGCGTAGCGGTAGTTGAAGGTGACGATCAGCCTGCCGGTGCTGCGCTCGGCCGCCTCGGCGATGCGGGCGCAGCTCCCGGCGTCGACGGTGAGGGGCTTTTCGCAGATGACGTCCCGCCCGGCGTCGAGGGCGGCGCAGACGTAGTGGGCGTGCGTGGCGTCCACGGTGGCCACCACGACCGCGTCGGCGAGCTCGAGCATCTTGTCGAACTCCTCGGGCGCGAAGCACGGCACCTCCCGGCCGATGCGCTCGGCGTAGTAGCGCATGCGGGTGCGGTTGGTGTCGCACAGGCCGGTGATGGTCCCGGCGTCGCTCCACTCGCCGAGCAGCGCGTCGACGTACATCTGCGCGCGGTGCCCGAGCCCGACGAAGGCGTATCTCATGTGGTCTCTCCCGAAGGGGCGGGGCCCGGCCCGGGGCCCCGCCGTACCGTGATCAGGTCAGCCGGCGAGCGCGGCGTTGGCCTCTTGCAGGAACTTCTGGGCCCCGGCGTCCGGGGTGGTCTTGCCGAACATGACCTCCTCGGAGTTGCGCTTGAGGATGTCCTCCATCTGCATGGCGCCCTTGGGCGGCACCACGGTCGGGACCAGCTCGCTCTTGACCGAGTCCATGAAGGCGAGCACCTTCTGGTCGGCGGGCGGCAGCTTGTCCTTGATGGCGGCCAGCACCTTGGAGTTGATCGGCAGGCCGCGGTCGGACAGCACGATCGCCCCGGCCTCGGGGTCGTTCAGCATGAAGTCGATGAACTTCTGCGCCTCGGCCGAGTGCTCGGTCTTGGCCGAGATCGCGTAGTGCATCGCGGGCTGCAGGAACATGCCGGAGGTGGTCGCGCCCTGGGCCTTGGGCACCCGCATCAGGTCGAGCTCCTGGCCGGAGCCCTTGGTCAGGGCGCCGAGCTGGTTGCTCCACCACAGGCCCATCGCGCCGGTGTTGGTGGCCAGCAGCGCCTGGTCGACCTTGGTGCCGACCTCGGCCATCTTGGCGGCGTCCGGCGCGCCCTTGGTCTCGATCAGCTTATGGATGACGGCCCACCAGTCCTTCACGGTCTGGGCCGAGACGCCGATCTTGCCGTTGTCGTACAGCTTCTCCCCGCGCTGGGCCGCGAAGATCTGCAGGAAGGCCGGGTTGTAGTTGTACTCGGCGCCGTAGATGGTGCCGCCGCCCTTCTCGGAGATCTGCTGGGCGAGGGAGACGAAGTCGTCCCAGGTCCAGGAGGCGTCGTCGGGCAGCTTCTGGCCGGCCTTCTCGATGGTGGACTTGTTCACCACGAGGGAGAAGGAGTTGACGCCGGTCGGGAGGGCGTACTGCTTGCCGTCCACCTGGCCGGCGGGCAGCACCGAGGCGTCGAGGTCGGCGGTGTCGACCTTGCCCGACAGGTCGGCGAGGGCGCCGCGCCCGGCGTACTCGGCCAGGCCGCGGATCTCGATGGTCATCACGTCGGGCGCGTCGCCCGCGGCGACCTTGGTGGCCAGCTTCTCGTAGTAGCTGTCCCAGTCGGAGAAGTCGCCCTCCACGTCGATGGCCGGGTTCTTCTGCTCGAACTTCTTGATCGCCTCCTCGGTGAGCTTCTGGCGGGCGTCGCTGCCCCAGTAGGAGAAGGTGATCTTGGTCTTGCCTCCGGCGGACTCGCCGTCGTCGCCGCTTCCGCACGCGGTCACGGCCGCCGCGAGCAGGGCGACCGCCAGTATGCGCTTCACTGCGATTACCTCCTGGGATAAGGGGGGTGGGAGGACTACTTGAGGCCGGTGGTCGCCATACCGCGGATGAGGTACTTCTGGCCGGCCAGGAAGAAGCCGAAGATCGGTCCGAGCGACACGATCGACATCGCGAACATGGGGCCCCACGAGGACTCGCCGCTGGAGTCGAGGAACTGGCGCAGCGCGACCGGGACCGTGAGGTTGTCGGAGTTGGTCAGGTACAGGTTCTGGCTGAAGAAGTCGTTCCAGGTCCAAATGAAGGTGAAGATGCCGGTGGTGGCCAGGGCCGGCATGCACAGCGGGATGATGACGCGGAAGAAGGTCTTCCAGTAGCCGGCGCCGTCGATGGCGGCGGCCTCGTCCAGCTCGCGGGGCAGGGTCCTGATGAACTGCACCATCAGGAAGATGAAGAAGGCGTCGGTGGCCAGGAACTTGGGCACGACCAGCGGCCAGATCGTGTTGATCCACTCGAACTTGGCGAACATGATGTACTGCGGCACGACCGTGACGTGGTGCGGCAGCATGATCGAGCCCAGCATGACCGCGAACCACACCTTCTTGAGCGGGAAGTCCAGCCGGGCGAAGGCGTAGGCGGCCAGCGAGCAGGCCACGAGGTTGGCGACGACCGACAGGGCGGTGATCACCGCCGAGTTCCACAGGTAGTAGCCGAAGGAGTGCTTCAGCGCGACCCAGCCCTCGGTGTAGTTGTCCAGCGTCACCTGGCTCGGCCACAGTCCCGGCTCGCGGAAGATGAGCTCCTCCGGCTTGAAGGAGCTGGAGACCATCCACAGCAGCGGGTAGAGCATGACCAGCCCGAAGGCGATCAGCAGCAGGTGCTTGACCAGTCGCGGGGCCGGGCGGAACAGCGGGAAGGCAGCCTTGCCGCGGACCGCGTTACTTGGTGTCGCCATAGAAGACCCAATACTTCGACATGAGGAAGTTGACGCCGGTCAGCCCGGCGATGATGACCAGCAGCACCCACGCCATGGCGGCCGCGTAGCCCATCTCGAAGCTCTTGAAGCCCTTGAGGTAGAGGTAGAGCGTGTAGAAGAGCGTGGAGTCGACCGGGCCGCCGGTGCCGTTGCTGACGATGAACGACTGGGTGAAGGACTGGAAGGACTTGATGACCTCCAGCACCAGGTTGAAGAAGATGATCGGCGTCAGCAGGGGCAGGGTGATCGAGCGGAACTGGCGGAACCTGCCGGCCCCGTCGACCGCCGCCGCCTCGTAGTAGCTCTGCGGGATCTGGCGCAGCCCGGCCAGGAAGATGACCATCGGCGCGCCGAACGTCCACACGTGCAGGAGGATCAGCGTGCCGAGGGCGGTGTCGGGGTCGGTGACCCAGCCGGGGCCCTGGATGCCGAAGATCGCCAGCACGGAGTTGACCAGGCCGTCGGTCCCGAAGATCTTCCGCCACAGGATCGAGATGGCCACGCTGCCGCCCAGCAGGGACGGCAGGTAGTAGATCGAGCGGTAGATGGGCAGCCCGCACAGCCCCCGGTCCAGGGCCAGGGCCAGCGCCAGGGCGAAGGCGAGCTGCATGGGCACCGAGACGACCACGTAGATCGTCGTCACCTTCAGCGAGGTGAGGAAGCGGTCGTCCTCGGTGAACATCTCCGCGTAGTTGGCCCAGCCCACCCACTTGGGGTCCTCCAGGAGGTTGTACTCGGTGAAGGACAGGTAGAGCGAGGCCAGGATCGGGCCGATCGTGATCGCGAACAGGCCGAGGAACCAGGGCGCCAGGAAGACGTAGGCGGTGCGGGCCTCCCGGCGCTTCCACGGCTGCTTTTTCTCCCGGCGGTGGGCCGGTGGGCGCAGCTGCGCCGCCCGCGGCTCCACCGCCACCGAGTCAGTCGTCATCACGTGCCCTTCCGGCAGGTCGTGAACGGATAGCGCTTTCCTATAGCTATCCCGCAGAGGCGTCAACCCTTTGCAAGCCGTTATTTCGCCGTTACCGATATATCGATAACGCATCCACACATGTCAGCGCGGCTTGCTTCAGGATCACGAGCCTAAAGCTCGCGATGCCGGGAAGGCTTGTTTGTACAACCGATTGCAGCTCATCCGAACCGGTAGACCGTGGTCGAGACGTACTCCTCGCCCGGCCGCAGCACGGTCGAGGGGAAGGCGGGCCGGTTGGGCGAGTCGGGGAAGTGCTGCGTCTCCAGGCACAGCCCCGCGAACGGCCCGTACGGCGTGGCCTCGCCGTCGAGCATGTGCCCGGTGTAGAACTGCACCCCCGGCTCGGTGGTGGTCACCTCCATCACCCGCCCGCTGACCGGCTCCTCGACCCGGATGCCGCCGGAGAGCACGAAGCAGTGGTCGTAGCACCCCTCCAGCCGGTCGCCGACCCGCGCGGGCGAGGTGAAGTCGTACGGCGTGCCCGCGACCGGGGCCAGCTCGCCGGTGGGGATCTTGCCCTCGTCCACGGGCAGGTAGCGCTCGGCCGCCATGGTGACCACGTGCCCGAGCACGTCGCCGGATCCGGCCAGGTTGAAGTAGGAGTGGTTGGTCAGGTTGACCACGGTGGGCGCGTCGGTCGTGGCGCGGTAGTCCATGCGCAGCGCGGTGTCCTCCAGCGAGTAGGTCACCTCGGCCGTCAGCGTGCCGGGGTAGCCCTCCTCGCCGTCGGCGCTGACGTACCTCAGCGTGATCGCGGTGCCGGTGACGGCCTCGGCGCTCCACACCCGCTTGTCGAAGCCGCGCAGCCCGCCGTGGAGGCTGTGGTCGCCGTTGTTGACCGGCAGGCGGTACTCCACGCCGTCGAGGGTGAACCGGCCGTAGGCGATCCGGTTGCCGTAGCGGCCCACGACCGCGCCGAAGTAGCGGCTGCGCTCCAGGTAGCCCTCCAGGGTGTCCAGGCCCAGCACGACGTTGGTCCCGTCGGGGACCTGCAGGCTCTGGACGGTCGCCCCGTAGGTCAGCACGGCGACGCGCAGCCGGCCGTTGTCCAGGACGTGGCGCTCGACCGGTTCGCCGGAGGGAGTGGTGCCGAAGTTCACGTGAGGCCTTTCGGAGGTGCGGTGGATTCTCTGACGACGAGCTTGGTCTCGAGGGTGGTGGAGGCGGTGACGGACTGGATGAGCAGCTCGACGGCCAGCCGCCCGGCGTCGGCGGTGGGCATGGCGACGGTGGTGAGCTTGGGCCGGTTCAGCCGGCCGGGGACGATGTCGTCGATGCCGACGACGCTGACGTCCTCCGGCACGCTCACGCCCCGCTCGGCCAGGCCCTCGATGAGGCCGATCGCCACCAGGTCGTTGTAGGCGAGCACGCCGGTCACGCCCGCCTCGGCCACCGCCGCGGCGGCGCGGATGCCGGCCTGCTCGGTGGGGGCGTTGGGGCCGATGACCACGAGCTCCACCCCGGGGACCTCGGCGGCGGCCTGCTTGATCTCCCCGCTGGTCCACGAGCCGGCGGGGCCGGAGACCAGCGCCACGCGGCGGTGCCCGAGCGCGGCCAGGTGCTCCACGGCCGACCGGGCGCCCTGCGCGACGTCCATCAGGACCGTGGCCACGCCCCGCAGCCGCCGGTTGACCAGCACGAACGGCACACGTTCCGCGAGCTTGTCCAGCGCCTTGTTCGACAGGCGGGGACTGCACAGGATCACCCCGTCCACCTGCTTGGAGAAGGCCAGCACGAGCTCCTCCTCCACGGCGGGGTCCTCGTCGGTGTCGGCCACGAACAGGTGGTAGTCCCGCTCGCGGGCCGAGGACTGCGCGGCCTTGATCAACGGGGGGAAGAAGGGGTTGGCGATGTCCGCCACGATCAGCCCGATGTTGTGCGTGCGCCCCGTCGTGAGAGCGCGCGCGGCCCGGTTGGGCCGGTAGCCGAGCTCCTCCGCCACCGCCAGCACCCTGGCGCGGGTCTCGGCGTTGACCAGATGCGGAGCCGAGAAGGTCCGCGACACGGTGGACACATGCACGCCCGAAGCTCGTGCGACGTCCCGAATCGTCACTGTCACGACCTCAAACCCTAGCGCAACCGGTTGCAATGAAATAGGGCCACCTGCTATCGGTTGTATCGGTCATGGCAGACGGTCTGCCAGCAGAATTCCAGATGGGAGCCGGATCGGGAGATCGCCCCTTGACGTTTCCCGGTTTACCCACGAGGGTTTACTGCAACTGATTGCAGCACTCCGAAGGAGTCCACACGGTGAGCAGAGTGCTCGTCACCGGCAGCGCGGGCAGGCTCGGCCGCAGCGTCGTCACCGCCCTCGCGGCCGCCGGACACGAGGTGATCGGCGTCGACACCGCGCCTGGCACCCCGCAGGAAGCGGCCGCCACCCTCCCCGCCGACCTGACGGACCTCGGCGAGGCCTTCGAGGCGGTCACCCGCTTCCGCCCCCAGTCCGTGGTCCACCTGGCCGCCATCGCCACCCCGTTCAGCCGGTCCGACGCGGTGACCTTCCGGGTCAACACGCAGCTGGCCTTCAACCTCTGCGAGGCGTCCGTCTCGCTCGGCGTCGGCAACCTGGTGGTGGCCAGCAGCCCGACCGTGATCGGGTACGGCGCGCCCGGCGGCTGGCGGCCCGCCTACCTGCCCATCGACGAGGAGCACCCCGCCCAGCCGTGGCACGCCTACAGCCTGTCCAAGCTGGTGGCCGAGCAGACCATGCAGGCCTTCGCCCGCACGGCGACCGCCACCCGCATGGCCGCGATCCGTCCCTGCTTCGTCATCGCCCCCGAGGAGTGGGCCGGCGCCCCGACCCAGTCCGGCCACACCGTCGCCGAACGGCTCGAGCGCCCGGAGATCGCCGGGGCCTCGCTGTTCAACTACATCGACGCCCGCGACGCGGCCGAGATGGTGATCGCGCTGCTGGACCACCTGCCCTCGCTGCCGCGCAACGGCGAGGTGTTCTTCGCCGGCGCGGCCGACGCGCTGGCCACCGAGCCGCTGGCCGACCTGCTGCCCAAGACCGTCCCCGGCACCGAGGGCCTGGCCTCCTCGCTGACCGGCACCACGCCCGCTTTCTCCTCCGCCAAAGCTGAACGCCTGCTCGGCTGGCAGGCCAAGCGCAGCTGGCGGACCGAACTCTCGTGAGGAACCCATGAAGCTCAGCGGTGTGCTGTTCTTCCCCGTGACCCCCTTCGCCGCCGACGGCTCGCTGGCCGAGCGGGTGCTCGCCGAGCACATCCGCCAGGGGCTGGAGCACGGCCCCGGCGCGGTGTTCGTGGCCTGCGGCACCGGCGAGTTCTCCGCGCTCTCGCAGGCCGAGCACGCCCGCGCGGTCCAGGTCGCCGCCGAGGCCGTCCGAGGCCGGGTGCCGCTGCTGGCCGGCGCGGGCGGCCCGCTCGGCGCGGCGCTGGAGCAGGCCCGCGCGGCACGCGAGGCCGGCGCGGACGGCCTGCTGCTCATGCCGCCCTACCTGGCGCAGGGCCCCAAGGCGGGCTTCGCCGCCTACGTGCGCGCCATCGCCGCCGAGCTGCCGGTCATCGTCTACCAGCGCGGCTCGGTGGTGCTCGACCCGGCCACCGTGGTGGAGCTGGCGCGCATCCCCGGCGTGATCGGCCTGAAGGACGGCCTGGGCGACATCGACCGGATGCAGCGCACCGTGCTCGCGGTCCGCCGGGAGATCGGTCCCGGCTTCACCTTCTTCAACGGCCTGCCGACCGCCGAGCTGACCATGCCCGCCTACCGCGGCCTGGGCGTGGAGCTGTACTCCTCGGCCGTCTTCGCCTTCGCCCCCGAGATCGCCCTCGCCTACTTCAACGGCGAGGACCGGCTGCTGACGGAGTTCTACGCGCCCCTGGTGGAGCTGCGCAGCAAGGTCCCGGGCTACGCGGTCTCCCTGGTCAAGGCCGGGCTGCGGCTGCGAGGGCTGGACGTCGGCCCGGTGCGCCCCCCGCTGACCGACCTGACGCCCGGGCACGAGGCCGAGCTGGACGCCCTCATCAAGCACGGGCTGTCGCTGGTCGCGGCGTGACCGCCATGATCAAGGACGTGACCACGACCCTGCGGTCGGTGCCGCTGCGCCGGCCGTGGGGGCCGGACGTGCCGGCCAACCACGTGATCTTCGTGGAGGTCACGCTGGAGGACGGGCGGAGCGGCACCGGGATCTCCTGGACCCCGCAGATCGGGGCCGGGGCCGTCCAGGCTCTGCTCGACACCGACGTCCGCGAGGCCGTCGCCGGCCTGCCCGCCCACCCCGAGCTGGTCTGGGACGCCCTGTCCCGGCACCTGAGCGAGGCCGGGCGCGGCGGGCTGGTCACGATCGCGATGGCCGGGATCGACCTGGCGCTGTGGGACCTGCGCTGCGCCGGGCGCTCCCTGGCGGAGGTGCTGGGCGCGCGCCGCGAGAGCCTGCCGGTGTACGGCAGCGGCGTCAACCTCCACTACTCCCTGGAGGAGCTGGTCGCGCAGGCCGGGCGGTGGAAGGCCGAGGGGCTGCCGGCCGTCAAGATCAAGGTGGGCCGGCCGGACCTGGCCGAGGACGTCGAGCGCGTGGCCGCCGTCCGCGAGGTCATCGGGCCGGACACCGTCCTCATGGTCGACGCGAACCAGCGCTGGGACCTGCACCGCGCCCGGCGGGCGATGGCGGCGCTGGAGCCGTACGGCCTGCACTGGATCGAGGAGCCGCTGCCGGCCGACGACGTGGCCGCCCACGTGGAGCTGCGCCGGAGCATCGGCGTGCCGGTCGCGGTCGGCGAGAACGTCTACACCGTCCACGGCTTCCGCGACCTGCTCGTGGCCGGGGCGTGCGACGTGGTGCAGCCCAACGTGGTCAGGGTCGGCGGGATCACCCCGTTCCTGCGGATCGCCGAGCTGGCCCGGGCCTTCGACGTGCCGGTGTACCCGCACCTGCTGACCGAGCTGTCCGGGCAGCTGGCCCTCGCCCTGCCCCATCCCGCGATGGTGGAGAAGGTGGAGGACGCCTCGCTGGCCGAGCTGGGCGTGCTGGCCGAGCCGTACCCGGTGGCGATCGAGGGGGCGCGGCTGCGCGCCACGGGCCATCCGACGAGGTGGGCACGATGAGGATCGTCGTCGCGGGAGTGCACGGCTACGGCCGCCACCACCTGCAGAACATCGGCCGCCTGCCGGGCGCCGAGCTGGCCGGCGTCTGCGACACCCGGCCGCTGGACGGCGTGGACGTGCCGCAGTCGGCCGACCTGCCCGCGCTCATCGAGAAGACCGGCGCGGACATCGCCGTGATCGCCACGCCCATCCACACCCACGCCGGGCTGGCCGAGGCCGCGCTGCGGGCGGGCGCGCACGTGCTGCTGGAGAAGCCGCCCGCGCCCTCGACGGCGGAGTTCGAGCGGATCCTGCGCGCGGTCGCCGAGACCGGGCGCGCCTGCCAGGTCGGCTTCCAGTCGCTCGGCTCGCTGGCCGTGCCCGCCGCGCGCTCGGCCGTCGGGCGGATCCGCGGCATCGGCGTCGCGGGCGCGTGGGAGCGGACGACCGGCTACTTCACGCGCTCGGCGTGGGCGGGCAGGCGGCGGCTGGACGGCGTCGACGTCATGGACGGCGCGATGACCAACCCGTTCGCGCACGCCGTCGCCACCGCGCTGGCCGTGGCCGGCGCGCGGTCCGCCGACGCGATCGAGGACATCGAGCTGGAGCTGTACCGGGCCAACGCCATCGAGTCCGACGACACCTCAAGCGCCCGGCTGCGGCTGGCGGACGGCACGGTCGTCACCGTCGCCGTGTCCCTGTGCGCCGAGCGGCGGTATGAGCCCTACCTGCACGTCCACGGCGAGGACGGCCAGGCGCGGCTGTTCTACACCACCGACGAGATCGAGGTGGACGGCGTGCGGACCGGCTACGGCCGCGTCGACCTGCTGGCCAACCTCCTCGCGCACGTCCGCGACGGGGAGGAGCTGCTGGTGCCGCTGGCCGCGACGGGCGCCTTCACCCGCTTCGTCGACGCCGTACGGCTCGCGCCCGACCCCCGGCCGATCCCCGGCGAGCACCAGGTGATCGAGCCGCACCGCAGGCTGCTGCCCGGCATAGCCGGCCTGGCGGTACGCAGCGCCGCGGAGCTGAAGCTGCTGTCGGAGCTGGGCTTCCCCGGAGCGCGGGCCGACGCCGAGTGGCCGGAGGTCACCCTCGACGGGCCGGCCGCCTACGTCTACCGCGGCGACCTGCAGGCCACCGACGCGCCCCGGCCGTACCTGCATCCGGTGCGCACGCTCGGCGGCACCGTGGTCACCGAGGCCCAGCCCGCCGACCACGTCCACCACTTCGGCGCCGGGGTGGCCGTCGCCGACGTGGACGGCGTCAACTTCTGGGGCGGCTCCACCTACGTGCCCGGCCGGGGCCCGGTGATCCTGCCCAACCACGGCAGCCAGCGGCGCCGCCGCCTGGAGCCGGTGCCCGGCGGCTACGCCGAGCATCTGGACTGGGTCGGCCCCGACGGCCGGGTGGTGGTGCGCGAGGGCAGGAGGCTCACCGCGCGGCGGCTGGACGGCGTCTGGGCCCTGGACTTCGCCTTCACGCTGTCCGGCGGCCCGCTGGACATCCAGAGCTCGGCCTGCAAGGGCCGGACCGGCGCCGGCTACGGCGGGTTCTTCTGGCGCGCCCCCAAGGACTCCCCCGGCCTGGACGCCTTCACCGCCGAGGCGCACGGCGAGCAGGCCGTCCACGGCAGCCGCGCCCCGTGGCTGGCGCTGGTGTCCGACGCCTGGAGCCTGCTGTTCCTCCAGCGCGGCGCGGTCGATCCGTGGTTCGTGCGCGTGGCCGAATACCCGGGCGCCGGGCCCGCCCTGGCCTGGGACACCCCGCTGCGCCTGGACGGCGAGCTGTCCAGGGCCGTCACGGTGGTGGTCGCCGACGGGCGGCTGTCCCCCGAGGCGGCGGCCGAGCTGGCCGCCCGCGCCGGGCGCGCCCGCTGAGAAGCGTACGGCCCGCGCGGACCGGGCGCGGGCCGTACTCCTGCCGCCGGGGGCGGTCCCCGGCGGGACCATCGTATGAGGAGAAACCACATGCGACATGTCGGCAAGGTTTCCGTTGCCGCCGTGGCCGTGCTCGCCGGCGGCCTGTTAGCGGGCGCCGCGCAGGCGGCCGCCGTCCCGGGCCCGGGAACGTACGTGATCAAGAACCTGGCCAGCGGCCTGTGCCTGACCGCCCCGGCGGGCGGCGCCGGTGCGCAGCTCCAGGAGACCGCCTGCGACGGCGGCTCGGACCAGAAGTGGACGCTGGCCTCGTCCGGCGCCCTGACCAACGGCTCGCTGTGCGCCGGGGTGATCGGCGCCTCGACCAGCGCGGGCAAGGCCGTCGTGCAGGAGGCGTGCACCGGGGCGGCCAGCCAGCGGTGGACGGTCCAGGCCGCCAGTACGGCGTACCGGGTCGTCAACGCCAACAGCTCGCTGTGCATGAACACCGGCAGCGGCCTGATCAAGCAGAACTCCTGCGACAACGCCACCACCAAGCAGTGGACGTTCACCTCGTCGGGATCGAACCCTTCCCCGTCCCCCTCGGCGTCCCCCTCGCCGTCGCCGACGGTGACGCCGACCGGCACCCCGACCACGCCGCCGCCCTCGGGCGGCGCGCTGTACGTGGCGCCCAACGGCACCGACGGCGCGGCCGGGACGGTGTCGAACCCGACGACGCTCACCTCGGCGATCACCCGCGTCGCCCCCGGCGGGACGATCTACATGCGCGGCGGGACCTACAACCTCTCCCAGACCGTCACCATCGCGCCGGGCAACAACGGCACCTCCAGCGCCCGCAAGAAGCTGTCCGCCTACCCCGGCGAGACGCCGGTGCTGAACTTCTCGGCCCAAAGCGAGGACCCGGCCAACCGCGGCCTGGCCGTGAACGGGTCGTACTGGCACGTCTACGGCCTCGTCGTGCAGCGGGCCGGCGACAACGGGATCTTCGTCGGCGGCAGCAACAACATCATCGAGCGCACGGTGACCCGCTACAACCGCGACACCGGCCTGCAGCTGTCGCGGATCGCCTCCGACACCCCGCGCGCCCAGTGGCCGGCCGACAACCTCATCCTCAGCGCGCTGTCGCACGACAACGCCGACTCCGACGGCGAGGACGCCGACGGCTTCGCCGCCAAGCTCACCGTCGGCTCCGGCAACGTCTTCCGCTACTGCGTGGCCCGCAACAACATCGACGACGGCTGGGACCTGTACACCAAGACCGACACCGGCCCCATCGGCCCGGTGACCATCGAGGACTCGCTGGCCTACAACAACGGCACGCTCAGCGACGGCAGCCAGGCCGGCGCCGGCGACCGCAACGGCTACAAGCTCGGCGGCGAGGACATCGCGGTCAACCACGTCGTCCGGCGCAACTTCGCCTACCGCAACGGCAAGCACGGGTTCACCTACAACCGCAACCCCGGCACGATGACGGTGTCCGGAAACGTCAGCATCGACAACGCCGAGCGCAACTTCTCCTTCGACGCCGGCACGTCGGTGTTCACCCAGAACACCTCCTGCCGCAGCGGCAGCGGCACCAACGACAAGATCGTCGGTAGCGCGGACGGCACGAACCAGTTCTGGACCGGCTCCAACGGGCCCCGGTGCTCCTCCTACGCCGGCGCCCTGAGCTGGCACTTCGCCTCCGACGGCCGCCTCGTGGTGACCTTCGGCTAGCCTCACCCGCCCTCGGCGTACACCCCGGCATACGCCGAGGGCGGGGTGGCACCCCGGGATGACCGGTTCAACGCGACAGCCTCAGCACTCCCCACCGCGAGGTGTTCAGGTAGGACTGCCCGGTCGGGTCGTTCCAGGTCACGGCGGCGGTACGGCTCGCGCCGGTGGCGTCGTTGACCTGGACGTCGAAGCCGAGCAGGGTCCCGTCGGCCAGCGTGACGGTCGGCAGCTCGATCGCCGCCTCGATCACGTAGCCGCCGTCGACCACCTTGGCCGCACTGGTCAGGTTGTCGCGCACGGCGAAGGCGTCGAAGGTGCCGCCGACGGTCTGCCTGCCGGTGAAGCTGATCCGGTACTGGCCGTCGTCATCGTCGTAGCCCTTGGTCTTGTTGTTCTCCGGGTCGACGAAGATCTCCACCGAGTCCTGCTCCCAGGCGTTGGGCGACTGCTCGCTCAGCTCGGGGTCGGTGACCTGGGCCAGCACGTACAGCGTGCCGGGCTGCCAGAGCGCGCGGACCCGGGCGGTGGCGCCGCCACTCCCGGCGATCTGCGTGGCGGTCCTGATCTCCTGGCCTCTGGCCCAGACGCGGTCCACGACGCCGTCGATCGCCGGGGCGCCGCGGGCGGCCTTGGCGAGCTTGACCGCGGGCACGGCCGTCAGCCTGCCGGTCCACGAGGTCTCGCCGCCCGCGGAGTCCTCGACCTTGACGGTGACGTCGCTGCCCTCCGGACTGTCCGCCGGCATCTCGGCCTCGACCCGGTACCCGTCCGGGGTCCTGCCGACCCCGGAGGCGGTGCGCTTGACGGTCTTGGTCCGGCCGCCCGCGGTGAAGGTCACCGAGTCGCCGGAACTGAAGGTCCGGTCGGTCACCTCGGCCAGCAGGACGAGGCCGCCGTCGCGGGTGCGGGCCTGCAGGCCCGCCGAGACGTCGCCGACCCTGGCCAGCGGGGCGTCGGGGAGCTTGTCCCACTCCAGGTCCCGCCTGCCGTCCACCCTGATCGCGCCTTCCGGCGCGATCAGCTTCCTGACCGGCGGCGGCAGCCGGCTCGGGTCCACGATGCCCCAGTAGGCGGGCTTGGCCTGCAGCTCGTCGTCGAACGGCAGCGGCGGGTTGAGCCGGTTGATCGGGAAGTTGGACAGCCAGGTCTCGTCGTCGGCCACGCCCCAGATCGTCACCGACGACAGGCGCCCGGCCTGGCGGCGGAAGACGTCGAAGATCTCCTTGTAGCGGTGGCCCTGCTCGACGAGCACCTCCTGCGGCACCTCGGGGTAGGAGCTGACGAAGTCGGTGTAGACGCTCACGTCCAGCTCGGTCACCTGCTGGTCGACGCCGAGCGTGGCGAAGCGCTCGATGGTGTCCTCGATGAAGGAGGCCGGGGCCTGCTCGATGTTGACGTGGAGCTGGTGGCCGACGGCGTCGATCGGCACGCCCTCGGCGAGCAGCTGCCTGACCACCTTGTACAGCGCCTCGCGCTTGCGCGGGTACTCGGTGTTGTAGTCGTTGATGACCAGCTTGGCCTGCGGGTCGACCTCGCGGGCGACGCGGAAGGCGGTCCTGATGTAGTCCAGGCCGGCGATCTGGAACCACGGCGAGCGGCGCAGGCCGTCGGGTTGGTTCTCGTCGATGACCTCGTTGACCACGTCCCAGGTGCCGATCTTGCCCTTGTAGCGGCCCATGACCGCCCTGATATGGTTCTCCAGCCGCCGCAGCAGCGTGGCCTTGTCGGCCTGGCCGCCCTCGGCGTCCTCGAACACCCAGTCGGGCACCTGGCTGTGCCAGACCAGCGTGTGCCCGCGGAACCGCAGCCCGCGGTCCAGCGCCCAGTCCACCAGGTAGTCGCCGTCCTCGAAGCGGAACTGCCCTTCGGCCGGCTCGGTGGCGTCCCACTTCAGCGCGTTGCCCGGGGTGACGCTTTCGTAGTGCTTGGTGACCAGCTTGCCGTGCTCGCCCAGCGTGACGGTCCGGTTGACGGCGGTGCCCACGGTGAAGGGCAGCACGTCCTTCAGCGAGGGGATGTCGGTCTGGATGGGCTTGGGCGGGATGTAGGTCAGCGAGAAGTCGTCCAGGTCGTAGTCGAAGGTCCCGGTGTCGGACTCGACGTAGACGGCCAGGAAGTCGGCCTCGTGGGCGAGGGTGTAGGTGGCGCGCAGCCGCACCCACTCCCCCGCGGGAACGGCCTTGGGCGCGACGACCTGCTGGTAGGTGGGCGTCCCGCCGGAGCGGCGCTCGATCGACAGGCCCAGGTTGCCGCCCTGGGCGGTGCGCACCCAGACCGACAGCTCGTACTTCGACCCCAGCGCCATCTTGCCGAGGACCGAGCGCGAGGCGCCGTCCCAGGACGCCTGCCGGCCCGTGACGGCCAGGCCGTAGGAGCCGGAACGGGCGGCCCCGGCCGTGGCCGCGAGCGCAGCGGACGCGCGCGGCGACCAGCCCTGCGTGCTGCCGCTCTCGAAGTCGGTGACCAGGCCGGACTGGGTGGGGTCGGAGTCGGAGGCGATCACGACGTCGTCGACGAGGAACTCGACCGCCGCGCCGGAGCTCTCGACGTACAGGTTCAGCGTGGAGTCCTCGGAGTACAGGTAGGTGCCGGTCAGCTCCACCCAGGCCGCGTCGGTGACCGTCGCCGCCGCGACGCGCTCGTAGACAGCCGACCCGCCGGCCGGGGTGCGCTCCACGGTGAGCGCGACGGTGGAGGACGGCTGCCCGGGCAGTGCCCTCACCCAGCCGGTCACGGTGTAGGTGACGCCCTTCTCGAAGGGCGGGGTGATCGACGCGCCGTGCCAGGTGGCCGTCCGGCCCCGCACCGCGAGGCTGGAGGCGCCGCCGTGCGCGGCGTCGGCGGTCACGGCGACGGTGACGCCCGAGCCCCGGGCGGCCCACCCCTGGGTGGTCCCGTCCTCGAAGTCGTAGGCGGCGATCACGGTCGGCGCCGCCGCGGCGGGCGGCGCCCCCACCAAGGGCGCCACCAGTAAGGAGGCGCACAGCGCCAGGAGGGCGACGAGGGCACGCATCGGGGGGTTCTCCAAGGAGGGTGTGCTCAGCGGAGGTTCGCGCGAAGCAGGTCGATGAGAGGCTCGCGGCGCGCGCAGGACTCGAACGCAAAGGAGTCGGCCAGCGCGATCAGCTCCTCGTCGTCCAGGCCGCGGAACAGCTCGGCGTACTCCGGCAGCAGCGCCTGGGCGATGAGGATGTGCCTGATCAGGTCGTCGGTCTGATAGCGGGCGCCCCACGGGTAGGGGTCCCAGCCGGGGAACTCGGTCTCGATCAGCTCGTGCAGCGGGCGCAGCACGTCGGCGGTCTCCTCCATCGTCGAGCCCCACCGGTCGGCCCCGAGCCTGCGCTTCTTGGCGACGAAGCCGCCGAACCGCTCCATGTACGGCCCGCCCGCCACCAGCAGCCCCTGCAGCCCGACGTCCTTGTAGGTCCACAGCGACCAGCCGGCCTCGTGCTCGTCGTAGATCTCCAGCTGGTCGCGCAGGATCTGGTAGCGCTGCTCGTCGACCTCGGGGTCGCCGGTGTAGACCGGCCCGAACTCGCCCACCCACAGCGGCGTGCCGGTCTCCCGCTGGAAGCGGGTCCGCTTGGCGAAGGTCCGCTCCAGCTGCCCGCGGTCGACCCACTCCCCGCGCGTGTAGCCCGGGTACGGCCCGCCGTGCGCGAACCCGGCCAGCGCGTAGTCGTGGCAGACGAAGACGGTGTTCTCGTACACCTCGCGGAAGACCGAGAAGTCGGTGGAGTAGGTGTTGCCGTCCAGGAACAGCACGTGGTGGGGGTCGGCGGCGCGCACCGCCTTGACCAGCCGGTCGTAGAAGGGCCCGACCACCTTGCCGGTCGGGTCGCCGGGCTCGTTGATCGGGTTGTAGCCGGCCACCCAGGGGTTGTCCTTGTAGCGGTCGGCCATGGCCTCCCACAGGGCGACGACGCGGTCCTGGAAGTGCCGGTGCCGCCAGAAGGAGGCGACGTGGGTGGGGTTGTCGGAGTGCCAGTGCTGGTTCTGCGCCCCCGGCACGGCGTGCAGGTCGATCACGCTGTAGATGCCGTGCCGGCCGAGCAGGTCGATGACGCGGTCCAGATGGCGGAAGCCGCGCTCGATGATCTCGAAGGGGCGGGCGTCGGACTCGAAGTGGCGGTAGTTGACCGGGATGCGCACGCAGTTCATGCCGAGCTCGGCGAGCAGCGCGGCGTCCTGCGGTCCGAAGAACGAGGTCAGCAGCCGGTCGAAGAAGAGCTCGGCGCGGTCCTCGCCCAGGACCTCCTGGACGGCCTCGCGCATCGCAGACTCGTTGGCGGGGTAGCCGGTGATGAAGTTCTCCATGTTCATCCAGCCCCCGAGGCCCACCCCGCGCAGCCGGACCGGGGTGCCGTCGGCTGTGATGAGGCGGGTTCCGGACACGTGCAGCATGTTCACCCTTTCGTAGCGCCTGCGGTGAGCCCGCTGATCAGCTGCCGCTCGGCGACGGCGTAGAAGGCCAGGGCCGGGATCAAGGAGATGACCACGTAGGCCAGGATCTTGGCCGTGTCCGAGCTGTACTCCCCCTGGAACTGCTGGACGCCGAGCGGCAGCGTCCACAGGCCGGGGTCGTTGAAGACCACCAGGGGAAGGAAGAAGTTGTTCCAGCTCGCCACGATCGCCAGCACCGACACCGTGGCGAGCGCCGGTCTGGCCATCGGCAGCAGCACCCGCCAGAAGAAGCCGAACGGGCTGCAGCCGTCGATGATCGCGGCCTCTTCCACCTCTCGAGGGATCTCGCGGAAGAACCCGCGCAGGATGACGATCGTCAAGGGAAGGCCGTAGGCCGCCTGCGGCAGGATCACTCCCAGCGGGTTGTCCAGCAGGCCGTAGTTCCGCAGCAGGATGAACAGCGGCAGGATCGCCACCGCGAACGGGAACAGCAGCCCGACCGTGAACAGCGTGAACAGCAGCTCCCTGCCGCGAAAGGCGAACCTGGCGAAGGCGAAGGCGGCCAGCGCCGACAGCGCGACCGTCAGCAGCGTGGTGAGGACCGCGATGACGACGCTGTTCCACAGCTGCCGGTAGAACGAACCGGCGGCCAGGATGTCGGTGTAGTTCTCCGGCACCCACGGCGCGGGCAGCCCGAACGGGTTGACCGACAGCTGGCCGGTGTCCTTGAACCCGCCCAGCACGGCGTACGCCAGGGGCAGGACGACGAAGATCCCGGCGATCCAGATGAGCACGTGGGTCGGGACGGTGCGGAGCCTGCGGATCATCGGCCTCCTCCCATCGTGGTCAGCGCGCCCTGGACGTCCCGGCGCATGACGGTCCGCTGGTAGCCCAGCGCGAAGACGAGGGCCAGCAGGAACATCAGCACGCTGATCGCGCTGGCGTAACCGATCTGGGTGCGGCGGAAGCCGTAGTCGTACATCGTCACGGCGAGAGTCTCCGAGGCGTGCGAGGGGCCGCCGCCGGTGAGGATCCAGACCAGGTCGAACAGCTGGATGGCGCCGATCACCGACAGGAACACGCTGATCCGGATCGTGGGCGCGAGCAGCGGCAGCGTGACGTGGCGGAACACGTTCCACGGGTTGGCTCCGTCGATGCTGGCGGCCTCGGTGAGCTCCTTGGGGATGCCCTGCAGCCCGGCCATGTAGATGATCATGTGGAAGCCGAAGTACTTCCACGTGATCACGAGGAACAGCGAGATCATCACGGTGTCCGGGTCCGACAGCCAGGGCCACCCCTCCATCCCGAAGGCGGAGAGCAGCTGGTTGGCCATGCCCGACTCAGGCGACAGGATCAGCGAGAACAGCACTGCCGTGATCGCCTCGGAGATCACGTACGGCGCGAAGAACATCACGCGGTAGAAGGCCCGGCCGCGGATCTTCCGGTTGAGGAGCAGCGCGAGCCCGAGCGAGATCGGCAGCTGCACCAGCAGGGACAGCGCCACGATAATGAGCAGGTTGCGCAGGTCGCCGAGGAAGATCTGGTGCCGGAAGGCGCGGAGGTAGTTGTCCAGCCCGATGAAGTTCGTGGGCGGCCCGACACCGTTCCACCGGTACAGGCTGAGGTAGGCCGCGATCAGGATGGGAGCCAACACCAGCAGGACGAACAGCACCAGCGCGGGCAGCACGAACGCGAACGCCGTCAGGAAGCGGCCTCGCGGGGCCGCCGGGCGGCGCCGGCGGCGGCTCGGCGAGGCGGGGAGGGCCGGACGGCGGGCGTCCGGCCCTGTGAAGGTCTTCGTCACGTCCCGGCTACTCCATCTCGGACTTCGCCGTCTCGGTGATGTCCTGGACGACCTCCTGCGGCGTCTTGGTGCCGTTGATCAGCTCCGCCACGCTGTCGTTGACCTGCTGGCCGACCGCGGGCGGGTAGGCCTGGTCGAGGTAGAGCTGGAAGGCGGTCGCCTGGGCGACGGTCTGGGCGACCTGCTTGAGCAGCGGGTCGGCCACGGCCTCCTCCTCGCCCTTGTACACCGGCAGCGCGGCGCCGACCTGGACCATCTTCCGGTGGTTCTCCGGGCCCAGCGCGAACTTCAGGAAGTCGAGCGCCTCCTGCGGGGCGTCCTTGCCGAGGGAGAACCCGCCGCCGCCGCCGAACGCGTCGGTGGCCGCGCCCTTGCCGCCCTCCACGACCGGGAAGGTGAAGAAGCCGAGGTCGTCGCCGAGCCCCTTCTTGGAGGAGTCCTTCTGGACGCTGGGCGCCCACTGGCCCATCAGCTCCATGGCGGCCTTGCCGTTGCCCATGGTGGCCGCCTGGCCGTCGGGCGTGGAGTAGTCGGCGCCCTGGAAGCCCTTCTGGAAGGGCTGCAGGTCGGCCAGCTCCTTGAGCCGCTGGCTGGCGGCGACGAAGTCGGGGCCGGTGAAGTCGGCGTTGTCCGCGGCCTGCTGGAGCCCCGGCACGCCCGCGATCCGCATGGCGAGGTAGGACCAGTAGTAGTGGCCCGGCCACTTGGCCTTGCCGGCCAGCGCGATCGGGGTGACGCCGGCCGCCTTGAGCTTCTTCACCGCGTCGATGAACTCGGTCCACGTGGCGGGCGGCTGCTGGATGCCGGCCTTCTCGAACAGCGCCTTGTTGTACCAGAAGCCCACCATGCCGATGTCGGCGGGCAGGCCCCAGGTCTTGCCGTCGAACTGATAGGCGGTCAACGCGGCGGTCGTGAGGTTCGGGATCAGGTCGCCCACGTCGGCGGTCAAGTCACGCACCAGCCCGGCGTCGACGTGCTGCTTGAGCACGCCGCCACCCCAGTGCTGGTAGACGTCGGGGGCCTTGCCCGACTGGACGGTGGTGGCAAGCTTGGGCTTATAGGAGTCGTTCTCGATGGCGACGTTCTTGATGGTGACGTTGGGGTGCATCTTCTGGTACGCGGCGATCGTGTTCGCCCAGAAGCTCTTGCCCGGTTCGCTCGTGGCCAGGTTCCAGAACTCGAAGGTCACCTTCTTGGGGCCGGCCGGCGCGCTGGACTGGCCCGCCTGGCCCTGGCCGCCTCCTCCTGTGCCGCAGGCCCCCAGGAGGAGGGCGGCGGCCGCGAACGCCACGACACTTCGTCGACTCTGCATGGGGGGTCCCTTCTCGGAGTGGGGTCTGAAAGTTTCGGACCTATCCCCGAATGTTTCGTGACCCGGAGAATAGGAAATCTCCACGTCACGCGTCAATGGCTTCGTTGGGAGCGCAACCAAATCGCGTCCTACGCGGCGCCGCCAGAGGATCCGAAAAGTTTCGGCTAGACTTCCCCCATGCCGAGCTCCACGCCCGCGAGGAAGCGCGTGACGATCGCGCTCATCGCCCAGGAGGCCGGGGTCTCCGTGCCCACGGTCTCCAAGGTCATCAACGGCCGCCCCGAGGTGGCCCCCGAGACCCGCCGCAAGGTGGAGCGGCTGCTGCTCAAGCACGGCTACACCCGGCGCACCACGCTGGGCGACGGCCCGGTCGGCCTGATCGACCTGGTCTTCACCGAGCTGGAGAGCCCCTGGGCCATGGAGCTCATCCGCGGGGCCGAAAGCGCCACGCGCGAGGTCGGGGCGGGGATCGTCATCTCGGTGATGCACACCCACGCCGGCCCGGGGCGCGACTGGTTCGACCGGGTGGCCGCGCGCCGCACCGACGGCGTGATCATCGTCAGCTCGCGGCTGTCGGCCAGCCAGTACGGTCACCTGAACGCCCGCTCGATCCCCTTCGTGGTGGTCGACCCGGAGGGCGAGCCCGCCCCCGACGTGGCCTCGGTGGGCGCCACCAACTGGCACGGCGGGCTGGCCGCCACCCGCCACCTGCTGGAGCTGGGGCACCGCCGGATCGGCATGATCGGCGGGCCGCCCGACATGCTGTGCAGCAGGGCCCGCATCGACGGCTACCGGGCGGCGCTGGAGACCGCCGGGATCCCGGTGGACCCGGCCCTGATCCACTACGGCGACTTCCTCGTCGGCTCCGGCCACGACCGCGCCCACGACCTGCTGTCGCTGCCCGAGCCGCCCACCGCCATCTTCGCCGGCAGCGACCTGCAGGCCTTCGGCGTCTTCGAGGCGGCGCGCCAGCGCGGGCTGCGTGTGCCGGAGAACCTCAGCGTGGTGGGTTTCGACGACATCCCGCTGGCGCGCTCGGCCTGGCCGCCCCTGACGACCGTGCGGCAGCCCCTGCAGGAGATGGCCGCGCTGGCCGCCCGGATGGTGCTGGCGATGTCGCGGGGGGAGCCGCTGGAGACGCGCCGGGTCGAGCTGGCCACCTCGCTCATCGTGCGGGACAGCACGGCGGCCCCCCGGCCGTGACGGCATCCCCGCACCGTTGACGGTCTCCGCCGGAGCATCTACGGTCATGGTCTCGAAACATCTCGGCAATATATCGAAAAGTTTCGGAGGCCCGTGTCATGACCCGGTCCCGAGTGGTGCTCCTCGCCGGCGTTCTGGCGTTACCGCTCCTGGCGGCGCCCGCCCAAGCCGCCTCGGCCACCGTCACCGTCGACTACGGCAAGATCCTGCGGCGGATCGACGGGCTGGGGTTCGCCCAGCCGTTCCGCCGCAACGAACTGGTGCTGGCGCTGCCGGAGCGGCAACAGCAGGAGATCCTCGACCTGTGGCTGAGCCGCGACAAGGGCGCCGGGGCCAGCATCCTGCGCTTCGGGATCGGCTCCTCCCCGGCCGGCGCGCCGTACGACCAGATGGTCTCCATCCAGCCCGAGGACCCCGGCGGGCCCGACGCGCCGCCGAAGTACGTATGGGACGGCCAGGACAACGCCCAGGTGTGGCTGGCCAAGATCGCCAAGGAGCGCTACGGCGTCGACCGGTTCTTCTTCGACGCCTGGAGCGCCCCCGGCTACATGAAGGACAACGGGACCGACTCGGGCGGCGGCACGCTGTGCGGGCTGAGCGGCACCAGCTGCGCCGGCGGCGACTGGCGGCGTGCCTACGCCCGCTACCTCATCGATTACACCCGCTTCTACCGGCGCGAGGGCATCAAGATCACCGACCTGGGGTTCACCAACGAGCCCGACTACACCGCCACCTACGCCTCCATGCGCTTCACCCCCGAGCAGGCCGTGGAGTTCATCAAGATCATCGGACCGATGGCCGGGAAGGAGGGCGTCAAGCTCGTCTGCTGCGACTCCTTCGGCTGGACCGAGGCCAAGGCCTACACCGCCGCCATCGAGGCCGACCCCGAGGCCCGCAGGCTGGTCAAGGTGCACACCGGGCACACCTACGCCAGCCCGATCGACAGCCCGCTGCCGACGGACCGGCCGACCTGGATGTCGGAGATGACGCCCAACGGCAACACCTGGAACGAGAACTGGGACGACGGCAGCGGCTACGACGGCTGGTGGATGGCCAACCACATCCACGACTCCTTCGCCCTGGGCAACGTGAGCGCCTACGTCTCCTGGTTCGGCGCCTCCCGCGGCGCCACCCGCGCCTTCCTCCAGATCGACGAGGTCAACAAGACCTACCGGGTCTCCAAGCGGCTGTGGGCCTTCGCCGCCTACAGCCGGTTCATCCGCCCGGGAGCCGTCCGGGTCGAGGCCGCCTCGGCCGATCCGGCGCTCAAGGTCACGGCGTTCCGCAACCCCGACGGCAGCCGGGTCATCGAGATCATCAACACCGCGGCCACCGCCGTCCAGGCCGAGGTCCCCGGCCACGGCAGGAGGGCGACCGCCTACGTGACCGACACCACGCGGTCGCTGGAGCGGGCCGACATCCTCCGCGGGCACGGGGCCGCGCTGACCGCCGACCTCCCGCCGCGCTCGCTCACCACGATCGTGATCCCCGGCCGGCACTGAACCCGGCCCGGCCCCTGGTGCGAAGGCGGGCTTTGGCCGTACGGTGGGACACTGCGGGAAAGCGCTTACCAACTTCCGAGGAGAACGCATGATCCGCGTAGCGGTCGTCGGGGCCGGCGGCATCGCCGGTGGCTGCCACATGCCCGCCCTGCAGGCCGAGGCCCACCGCGCCCAGGTGGTCGCCGCCGTCGACGTGGACGGGGACAAGGTCAGGGCCTTCTGCGCCGAGCACGGCATCCCGGCCGCCCACACCTCGCTGGAGGAGATGCTCGCGGCCGAGCGTCCCGACCTCGTCCACGTCTGCACTCCTCCCTTCCTCCACGCCCGGCAGGTGATCCGGTGCCTGGAGGCCGGCGCGTGGGTGTGGTGCGAGAAGCCGCTGTGCCTGTCGCTGGCCGAGTTCGACGAGATCGCGGCGGCGGAGGGAGCGGCCGGGCCGTACTGCTCGGTGGTCTTCCAGCACCGCTTCGGCTCCGGCGCCGAGCACCTGCGCTCGCTGCAGGCCGCGGGGAAGCTGGGCCGGCCGCTGGTGGCGCAGTGCGTGACGGCCTGGTACCGGGCGCCGGAGTACTTCGCCGTCCCCTGGCGGGCCAGGTGGACCACCGAGGGCGGCGGGCCGACCATGGGACACGGCATCCACCAGTTCGACCTGCTGCTGTCGATCTTCGGCGAGTGGGAGGAGGTCCGCGCGATGGCCGGGCGGCTGGCCCGCGACACCGAGACCGAGGACGTCTCGATGGCGATCGTGCGCTTCGCCAACGGCGCGATGGCGAGCGTCACCAACAGCCTGCTGTCCCGCCGCGAGGAGAGCTACCTGCGCTTCGACTACGAGGAGGCGACGGTCGAGCTCAGGCACCTGTACGGCTACGCCAACGAGCACTGGAGCTCCACCTCCGAGCTCTGGCAGCCGGGCGAGGACCGGCCCAGCGGCCACCACGCCCAGCTCGCCGTCCTGCTCGACGCCTTCGAGCGCGGCGAGCGGCCCCCGGTGAGCGGCGCCCAGGCCCGCTCCACGCTGGAGCTCGCCGCCGGGCTGTACGCCGCCGCCTTCACCGGCCGGCCCGTCCTGCGCGCCGAGCTGACCCCCGGCCACCCCTTCTACCGGAGCATGAATGGCGGCCACTCGCTGTGAGCGCCCACGACGCCCTATTGGAGATCGACATGAGCACCCTGAAGGACACCGGCACGGAGCTGGTCTGCGAGGCGGGCGGGGTCGAGCTGTTCCGGTACGTCTACCGCCCGGACATGCCCGTCTTCGAGGCGCCGAAGCCGTACTTCCACCCCATGCGCACTTTGGCCGGAAATATCGTGACTTGCTACCGGCCCCATGACCACCGCTGGCACAAGGGCCTGCAGTTCACCGCCTCCTGGGTGTCGGGCGAGAACTTCTGGGGCGGCGGCACCTATGTCGACCCCGAGCGGGAGTACGTGGACCTGCCCAACAACGGCACGATGCGGCACGAGGAGTGGGCGTCGGAGGGCGTGGAGCGGCTCACCTGGCACACCCAGGCGGGCGAGCACTGGATCGACGAGACCCGCGCCATCGGCGTCTCGGTCGCCGACGACCACTGGAGGCTCGACTTCGCCACCTCGCTGACCAACGTCCGGGGCGAGGAACTGGTCTTCGGCAGCCCCACCACCAACGGCCGCCCGATGGCCGGGTACACCGGCCTGTTCTGGCGCGGCCCGCGCGCCTTCACCGGCGGCCGGGTCCTCTCCCCCGGCGGGCCCGATATGATGGGCCGCCAGGCTCCGTGGCTGGCCTTCGTCGGCACGCACGACGAGGTCGACGCCGCCTCGACCCTGCTGTTCGTCTCCGAGCCCGGCCAGGTGTGGTTCGTCCGCAGCGAGCCGTTCGCCGCCGTCAACCCCTCCTTCGCCTTCTTCGAGGAGGTACGGCTCGCGCCGGGCGCCACCATGGACCTGCGGTACCGCCTGGTGGTCGCCGACGGCGCCTGGTCCCGTGAGCGGCTGGAGGAGGCGGCCAGGTGACCCACGCGGGCGCGGTCGGCATCTCCGACCTGCGCGTCTACGACTGGCTCGCCGCCGACGGGCGCTGCGGCGGCTCGCCCCACATGCACCTGGCGTGCGCCGAGACCTACGTCGTGGTGGAGGGTTCGGGCGCGGTCCAGACGCTCACCTGGTCCGGGTACGCCGAGACCCCGCTCTCCCCCGGCTCGGTCGTCACGTTCACCCCCGGCACGATCCACCGCCTCGTCAACGACGGCGGGCTGCGGATCGTGGTGGTCATGCAGAACAGCGGCCTGCCCGAGGCGGGCGACGCCGTCTTCACCTTCCCGCCGGACGTCCTGGCCGATCCGGTCCGGTACGGCGAGGCCGCCGGCGCCCCCGACGAGGAGGCGGCGCGGCGGCGCAGGGACCTGGCGGTCGAGGGCTTCCACCGCCTCCGGCAGGGCCCGCCCGAGCTGCTGGCCGACTTCCACCGGGCGGCGGCGCGCATCGTGGCCGACCGGCTCGACGCCTTCGAGGAGCGCTGGCGCTCGGGCGCCCTGGCCGCGGCCCTGGCCACCGGCGACCACCTGGCCGCCCTGCGCCGGGGGGACGTGTCCCACCTTCGCGCGGCAACGGTGAGTGCGACCCCTTCGGTGCCGCGCCTGGGCATGTGCGGCCACCTGATCGCCTATCCGCCGAATCGGTAGCAGCTCCGTAGTTGATCCGCTACGGTGTGCGACATGCCCACCCTCCCTCATGATCTCGTGACGATGCTGTTCCATCACCAGCCCCGGCTGGCCGTCGAGATCCTCAACGATGTCTTCGGCGCCGGGCTGCCGGAACACATGCCGGTCAACCTGGAGAACGCGACCCTCAACACCCGTCCTTCCGACGATCTCAAGCCCGACGCGATCGTGGTCGTGGGGCCGCAGCCACGCGGCGCCCAGCACTCCATCGTCGTGGAGGTCCAGCGTGACAAGTCGAAGGACCCCCGCCAGTTCGCCCGGTACGCCGCCGCTCAGTGGCTCATGCTCCAGTGCGACGTCACGGTCCTCGTCGTCTGCCAGGACCAGGCTGTGGCCGCCCACTACGCCCAGCCGGTCGAGACCGGCCTGAGCGGCTACCGCTTCCAGGCCCGCGCCCTGGGACCGGCCGACATTCCCGCCATCACCGACGCCGGCTACGCCGCCGCGCACCCCCAGCTGGCTCTCATGTCCGTACTCATACACGGTCATGATCGCGCGGTGGCGAAGGCGTTCATGATGGGGCTCGATAGAGCGGACAACGAACACGCTCCGAAGTACCCTGAATACGCTTACAACACGTCCGCGCCCGAGATCCAGCGCATCCTGGAGGAGTTCATGAACGCAACCGAATGGCCCGTCTACACCCCCTTCGCCAAGGAGCACTTCGGCCACGGCGTGGAAGTCGGCAAGGCGGAGGGCAAGGCCGAGGGCAAGGCCGAGGGCAAGACCGAAGAGGCGGCACGGCTCGTCCTTCGCATCCTGAGGGCCCGCGGCCTGGATGTCTCCGAGGACCTCAGGAACCGCATCATCGCCTGCACCGACCTTGAGCAGCTCGAAGCCTGGGTCGTGCGTGCGGCGACCATCGAGACCATCGACGAGCTGACGGCATGACCTACTCCCCCTCCGGCGCATCCTGGAGGAGTTCATGAACGCGACCGAATGGCCCGTCTACAGCCCCTTCGCCAAGGAGCACTTCGGCCACGGCGTGGAAGTCGGCAAGGCCGAGGAGGCTGCCCGGCTCCTCCTCCGCATCCTTAAGGCCCGCCACCTGGATGTCCCCGAGGATCTCAAAACCCGCATCACCTCCTGCACCGACCTTGAGCAGCTCGAAACCCTGGTGACGCGCGCGGTTCTCGTCCGCTCCGCGGAGGAGATGATCCCCCGCCTCTCCAAGCGGTGGCGGTGGGAAGGACGGCCTCGCGTCCTCGGCGATCGAGGCCGCGACGCCGAGGACGCCCCGGCGGAGGGCCGGTCGCGCGCGTTCTTCACAGCCAGTCGCGGCTCTTGAAGACGAAGTAGAGGACGACGCACACCGCCGCCATGAGCAGCAGGGCGAAGGGATAGCCCCACACCCAGTGCGTCTCGGGCATGTGGTCGAAGTTCATGCCGTAGATGGTGCCGACGAGCGTGGGCGCGAAGAGGATGGCCGCCCACGAGGAGATCTTCTTGACCTGCTCGTTCTGCTGGATGCTGACCTCCGTCATCTTCGCGATCTCCTCGTTCTGCGCCTGGCTGACCAGGGTCGAGTTGACCAGGAGGATGTCCTGGAGGTTCTGGCGGAAGGCCGCGACGCGCTCGGAGACCGTGATGGCGTGGTCGTTCACGTCCCGCAGGTAGCTGCGCAGGTCCTCGTTCAGTCCGTACTTGTCGGCGCCGGCGATGAGCCCGTCGATCATCGGCACGAGCGGCCTGGTGGCGCGCTGGAACTCGATGACCTCCCCCGACAGCTCGTAGACGCGCCGGGACACGCTCGGGTCGCCGCCGAAGACCTGCGCCTCGATCTCGTCGATGTCCTTCTGCAGCCCGGCCACGACGGGGGCGTAGCCGTCGACCACCGCGTCGAGGATGGCGTAGAGCACGGCCTGCGGCCCCTGGGCGAGCAGGTCGGGGTCGGACTCCATGCGCCTGCGCACCACCCCCAGGTCGGGGGACTCCGCGTGCCGTACCGTGATCACATAGTTGGGGCCGACGAAGACGTGGACCTCGCCGAAGGCCACCTCCTCCTTCTCGTCGACGTAGCGCGCGGCGCGCAGCACGACGAACAGCGTGTCGCCGTACCGGTCGGCCTTGGGCCGCTGGTGCCCGACGATCGCGTCCTCAAGAGCCAGCTCGTGCAGGTCGAACTCCTCGGCGAGCTTGGCCAGCTCCCGTTCCCTGGGCCGGTAGAGCCCGATCCAGGCCATGCTGTCGGGGGTGTTCTTCAGCATCTCGAAGGCGTCGGCCAGCGAGGAGGGCGTGGCGACGCGCCGCCCTTTGACGTAGAGGGCGTTGTCGATGACGCTCAGCCGGTACGGCGGAGCCTCCTCGGCCTCCTCCGCGCGGGGGTCCATCGACTCCTCGGGCGACTCCGCCCGAAGCGTGCTCCCGCGCAGGAAGTCTCTCATCCGTGCCATGCCACCTCCTCCAACGCCTGGCGTGCGCGATCTCTGATGGTCTTGCGAAAGCCCGGCATCCAGCCCAGGACGAACCCCACCGGCCTGCCCAGGGCGCGGCGTGACCAGCGGCGGAAGTCGAACTCGTCGCGATGCCCGACGATCAGCCCGTCCTCGAAGCGGAAGAACGACTCGATCTCGCTGTCCACGACGCGGCCGGTCCCCCTGTAAGTGTAGTGAGCGGTCCAGCGGGCGGTCGCGGTGCGATCATCGCCGGTCACCTCGTGGAAGCCGGCCTTGAACTCGCCGCGGCCCCGCAGCTGCGACGTCCACATGGCCATCACGCGATCGCGGCCCTCCACCTCCGGGAAGATCGGATCGGCGAAGCTCACCTCCGGGTGGTAGCAGGCGGCCATGGCGTCGAGGTCCCCGCGGCTCAACGCTTCGAAGAAGGCGCTCACGAGCGCCACGTCGCGGTCTTTCACGGTGTCGCTTTCACGGTGTCGCCTTCACGCGGTCTTTCACGGTCCTATCAGACCATGGCCACGCCGTTGTCCCAGCACACGGCCCGCAGCCAGGCGTCTGCGAGGCCGAGCCGGTCCAGCGCGTCCAGTTGGTGGGCGTAGGGATGGGGGATGTTCGGGAAGTCGCTGCCGAGCACGACCTTCCCCGCCAGGCCCAGGTCAAGCAGGACGGGCGTCAGGGATTGCGGGAACGGCATGCCGAGCTCGGCGAAGTCGGTGAAGGCCATCGTGGTGTCGAGCGCCACCCGCTCGTAGCGCAGGGCCAGGTCGAAGAACTCGGCGTACTCGGGCATGCCGAGGTGGGCGATGACGACGCGCAGCCGGGGGTGGCGGCGGAGCACGCCGCCGATCGGCTCGACGCCGACGCACCCGCCGGGCACGGGGACCGAGCTGGCGTGCACCACGACCGGGATCCCGGCCTCGGCCAGCAGGCCCCAGATCCCGTCGAGCTCGGGCAGGCGCGGGTCGAAGCCGCCGACCTGGAGGTGGACCTTGAACACCCGCGCCCCCGCCTCCAGGGCCCGCCGCACGTAGGCGGGCGCGGACGGCTCCGGATAGAACGTGGCCGACGGCAGGCACTCGGGGGTGCGGCGGGCGAAGTCCAGCGCCCACGAGTTGAGGTCGGCGGCCATGTCGGGCCGGTGGGCGTACGGCAGGGCCGTGAAGTGCCGCACGCCCATGTCGCGCAGGCGCGCCACCCGCTCCTCGACGGGCCACTGGTAGGTCACCTTCCAGCCGTGGCCCATGAGCGGCCCGCCGTGGGCGAAGTGGTGCCACACCCGGCGCTCCATCCGCTCCGGCAGGAAGTGCGTGTGGATGTCGAACAGGCCGGGAAGACCGAGCGCCCGCCACCAGGCCGGAACGTCAGAATCATGTTCTAGTGCCACGCGGGGGACTCTACCCCGCTAAGGTCAAATCACGATGGACAAGCTTTGGGCCTACCTGACGGCGGTCCAGCCGGACCCTGACCCCTGGGTGGGGTTCGCCTCCGCCGCGGCCGCCCTCCTCATCGTCGGCTCCCGCCGTACCTGGGCGGTCACCCGCGGCCTGGTCACCATCGCCCACGAGGGCGGGCACGCGCTGATGGCGCTGCTGACCCGGCGCAAGCTCGAGGGCATCAGGCTGCACTCCGACACCTCCGGCGTGACCGTCACGCGGGGCAGGCCCACCGGCCCCGGCATGGTGCTCACGGCACTGGCCGGGTATCTCGCGCCCTCGCTGCTGGGGCTGGCCGCCGCGTGGCTCACCGCGCAGGGGCGCGTCACGCTGCTGTTCTGGGCGGTCCTGCTGTTCCTGTTCTGCATGCTGCTGCTGATCCGCAACCTGTACGGCGCGCTGGTGCTCCTGGCCACGGGCGGCGCGGTGTTCGCCCTGTCGATGTACCTGCCCGAGCAGGGCCAGCAGTTCGCCGCGCACCTGGGGGTGTGGTTCCTGCTCTTCGGCGGGGTGCGGCCGATCGTCGAGCTGCAGCGCAAGCGGCGGCGGCGCATGGCGCCCGACTCCGACGCCGACCAGCTGGCCCGGCTGACGCTCCTGCCCGGCGGCTGCTACGTCTTCTTCTTCCTGATGGTGGCGGCCGCCTCGGTGCTGGGCGGCGCATGGCTCATGATCGTGCCGGTTTTGGCAACACATTTCCCCTGAGTCCCACACTAAACTCAGCCGGGACAAGGGGGCCGGCACAGGGGGACGTGGAGTGCAGCCAGCCGACGACGCGCCCGGGTACAGGGTTCTCGACGAGGCGGGCCGCGGCGGATTCGCCGTGGTGTACCGGGCCTACCAGGAACGCCTGGACCGCATCGTGGCGCTCAAGGTGCTGTCGGTCGACCGCGTCGACCAGCGGACCATGCGCAGGTTCCAGCGGGAGCTGCAGCTCGCGGGGCGGCTGACGGGCCATCCGAACGTCGTGACGGTCTTCGACACCGGCATGACCCGCTCCGGCAAGCCGTACATCGCCATGGACTACTGCGACGGCGGCTCGCTGCGCGACCGGGTCAGCCGGGAGGGGGCGCTGCCGCTCGCGGACGTGCTGCGCGCGGGGGTGAAGCTGGCCGGGGCGCTGGCGGCGATCCACGAGGCGGGGGTGCTGCACGGCGACATCAAGCCGCAGAACATCCTGGTGTCGCGGTACGGCGAGCCGGCCATCGCCGACTTCGGCGTCGCACGGGTCGTGGACTCCTCGGAGATCTCGGCCACGTCGCAGGCGTTCACGCCGCTGCACGCGGCGCCCGAGGTGCTCAGCGGGCAGCCGCACAGCGCCTCGACGGACATCTACTCGCTGGGGTCGACGCTCTACCACCTGCTGGCGGGGCGGCCCGCCTTCCACGACCCCACCGACTCCTCGATCGCGCCGCTGATGTTCCGCGTGCTCAGCAACGAGCCGCCGCCGATCGGGCGTCCCGACGTGCCGCCGGCGGCGTCGGAGGCGATCCTGCGGGCGATGGCCAAGCAGCCGAGGGAGCGGTACGGCACGGCGCGGGCGTTCGCGCAGCGGCTGCAGCGGGTGCAGGCGGAGCTGGGGCTGCCGGTGACCGACCTGATCGCGGCCGACCGCGGCCCGGGATCGGCCACCGTGCCGCGCAAGGAGGTCTCCCAGCCCCCGACCACCCCCTCCTCACCCGCTCCCACCACCTCTCCCGGCTCCGCCGCCCCCGCCCCACCCACTTCCGGCACCTCTCCCGGTTCGGCTGCCCCCTTCCCATCCACCCCCATCGCTTCCCCGGGCTCGCCCACTCCCTTCCCGGACTCTCCGGTCACCGCCCCCGGTGCGCCGGGGGCACCGGGACGACCGGGAGCACCGCCGGGCTCCTTCGGCGCGCCGGACACCTCGCCGCCGGGCACCTCGCCGCCGCTTACCTCGCCCGCCCAGGCGGCATCCGCCCCTTCTCCACCCCCGGAAACGTCCGCCCCCTCTCCCCAGTCGCCTTGGGGAAGCACAGGAGACCGGATGGCGATGCCCGGCGTGAGGGACGTGCCGGGCACCAGGGCCTCGGACGAGGCCGCCTGGCCAGGTCGCGGCGCGCATGCCCCCCGCGGAGCGGAGCCGCTGCCTGGCGGTGGTGGGCAGCCGCCGGCGAGCGGCGCCTCGCGCGCCGCGGCGGGCGACCCGCTCGGCGCGCCCGTGCCCGTGACGCCCGCGCCTCCCACCCTTCCGCCGCGTGCCTCGCGGCTGGTGCGGGCGACGCCCGGCTCGGCGGGCCCGTCCAGCGGCCGCCTCAAGCTCGTCGTCGGCGCGTCCCTCGCGGCGGCGGGCGTCGTGGGAGCCGCCGCGGTGATCTTCATCGTCCGCCGGCCCGACTCACCCCCGGCGCGGCTGCCGGTCGCGGGCGAGTCCGCCCGGCCCTCGCGAAGCGACCCGGCGGCCGAGGCCACGATCGACCCGCAGACCCTCGCCGCCCTCAAACCCCGCCGGCTCCGCGTGGTGGCCGACCACGGCAGCGTGGTGAGCCTGCGCTGGGCGCTCCCGGCCGCCGCCCGCGAGTACCCCCTGGTCCTCCAGCGCGAGCCCGCCGACGGCCAGCCCCTCACCACCCTGGAGTCGGGCAGCACCACGGCCCGGGTCGTGGGCCTGAGCGAGAAGATGGGCTACTGCTTCGTCCTCGGCGTCCCGCTCAGGATCTCGGAAAGCAGCGCCGTCGCCTGGTCCGACCCGCTGTGCATCCGCGGCGCCGTCCCGAGGCGGAACTGACCGGACCGCTCACTTCCCCAACGGCGTCCGCCGGGGGACGACCATGACCGCGACCACGCCGAGCGCCGCCAGCACCAGCATCGCCAGGAAGACGTTGTGCACCGCCCCGGCCAGCGCGAGCCGTACCTGCTCCACCTCCGCGCCGCCGCGCTCCAGCGCCCGGGCCGCCTCGTCGACCGACGCCCGCCCGTCGAGCCGGGCCGCCAGCGTCAGGTTCGCCACCCCGGCCAGGACGGCGGTGCCCAGCGCCCCGCCCGCGATGCGGAAGAACACCACGCCCCCGGTGACCACGCCGCGCCGGTCCCAGCCGACCGTGTTCTGCGCGCCGACCAGCATGGACATCGACAGCAGGCCGAGCCCGGCGCCGTTGACGAACGAGCACGTCCCGGCGTACCACAGCGACGAGCGCTCGGTCATCAGCGCGAACAGCACCGCCGAGACCGCGATCAGGGCGAGCCCGACCAGCGCCGTGTCGCGGAAGCCGTACCGCATGTAGAGCCGCGGGGCCAGGTTCACCGAGAGCGGCCAGCCGACGGACTGCACGGCCAGCGCGAACCCGGCGGCCACCGCGCCCGCGCCCAGCACGCCCTGGGCGTAGGTCGGCAGGTAGACGGTGGGGCCGACCAGCACCATGCCGACGATCGCGCTGCCGAGGAAGGAGCCGAGCAGCACCCGGTCGCGCCACACCCACGGCGGGATCATGGGCTCGGCGGCCCGCCGCTCCCACCAGGCGAAGCCCGCCAGCAGCGGCACCCCGGCGGCGATCGGCCACCACAGCGCCTCCTGCAGGCCCAGCATGACCGCCACGACGCCGGACACGAGCAGCAGCCCGCCGGGGACGTCCACGCGCCCGGGACGGCGGTCCACCTTCTCGTCGAGGAACACCGTGATCGCGGCGATGGCGGCGGCGCCGACGGGCAGGTTGATCCAGAAGATCAGCCGCCAGGTGGCCAGCTCCGACAGCAGGCCGCCCACCGCCGGGCCCACCACCGCCGACACGCCCCAGACCGACGACAGCAGGCCGCTGATCCGGCCGCGTTCCTCCAGCGAGTACAGGTCGGCGGCGACCACCTGGACGATCGACTGGATCGCCCCGGCGCCCACGCCCTGGACCACGCGGGCCACGATCAGCATCGGCATGCTCGCCGACACCGCCGCCAGCAGGGAGCCGACCAGGAAGACGGCCATGCCGGTGGCCAGCATGGGCTTGCGGCCGTAGACGTCGGCCAGGCGGCCGTAGATGGGCGTGCAGACGGCCTGGGCCAGCATGTACCCGGCGATCACCCACGGGAACAGGGAGAAGGAGCCCAGGTCGCGGACGATCGAGGGGACGGCGGTGGCCACGATCGTCTGGTCGATGGCGGCCAGGGCCATCGCCAGCATGAGCCCGGCGGCGACCGGGCCGCGCCTGCTCGTCATGCGCCCGCCCGCCCCGTGTCTCCCTGTCTTGCGGCTCCCCGTGCTGGATCGTCCCGTCTCATGTCTGCCCACCCTGGGTCTTCCGCCCGGGGTCTTCCCGCTCCGTGTGTCCTCGTCCTGGGTCTCCTTCCCGCCTCGTGTGCCGGCCCAGGAAACGGCGGACATCGGCGATCTCGCGGGCGAGGTGGTCCCGGGCGGGGCCGGCCAGCTCGGCGAAGGCGGTGACCGTCACCTCGTCGCCGCGCCTGGCCCAGGTGCCGCCGATGACGCCGTCGACCAGGACGACGGGGCGCAGGATGCCGCCGCCCGGGAAGACGGCGCGGACGTGCTCGGCGGGCAGGAACGGCTCGCGGCTCTTCCAGCCGAGCAGGTACTCGTCGAAGGACGGCAGCAGCCGTACGGGCACCTCTGGGGCGTGCCGTCCGCCGGGATCCGCGGGACGACCCGTGCCTTCTGAATCCGGCGCGGGCCGGGGGGCGGGGGCGGCGCGCCAGGCCGTACGGGCCTGGCCGAGCGGGAGGCCGGACCAGGCGGCGAGGTCCTCCGGCCCGGCCGGGACATGCGCGCGGCGGTAGCGCACGGCCAGCTCCCGCAGGGCACGGTCCCGATCGGGCTCGAACGCGATCGGCCCGCCCAGCCAGTCGTCGGCGTGGACGTAGGTGGGCTTGCCGTTCCTCGGCGGGCCGAGCACGGCCAGCCCGCAGGCGGCGGCCAGCGCCACCAGGTGGACCACGCCCTGGCCGCGCGCCCGGCCGCCGAGCCGTTCCTCCAGCTCGGCCTTGGTCAGCGGGCCCTGGCCGTGGAGGGCCCGCCCGATCAGGGCCGGCAGGTCGTCGCCGGTCACGCCCTCCTCGGCGAGGCGGCGGAGCGTGCCGGTGCGGCGGGCGGTCAGCGCCAGGAGCCACGGCAGGTCGTCGCGGTGGACGTAGTGGAGGGTGCCGCGCGGCCCCCACGTGCGGACGATCTCCCGGGCCTGGACCGCCGCCTCGACGTCGCCCAGGGTGACGGTCGCGGAGCGGGCGCGGAAGGCCAGCGGGGCGGCGGCGAGGTCCTGGGCCTGGACGGCCAGCAGGTGGCGGACGATCCCACCGGCGCCCGTCCCCGGCGGCCGGTGCAGGAGCTGGGCGGCCATCCGTGCCTGGTTCATGGTCTCATTTCAGCAGCAGGCGGCGCCGCAGCCGGAGGGGGAGGGGGGTGGTGCGGCGTACGGCGTGGCGGACGGCGTCGCTGTGGCGCCATGCCTCCTCCGCCGCCTGCTCGGCCACGCCGTCAGGGGCGTAGCGGACGAAGTTCGAAATATCGGCCAACGGCTGGAGGTGGCGGGAAATGGTGGACGGATGCCGGGCCACGACCTCGGCGGCGGTCAGCGGCGCGGCCTCGCGCAGCCCCAGGTCGTCACAGGTCTGCCGCCACGCGCCCAGCACCCGTCCCTGCGGGTCCGCGGCCCGGCGGCGACGGCGGCGCCGCCACCACGGGAGCACCACGGCCAGCGTCCCATAGCCCGCCGCCAGCAGGCCCGCGCCCGCCACGCCGAGCACCCAGCCGGGCGGCCCGGCGGCCTCCCGCTCCCCGGCGGTCTCGCGCCCGCCCTGCGTGTCCTTCGGCCGGTCGGCGCTCCCCTGGGTGAACTCCCCCTCCAGCTGCTCGCTCTCCTCGATCGCCTGGGAGACCACCTCGTGGTCGTCCTTGGCGCCGCTGCGCCCGGGCGTGGGGTAGAACGGCCGCCAGCCCAGCCCCTCGAACTTGATCTCCGCCCACGCCACCACGTGCCCCGACCTGACGTGGTAGACCCCGTCGCGCAGGTCGCCGGGCCGGAAGCCGACGACCACGCGCGAGGGCAGCCCCAGCGTCCTGGCCATGAGGGCGAAGGCCGAGGCGAACTGCTCGGAGGTGCCCCGGTGGGTGGTCTCCAGGAAGAACTCCAGGCTCTTCAGCGAGTGCCCGGGCGGCGCGGTGACGTCGTAGTCGGCGTTCTCCCGCAGGTACTTCTGCAGCCGGTAGGCCTGCCTGATCGGCAGGTCCGCGCCCCTGGTGGCCTCCTGGGCCAGCTCGCGGAACAGCTTCTCCTGCGGCCCGGCCGGGAAGGCCAGCAGCGCGGGCTCGTCGGCGGGGGCGGCGCCGAGCAGGTCGGCCTTGGACGGCTCGGGCACCTGGGAGGTGACCTGGTACGACGAGCCCTTGGCCGGTTTGGCGGCGGCCAGCAGCGCGCCGCTGGCGGGGTCGGCGCCCAGCCCGGCGACGCCCCGCACCTCGGCGGGCCGGTCCGCCGCGGGCAGCCAGGCGCCGGGCAGGCCGTCGATCGTGATCGTCTGGCGGACGGTCGCCGCCTTGCCGGTCCACTCCCCGGCCGGGACCCGGCCGCCGGTCGGCTGGAAGCGCGCGCTGGAGGTCCAGCGCACCCCGTCGTACCGGTCCAGGACGGCCAGCCGCCAGTTGAGCGGCTTGCCGGCGCGGACGGTGAACAGCGGGCGGTCGGGGATCTGCAGCCAGGCGGAGACCCGGTCCAGCGGGCTGACGCTGTTCACGCGGTGCGGCGGGGGCAGCTCGGCGTCCTTTCTGGGGTCGTACGGCTCGGCCGCCACGGGCAGCAGCGGGGCCAGGCCGTACGCGACGAGGGCGACGACCGCGGCGACGGGCAGGCCCGCCAGGAGCCAGGCGGCGGGGCGGCCGGAGCGCACGAGGAGGAGGGCGGCGATCAGGACGAGGAGGGCGGCGGCCAGCGGCAGGGTGGCGCCGTCGCCGTCCACGCCGAGCGGGAGCGCCACGCCATACAGGACCACGGCCGGGACGGCCGGGGCGGCGGTCGCGGCGGTGCGGGTCAGCGTCTCCGCGGCGGTGAGCGAGGCCGCCCACGTCAGGGCGTGGACCAGGACGAGCAGCCGTGGCTCGGGCTGGGCGGGCAGGAGCGTGGTGAGGAGGGCACGCCAGGCGTTGACCAGGTCGGCGGCCACGCCGGGGGCGAGGCCGCCGTAGAGGGGGACGGTGGCCGCCAGCCACAGCACCAGGTTGAGCAGCAGCGACAGCCACAGGGGGCGTCTGCGGGCCAGCGCGGCCACCAGGACCGGCACGAGCGCGGCCGGGGCGATCACCCGCAGCAGCTCAGGGCCGGGGAAGACGCGGTGGAAGGCCCACGCGCCGGTCGCCGCGAGCGCCGCGGCGAGAAGCAGGCCGACGCCGAGCCGCCACGCCCCCGCCGACGGCTCCGGCCTCCCGGCACCCGTCACACCCGACCCCGGCCTCCCGGCACCCGTCACACCCGGATCCGACGTCCCAGCACCCGTCACACCCGGATCCGGCGTCTCGGGAGGTGCCACCCCGGAGCCGGTCGCGGCACGGCCGGTGGCTGCCGTGCCTCTCGTACGGCGGCGCGTCATCGGCGGCTCCACACGGCTGGCAGCGCCTCCAGGTCGGCGATGCGGGCCATCGTCACACCTGGGGCGCTGATGGGCTGGTCGCCCACGAAGACGCAGATCACGCGGTCGAACCGGCGGCGGGCGGCGGCCAGGCGGCCGGCCTCGGCCGGGTCCGCCGTCACCAGCACGAGCGACCCGCCGCCGCGCGCCAGCCGTACCGTCTCCCCGACGCCCTGCCCCACGCCCGCCTCGGGCGCCGAGGCGGCGGTCACCAGCGCCAGCCGGTCCAGCAGCAGGTCGGCGTCGGCCCTGGTCTCCGCCAGCGGGCCCGCGCCGGTCAGCACCCGCACCGGGAAGCCCGCCCGCGCGGCGGCCACGGCGACCGACGCCGCCGCGTCCACCGCCGGTTCGGTCAGCCCCCGCGTGTCGAGCACGACGGTGGTGGTCGGCAGGCTCGCGTCGATGAGCTGGCGCACCATCAAGGTGCCCGTGCGGGCGCTGGAGCGCCAGTGGATGTGCCGCAGGTCGTCGCCGACGACGTACTCGCGCAGCGTGTGGAAGGTGGCCGTGCCCGCCGGGGCGTTGTCGCTGGTCGGCCCCTCCAGGTGGTGCGCCCGGCCGGAGGGCGGCACGGGCAGGTCGACCGTGCGGGGCCGCACCAGCAGCGTGACGGCCTCGCCGTACTCCCTGACCCGCCGGGTGAGCCCCAAGGGGTCGGCCCGCACCAGGCGCAGCGGCCCCACGGGGATCTCGCCCCGCCGGTCGGTCGGCAGCGGGTAGGAGATCACCTTGGGCGTGTTGCGTGGCAGGCGCGGCAGGTCGACGGTGTGCTCGACGGCGCCGAACCGGTCGTGCGCCCGCACCCCCGACAGCCCGAGCCTGCCGAGGTTGCGCACGTGCAGCACCGCCACGGCGGCCTCGCCGCGCGGCACCTTCAGCGGCGTGACCTCCCGGTGCACCTCCAGGCGCGGCCTGGGCGCCGTCCACGCCAGCGCGAGCGCCAGCGCCAGCAGGCCGCCGGTGGCCAGCACGACCGGCTCGGGATAGCCGAGGAGGAAGCCGGCGGCGTACAGCAGCACGGAGGCGGCCAGCGTCCCCCAGCCCAGCGGGGTGAGCACGCTAGGCCGCCTGCGGGATCGGGAGCCCGGCCAGGATCTCGCCCAGCACGTAGGTGACGTCCTGGCCGGCGTTCTCCGGCGCCTTCCAGGTCAGGTCGGCGCCACGGTTCTTGGGCTTGGCCGCGAAGCCCGACGGCGCACCGGGCGCCACGCACGGCCGGGCCCCGGCGCTGGCCTCGGACTCCACCTCGCCCTTCTCCCAGTGCGCGACCACCGTGAAGGTGTACTCGGTGCCGCAGTCGCCGCCCCTGAACTCGAACTGGAAGGGCCCGTTGGCGTCCACCTGCGACGGCGTCACCTGGCCGCCGGAGGGCGAGACCTTCAGCGTGTAGCGGTCCACCTTGCCGCCGGCCGACGGGCTGAAGCTCACGTCGACCCTGCCGGGGCCTGAGCGGGCGGTGACCGGTCCCGGCTTGCCCGGCGGCGAGGCCGTGGGTGAAGGCGAAGGCGAGGGTGAGGGGGACGGGCTGGGGCTCCGGGTGGGCGAGGCGCTGGGCGTCGGCTCCTGGCTGGGCGTGGGCTTCTTGCCCGGCTTGCCGGTCGGCTGCGTGTCGCCGCCCTTGGTCGGCGCCGGGTCGGGCTCGGGACGGCCGGTCGGGTTCGGGTCGTCCCTGGTCGGCTGGAGCTTGGGCGTCTGCTTGGGCTTGGGGGTGTTCGTCGGCCCCGGGACGTCGGTGTCGTCCTTCTGGATCGGGTGCTTGCGCCCCTCGGGGTCGATGACGACCGCGCGGTCGCCGTTCTGGTCGTTGGCCCACAGCAGGCCGTCCTTGACGAACACCTCCAGCGGCCCGGGGCGCTCGGCGACCTGCAGGGTGGTCGGGCGGCCGGGCGCGGCGCTGTCCCACACGATCAGCCCGCCCCTGCCCTGGTCGGGGACGTACACCTTCGAGCCGAGCACCTGCGGCACGCCCAGCCTGCCGGAGGTCCCGGCGCCCAGCTTGGTGGTGAGCACCTGGTTGGACTGGGTGTCGATGACGACCAGCAGGCCGTCGGGGCCGGGCGCGAGGATCGGCACGAGCGAGCCCTCGGCGGCGGCCGGGGTGAGGACGCCGCCCCTGCCGGCCCGCGCGACCTCCTTGGGCAGGGTGATCTCGCCCGCTCCGCCGTCCGTGCCGATGATGACGGCGGTGGCCGCGCGGGTGTTGACGATGACGGGCAGGCCGCCGGCGATGGTGATCGCCAGCTCCTCGCCGGGCTCGCCGACCTTGACCGGGCGCTCCGCCGTACCGGCCGAGACGGGCACGGCCTCGCCCTTGGCGGTCACCGGCACCCACAGCCTGCCGCCGCCATCGATGCGGGCCGGGCCCAGCGGTCCCGGCAGGGCGAGGGGCTCGCCGACGGAGTTGAGCGTGGCGGGGTCGATCTGCTGGACCTTGCCCGCCGGGTCGACCGCGTAGGCGGCGGTGCCGGAGACGACCAGTTGCAGCCCGGCCGCGCCGAAGTTGCGGGTCTGGGCGACGGTGAGCTGGCTCGGCTCGATGCGGCTGACGAACCCCGTGGCCTCGTCGACGAGCATGACGTTGCCGCCGTCCTGCACGACCTTCAGCGCCTTGCCCGCCGTGTGGTCCAGGTAGCCGTCGACCTCGCCGGACAGGCCGTTGACGTGCACGACCTTGCCCCTGACCTTGGTCCACAGCCACGCGCCCACGTCGGCCAGCTTGGGGTTGGCACTGGAGACCCCCACGCCGAACACCGCGGCGGCCCCCACGAGCGCCGCCACGGCGACAGCGGCGATCACAGCTGTGGCTCGATCGCCACGAAGCACGCGGACGCCCACCCGTCACTCACCCCGTATGCACCGTTACTAGGTGTCTATCCCCCATGTATCGGACATCACGATAGCGCTATTTCGTCCCTCCGGACAGGAAACTCACACCCGTACGGCCTCGCCGCCGGTCCGAGATTGTCGGGCGGAAGCTCTACCTTAGAGCGCGTGTCTGAGGAGCCGCTCACCCTCGACGCCGCCCTGTCCGACGAGGCGGTCCTGTCGACCTACCGCAGGATGTTCGCCGCTCTGGCGCGTGACAGCGGCGCGGTCGTCGACGACCCGGTGCTGGTCGACATCGCCGAGACGCTGTTCACGGCGTTCGCCGAGGCGGGCGAGGAGTGGCTGACGCACGAGCAGATGCGCCACGCCTGCCGGGCCTATCCCACCGACCTGTTCGAGAACAGGCTGCGCGTGCTCAAGGGCCTGGGCGCCATCCGTGAGGTGTTCCCCAAGCCCAACCAGCTGCGCTACCGGGCCTCCTTCACCAGCGTCGTGGGGCTGATGTTCATCCGGCGGATGATGGACGACGGCGGGCAGTCGGAGATGCACCGGCTGCTGGCGCTCGAAGACCTCAACGTGGCCGATCCCCGCACCACCATGGAGGAGGCGCGCCAGTCGGCGGTCAACCTGGCCAGGGCGTTCCGGCTGTGGGCGCTGGAGCTCATCACGCTGACCACCGGCACCATCGAGGAGCTGCGCGAGCAGGCGCCCAAGCTGTGGGGCACCGAGGAGATCGCCCGGCGCGCCCAGGGGCTGCACGCCACGATCCTCACCCGCTGGCCCTCGCTCGACCGGGTGTGCACCGACCTGCGGGCGGCGATCTACGCCTACAGCGACGCCTCGCGCCGCGCCGCCGGGCGGCTGGCCGAGTCGGCGGGCACCACACGCAACCTCACGCTGCTGCCCACCGAGACCTGGCGCACCTTCGCCCAGACCGCCTCGCGCGAGACGCTCGCCTCGGTCCTCGACGGCTTCCTGTTCGACGCGCCCGCGCCGTGGCACGATCCGGCCGCCATCGCGCGGGCCGTCGACGAGGCCCCGCGCCCGGCCCCCGCCCAGCCGACGCCGCCCCGCTCGGCACTGCCCGACCCCGGGCCCTCCAGCGTGCTCGCCGAGCCGCCCGAGGCCGCCGTCCAGCGGCTGCGTGAGGTGGCCGAGTCGGTGCTCGGCGGGGCGGACCGGGTGGCGCTGGCCGACGCCTTCGGCGGCGACTGGCCCGCCGCGCGCCGCCTGCTGGCCGACCTGACGACCATCGACCTGCGTCCGGACCTGCCGTATCGGCTGGTGTGGAGCGAGGAGCTGTCGATCGATCCGGAGCGGGAGCCGGCGTGGCTGTCGCACGGGTTCCTGGTGCGGGAGTGTTCGTGAAGGCCGGCGGTACTGCTGCCGCGGGAAGAGCTGTGGGCGCCGGTGACGCGGCCGTCGCGCACGCGCGGGTCCGGGCGCACGGGCCGTTGCGCCTGCCCGCCGGTGCGCCGGCGCCCGAGGGGATGGCGCGGCTGACCTTCCCCGACTCCACCGGGCTCGCGCTGGGCGTCTGGCCCGACGGGGCGACGCCCGCGCTGCTGGAGGAGCACCAGGTGCCGCCCGTTCCCGTCGAGCGGGCCGGGGAGACCCGGCGGGTGCTCGCGGCGTGCCTGAAGTGCTGCTGGACCGACCTGTCGGCGGACCCGTGGCCGGGCTCGCCGGCGCCGCTGGAGCGCGTGCTCGGCACCTACCGGGCGTTGATCGGGCGCACCGACGACCTGATGCGCAACTGGGCGATCGGCGCGCTGCGGCGGTTGCACGACTCGGCGTGGATCGTGCTGTCCGACGGGCTGGTGCGCCTCGGGCCGCGCTGCGCCCTGTGGCCGGTCTCCGCGCACGCGCAGCTGAAGGAGCTCGTCCGCCGCCTGCCGGAGCCCGCCGGTGACGACCTGACCGTGGTGGCGGACTCCGACCTCGTCGAGACCGCCCCGGATCCCGCGGGCGGGCGCGTCGAGGGCGGCGAGTCGGCGGGCCTGGAGGACCTGCTGGAGGGCTACGACGAGCGCCACCGGGCCGAGCTGGTGGCCGCCTTCATGGCCGTCGAGCACGCCGCCGAGCCGGTGCCCGAGGCGAGGTTCGCGGCGTTGCGCGACCCGGCGCTGCGGCGTGCGCTGGCGCAGATGCTCGCGCGCCGCGGCCGGGTCCTCATCCAGCATCGCGAGCGCTGGATCTCCGGCTACGACGACGGCGTCGCGGCCCGTCTCGACGGGCCGCTCAGCGAGAGCGAGCGTGCCGTGCTGACGCTCGTGCTGGTCCACTCGGTGGCGATCCCGCGAGCCGAGGGCGTGCTGCCCGAGGACACCTGGCTGTCGCCGCACCCCACGCCCGTCGAGGAGCTGCGCCGCCACACCCAGGTGCCGATCGGCGAGCTGGAGGCCGCGCTCAGGTCGCTGCGCCACGCGGGGCTCCTCACGCAGGTCAAGGCCGGCGAGGAGGCGGGCGGCTACGTGCCGGGGCCGCAGTTCCACCGCCTCACGCCCGCGGCGCGGCGGCGGCTGCAGGAGGAGCTGATCCTCGCCGCCGGGCCGCAGACGCCGCTGGCGGCGGCCGTCCGCGCGAGAAGGGCGGCCGGGTGAGCGCGGCCAGCGGTCCCGGCCCGGGCGACCGGTGGACGGACGGGCAGCACACGGACGAAGGACGACGGGGGTAGATCGGTGTCGCAGATGGAGAACATCGTCGGGGATCGGGTGCTGATCGCCGTACAGGCGGTCAACATCTCCCGCTTGTCGACCCACGCGGTGCCGATCGTCCCCGGCACGCTCATCGTGGTCGCCGGGGCGGGACCGAAGGACTCCAACGGCGCCGGCAAGTCGTCGTTCATCGCCGCCATCACCGCGTTGCTGGGCGACGAGCAGTGGCGGTTCGCCTCGGGCGCGAAGGCCGTGTCCGAGCTGCTGTTCAACGCCGAGCTGGCCAGCGGCTCCGGCGCCCGCCAGTGGGCCAGCGCGAGCCACGGCTACATCGTCGGCGTCTTCGGCCCGGCCGCGCCCGGCGCACTGGCAAGCACGACAAGCACGACAAGCGCGGCACCCGCGGCGAGCGCCGCCGACGACGAGCCGGAGCCGCACGACGGCGGCGCGCTGTTCGGCGCCCCGAAGGCCGAGACGGTCACCGTGTGGGTGCGGGTGAACCAGGAGGCGCCGCACCTGGAGATCCGCTGGCGCGAGGGCGTCCACCTGGCCGCCGCGCCGTCCGAGGCCGAGCGGGTGGCCAGGGCGGACGAGCTGTGGGCGGCGATGCCCAGGTCGGCCGGGCGGCGCGACGTCGTGGCCCGCGACCTCACCAAGGTCCTGTACGGCGACCGCGTCCGGTGCGTGTCGTTCCTGTCGACGTCGGTGCGCAGCAAGGTGGCGACGAACCTGCTGTCCCAGCCGCTCAACGAGATCTCGCCGGAGCGGGTGTTCGAGGCGATCGCCGCGCTCACCGGCCTGGACACCGAGCTGGAGCAGGAGCGGGAGGCCCGCCGCGACGAGCACGCCAAGCGGGTGCGCGCGGCCGAGGCGGCCGACCGGCTGGCGGAGTTCGAGGCGGAGTCGCGGGCGTTGCTGGCCGCGTTCGACCGGCGCGACCAGGCCAGGGTACGGCTGGCCGAGGCGTTGCGCTGCTGGCGGGGCAGGCAGACCCGCCGGCTCGCCGACGCGGCGGACCGGGACGAGCAGCTGGCCGCCGAGCTGGAGCGGCACCGGCTGGCGGGCGAGCAGGCGGCCGAGGCGATCGCCATGACGAAGGCGGAGATCGCCTCGCTCAAGGACGACACGCTCGACCGGCGGCTGGCCGAGGCCCGCAGGACCCTGACCGAGCTGCAGGCCAGGGCGGCCAAGCTGGAATCGGACCGGGCGGTGGCGGAGAACTCGGCCGACGAGCTGCGCGGCCTGATCCCCGGCCTGGAGGAGACGCGGCGGCTCGCCGACGGGCGCGACGTGCCGGCCGCCGAGCGCGAGCTGGCCGAGGCCAGGGCGGGCCTGACCGAGGCGCTGAAGGCGCTGGGCGTGGCCGACCGGGAGGTCGCCTCGGCGCGGGCGGCGCTCGACGACGCCGAGGGTGGGCCGGCGGCGGCGCAGCTCAACGCCCTGGCGGCGGGCGGCGTCAAGGCGACCGGGCTGCTCGACGCCCTGGACGTGGCCGAGCAGGCGCGCGACCACTCCCGGGAGCCCGGCGATCCCCCGGCTGCGGGCATCGACCTGGACGGGCTGCGCGGGTGGCCGACCGAGCACGCCGTGATCGTCGACGCCGCCGACCTCGACGCGGCGGCCGCCGCCCTCGCGGACCTGCCCGGGTCGGTCCTGGTCAGCGCGGCCGGCGTGAGCGTGGTGGGCGCGTTCGGGGGCGTGGCGACCGGGCGGGAGGCCCGCATCAAGGCCGCCGAGCTGCGCCTGCATCGCGCCAGGGACGCGCAGGAGGAGGCGGCGCGAGCCGTACGGCAGGCGGAGGAGTCGGTCGCGGAGGCGCAGCGGCGGCTGGAGGGGGCCAGGGCGGCGGTCCAGCTGGCCGACGTCGAGCGGAGGCTGGCCGAGCGCCGGAGCAGGCTGGCGGAGCTGACCGAGGCGCTGGAGGAGCTGGCGCCGCAGGTGGCGGCGGCCGAGCAGGAGGTCGGCGGCCTCGACTTCCGCGCGCGGACACGGAACATGGAGATCGAGCGCCTGGAGGGCCGCCGCCAGCGCCTGGAGGCCGAGCGGGCGCGGGCGCGCGAGCAGGAGGTGCAGGTCGCCAGGGAGCGGGAGGCGCTGAAGCTGGAGGAGCTGGTCCAAGACTGGGGCGGCTCGGTGGAGGGGGCGCGGGAGTGGATCGCCGCGCTGCCCGAGGAGGAGCGCGGGCGCACCGCCGAGGAGTGGTGGCGCATCGCCGAACGCCACCTCGACCAGGCCTACCGCGACACGTTCGGCGAGGACGACGAGGTGCCGGAGGAGCTGCGGTTCCTCATGACCGAGCGGGCCGGGCGCAGCGGCAGGGAACAGGCCACGTTCGCGGCGGTGTGCGCGTCGCTGGCCTCCTACCTGCGGGGACAGGAGGAGTACGAACGCCACCAGCGGCGGCAGATCGAGACCCAGCTGGCCGGCAGGCAGCGTGACCTGGCGGCGGCGGCCAAGGGCGCGGAGGAGGCGGCACAGTCCACGGCGGTGCACCGGGCGGCGCTCACCGCGGCGATCAAGGCCAGGCTGACGCGGGTGGCAGAGGAGTTCGACAAGCTCGACACCTCCTACGGCGGTTACGGCGCGACGCTGGAGTTCCCGGTGCCGCCGGCCCCGGCCGACCCCGAGCAGCGCTGGCAGTGGCGTGTCACGCCCAAGTGGCGGCGCGGCGAGGGGCAGGCGTATGTGCCCTACAACCGCAGGGCCAACACCGCGCTCATGGACGAGAAGGCCGTCAAGCTGGTGTGCGCGGCGGCGATCGCGTCCTCGGGGGGTGGGCACCTGTGCCTGGTGCTCGACGAGCTGGGCCGCAACCTGGGCAAGGAGCACCGGCGGGAGGCGGTGGCGCTGTTCCGCAGGATCGGCGAGACCTACGGCATCACGGTGATCGGCGCGCTGCAGGACGACATGGAGCCCTACGCGATCGACGCCTGCGGGCAGTACATCAAGCTGCGCCGGTCGAGCGACGCCATGCCGTACAACGAGCCGCCGGTGATCGTGGGGCACGACGAGCACGCGGAGCGGGTGAGGATGCTGGCGGCGTACGTGGACCGGACCGCGGCCGCCGCCGCCGAGAGCGGGTGAGCGGGAAGCGCCGGCGCCGATCGGCCGCGGCGCGCTGCGAGCTCGTCCCGCCCGTCCGCCGGCGTCATCCGAAGACGCCGCGAGTTCCCCTGCGCGTCCGCCGGCGTCACCCGGGGGCGGTGGGGCGGGGCGGTGGGCCGGTGTAGGAGGCGCGCGGGCGCAGCAGCGTGCCCTTGGCGTACTCCTCCATCGCGTGCGCCAGCCACCCGGCCGTCCTGGCCACGGCGAAGATCGCCTCTCCCGCGCCGGGCGTCATCCCGCTCACCGCGGCCAGGGTGGCGAGGGCGAAGTCGACGTTCATCGCGGGGAGCCGCCTGCGGGCCATCTCGCGTTGCACGGCCCGCGCCGCGGCGATGCGCCCGTGGCCGGGGGCGGCCGCCTCCACCAGCTCCATGAGCAGGACGGCACGCCCGTCGCCCTTGCGGTAGACCGTGTGCCCGAATCCGGGGACGCGCTCGCCCCGCCGTACCCGGTCGGTCACCACGCGGGAGGCCTGCGCGGGGTCGGCGACCTCGGCCAGCAGGCGTTCCGCGGCGTAGGAGGCGCCGCCGTGCAGAGGGCCGCCGAGGACGCCGAGCCCGGTCAGGACGACCGCGTAGGGATCGGCCTTGGCTGAGGCGGCCACGCGGGCGGCGAGGGTGGAGGCGGCCAGCTCGTGGTCGGCCAGCAGGACGAGAGCGGCCTGCAGGGCCCTCAGCAACGCCGGGGTGGGCGGATGCGGCGACAGTTTCGGCCAGAGCCGTTCGGCGATGGGCCCGGCGGGAAGCGGCGCCCCCGGCCGGATGGACAGGCCGTCCCCCGACTGAGCAGGCGACCCGTCCTCCGGCCGGGCGGGTAGGCCATCCTCCGGCCGGGCGGGCGGTACGTCCTCTGTGCCCTGCGCGGGCGACTCGCCCACGGGCGGCAGCGCGTCGACGAGGCCCGCGATGAGGCGGCGGCCGGTCGCGGCGGCGGAGACCGGGTCGAGCTGGTAGCGCAGCGAGTCGGTGGCGCCCAGGACGGTGACGACCACCTGGAGCCGGTCGAGCGGCAGCAGGCCGGCGGGCAGCCCGCGCTGCGCCTCGGCGGCGGCGCGCAGCGCCTCGGGGTCGCTCTCCCACCGGCCGCCGCCGGAGGCCCCGGTCCCCCACAGCGCCTCGGCCACGCTCTCGAAGTCGCGCGTCCTGGCCAGCTCCAGCGCGTCGGTCCCCCGGTAGTACGGCCGGTCGGCGCCCAGCGCGGTGACGGCCGACTCGATCACCAGCTCCGGCGGGCGGTGGCGGGGACGCCCGCGGCGGGCCAGCCGTTCGACCTCCTCCGCGTCGAACAGGCTGCGCCGCCCGTCCTCGGCGCGCCGCCGCCGCAGCACTCCCCTGCTGACGTACGCATACAGCGTCGCGGGCTTGACCCCGAGCCGCCGGGCCGCCTCGGAGGCGTCGATCCACTCCATGAATGTTGACTATAATCAACATTGATCCATATTGCCAGAAGTGTCAGGGTGGACTCATGCCACGAGTTCACTTCCTCGACGTGACCAACCGCGACGGCGTGCAGACCGCCAGGACCGGCCTGTCGAAGTTCGGCAAGACGATGGTCAACTTCTACCTGGGCAGGCTCGGGGTGGCGCAGTCGGAGATCGGCTTCCCGTTCCTGTTCCACGAGGTGCCCTACGTGCGGGCCCAGGTCGCGCTGGCGGAGGCGGGGGCGTTCGGCGACCTGCGCCTGTCCGGCTGGTGCCGCGGTGTCACCGCCGACGTGGACAAGGCCCTGCCGCTGGGACTGAAGCACTACAACCTGTCCATCTCGACGTCCGACTACATGATCCAGAACAAGTTCCGCGGCAGGCTCGACCGCGACGCGATCATCCGCGAGATGACCGCCGCCGTGCGGGCGGCCAAGTCGGCCGGGGTGGAGACCGTGGGCGTCAACGCCGAGGACGGCTCGCGCACCGACGACGCCTTCCTGCTGGAGTTCGCGCTGGCGGCCAGGGAGGCGGGCGCCGACCGGGTGCGCTACTGCGACACCATCGGCGGCGACACGCCCGAGCGGATCCGCGAGCGCTTCGCCAAGCTGGCCGCCGCGACCGGCATGCCGATCGAGACCCACTGCCACAACGACCTGGGCATGGCGGTGGCGAACTCGGTGTCCGGCGCGCTCGGCGACCTGGAGGCCGGTCAGGACGCCTGGATCAACACGTGCGTCAACGGCATCGGCGAGCGGGCCGGGAACGCCGACCTGCTGTCCACGATCCTGGCCTGCCGGCACGGGTTCGGGCTGGATGTGGAGATCGGCGACCCGCTGGACCTGTCCTGGGCGCGCCGCTTCGCGCTGTGGGCGAGCTACGCGCTCGGCCAGCCCCTGCCGTACAACCAGGTCGGCGTGGGACGCAACGCCTTCGCCCACGAGTCGGGCATCCACGCCGACGGGGCGCTCAAGGACCACGGCAACTACGAGCTGTTCGACGAGGCGACGCTCGGGCCCTTCCCCGACGACTGGCACGCGCGGCGGGGCCGGGTGGTGCTGACCGGGGAGTACGGCGGCAAGGCCGGGTTCCGGCACGTCATGGAGGGGCTCGGCGTCGAGGTCGAGGACGAGGAGCAGGCCTTCAAGCTGGTGCAGCTGTGCAACGCGGCGACGGGACGGCCGCTGACCGACGACGAGCTGCGCCTCATCGCCGCCTACCCCCGCGAGCTGTCGCTGCTGTTCCCCGGCTACCTCTAACCCGGCTACCTCTAACCCGGCTACCTCTGACCCGGCTACCTCTAACCCGGCGCGGACACCGACAGGGTCGAGCCGGTGCGGGTCTTGGTCACCTTCAGCTGGGCCGGGATCCTGGTGCGCAGCTCGCCCACGTGGCTGACGATGCCCACCGCGCGGCCGCCGTCGCGCAGCCCGTCGAGGATGTCCAGGACGCCGTCGAGCGTGTCCTCGTCCAGGGTGCCGAAGCCCTCGTCGACGAACAGCATGCCGATCTCCGCGCCGCCCGACTCGGCGGCGACCACGTCGGCCAGCCCGAGCGCCAGGGCCAGCGAGGTGATGAAGCTCTCGCCGCCCGACAGCGTCGCCGGGTCGCGGTCGACGCCGGTCCAGCCGTCGGCCACCCGCAGCCCGAGCCCGCCGCCGGAGCGTGCCCGGCTGCCCGCGGTCTTGCGCAGGTCGTGCTGGAGCTGGTAGCGGCCGGCCGACATGTGGTCCAGCCGCTCGTTGGCCGCGTCGACCACCTGCCGGAGCCGCTCGCCCAGCACGTACGACGACAGGCTCATGCTCCACTGGTTGTCGGTGGAGGTGCCGCCGGCGAGCGAGGCCATGCGTTCGGCCAGGCGGTGCCGTTCGGCGGCCGGACGCCACCGCTCCAGGCACGCGCCGAGCTCGTCGTGGAGCTCGCGCAGCCGCCGTTCCCGCGCGGCGGCCCTGTCGCGGGCCGACACGAGCGCGGTGTGCTCGCGCTCGGCCTCGGCCAGCGCGGCCTCCAGGGCCTGCAGGTCGGGGGCGGGCCGGGCCGCCGCGGCGGCGAGCTCGAGGTCGGCCAGCGTGGCGGCGACGGCCGCGTGCCGGGCGTCCAGCTCGCGTAGCAGCTCGGCCTTGGCCTCGCGTTCGGCCGGCGTCCTGGCCGCCGCCTCGGCGTGGGCGGCGTCGTCGAAGCCCGCCTCCAGCGCCGCCTCCTCCGCCTGCCGTACGGCTTTCGCGTGCTCCTCGGCCGCCGTGTCCGCCGCCGTCGTGGCCTCGACGGCCTCGCGCAGCAGCTCGGCCTCGTCGCTCAGCCTGGACAGCCGTTCGGCGATCGTGGGGTCGTCTCCCCGGGCGGCGTCGAGCCTGGCCGTGAGCCGGGCGACGTCGCCGCTCAGCTCCTCCCGCCGGGTACGGCAGGCGGCCAGCCGGGCGGCGATCCGCCTGGCCTCCTCCTGAAGGCGGGTGCGCTCGGCGTCCAGGCGCGCGGCCTCGGCCGCCAGGTCAGGCTCGGCCGAGGCGGCCTGCCGCAGCCGGTCCAGCTCGGCCCGCGCCGCGGCCAGCAGCTCGTCCGGCCCGCCATCCGTACCCCCGGGCAGCGCCTCCAGCAGGCGGGACACCAGGCGGTCGCGCTCGGCCCCCAGCTGGGACCGGCGGGTGCGGCAGGCGGCCAGCGCCTCGCCGAGCTCGCGCGCCTGCTCGCGGGCCTCCTCCCGGCGCCTGTCCACGCGCTCGGCCTCGGCCGCCAGCGACGGCTCCAGCGCCGCCGTCGCCTCCAGGGCCGCGAGCTCCTCCTCGGCGGTCCGCAGCGCCGCCTCCGCCGAGGCCACGTCGAGCCCGCCCGCCGCCGCCTCGGCGTCCGTCAGCCGCGACTCCAGGGTGGCGGCCAGCCGTTCGGCCGCCTCGCGTTCGGCGAGCGCCGCCTCGTGCGCCGCCTCGGCGGCCCTCTCGTCGTCGGCGGAGGGCGCGGCGGGCGCCGGGGTGGCCGGTCTGGGGTGCTCGGCCGAGCCGCAGACCGGGCAGGGGGCGCCGTCGGCCAGCTCCCGCGCCAGCTCGGCGGCCATGCCCTCCAGCCGCGCCTGGCGGATGTCCAGCCAGCGTTCGCGGGAGGCCTGGGCGCGGTCGACGAGCGTCCGCAGGTCGGCGGTGGCCGCCGCGAGCTCGGCGGCCAGCGTGTCGCGGCGCCGGGCGGCCTCGAGCACGGCCTGCGCCGAGGAGCGGGCGGCGGCCGCGGCGGGCACGGCGGCCGCGCGGGCGCGCACTTCGGCCAGCCGCCCGGTCACCTCGGCGAGCTGCGCGGGGAGATCGGCTTCGAGCGTCGCGACCTCGGCCTCCCGCTCGGCGAGCCGGTCGAGGTCCCGGTCCAGGGCCGCCAGCTCGGCCTCCACGCCGGCGAGGTCCTCGGCCATGGCGACGACCGCTTCGGCGGCCGGGACGCGGGCGGCGGCCAGCCGTACCGCCGCCAGCTCCCGCTCGGCCTCCTCCAGCGCGGACGGCAGCTCGGCCAGCCGGGCGTCCACCTCTTCCCCGGCGGCGGCCAGCTCGGCGAGCTCCTCCTCCACGCGGGCCAGGTCACGGCGCACGACCGACTGCCTGGCCTCCTCGGTGAGCAGCTCCGACAGCCGGGCGATCTCGCCGCGCCGGTCGCGCTCCAGCCGTGCGAGGCAGGCGGCGTCCGGGACGGCTCCGCCCGCCCGCCGGGCCTGCCCTTCAGGATCTGAGGGGAGGCCGGCGAACAGCGGCCGGGCCCGCGCGATCGCGTCGGCGGCCAGCGCCCGCGTCTTGGCCGCCGCCTCGGCCCGGTGCCGCGCGCCCGCCACCAGCGGCAGCACCCGGTCCGCCCGGGCCGCCTCGTCCAGGATCGCCACGAGCTCGGCCCGCTCCTCCGCGCGCTCGTCGAGGGTACGGCGGAGCGTCAACGCCTCGGCATGGCGGCGCTGGAGCTCGGCCAGCGCCGCCCCGCGGTCGAAGGCCGCACGCGCCTCCCGCAGCGCGGCCGCCGCGGACTCGCACTGCTCGCCCGACCGCTCCGCCACCGCCCCGGCCGCGTCGAGCAGCGCCCCCGACCACGCGGGAAGCGCCTCGTCCTCGGGCGGGGGCACGGCCGCCACCAGCTCCTCCCCCGCCGCCTCCGCGACCCTCTGCACGGCGAAGTCGACCTGCCGGCGCAGCTCTTGCTGGGCCCGCCACGCCTGCTTGCGATGCTCCGCGAGCCACGCCTCCGCCTGGGTGAAGACCTTGACGGTGAACAGCCGCTCCAGCAGCTTGCGCCGTTCCTCCCCGTCGGCGCGCAGGAACCGGGCGAAGTCGCCCTGCGGCAGCATGGCCACCTGGCAGAACTGGTCGGCGTTCATCCCGAGCAGCCCGCCGATCAGGTCGCCCGCCTCGTCGATCCGCGTGGTGAGCCCCTTCCAGGTGGAGCCTGCCAGCTCCGACAGCACGACCTTGGCCTTCTCCTCGGTGAAGCCGCTGCCGCGGAGCTTGGGCCGCTGCCAGGCGGGCGAGCGCTCGACGCGCAGCCGCCGGCCCCGGATCGTCACCTCCAGCGTCACGGACGGGCCGGCCCCGGCCGGGGCGTGGTCGCAGCGCAGCGAGCGGGCGCTGTTGCGCTGCCCGGGCACCTGCCCGTACAGGGCGAAGCACAGCGCGTCGAGCACGGTGGTCTTGCCCGCGCCGGTGGGGCCGTGGACGAGGAACAGCCCGGCCTCGGCCAGGGCGTCGAAGTCGACCCGCTCGGTGCCGGGGAAGGAGCCGAAGGCGGTCAGCGTCAGCAGGTGGGGCCGCATCTAGGCGGTGGCCTCCTTCAGCCTGGCGGCCTCGACGGCCTCGCGCAGCAGCGCCTCCTCCTCCGCCGAGGCGGGCTCGCCGCGCACCTCGCGCACGAAGTCGAGGGCGACCTCCGCCTCCGGCCGCCCCGCGAGCCGGGGACGGGAGGCCGCGGCGGGCCCGCCCGAGGGCTCGAAGGACAGCGCGAGCGTGTGGGGGAAGCGGGCGCGCAGCCGGTCCATGGCCGCCTTGGGGCGGACGGGGTCGGTGAGCACGACCTGGAGCCAGTGGTCGCGGTAGGTCTCGTACCGGGGCGAGGTCAGCAGCTCCTCCAGCGTGCCGCGCAGCCGCCCGATCGGCCGCGGGACCGGGGCGGGCACGAACTCCGCCGAGTGGAGGCCCTTGGCGTCCAGCGTCACCAGCCATGAGCCCTTGACGTGGCCGGTCTCGGAGAAGGAGTACGCCAGCGGCGAGCCGGAGTAGCGCACGGTCTCGCTCATCCGCTGGCGGCCGTGCAGGTGCCCCAGAGCCACGTAGGTGACGCCGTCGAAGGTCGACAGGGGCACGTGGGCCACGCCGCCCACGCTGATGTCGCGCTCGCTGTCGCTGGCCTCGCCGCCGGTGACGAAGGCGTGGGCGAGCACGACCGAGCGGCTGTGCCGTACGGCGTCGGCGCGGACGCGGTCCATCGCGTGGCCGAGGGCGGCGGCGTGGCTGCGCGAGTCGAGCTCCCACGGGCCGCGCACCAGCTCGGGCTCAAGATAGGGGATGCCGTAGAAGGCGACGTCGTCGATGACCACCGGCTCCCAGGCGAGGGCGGGGTCGGTGCGCAGGTGGACCCCGGCGGCGTCGATCAGCGAGGCGCCGAAGCCGAGCCGCCGCGCCGAGTCGTGGTTGCCGCTGATGATCACGACCCGCACGCGCGCCGAGACCAGCCGCATGAGCGCCTCGTTGCACAGCGCGACGGCGTCGACGGGCGGCAGCGCCCGGTCGTAGACGTCGCCGCACACGGCCACCACGTCGACCCGCTCGGCGCGGACCGTCTCGACCAGGTGATCGACGAAGGCGGCCTGGCCCTCCAGCAGGCTCTCGCGGTGGAAGGACCGCCCCAGATGCCAGTCGGAGGTGTGCAGGACGCGCATGTCCCAGCAAGCTAACACGTCTCACGGGCAAATGCCGCCCCACTGCCCCAGCCCGCATGAACGAGTATGGAGAGCGAACATGGAGACATGGACGCCGCCGTCCGGCAGGCGAAACGCCGTCCCGGCAGGGCGCGCGGCGGGAGTAGCCTGAAGATCGGCGGGCGATCCTACGCACTTGGGGGAGGCCGATGCGCACGGGCCGTGGCACCTTGGGGGTGGCCGCCGGTTTGGTGCTGGTGGCCCTGGCCGCCCTCGGGTACGTGCTGCCGCCCGCCTTCGACCCACCGCCGCTGCAGGTGGACCCCGCCTTCCGCGCCCTGCCCGCGCAGCCGCACGCGGAACTGAAGCCGGTGGTGGCTGCCGACCCCTACAGCTCCGAGGAGATCACCATCCCGGCCCGCGGCCAGCAGCTGCGCGCCACCGTCCGGGCCCCGGCCACGCCCGGGCGGCACCCCGCGATGGTGTTCGTCTCCGGCTCGGGCAACGGCTCGCGCGAGGAGTTCACCCCGCAGGCGGAGTTCCTGGCCGCCGCCGGGGTGGTCACGCTGACCTTCGACAAGCGGACCGTCGGCTACAACTTCCGCGACCGCGACTTCGGCCTGCTGGCCGACGACGCGCTGCGCATGGTGAAGTACCTGCGCAGCCGTCCCGACGTGAACCCCGACCTGACCGGGATCTGGGGCGTGAGCGAGGGCGGCTGGGTGGTGCCGATCGCCGCGTCCAGGAGCCGCGACGTCGGCTTCGTCGTGCTGGTCTCCTCCCCCAACGTCTCCCCGCTGCGCCAGGTCGCCTGGGCGCTGAACGAGCAGCTGCTGCGCCTGCGGGCGCCGATCGGGGTCCGCGACCTGCTGACCAGGGCCATGGGCGGGGTGGGCTTCGAGTTCCTGCGCCACGACCCGATGCCCGCGATGCGCGGGATCACCCAGCCCGTCCTGGCGCTGTACGGGACGATGGACCCCTCGATCCCGTTCGTGGAGAGCACCAAGGCGCTCACCACCGCGCTCACCGAGGCCGGCAACGACCGCTACACCATCAGGTTCCTCGACAAGGCCGACCACGCGATGCGGGTCAACGGCGGCCCCTTCGCCGCCGGCTACCTGGAGACCCTGACCAACTGGATCAAGGGCCTGCCGGGCACGGCCAGGCCGAGCCTCCACATCGCGGGCGCCACGCCGGTCCAGCGCTTCGCGGCCGCCGACGTCCCGGCCGCCCCCTGGTACGCCGGGGGCACCATGCTGGGCCTGACGATCTGCCTGGCCGTCGTCGGCTACGTGGCCGGCCCCGTCTCCGAGCTGATGGTACGGCTGCGCGGGCGGCCCATGCCCCTCCAGACCAACGCCGCGCTGTGGGCGCCCATCAGCCGCAGGCTGCGCCGGATGGCGCTGACCGGGCTGGGGCTGCTGGCGTCGGTCGTGGCGTTCATCACGCTGCTGGTGCTCTTCTCGGTCAACCAGGCGGGCGCCTGGCCCGCCGTGCTGGCCGGGTGGCTGGTGGTGCGGGTGCTGGCCATCCTCATGCTCCTGCAGGAGGTGACCGCGGTGGCGACCGTGGTCAACGCCCTGCGTGAGGGGCTGCAGCCCAGCAGGGGCCAGCACGTGGCCATCGCCGGGGTGCTGGGCGGCACCGGCCTGCTGCTGGTCGCCGCCGCCTACTACGGGTTGTTCTCGTTCCCCTGGTAGACGTAGGCGGCCATCCAGCGGTCGATCTCGGCGAAGACCTGCTTGCGCACCGGCTCGGCCGACAGCACCAGGTCGTGCACGCCGTCGGGGATGCGCACGCACGTCACGTGCGGCCCGATCGAGGTGGACCAGCGGGCGATCTGCCGGGGATCGAGGACCACGTCGGCCTTGCGCGCCTCGGGCACGAAGTCGCGCACCCGCAGGCCGCGGCTGGAGGCCAGCACGAGCACCGGCACGTCCACGGCCAGCCCGCGGTGCAGGCGGCGCTGGGCCCGGCGGATCGCCGCGAGCCACATCGCGTGGACCGCGAAGCCGCCGTGCGGCTTGAGCCGCAGGTCGTAGTCCCACTCGCCGCCGTGCTCGCGGTGCAGGCTGTGGCCGTACACCGTGCTCACCCCGAGCGGCAGCGTCCACGCCGAGCGGGCGAACGGGCCCTTCAGCACGTCGGCCGCCAGCCGCAGCGGCGCGGGCACGTTGAGGTCCAGGAACGGGCTGTTGAGCACCAGCCCGTCGATCAGCCCGCGGCCGCGCACCCGGTCGGCCCACAGCGCGGCGACGAGCCCGCCGGTGGAGTGGGCGTTCACCGTCAGCCGGTCGTGGTCGCGCCGGATGATCCGCACCGCCTCGTCGATCTCCGGGAAGTAGTCGGTGACGCTGCGCATCAGGCCGCGCGTCTGGTGCGGCAGCAGCGACCGGCCGTACTTGCGCAGGTCCAGGGCGTAGAAGTCGATCCCCTGGCCGGTGTAGTGCTCGGCCAGGTGGTCCTGGAAGAAGTAGTCGGTGAACCCGTGGATGTAGAGCACGGCCCTGCGCGAGCCGACGGTCCTGGCCACCAGCGTGGCGACGACCTCGCCCTCGAAGTCCGGCGGCATGGGCAGCACGGTGATCTCGTACATGCGCAAACGGTATTCCATCCGGGCGGCCGATCCGGCGACGGTCGGCTATCGTGTGCGGGCGGCGGCGTTCGCCGGATGTTAACTCTCCCCTTAAGCCATATTTCGGAGGCTGTCCGTAGGCTCCTGATCCAAAACGGCCTACCGTAGACCAATCGGGGAAGCAGGGGTGACGTGGGGCGCAGAACGGAACCGGTGAGCGCGGGAGGAGTCCTGGGCTGGACCCTCCTGTCGGTGGTGGCCCCCGGAGCCGCCCATCTTCGCGCCGGCTGGCGCCGGACCGGCCTCGCCCTGCTGATCTGCTACGCCGTCGGCGTGTTAGCGCTGCTCGCGCTGGTGCTGGCGCAGGGCGTCGACCTGGCGGGCACGCTGTCGGCCGACAGCACCTGGCTGACCGCCGCCACCGTGGCCGCCGCCCTGCTCGGCGTGGGCTGGTTCGCGCTCGTCGTCCACTCCTTCATCGTGCTCAGGCCGGGACGGCTGCCGCAGACCGCGCAGATCGTCACCGGTTCGCTGGCCGGGCTGCTCGCCGTGGTGGTGCTCGTGCCGTTCGCCGTGACGACGCAGTCGCTGTGGGTCTCCAACGACACGCTGGGGGAGCTCTTCGGCGCCCCGCCCGAGGACATGGCGCCCATCAAGCGCGAGGACCCGTGGGAGGGGCGCGAGCGCGTCAACATCCTCCTGCTGGGCGGCGACGCCGACGACCACCGGCCCGGCGTGCGCACCGACAGCATGCACGTGGCCAGCGTGCACGTGAAGACCGGCAACACCGTGCTGCTGAGCCTGCCGCGCAACCTCGAGTACGTCCGCTTCCGTCCCGGCACCCCCATGGCCAAGCGCTTCCCCAACGGCTTCAGCCTGCCGCCCGACGGCCTGGGGGGCCGCAGCGACCTGCTCAACAGCGTCTGGGAGTACTCCGACGCCCACCCGGAGATCTTCGGCGGGCGCAGGAACCAGGGCCCGGCCGTGCTCATGGACACCATCGGCTACACGCTCGGCCTGGACATCGACTGGTACGTGCTGGTCAACATGTGGGGCTTCGCCCGGCTGATCGACGCCATCGGCGGCGTGGTCCTCACCGTCGAGGAGGACGTGATCTTCGGCAAGTACAACGAGGGCCTGGTCAAGGCCGGCACCCGCCGCCTGAAGGGCGCCGACGCGATGTGGTACGCCCGCTCCCGCACCAACAGCGACGACTTCACCCGCATGCGCCGCCAGCGGTGCGTGATCGGCGCGCTGCTGGAGCAGGCCGACCCGGCGACGGTGCTGACGCGGTTCACGCAGGTGGCGCGGGCCACCCGGGAGCTGGTCAGGACCGACATCCCGCGGCCCTGGCTGGAGCACCTGGTGCCGCTCGCGCTGAAGGTCAAGAGCGCCAAGGTCACCAGCGTCCAGTTCGTGCCGCCGCTGATCAAGACCTACGACCCCGACTGGGACAAGATCCGCGCCGTCACGGCCAAGGCGATCAGGGACTCCGAGGCCCGCACCCCCGTCATGGCGATGGGCACGCCGACACCCGCGCCGTCCGCGTCCCCGTCAGTGTCCCCTTCCGCGTCCCCTTCCGCGCCCCCGTCGCGGTCGGCGAGCCCCGGGCACAGCCCGACCGGCAGCCCCACCGGCAGCCCTGCGGCGGCCAAGGACCTGTCCGACGGGTGCGGCAAGCCCTCCTAGGCCCGCGCCCGTCTCAGACGCGGATCGACTCCTTGGCCAGGCGCCGCACCCTCGACTCGTCGATGTCGTGGCCCAGCCCCGGCTGGGTGTACGGCACGGCCACCACACCGCCGGTGGCGCCGACCGCGGGCGTGACGATCTGGGCGTGGCGGGGCGGCTGGGTGACGTCGCACGGCAGCGTGCAGCCGGGCAGGCTCGCCACCGCCACTGCCGCCGCCCTGGCCAGGCCGGTCCCCCGGCCCCCGGCACACACGATGTCCCACCCGGCCGCCCGCACCCGGTCGTGCGCCCGGCGCGCGTCGCTGAGGGAGGAGAAGGCGGCCGGGCGCAGGCGCAGCGCCCGGGCGGCGCGCAGGGTGAGGTAGTCGTCCAGCGCGGCCGTGGAGTGCACCTCGACGGCGACGGCCGCGGCCACCTGGTCCTGCAGCGAGGCGTGGGCGCGCACGTCGGCGACGTCGAAGGGCCGCTCGATCACCTCGACCCCGTAGGCGTCGAGGGCGACGAGCTGCGTCTCGGAGGCGTAGGCGCCGCCGCCGTCCACGGCCAGCGTCAGCGCCGGGAACGCCTGCCGTACGGCACGCACGGGCTCGACGTCCCAGCCGGGCCGGATGTCGAGCGTCACGTGGGTGTAGCCGCCGCACACCACCTGGTTGACGCGGGAGACGAGGCTGTCGGGCGAGACGTCGGGGCCCAGCCGTACCGTGGCCACCAGAGAGGTACGGCTCCCGCCGAGCGCGTGGGCCAGGGGCACGCCGCGCATCCGGGTCCACAGGTCCCAGCAGGCCATGTCCACCGCCCCGTGGCCGGTCGGCACGGAGTCGGGGTGCTCCCAGTCCATGCCGACGAGGCGCTTGGCGGGCTCCAGCGGGGCCTCCGGCGGGTCGACCAGCTCTCCCCAGCCCGTCATCCCCCCGTGGTCGGTGAGCTTCACGAGCAGGCTCTCCACGCGCCTGCCGTACGGCAGGACGACGCGGAAGACCTCCAGCTCACGCACTCGCGGCATGTGTCCCCCTATGTGACCGGTTCCTCCCCAGGGTACGGCGTGCCGGGACGAACCCCCAGCGCGCGCACCCGCCGCCCCCTTCAGCGGGAGGGCCGCAGCCGCGCCTCGATCCCCGCGATGATCAGGTCGAGCCCGAAGTCGAACCGCTCCTCGTCACCGCCCTCGAGCAGATCGTCGACGTGTGCCGCGATCGTCGGGAAACGGTCGGGCGGCAGCTGCCGCAGATACGTCTCCACCTGCCCGAAGTACTCCCGCAGGTACTCCTCCACCGACCACCCGCTCGCCCGCTGCCGGGCGAAGTGCAGGGACCCCTCGAAGGTGTCGCCCGCGATGTAGAGGGACAGCCGGTCCATCGCCAGGGACGCCGCCTTGGGCGTCAGACCCGCCTCGATGAGGAGCTTGAACATGTACTCCGCCAGGCGGAGCGAGTTGGGCCCCGTGGGGACGTTCGCCAGCGCCGCCCGGGCGATGTCGGCGTGGGCGGTCAGCACCCGGCGCGACTCCCAGGCCAGGGCGCGCAGCCGGTCCTGCCAGGGCGCGCCGGCGTCCTCGGGCAGCCGGACCTCCTCGATCACCTTTTCGTAGATGAGCTCGATCAGCTCTTCCTTGTTCGCCACGTGCGCGTACAGCGACGCCGGGCCGGTGTCGAGCTCCTGGGCCACCCGCCGCATGGTCAGCGCGTCCAGGCCCTCCTCGTCGAGGATCCGCAGCCCGGTCTCGATGATGAGCTCCTGGCTGAGCTGGCGCCGCGGAGCCGCCGGCTTGCGGGGCTTGCGCCACGGCGGCGCCGGCACGCCCGCCGCCTCACTTCTCTCCATGCGAACACTGTACTTGACACGAACAGCGTTCGCTAATAAAACGGTGTTCGCTAACGAACACTGTTCGCCGAAGGAGTCCCATGACTGCCGTGTCGCACTCCGCGCCACCGGCCGCCCAGCCGTACAGGTGGCGCTGGGCCGCCCTGTTCGTCATCCTCGCCGGAGAGGTCATGGACCTCCTCGACGCCCTCATCACCCAGATCGCCGGGCCCTCGATCATGAAGGACCTCGGCGGCTCGGCCGGCATGCTCCAGTGGCTCGTGGCCGGCTACACGCTCGCCATGGCCGTCGGGCTGATCACCGGCGGCCGCCTCGGCGACCTGTACGGCCGCAAGCGCATGTTCGTCATCGGCGCGGCCGGCTTCACCCTGGCCTCGCTGATGTGCGGCCTGGCCGTCAGCCCCGAGATGCTGATCGCCGCCCGCGTGCTGCAGGGCCTGTTCGGCGCGCTGATGCTGCCCCAGGGCCTGGGGCTGATCAAGGACATCTTCCCGCCCGAGGAGATCGGCAAGGCGTTCGGCGCCTTCGGCCCCGTGATGACCATCTCCTCCGTCGGCGGCCCGGTGCTGGCCGGCTGGCTGGTCCAGGCCGACCTGTTCGGTCTCGGCTGGCGCATGATCTTCCTGATCAACCTGCCGATCGGCCTGGCCGCCGTCCTGGCGGCGATCAAGCTGCTGCCCGACAACCGCGCCTCCGACGCCACCCGGCTCGACGTGGCCGGCATGCTGCTGGTCTCCGCCGCCGCGTTCCTGCTGATCTTCCCGCTCATCCAGGGCCGCGAGCAGGACTGGCCGGCCTGGGCGTTCGTCTCGATGGCCGCCTCGATCGTCATGTTCGCGCTCTTCGGCCGCTACGAGTCCCGCCGCGCCGCCGCCGGGCGCGACCCGCTGGTGACGCCCAGCCTGTTCCGCAAGCGCGCCTTCACCAGCGGCCTGGTCGCCGGGCTCGCCTTCTTCACCGGCATGATCGGCCTGTCGCTGGTCTTCATGCTCTACATGCAGGAAGGGCTCGGCTTCAGCCCGCTGAAGGCCGGCCTGACCAGCCTGCCCCAGGCGATCGGCGGCGTGGCGGGCTTCGGCCTGGCCATGGCCGTCCAGGAGAAGCTGGGCCGCGGCCTGCTGCAGATCGGCACCGGCGTCATGGCGGCCGGCGCGGTCGTGCTCGGCCTGACCGTCCACCTCGCCGGGCTCGACGTCGGCCCCTGGCAGCTCGCCCCCGGCCTGGCCCTGGTGGGCATCGGCATGGGCCTGACCATGGCGCCGTTCTTCGACATCATCCTGGCCGGGGTGGACGAGAACGAGTCGGGCTCGGCCTCCGGCACGCTGACCGCCGTCCAGCAGCTCGGCAGCGCCCTGGGCGCCGCCGTCCTGCTCACCGTGCTGTTCAACCTGCTGAAGGCGCGGTGGAGCTTCGGCGACGCCCTGCTGGCGGTGATCGGCGTGGAGATCGCGCTGCTGGGCGTGACCTTCCTGCTGAGCTTCCTGCTGCCCCGCAAGGCCCGCCCGGAGGCCTCAGCGCACTGACCTCCGCCTACCGTTTCTGCAGTTCCACCCACCGGTTGATGTCGCGCCGCTCGATGGCGGCCGCCATCAGGTCGGGGAAGGCGTCGGGCGTGCAGGCGAAGGCCGGCACGCCCATCGCCGCCAGCGCCGCCGCGTTGTCGTGGTCGTAGAAGGGCGCGCCCTCGTCCGACAGCGCGAGCAGCACGATCACCTGCACGCCGGACTGCGTCATCGACGCCACCCGGCGCAGCATCTCCTCCCTGATCCCGCCCTCGTACAGGTCGCTGATGAGGATGAAGATCGAGTCGGTGGGGCGGGTGATGAGGCCCTGGCAGTACGCGATGGCCCGGTTGATGTCGGTGCCGCCGCCCAGCTGGGTGCCGAACAGCAGCTCCACCGGGTCGTGCAGCTGGTCGGTGAGGTCGACCACGGCGGTGTCGAACACCACCAGCGAGGTCTTCAGCGACCGCATGGAGGCCAGGACGGCGCCGAACACGCCGGAGTACACCACCGAGGCGGCCATCGACCCGCTCTGGTCGATGCACAGCACGACCTCCCGCTGGACCGCCCGCTGCCGCCGGGCGTAGCCGATGAGCCGCTCCGGGACCACCGTGTTGTGGTCAGGCAGGTAGTTCTTCAGGTTCGCCCGGATGGTGCGGTTCCAGTCGATGTCGGCCACCCGCCGGGGCCGGTGCGTGCGCGCCGACCGGTCCAGCGCCCCGGCGACGGCGGCGCGCGTCTTGTGCTTGAGCCTGCGCTCCAGCTCCTCCACGACCTTGCGCACCACCGCCCGGGCCGACTCGCGGGCCTGGTCCGGCAGCACGTTGTTGAGCGACAGCAGCGTGCCCACCAGGTGCACGTCGGGCTCGACCGCCTCCAGCATCTCCGGCTCCAGCAGCAGCCGGGTCAGGTTGAGCCGCTCGATGGCGTCCTTCTGCATCACCTGCACGACCGTCGCCGGGAAGTAGCCGCGGATGTCGCCCAGCCAGCGGGCCACCCTGGGCGCGGAGGCCCCCAGCCCGCCGCGGCGCTCCTCGCCCTGGCCACCGTCGCCGTAGAGCGCCTCCAGCGCGCCGTCCATCCGCAGGTCGGCCCCGGCCAGGCCGACCCCGGTGCCGTCGGCCTCCCCGCCGCCCAGCACCAGCCGCCAGCGGCGCAGCCGCTCATCCATCGCCCCTCCCCAGGATGGCCAGCACGGCCCGGACGGCCGGCGCCGCCCTGCCCTCGTCGATCTCGGTCTCCTCGTGGCCGGCCCGCAGCTCGCCCTTGACCCGCTGCCCGATCGCCCGCCGCTCGGGCGCGGCGAACGTGCCGAAGGTACGGCGCAGCAGCGGCAGCACCTCGGTGAACTGCTCGCCGCCCAAGCCGGTGAGCCAGCCGTCGACCAGGCCCAGCAGCCGGGGGTCGTGCACCAGCAGCAGGCCGCCGCCGGACAGGAACCCCTCGATCCAGGCCGCCGCCCTGGCCGGGGGATGGCCGCGCGAGGTCGCCCTGGCCATCCGGGCGTCGGCGTCGTCGAGCTCTCCGGCGTCGAGCAGGATCCTGGTCAGCCTGCCCTCGATGAGGCCGTGCAGGTCCTGCCGGTCGCAGACGCCGCGCAGCGTCACCAGCCAGCGGCTGGCCGGGCTCGGCTCCTCGGCATCGGGCCCGGGCGAGGCGCCGGGCTCGGGCGAGGCGCCGGGCTCGGGCGAGGCGCCGGGGCCGAGCAGGGCGACCGCCGCGTGCACGCCGTCGACGTGCTTGAGCAGCGCGGCCGCCGCCTCGTCGTCGAGCCCGGACACCGCCACGGGCAGCCCCACGCAGATGCGGTCGAGCATCGAGCCGACGATCGCCGCCAGCCCCTCGGCCGGGGTGCCGCGAACGTCGCCGTAACGCTGGGCCCGCACCATGGCTGGCAGGGCGGCCATGAGGTGCGTGACGTCGGTGTCGAGCGCCGCCTTGGCCGACAGCGCGTCGAGCACGCCCGGCAGGGCGCCGGGCAGCTCGGCGAGCAGGCACTGCTCCACCAGCCCCGTCAGGTCCGCCAGCGACGCGCCGCCGGCGGCCAGGTCGCGGGCGTGCTGGGTGGCCGCCGCCACCACCGTCGTGCCCAGCGCCGCCGCCTCGATGAGCCGCAGGTCGAACTCCGGCCGCCAGCCGAGCATCCAGCTCTCCCTGAACGTGCCGCGCCCCCGCGCCTCCCGCACGGTGCCCCAGTCGACGCCCAGCAGCCGCAGCCGGTGCAGCAGGTGGCTGCGTTCGAGGTCCAGCGGCTTGCGCAGGTCCAGGTCGAGCTCGCGCTCCAGCGCCTCCGGGCGCAGCCGCAGCCGCCGCTGCTGCTCGCGCAGGTCGCGCTGGAGCGGGACCATGGGCACGCCGTCGCCGACGTGCCCCATCCGGTCGCCGACCACCATGCGGCGCTGGATGAGCTCCAGCGGCAGGTCGTCGCCCTCGCACAGCACCGCCCTGGCCGCCTCGGTGACCTCCCCCAGCCCGGCGAGGGGCCGGCCGCGCAGCAGGGCCAGGCCGTGCGCGAGCCGTACGGCCTCGATGACGTGGGCCGAGGAGACGGCCAGGCCCTCCTCGCGCAGCACGCCGGCGGCCTGGGCCAGCCAGCGCTCGACCGGGCGGTCGGGGGCGGCGAACAGGTGGTGGTACCAGCCCGGGGAGGTGACGCCCGCGCCGTAGCCGCTCCAGGAGGCCAGCCGCCCGTACGTCCACGGCACCCAGGTGATCTCCACCTTGACCTTGGGCGCGCCGCGCAGCAGGGCGGTGTCGGCCGAGGCGGACGGCAGGCCCTGCCAGGACCCGCCCGCGGGCAGCGCGGGCACGTGCCAGGCGCCGCAGACCACCGCGACGGTCTCAAAGCCCTCCTTGACCGCCGCACGGACGGTCTTGCGCATGTACGCCTCGCGGCGCGCCTCCCGCTCGTCCGGCTCGTGACCGTCGCGCACCGCCGCCATGGCCTCGGCGATCACCTCGAACGGGGTGTCGCCGCGGTGCTCGACGACGTCCTCCCACCAGCGCTCGGGGTCGTCGTACCCGGCGGCCTCCGCCAGGCTGGCGATGGGGTCGACGCGCAGCGCGTCATCGGGCTCCGCGGCCGGCTCGGCCAGCGCGTGCGCCGCGGGCAGGTCGCAGAAGCGGACCGGGACGCCGCGGGCCGCGCCGTACGCGACGGCCTGCCACTCCGGCGAGAACGCGGCGAACGGCCAGAACGCCGCCCGCGACGGGTCGCCCGGCACGTGGGCCAGCAGCGCCACGGGCGGCTCCAGCTCCGGCAGCGGCGACACCAGCGCGTCGGCCTCGGGCGGGCCCTCGATGAGGATCACGTCCGGCCGCAGGCGCTCCAGCTCGGCGCGCACGGCCCGCGCCGAGCCCGGCCCGTGGTGCCGCACCCCCAGCACATGGACGACGCTCATGACACCTCGCGGCAGGCGCGGTAGAAGTCGCGCCAGTCGGCCCGCTCGCGGACCACGGTCTCCAGATACTCCCGCCACACCACGCGGTCGGAGACCGGCTCCTGCACCACCGCGCCGACGATCCCGGCCGCCACGTCGGAGGGCCGCAGCACCCCGTCGCCGAAGTGGGCCGCCAGCGCGATGCCGTTGGTCACCACGGAGATCGCCTCGGCCGTCGACAGCGTGCCGCTGGGCGACTTCAGCTTGGTGCGGCCGTCCTCGGTCATGCCGCCCCGCAGCTCGCGGAAGACCGTGACGACACGGCGGATCTCGGCCAGGCCGGTGGTGGTCTCCGGCAGCTGCAGCGCGGTGCCCAGCTGCGCCACGCGGCGGGCGACGATGTCGACCTCCTCCTCGGCCGTGGCCGGGACCGGCAGCACGACCGTGTTGAAGCGGCGGCGCAACGCGCTGGACAGCTCGTTGACGCCGCGGTCGCGGTCGTTGGCCGTCGCGATCACGTTGAACCCGCGCTGCGCCTGCACCTCGACGTTCAGCTCGGGGATGGGCAGCGTCTTCTCCGACAGCACGGTGATCAGCGCGTCCTGCACGTCGGAGGGCATGCGGGTGAGCTCCTCCACGCGGGCGATGCGGCCCTCGGCCATCGCCCGCATGATCGGGCTCGGCGTCAGCGCCTCCTGCGAGGGCCCCTCGGCCAGCAGGCGCGCGTAGTTCCAGCCGTAGCGGATCGCCTCCTCGGCGGTGCCGGCCGTACCCTGCACCAGCAGCGTCGAGTCGCCGCTGACGGCGGCGGCCAGGTGCTCCGACAGCCAGGTCTTGGCCGTGCCGGGCACGCCCAGCAGCAGCAGCGCCCGGTCGGTGGCCAGCGTCGCCACGGCCACCTCGACGATGCGCCGCGCGCCGACGTACTTCGGCGTGATCCGCTCCCCGTCGCCCAGGATGTAGGTGGTCACCGCCCACGGCGACAGCTTCCAGCCCGGCGGCCGCGGCCGGTCGTCCTCCTTGGCCAGCAGCGCCAGCTCCTCGGCGTACTGCTGTTCCGCGTGCGGCCGCAAAACTGTGGTCACGTCAGTTCCTCTCTCATCTCGGCGCGGAAGCGCAACAGGGCGGCGACCTCCTGCACGGCCGGCTCCGGCGAGGCCCGCTCGGCCAGGCGGTGCAGCGAGGGGTCGATGCGCTCGCCGGCCAGCCTGGACAGCTCGCCCAGATTCCACGGCTGGCTGCCCGCCACCCTCACGATCTTGTTCAGTACGGCTGTCGCCAGCCCGGCCTGCCACGGGGCCGCGACCCCGCCCAGCACCATGATCAGCTGGCTGTCGAGGTCGCGGCGGTCGGTGAACTCGGCCGCCAGCGCCTGCTGCTCCCAGGCGGGCAGCGCCACGAGCAGGTCGGCGATCGGGTCCCACTCGAACATGGCCCGCGCCCACTGCGCGTCGCGCTGCAGGATCGCCGCCCGCACCCAGCCCATCTTGACCTCGGCGTCCCAGTCGGGGATCTTCCTGGCCAGCAGCTCGGCCGGCGGGTGGGTCCAGAACGACAGCGGCGTGCGGGCGACCAGCTGCTGCAGCCACCACGCCCGCTCCCCCGTGCCCGCCGGGGGCTTGGCCCGGACGCCGTCGCGCTCCATGGCCTTGTCGCATTCCAGCAGCGGGATCACGACGATCTCGTTCCTGCCCACGGTCACGCAGCGGGCGGCGCGCTCGGCCATCCGGCGCGCGAGCCTCGACTCCGGCAGCCGGGTGAGCAGGTTGGCCGCCTGCTGGCGCACCTCCCGCCTGCGGTCGTCGAGTGCGGCCTCCAGGAACGGCTCGTCGTCCATGGACAGGCCGAGCTCCAGCACCTCCAGGAAGGCGGCCCGGTCGTCGGGCGCCTCGCGCTCCCACGACTCCTCCAGCAGCCGCCTGGCCTCGGCCGGATCGCGCTCCCGCAGCGTGCGCAGGTAGGCGCGGCGGTCGGCCGGGCCGCCCAGCTCCCAGGTCTCGCCGGTGGGCTCGTCGAGCAGGTAGGCCCAGGCCGGATTGCGCGCGGCCAGCCACCTGCCGCGCTGCCCGGCCAGCACGCCCAGGCAGGCGCGCAGGGAGCTGTCCCTGGCGCCGCGGTCGAGCAGCTCGGGCAGCAGGTGCGGCGACACCCGACGCCCCGCCTCGGCGGCCAGCCGCAGCCATTCGGGCAGCAGCCTGGCGTGCTCGCCGCCCAGGATGCGGCCCAGCCGGCCAGCCGCCCGCCTGCCCACGGCCGGCCGCTCCTCGGGCGCCGCCCGCTCCTGCGCGGGCTCCTCCGTCTCCTCCGTGCCGGGCCGCTGTCCCGCGCGCCGCCGTACGACCTCCACGGCCGCGTCACCCAGCAGATCCCCTTCGTACGGCCGGCGGTCGGTGCCGACGAGCGCCGTGGAGACCAGGTCCTCCCAGGTGTTCACAGGATCACCGTCTGCCCTTCCTCGTCCCAGGTCGTCAGCGGGCGCAGCCCCTGGGGCGTCCACTCGGCGGCCACCGTCACGGGGTGGCCGCCGGAGACGGCCAGCAGCCGCCACGGGTCGCGGTGACGGTGATGGAGCGGCAGCCCGCCGACGGCCGCGCGCCGCGGCACCACTCCGGCCAGCACCAGCGGCCACGACTCGGTCCACGGGTCGGCCGCGACCGCCGAGGCCACCTCCGCCAGCGCCTCCTCCACCGTGAGCCCGGGCGGCTCGCGGTCCAGCGGCCGCACGCCGTGGCGCACGGCGACGAGCGCCCGCAGCGGCGCCGCGCCCGGGTAGAACACCAGGTCGGCGTCGACGGTCGTGCCCGTGACGAGCGAGGCGTCGAGCGGCTGGCCGGGCGGGGCGAAGGACAGCACCAGCGCCGCCCGGCCCGTCCGCCGCCCCCGCAGCCACACCCGGCGCGTGGTGAGCCGCTCCTGCGGCTCGTCTCGCATGCCGAGCACGTCCCACTCGTCGCGCACCGGCGGCCCGCTCAGCACCTCCTCGCGGCCGACCGTGAAGCCCACGCGCTGCATCACCGTCTGGGCCAGCTCGGGCGGCAGCTCCTCCAGCCTGCGGTACGCCACGGCCAGCAGGTGCAGCAGGGAGTACTCCGCCAGCAGCCGCCCCGGCCACTCGGCCTCGCCGCGGACCCACGGCAGCCGCCCGACCAGGCCCGCCACCCCTGGCGCCTGCGCGTCGACCAGCCGCTTGGCCAGCCCCTCCCACTCCGCCGCGTCGGCCCCGGCCAGGCCGTGACGCACCTGGTCGGCCAGCCACAGCTCCAGGTCGGCCAGCCCGGCCGCGACCCGGGCCCGCCGGGCGCCCTCCGCGCCGCCGCTCCCTGAAGTGGACGGCCCGCCGGCCGCGCCCGCGCTCCCCGCGTCGCCCTCCGCGTCGCCCTCGGTGCCGCTTGCCTCCCGCCCGGCCTTCTGCGCCGCCTCTTGCCCGGCCTTGGCGCGGGCCGCCTCCAGCTTGGCCGCCGCCTTGGCGGCCCGCTCGGCCCGCTGGACCGTCCACTCGGTCACCCACACGGGCGGCGCGGCCTCCTGGACCCCGTCGGCCGACCACAGCAGCAACAGGCCCAGAACGTGCTTGCACGGGATCTTGCGGCTCGGGCAGCTGCACCGGTAGGCGGGCTCGGACAGGTCCACACACGCCTGGTACGGCTTGGCGCCGCTGCCCTTGCACTCCCCGAAGAGCACCTGCTCGCTCACGCCCCGCACCTGCCACTTGGCGGGCGAGGCCACGCCTTGGGCGGCCTTCTGGGAGGAGGCGTCGGGGGCGAGGGCGAGCACCTGGTCTCGGCTCCACCTTTCGTTGACTTCCTCCCCACGCCGGAAGGCGGGGGACTCCAACCCGTCGCCAGGTCGGTGTTCCTGTTTCATCGGGCCGTGCCTCCCCGGAAGCCTCCGAGGCCGGTCTTACCAGCCCTCCGCAGGCGTTTTACCTCTCGGCCAGCCCGGCCGCGAGGATGTTGCGTGCCGCGTTCACGTCCCGGTCGTGCACCGTCCCGCAGGCGGGGCAGGTCCACGATCGGACGTTCAGCGGTATCGGCTCGTGGATGTGGCCGCAACCATGCGCCGAGCACAGCTTGGAAGAGGGGAACCAGCGGTCCACCACTACCAGGGCGCGGCCGTACCAGGCGGCCTTGTAGGTCAGCATGGACCGCATCTCGTACCAGGCCGCATCCGAGACAGCGCGGGCCAGGAAGTGGTTGCGGACCATATTCCGCGCGGTCAGATTCTCGATGCAGAGCGTTTGGTTTTCGCGCACCAATCGAGTGGTGACCTTGTGCAGGAAGTCCCGGCGCCGGTCGGCGATCCGGGCGTAAATCCGGGCGACCTTCCGCCGGGCTTTGGCTCGGTTGGCCGAGCCTTGCTGCTTGCGCGCCAGCGCCCGCTGTGCTTTGGCCAACTTGCGCCGGTCGGCCCGCTCGTGACGCGGGTTGGAGATCTTCTCCCCTGTGGACAGCGTGACCAGGGCTGTGATCCCGGCGTCCACCCCGACCGACCGGTCCACGGGCGGCAGCGGAGCGATCTTTTCCTCGACCAGGATCGACACGAACCACCGCCCGGCCGCGTCCCTCGACACCGTCACCGTGGACGGTTGGGCGCCCTCGGGCAATGGACGCGACCAGCGGATGTCCAGCGGCGCGTCCATCTTCGCCAACCTGAGCACGCCATCCCGGAACGAAAACGCGTTGTTCTGGAAGGTGGCCGATGCCCGCGACCTGTGCTTGGACTTGAACCGGGGATAGCGGGCACGCTTGGCGAAGAAGTTGTTGAACGCCACCTGCTGTTGCCGAAGCGCCTGTTGGAGCGGCACGTTCGACACCTCGCGCAGGAACTCCAGGTCGGGGTCCTGCTTCCATGCGGTGAGCCACTTGGCCGTGTCCACATACGAGGTCGAGACGCCCTCGTCCTTGTAGCGGCGATTCCGCTCGGCCAGGGCTTTGTTCCAGACCAGCCGCACGCACCCGAATGTGCGGGCCAGCAGCCGCGCTTGTTCGGGGGTGGGGTAGAAGCGGTACTTGTAGGCCCGCTTCACGGTCTGGGGCACGCTTAGCATGATATGGCTTGATCATGTTAAGCCAGCGCCGCTCCCGCCTGTCCCCAGGGTGGGAGCCCAGGGTCTGCGGCTTGTACACGGTCACGATCACGTGCGGCACACTAGCCACCCCGCCCGACACTTTCCCGGCTCTTGGGGGCGCCCGATATCTCGGATTGGATACGGCTTGCCGGATGCATGCGCGATGATCGCCTCATGCCGACGATGGAGACGGCCCTGCTGAGCGCGGGGCGCGCGATCGCCCAGCGCGCGGTGGGCGTGTGGCTGGCCGGCAAGACGGCGCGGGAGGAGCGGAACGCCGACCTGAAGGAGCTGATCAAGGGCTCCTTCCGGGACCAGGTGGCCAGGCGCAGGTTCGAGCACCAGGTCCAGGGCATCGCCATGGCGGTCGAGGACCGGCTGCGCGTGCTGGTGGAGCAGGAGTTCCGCGGCCTGGACGAGCCTGCGCGCGCCGCCGTACTCCTGGAGGTGGTCGCCGCGGTCCAGCGGGCCGACCTGTCGGATGAGGCGCTCATGGCCGACGACGCCGACCCGGTCAAGGTCGCCGAGCGCGTCATGAGCGCGCTTCCCGCGCCGCGCCTGGGCGAGGCCGAGGATCGCCTGTACGAGGTGCTGCTGGCCGAGTCGGTCGAGTGCGTGGTGCGCATGATCAGGCACCTGCCGCAGTTCGCGCCCCGCGCCGCCGCCGAGACCCTGGGCCGCCTGTCCGGGCTGGCCGACCAGGTCGAGCGGCTGCTGGAGCGGGTCCCCGTGCGCACGCTGGACGCGCCCGAGGGCGCCCAGGACGACGCGGCCTTCGAGCACCGCTACCTCACCCACGTCAGCCAGGTGCTGGACGAGGTGGAGCTGTTCGGGGTGCGGCTGGAGAACTATCGCCCGACCACCTCACTCAGCGTCGCCTACATCAGCCTCAGCGCCTCCACCACCGCCTCGCGCCGACCGCGTGAGCTGGACCGCCTGCCGCCGGCCTCGCTCACCGAGCCGGACCGGCCGTCCGCGGGCGCCATGCGGGTGGAGGCCGCGCTGGGCCGTTCGGTCCGCACGCTGGTCCGTGGCGAGGCGGGATCGGGGAAGAGCACGCTGCTGCGCTGGCTCGCCGTCACCGCCGCCCGGGGCCGGTTCTCCGGCGACCTGGCGGACTGGGACGGGTCCGTGCCGTTCGTGATCAAGCTGCGGAGCCACGGCGGCGGGCGCTTCCCCGAGCCGGAGCGGTTCCTCCACGACGTCGCCGGGGCCGTGGCCGGGAGCATGCCGCGCGGCTGGGTGGAGCGCGTGCTGGCCTGCGGGCGCGGGCTGTTGCTCGTGGACGGCGTGGACGAGCTCGTGGCCGGGCACCGTACGGCGGTGCGGCAGTGGTTGTCGCGCCTGCTCGCCGCGTACCCGTCGATGCGTGTCGTGGTCACCTCCCGGCCGGCGGCCGCCGATGCCCGCTGGCTCGTCAACGAAGGTTTCGAGACGGCGCTGCTGGAGCCGATGACGCCGGGCGACCTGCGGGAGCTGGTACGCCAGTGGCACGAGGCGATGCGCGGCTGCCCATCGCTGCCGTGCACGGCGGACGAGCTGGAGTCCTACGAGCGGGCTTTGCTGGCGCGCATGGAAAGCAACCCGCACCTGCGCCTGCTCGCCGCGACGCCGCTGCTCGCGGCGATGCTGTGCGCGCTGAACCTCGACCAGCGCAGGCAGTTGCCGCGCAACCGGATGGGCTTGTACGAGGCGGTGCTGTCCATGCTGCTGGAGCGCCGCGACGTGGAGCGGGGCATCCAGGCGGAGATCACGCTGGAGCCGGAGCAGAAGGTGTGGATCCTGCGGGAGCTGGCTTGGCGGCTGGTTTCGATGGGCCGCTCGGAGATGTCGAAGCAGACGGCCATGAAGCGGATCGAGGACAAGCTCGCCGCGATGACGCGGATGCCGTACTCCGCCGAGCAGGTGATGGAGCATCTGCTGACGCGCAGCGGCGTGCTCAGGGAGCCGGTGCCCGGGCGGATCGACTTCGTGCACAAGACCGTGCAGGAGTACCTGGCGGCCGGGCAACTGGTCGAGGACGAGGACGTCGAGGTCGCGGTGGAACGGGCGCATCTCGACCAGTGGCGCGAAGTCGTGATCATGGTGGCCGGGCACGCCACGGGACGGCTGCGCAGGGAGCTGCTGCGCGGACTGCTGGATCGGGCCGATCAGAAGGGAAGGCACGCGCGTCGGATCAAGCTGCTGATCGCGTCGTGCCTGGAGACCATCCAGGAGATGCCGGTGGAGCTGCGCGACCGCCTGGAAGCGTGCCTGGCCGAGGTCATCCCGCCGCGCAACGAGGCGGAGACTCAGCTCCTGGCGGCCGTCGGCTGGGAGGTGCTGCGGCGGCTGCCCGACGACCTGTCCGGTCTGCCCCTACGGCAGGCGTCGCTGACTGTCAGGACGGCGTGGCTGGTCAACGGACCCGAGGCGATGGCCAAGCTGTCTCACTACAGCTCCGACCGGCGCCAGCGCGTGCTCGACGAGGTGGTGGAAGGCTGGAACTACTTCGACGCCGAAGGCTACGCACGCGAGGTGCTGGCGGGGATGCCGCCCGAGCAGGACATCACCGTTCGCGACCTGCGTCTTCTGCGCGGTCTACGGCAACTGCCACGGCTCAAGGGCCTGAGCGTCGTGGCGGAAGAGCCGATCACCGATCTGGGGTTCGTCGCGGGACTGCCCGAGCTTCGGAGCTTGGTCGTCTATGACACCAGGGCGGACGAATCGCATGTCGGCTCCGGTACCCGCCCTCCGCTGCCCCTGGATCCTCTGGGAGAGCTTCAACTGCTCGAGACGCTGGTCCTCGACGATGTCCATCATTCAGGCGATCTGTCGTTCCTCGACGGCCTGCCACGGCTGACGCATCTTGCCCTCCCCCTCCCCCGCCATCCAGGGCCGGACCTCCGCCCCCTCACGCGACGACGCTCGCTGCACGTTCTCGAGCTCATGGGTAGCGGACAGGGACTCGACCCAGGACTCTTCACGGATATGAACCGCCTGAGCTCCCTGCGACTCAAGGACTTCGGCGAGCTGATCGGCGGCATCACGGCACTCGCCGCGGCCTGTCCGTCTTTGTGGCGTCTCCACATCGGCGCCATGGATCTGCCCGACCTCGATCAGCTTCACCGTCTCCCGCTCCACGGCTTCGGCCTATTCGACAACCCGAATCTGAGAAATCTCACCTTCCTGAACGGGCTGACCTCCCTCCAACGCCTGTGGCTGAGGCGCCTCCCCATCAGCGACCTGACGCCGATCGCCCGCCTTCGCGAACTCACCTTGCTCAACCTCAATGGCTGCACGGAGATCGAGGATCTCTCGCCTGCCGGGCAGCTGCCACAGCTCAAGCACCTGGACCTCATAGGCGCACGGGAAGATCTCGACCTGGCTCCTCTCGCGAACTGCCGGAACCTCGTGATCACCGTCACGCGCGGTCAGCAGGTCCGCAACGAGCACCTTCTGCACCCGACCACCAAGATCGAGCGGATCTAACATGCCCTCATGACCCGACCACCCCTTGCCGAAGCCCTCGACCTCCTCCCCCACCCCGAAGGCGGCTGGTACCGCGAGACCTACCGCAGCCCCCACACCTTCACCCCCACCGGCTACCCCGGCGAGCGGTCGAGCGCCACCGCCATCTACTACCTCCTCCTCCCCGGCGAGCAGTCCATCCCCCACACCGTCCGCTCCGACGAGCTGTGGCTGTGGCACCGCGGCGGCCCGCTCCACCTCACCATCGGCGAGCAGACGATCACCCTCGGCCCCGACGTCGAGCGCGGTCACGTCCCCCAGGCGCTCGTCCCCGGCGGCGTCCGCCAGTCCGCGAAACCGGCAGCGGACCAGGAGGTGCTCGTCTCCTGCATCGTCTCCCCGGGGTTCGACTTCACAGATTTTTCGACGGAATGATTGGCTAGGCGAAGGAACTACAAGGAGGTCGCGGTGGCCCGCCATATCGTTTCCGTCGTCGGGGGCAAGGACGCCCCCAGCACGTCCACCTACGAGTCGCTCAACCCCGCACGCCTGACCGAGACGGTCGCCACGGTCGGGCTGGCCGACGCCGAGACGTTCGCGGCGGCCTGCCGTACCGCCAGGGACGCCCAGCGGGAGTGGGCCAAGGTGCCCGCGCCGGTCAGGGGGCGCGTGATCGCCTCGATCGGGCGCCTGGTGGAGGCCAACGCCGAGACGCTGGCCAGGCTGGTGACGCAGGAGATCGGCAAGCCGTACGGCGAGGCGCTGGGCGAGGTGCGGGAGATCGTCGACACCTGCGACTTCTTCCTGGGCGAGGGGCGCAGGCTGTACGGCCAGACCGTGCCGTCGGAGATGCCCGACAAGAACCTGTTCACCTTCCGCAACCCCGTCGGGGTGGCCGCCGTGATCACCGCGGGGAACTTCCCGGTGGCGGTGCCGAGCTGGTATCTGGTGCCCGCGCTGCTGTGCGGCAACGCGGTGGTGTGGAAGCCGGCCGAGTACTCCGCCGCCTCGGCGCACGCGCTCTACCAGCTGTTCGCCAGGGCCGGGCTGCCCGACGGCGTGCTCAACATCGTCTTCGCCGACGGCGCGGCCACCTTCGAGGGGCTGGACAAGGCGCTGGGCGAGGGCACGGTGCACAAGGTCGGCTTCACCGGCTCCAGCGAGGTCGGCCGCAGGATCGGCGAGCTGTGCGGGCGCCACCTGCAGTCGCCGTGCCTGGAGCTGGGCGGCAAGAACCCGATGGTGATCATGCCGGACGCCGACCTCGACCTGGCCGTGGAGGGGGCGCTGTTCTCCGGCTTCGGCACGGCGGGGCAGCGCTGCACGAGCCTGGGCACGCTGATCGTGCACCGGGACGTGCACGAGGAGTTCCTGCGGCGCTTCACCCGGGCGCTGGAGGAGGCCAGGATCGGCGACCCGACGGGCGACGTGCTGGCCGGGCCGCTGCTGGACCAGAAGTTCGCCGACCGGTTCGAGGAGTTCCTCACCTGGATCGAGCCGCACCACCGGGTCGTGTCGGGCAGGACGGGGCGCATCACCGAGGACAACCCGCGCCACGACTTCGACGGCGAGGGCGGCCTGTACTACCACCCGGTCGTGGTCGACGGCGTCCGGCCCGGCGACCGGCTGTTCATGGAGGAGACGTTCGGCCCGCTCGTGGGCGTGACGACCTTCCAGACCCTGGATGAGGCCCTGGAGCTGGCCAACCTGCCCGGCTACGGCCTGTCCAGCTCCATCTACACCACTGACCCCAAGTCGGCCTTCCGCTTCCGCGAGGGGATCTCGGCCGGCATGGTGTCGGTGAACAACTCCACCAGCGGCGCCGAGGCGCACCTGCCCTTCGGCGGCAACGGCAAGTCGGGCAACGGCAGCCGCCAGTCCGGCATGTGGGTGCTGGAGCAGTTCACCCGCTGGCAGGCGATGAACTGGGACCACTCCGGCCGCCTGCAGAAGGCCCAGATGGACGTCGCCGAGATCGTGCCGGACCTGGACTTCCGCCTGTGAACGGCTGAGCGCCGCAAACGGCGAGGACCCCGCCGGCCACCGGCGGGGTCCCGCGCGTCAGGTGACGGTCAGGCCAGGCCCTTCTTCTCCAGCGCCGTGCACACGGTGTCGACGAGGAGGCGGGTCACCACGTAGGGGTCCATGTTCGCGTTCGGGCGACGGTCCTCGATGTAGCCCTTGCGCTCCTTCTCGACCTGCCACGGGATGCGGACCGAGGCGCCGCGGTTGGACACGCCGTAGCTGTACTCGTTCCACGGGGCGGTCTCGTGGTGGCCGGTGAGGCGGGACTCGATGTCGGCGCCGTAGTTGCGGACGTGCTCCAGCGGCTTGTCGCCCTCGCCCAGCGCCTCGCAGGCGGCGATGATGGCGTCGTAGTTCTCGCGCATCGCCTTGGTGGAGAAGTTGGTGTGCGCGCCGGCGCCGTTCCAGTCGCCGCGGGCGGGCTTGGGGTCGAGGGTGGCCTCGACGCCGAACTCCTCGGCGGTGCGGTAGAGCAGCCAGCGGGCGACCCACACGTGGTCGGCGACCTCGATCGGGCCGGCCGGGCCGATCTGGAACTCCCACTGGCCGGGCATGACCTCGGCGTTGATGCCGGAGATCTTCAGCCCGGCGGCCAGGCAGCGGTCCAGGTGCAGCTCGACGATCTCGCGGCCGAAGGCGGCCTCGGCGCCCACGCCGCAGTAGTAGTGGCCCTGCGGGGCGGGGAAGCCGCCCTCGGGGAAGCCGAGCGGGCGGCTGCCCTTGAAGAAGGTGTACTCCTGCTCGATGCCGAACCACGGCTCCTGATCGGCGAAGCGCTCGGCCACCTCGCGGGCCAGGGCCCGGGTGTTGCTCTTGTGCGGCTCGCCGTCGATCTCCTCGACCTCGCACAGCACGAGCACGTTGTCGCCGCCCCTGATGGGGTCGGGGCAGGTGAACACCGGGCGGAGCACACGGTCGGAGGAGTGGCCCTCGGCCTGGTTGGTGCTGGAGCCGTCGAAGCCCCACACCGGCGGCTGCTCGCCATCGGCGACGATCTTCGTCTTCGAGCGCAGCAGAGCCGTGGGCTCGGTGCCGTCGATCCAGATGTACTCAGCCTTGTAGCTCACGGCGGTCCTTTCAGCGCGTTTTCCAGCCACGCCGAGGTTGCCAGTGAGCCATTTCCGCCTTTTTGCCCATGTGTGAACGGCGTGTTACGTATGGCGCTATGGTGTGACGGCCAGGAAAAGGAAGGCGCCGAAAATCGTCAGGTGGACGGTGCCCTGCATGAGCGTGGCCCGGCCGGGCGCGACCGTCAGCGTGGTGACCACCACGGTCAGCGCGAGCAGCACCATCTCCTTGGGGCCCAGCCCGAGCGTCAGCGGCCCCTCCAGCCACCGCGAGGCCAGGGCGATCGCCGGGATGGTCAGCCCGATGCTGGCCAGGGCCGAGCCCAGCGCCAGGTTGAAGCTGGTCTGGACCCGGTTCCTGCGGGCGGCCCGTACGGCTGCCGCCGTCTCCGGCAGCAGCACGAGCATCGCGATGGCCACCCCCACGACGGCGCGGGGCGCCCCGGCGGCGGCCACGGCCTGTTCGATGGCGGGCGAGGCGGTCTTGGCGAGGCCGACGACGCCGACCAGGCAGACCAGCAGCAGGCCGAGGCTGGTCCAGGACTGCCGGGCGCTCGGCGGCGCGGCGTGGACCTCCTCGCCGTCGGCGCCCGGCGGGAGGAAGTAGTCGCGGTGCCGTACCGTCTGCATGAACACGAAGACGGCGTAGAGGGTGAGCGAGGCGATCCCGGCGAAGGCCAGCTGGGGCGGCGAGAAGGTCGGGCCCGGCGAGGAGGTGGTGAAGGACGGCAGCACCAGCGACATCGTGGCCACCGCGCTGAGCGTGGCCAGCGCCGCGGTGACGCCCTCGACCTTGAACTCCACCACGCGGTGCCGCAGCGCCCCGGCCAGCAGGCACAGCCCCACCACGCCGTTGCAGACGATCATGAAGGCGGCGAAGACGGTGTCCCTGGCCAGGGAGCCGGCCTCCGGGCCGCCGGAGGTCATCAGCATCACGATGAGCCCGACCTCGATCACGGTCACCGCGATCGCCAGGATCAGCGTGCCGAACGGCTCGCCCACCCGGTGGGCGACGACCTCGGCGTGGTGCACGGCCGCCACGACCGCGCCGACCAGCGCCAGCGCCACGGCCGCCACCACCAGGCCCGAGTCCGGCGGCCGTCCCCACGTGGCCGCCAGCACCACGGCCGCCACCGGCGGGACCATCACCTCCCAGCGCGTCCACGCGCGACGCCTCATGCCGATCATGGGCTCAGCCTAACCGCGCGACCTGGACGTTCCCTGGAACCCCGGGCGGTCCCGGATTGACGGCCTCCCTAACGGTCGCGCGGCCCGTCGTAGCCCAGCAGCCGCATGGCGGTCTCGGGGTCCATCGCCGCCGCCAGCAGCTGCGCCCTCGCGTTGGCCCGGTCGCGGTCGTTTTCCGCCCTGGCCTGGGCGGCCCGCATGCCCCTGATCGCCACGGCGGCCACGCCGACGCCCACGATGATCGCCACGACGATGACGAACAGCAGGATCAGCAGCCCGGGCGAGGCGATGCCCGGCGCCTGGGCCTGCGCTGCCGGGGGCGACAGCGCGCCGGTCGCCACCAGCGCGCCGGCCAGCGCGAGCGCCACCAGGGCGAGCAGGCTGCCGACGACCACCCACACCCCGCGGCCCCCGCCGCGGGCCGGTGCGGCCTCACGCGGGTCGGGCGCCGCCTCCGAGGGTTCGGGCGGCGTCCACGGGACGAACTCGGGCGGCCCGGCCTCGACCTCGGGCAGCGCGTTGCGTGCCGCCGCGGTGGCGGGCAGCCCGTTGGGCGGCGCCGCCGTCCTGGTCGCCGTGGCGTGGGGCGCCGTGCCGGCGGGCAGCGTGTCGATCACCTCGCCGGCGATCGGCCGCTCGGCGGGGACGAGCGCGGCCTGCTCGGGCTCGCGCAGCTCCGGCTCCACGCCGGGCAGCTCGCGCATGACCCTGCTGTGCTCGCGGTGGGCGCGCGCCGCCTCCTCGTGGTACTCCTCGATCTCCTGGTAGAACTCGTCGGAGGCGTAGATCCCGCCGTCGACGAGCGGGCCCCGCCGCTGCTCGATGACCGCCACGACGTCCTCGCCGTTGAGGGTCTTGTGGACCTCCAGGGCGTGGGCCACCGCCAGCACGTCCCTGCGGTGGCGGCGCAGCAGTTCCTCGGTCTTCTCCATCAGCCGCACGAGGTTGAACTCGATGCGCTCGCCCAGCATGTCGGGCGCGTAGTCGGGCGAGCGCCGCTTGGGGTCGCGGTCGGTGATGGAGATCGGGCCGCCGGTCGGGCGCTGGCGCGGCATGGCCTTGCCGCCCATGATCTCCAGCTGCTGCAGCGCGGGCAGCGAGGCGACGCCCGTGCCCATGCCCCAGTGGGACTCCATGAGCGCGGTGAGGAACGTCGCCGAGTGCAGGTCGCCGGAGACGCCGGAGGAGTTGTCGTCGCCGAAGAACATTCGCTCCCCCGCCAGCGAGGCCAGGGAGACCATGATGTCGGCCTCGTACTCCGACTTCCACCGGGTGAACTGGTCCTCCGGCTTGATGGAGGCGACCATGCCCAGGTAGTCGGCGCCCTTCTCGATCGTGGCGATGTCGATCTCGAGGTGGTAGCGGGTGCGGTAGGCGATGACCGCGTGGCAGGCCTCGTGGACGGCCACGGCGTGCCGCTCGCGCTCGATGTACTCCACGTCCTCGGGCGGGCCGAGCTGCTTGAGCCGCTTGGCCTTCAGCACGTCCGACCAGGTGATCACGTCGCGCCCGTCGCGGATGGCGGTGATGAGCGCCTCGTTGACCAGGTCCTTGATGGTGGCGCCGGTGGCGTAGGGGGTGATGGTGGCCAGCTTGTCGATCTGCTCGTCGGTCAGCTCGTGGGCGACCTTGCCGAAGTAGCCCTGGTAGGTGCGCACCCGCCCGGCCTTGGAGGGGTAGCCGACCTTGTAGATGCGGTCGATGCGGCCCGGCCGCAGCAGGGCCTCGTCCAGCGCGTCCGGCATGTTGGTGGCCATCATGACCAGGATCCGGTACTTGGGCGGGGGCTTGGGCCGCATGCCCAGGGCGCGCCGTACCAGCCGGTTGAAGAAGCCGCGCGGCTTCTTCAGGCCGGACAGTTCGGTGAGCAGGGCCTGCAGGGTGCCCATGTCGCCCATGCCGCCCATGTTGCCGCCCATGAAGAAGCGGTTGCGCGGCTGTTCGTCCTCCACCGGCCGCCGGGCGCGGAAGGCGAGCGTGGCGCGGGTCTCCTCCGACAGGTAGTTCATCCCGTGGCAGCCGGAGAAGCCCTGGCCGGGCTGAGGCTGGCCGGCCAGCCGGCCGCGCCGGCCGAGGGAGTCGGCCTCGTCGAAGAAGACGATGACCCCGCCGTACCGCAGGGCGAGCTTGCGCAGCTTCCTGAACAGCGACTTGACCTTCAGGATGCCGATGCCCATGAACATGTTGATGAACGCGCCGGGGTCGACGAAGACGTACGGCTTGCCGGTCTCGCCGGCCACGGCCTCGGCCATGAGGGTCTTGCCGGTGCCGGGCGGCCCCCACAGCAGCAGGCCGCCGGGCACGTAGCCGCCCTTCTCCTCGATCTCCTCCGGCCGCTCCAGGAAGACGATGTTCTCCCTGACCCGCTCCACCACGTGGTCCTGGCCCCACACGTCCTTGAAGCGCGTCTTGATGTCGTCGGGGAAGTAGGTCTCCACGCCGCCGCGCGACAGGAACCAGAACAGGCCGATGAACTGGAAGACGATGAAGAAGAAGGCGAAGGCCAGCTGGGCGACGAACGGCAGCGCCATGAACAGCAGCGCCGGGGCCTGGAACAGGGCCACGAACGGGCTGGTGTCGAGCACCGCCCCCAGCACCATCGCCAGCAGCGCGACGAAGAAGGCGATCTTCAGGACGCGGGAGATGCGGAACCTCGTCCAGTCGCTGAACCGGCGGTGCGTCCAGCGGTCGAACCCGCCGAAGACGCCCTTGCTCCAGAAGCGGTGGTAGCCGGCCCAGTGCTCGCTGATCAGGAAGTGGACCTGCCGCACCAGCTCCAGCCCGATCAGCCAGAAGATCCACTGGTAGGCGCCGGCGATGGAGCGCATCGCCTCGGGGAAGGAGATGATGCCCTCGAAGTCGGCCATGGTCTTCCAGGTCAGCACCAGGAAGGCCACGCCCAGCAGGAGCAGGAACTTGACCCGGTCCCACAGCGGCAGCGACTTGCGGGTCTCCGGCCCCTGATCGTCGGGACCGCTTCCCGGAGCGCGCAGTCCCTCGTGGTAGGAACGGTTGGTGCTTGGCTTCACGTGCGCCCCTCTTAACCTGGCAGCCGGAGCAGCTTGAAGGAATCCTTGATGCGGTCGAACTCAGCGGCCCTGGCGCGGAAGCAGTCGGCCCGGCAGCTGATGACCAGGGCGGAGATCGTCGAGCCCCGCTCGTCCAGCAGCGCCGTCAGGTCGTAGGTCTGCACCTCGCCCTCGTACCGGTAGTTGAAGCGGACGTGCACGCCCCTGGCGCCGTCGTCCAGGTGGATCGGCTCGTCGATCAGCAGCTCGAAGCCGGTGAACCTGAGCTGCTGGCCGTAGGCCTGCGCCTGCTGCTGGATGAGCTCGCGCAGTTCCTGGGTCACCGGCAGGAAGAAGTCGCGCAGCCGGTTCATGGAGACGACGGCCTGCTGCTCCTCCGTGAGCCTGTGCACGGTCGCGTAGACGAACGGGTCCGGCGAGCTGAGCAGGTGCTCGGGCGAGGGGTTGTCCGACTGGTCGAACGCGGTCGACCAGACCCGCTGCCTGGTCAGCTGGGCCGCCGCGGAACCCGGCTCCTCGCCGGTCAGGAACAGGTCGATGGCCGTGGACTCGACCGGGGTGAAGGTACTGGGAACCTTGAAGTAGGTGGTGCCCTCCCTGTCGCGGACGTAGATGAACTCGTTCTGGCCGCACGCCGTCAGCCCCGCGACCATCAGAGCCGCGATCACGCCTGCGGCCGTCCTCAGCCAAGCCCGCGCCGCTTTCACTAGGGCTTACCTCCGCTTTAGGGCCAACGAGGTCTTTGTGCCCAATTTGGCGGGGAATCCTGCTTCTAGTTTCCTGAAAATCTTGACCAAAGAGTCGCCGAAGCTTGGCTTTACTTGTGACAGATCACGAAGGCGTCGGGGACGGCGAGGGAGTCGGAGACGGCGAGGCGGGCGACGGGGCCGGGGACGGCGAGGCGGGCGGCGAGGCGGGCGGCGACAGGGTCGCGAAGATCCCGATCGGCGGCTTGACGTCGGCCGTCAGCCGGATCTGGGGTCCCGAGGCGAACCGGAAGGTCAGGGGCACGAAGCTGCCCTGGATGCCGGTGACCGTGGCCAGCGGGCGCAACCCCGCGCCCACCGGCTGGTTGGGCGGCAGCTCCGGCGGCACGAGCACCTGCACGCCGCCCGCGCCCTGGACCTGCTCCAGCCGGTCGGGCCGCTCCCCGGAGTTGATCAGCACGCCGTACAGGGTCGCCCGCCCCTGCCCGGCGTCGACCAGGAAGACGTTGCGCAGGTGCAGGTCGCCGAAGCTGGTGTTGGCGCCCTCGTTGGGCGGGTGGTACAGGCGGGTGACGTCGTCGATGTCATGCGGGGAGAGACCGGTACATCCAGCAAGGAAGCCGACCAACGCGACAGAAATCAGCAGCCTGCGCATGTACCGGATCTACCCCATGTAACGTGTGACACGCCCAAAAGCGACTTCAAGGTATGGATCCCCTCGCTGAACGCCGCTTCCTGGAGGTGTGGTCGGGCGCCGCGATCAGCGGCCGGGACCGCAGGCTGGTCCTGCTGGGCCTGCTGACCGGCCTGGGCCTGGAGGAGGCGATCGACGTGCAGGTGGACGCCGCCCTGCGCACCGGCGACCTGACCGCGGCCGAGCTTCGGGAGGTGGTCGCCTTCCTCACCCACTACGCGGGCTGGGCGCGCGGCGCCCGGCTGTCGGCCCAGGTGGAGGAGCTGATCGAGCGGGTCACGAAGGGCTGATCGTCGCCGCCAGGGTGGCGCCCAGCTCCCAGCAGGCCTCCAGGTCCGCCTTCGTCACCGCGCCGATGACCACGACCGGCCTGGCCGCCGGCTCCCAGCCGAGCCCCCCGGCGATGGCCTCCACCGCCCGCACCGCTCCCGTCGCGTCGTTGTTGCCGTGGACGTACAGCCCGTACGGCAGGCGCCGCGTCTCCTCCAGGCACGGGTAGTAGACGGTGTCGAAGAAGTGCTTGAGCGCGCCCGACATGTAGCCGATGTTGGCCGGGGTGCCCAGGACGATCCCGTCGGCGGCGAACACGTCGCTGGCGGTCGCCTGCAGCGCCGCCCTGGTGACCACCTCGACGCCCTCGATCTCGTCGGTCGTCGCACCCTTCCTCACGCTCTCGAACAGCTCGTGGGTGGCGGGTGAGGCGGTGTGGTGGACGATCAGCAGGCGGCTCACGAGGCGGCCTCCACGCGGTAGAGCGGGCCCTGGAGGCTGAGCGCGTACAGCTCGCCGTCGTGGTCCTCGCCGAAGGACGACAGCTGCTCGACCGTGCCGACCCTACGCCCCTCCCCCGGGTCGTCGGCCGGGGTGGCCCTGATCCAGCCGGCGCAGAAGTCACCGTAGAGGAACCGTCCCCGCAGCCAGGGGATCCGGGCGCCGCGGTAGACGAAGCCCGCGATGACCGAGCAGTTGCCGTCCCGGCCGAGGGGGTAGACGATGGCGGGCTCGGTCAGGCCGCGCGCCTGGCCGTCGCGGAAGCGGGCCCTGCCCTCGCGCAGGTTCCAGCCGTAGTTCTGCCCGCCCTTGGCGGCGGCGCGCTGGACGTCGACCTCCTCCCAGGCGTTCTGCCCCACGTCGCCGATCCACAGGTCGCCCGTCTGCCGGTCGAAGGTGAACCGCCACGGGTTGCGCAGGCCGTACGCCCAGATCTCCGGCCTGGCACCCCGCCTGCCGGCGAACGGGTTGTCCTCCGGCACTTCGTACGGCCTGCCGCGCGGGTCGATGCGGAGGATCTTGCCCAGCCAGGTGCCGAGATCCTGCCCGTTGCCCTGGGGGTCGCCCGCGCCGCCGCCGTCGCCCAGGGCGATGTAGAGGTAGCCGTCGGGGCCGAAGGCGAGCTGGCCGCCGTTGTGGTTGGCGTACGGCTGGTCCTGGGTGAGGACGTCGCGCCTGGCGGTGGCCCGGCGGCCGTCGTAGGCCCACTCGGTGACGTGGGTGTCCCCGTCGGCGTCGGTCCAGTCGAGGTAGAGCCAGCGCCCCGAGGGGTGGAAGGCCACGCCGAGCAGGCCCTGCTCGTTGCCGCCGCTCACCTCCCCCGACAGGTCGACGACGGTCCGGCTGCGGCCGTCCCGCAGGACCTTGAGCCTGCCGGTCTGCTCGGCGACGTAGAGGCCGTCGTCGCCCGCGCGCACGGCGAAGGCCACCGGCCGGTCGAACCGCGCGATCTCGGTGAAGCGCAGCTCGCCCCAGGTGGGTGCCGGTGACGGGCTCCGTGTCGGCGGCGTGGCCTGTGGTGATGCGGCCTGCGGGGATGCGGCCGAGCAGGCGGTCACGGCGGCCAGAGCGGCGGCCAGGACGGGGACCAGGGCGGGGATCGGCGGGAAGCGCACGCCTTCGATACTGGCACGGAGGGCCTAAAGTTCTTGGCATGCCCACCGCATTGATCACCGGCGCGACCGCCGGCCTCGGCGCGGCCTTCGCCCGCAGGCTGGCCGCCGACGGCTTCTCGCTGGTCCTCGTGGCCCGCGACGCCCGGCGCCTGGCCGAGTCCGCCGAGACGCTCAAGCTCGCCTACGGCGTGGCCGTCGAGACGCTGCCCGCGGACCTGGCCACCGACGAGGGGCTGCGGCGCGTCGAGGCCAGGGTCGGCGACGGCGTCGACCTGCTGGTCAACAACGCCGGCTTCGGCCATCCCACGCCCTTCCTCCAGACCCCGGTCGAGGAGGAGGTCAAGATGCTCAAGGTGCACTGCGAGGCCGTGCTGCGGCTCACCCTGACGGCCGTGCCGGTCCTGCTGCGGCGCGGCAGGGGCGGCGTGATCAACGTCGCCTCGGTGGCGGCGTTCTTCAACCGGGGCACCTACAGCGCCTCCAAGGCGTGGGTGGTCAACTTCAGCGAGTCGGTGGCGGCCGAGATCCGCAACCCGCGCGTGAAGGTCATGGCGCTGTGCCCGGGCTTCGTGCGCACCGAGTTCCACCGGCGGGCCGGGATGGACATGTCCGGGACCCCCGAGCCGCTGTGGCTGGACGCGGACGAGGTGGCCCGGGTGGCGATGCGCGACCTGGCCAGGGGCGTCACGGTGAGCGTGCCGGGGCTGCTCTACAAGGCGATCGTGGCCGTCGGCACGCTGGTGCCCAAGAGCGTCCAGCACGCGGTGAACGCCCGGCTGAGTCGACGCCAGTAATCCTGGAGGTGTAGTATCCAGGATATGAGGATGAGCGAGGGCGTCGAGTGGGCGCTCCACAGCTGCGTCAACCTGGCCTGGATGGAGGGCCAGGCCGTCACGGCGGCCAAGCTGGCGGCCATCTACGGCCTGCCGGCGGCCTACCTCAACAAGCAGCTGCAGGCCCTGGCCAAGGCCGGCATCCTCACCTCGACGTCCGGCCCGCGCGGCGGCTTCCGGCTGGCGCGCGAGCCCGACCGCATCACCCTGCTCGACGTGGTCACCGCCATCGAGGGGGCCGAGGACGCCTTCCGCTGCGAGCAGATCCTCCGCAACGGCCCGAGCGCCGACCCGGAGATCGACTACCGCAGGACCTGCGCCATCTCGATCGCCATGCGCAAGGCCGAGCTGGCCTGGCGGCGCGAGCTGGCCGGGCAGACGATCGCCGACATCCTCGCCCAGGTCGGCCGCACGGCGCCGGCCGCGGCGTCCAACGTCCGATCCTGGTTCGCCAACGTGCGACCCTAGGGTTTTCCATCGAGCAATTCTGGATATCTAAAGTCAACAATGGAGAGGAAGTCATGCAGCCACGGATGAACGTCAAGAAGCACGCTCCCGCCCTCTACGAGGCGATGCTCAACCTCGAGGCCGCCATGGGGCGCAGCAGCCTCCCCCACGTCACCTACGAGCTGGTCAAGCTGCGCGCCAGCCAGATCAACGGCTGCGGCTTCTGCGTGGACATGCACGCCTACGACCTGAAGAAGTCCGGCGAGAGCGACGAGCGCATCTGGTCGGTGGCCGCCTGGCGCGAGGCCCCCTACTACACCGAGGCCGAGCGGGCCGCGCTGGCACTGGCCGAGGCGGCCACGCGACTGGCCGACAACCCGCACGGCGTGCCCGACGACGTCTGGGAGGAGGCGGCCAAGCACTACGACGAGGAGACGCTGGCCGCGCTCGTCATGGCCGTCGCGGTGATCAACGCCTGGAACCGCATCTGCGTGACCACCCGCCAGGTCGCCGGCTCCTACCGCAGGACGGCGTAGGCGGCCTTCTCGGCGCCCGCCCGTCCGGCGAGGTCACCGCGGCGGGCCGGCGGGCGCCGCGCCGAGACGGCACCGGGCCCTCGCCGTGGGAGGGGGTCGCGGCGAGGGCCCGGATGGCTTTCCCGGAAGGGAACTAGCGGCCGATGTTGGCCTCGTGGCCGATGGCCAGGCCGGAGTCGGTGTCGAAGAAGTGCAGGTTGTGCGTGTCGACGACCAGGTCGATGCTCTGGCCGGGACGCACGTGGCTGCGGGCGTTCACGCGGGCGGTCCACAGGGACTTGTCGCCCGTCAGCGGCAGCGTGGCCTCTTCCTCGTCGGTGGTCTCCTGCGCGGCGACGGTGTCCTTGTGCTCCACCGGCGGGGCGTCGATGAGGAACAGGACGTTGATCTCCGAGCCCAGCTCCTCGGTGACCTCGGCCTTGACCGGGATGGTGGCCCAGCCGTTGGCGTGCTGGCCGGCCGAGCCGGCGTCCTCGAAGTCGGAGGGCCGGATGCCGAGGATGACCTTGCGGCCGATGTACCTGTCCAGGCCGGGCTTCTCGGTGAAGGTCGTCTCGGGGATCGGCAGCTTGTAGCCGGCGAAGGCCACGTGCGCACCGCCCTCGCGGACGAGCTCGGCGGTGACGAAGTTCATGGCCGGCGAGCCCATGAAGCCGGCGACGAACAGGTTGACGGGCTTGTCGAAGAGGTTCTGCGGGGTGTCGACCTGCTGCAGGACGCCGTCGCGAAGGACGCAGACGCGGTCGCCCAGGGTCATGGCCTCGACCTGGTCGTGGGTGACGTAGACGGTCGTGGTGCGCAGACGCTCGTGCATCTGGTTGAGCGAGGCGCGCATCGACACGCGCAGCTTGGCGTCCAGGTTCGACAGCGGCTCGTCCATGAGGAAGGCCTGCGGGTTGCGCACGATCGCGCGGCCCATCGCCACGCGCTGGCGCTGACCGCCGGACAGCGCGGCCGGCTTGCGGCTGAGGTACTGCTCCAGGCCGAGCATCTTCGCGGCTTCCTGCACGCGCTTTTCGATCTCCGGCTTGGGCATCTTGCGGAGCTTCAGGCCGAAGGCGAGGTTCTCCTTGACCGTCATGTGCGGGTAGAGCGCGTAGTTCTGGAAGACCATCGCGATGTCGCGGTCCTTGGGCGGCAGGTGGTTGACCACCTTGTCGCCGATGAGGATCTCCCCGGCGCTGATGTCCTCCAGGCCCGCGATCATCCGGAGCGCGGTCGACTTGCCGCATCCAGACGGGCCGACGAGCACCATGAACTCGCCGTCCTTGATCTCAAGGTTGAGTCCGTTCACGGCCTTCACGCCACCGGCGTAGACCTTGTCGACGTTGTTGAGAACGATGGATGCCATTAACTATCCTTCGCGCTACCGGGAGTGGCCCGGCGTGGATACGTTTTCATGCATCTCACCCGAAAGGGACATCGGTGTCAAGACCTCGGAGCTGAGCCGCTTCTCCGGTGCCCACTGGCTTCCCTTCCTGTGAAACATCTGATGGAATCGTTTCCATGCAGCGGGTGACCATCAAGGACGTGGCCGAGGCGGCGGGTGTCGGCGTCGCCACCGTCTCCCGGGTGTTGTCGGGCGGCTCGGCCAGCCCCGAGACGCGCGAGCGCGTGCTGGCGGTGGCCGCGCAGCTGGACTACCGGCCCAGCGCGCTGGGGCGCAACCTGCGCCAGCGCCGCACCGGCGGCATGGGCCTGCTGCTGCCCGACCTGACCGACTCCTTCTACGGCCAGCTGGCCGAGGGCGTGCTGGCGTGCGCCCGCGCGGCGGGCGAACCGGTCATGGTCGGCTCGACCGGCGACGACGCCGAGCAGGAGGCCGAGCTGGTCGGCATGCTCGTCGAGCAGAGCGTCGACAGGGTGATCGCGGTGCCGTCGGGAGGGGCGGACGTGTGGCTGCCCGCCGTCCGGGCGGGCATGACGGTGGTCTTCGCCGACCGCCTCCCGCCGGAGCCGGCGCCTGCGGCCGGCGGCGGCGACATCGACGCTCTGGCCGACCTCATGCGGCTGGACGGGGTGGCCCCGCCGCGGCAGGGAGAGGCCCCCCGCACGACGGCGCGCGGCCTGGACGTGCCCGCCGTGCTGGCCGACGACCGCGCCGGCGTCCGTACGGCGGTGCGCTACCTCACCGGGCTGGGCCACCGGCGGATCGCCTACCTGGGCGTGCCGGGCCACTCCCGCCGGGTCGCCGCCTTCCGCGAGGCGCTGGGCGGCGCGGTGGAGGAGGACCTCATCGTCTACGCCGAGGGCAGCCGCGACTCCGCCTACGCGGCGGCCTCCGGCCTGTTCCAGGCCCGTCCCGACCTGACCGCGGTGATCGCGGGCGGCAACGTGCTCGGCGAGGCCACCGTGCTGGCCGCCCGCGAGCTGGACCTGCGCGTGCCGCAGGACGTGTCGCTGGTGATGTACGACGACGTGCCGTGGGCCGAGCTGTGCTCGCCGCCGCTGACGGTCATCGCCCAGCCCGGCCACGACATCGGCTACCGGGCAGCGGAGCTGGTGCTGCGGGGCGGCGGCCGCCGCCCGCGCACCGTGCTGCTGCCCACCGAGCTCATCGTGCGGGGCAGCTGCGGCCCGCGCCGGCGCTAGAGGAGCTTCTCGATCGCCGCGGTGACGGCCGGGTCCTCCGGCTCGGTGCCCGGGCGGAAGCGGGCCGCCACCGAGCCGTCGCGGTCGAGGAGGAACTTCTCGAAGTTCCACTGGATGTCGCCGGCCTGGCCGTCGGCGTCCGGCGTGTCGGCGATCGCGGCGTAGAGCGGGTGGCGGCCGGGGCCGTTCACCTCGCTCTTCTCCAGCAGGGGGAAGTCGACGCCGTAGGTGGTGGCGCAGAACTCCTGGATCTCCTCGGCCGTGCCGGGCTCCTGGCCCTCAGATCCAGCGAGGGGACTGCCGGGTTGACCCGGCAGGGGAATCGCTTCCCTGTTATAGTTCTCTTGTTCGAAACGGGCAGGGCTTGTCCGTCGCCTACCTCAGCAGAGGGAAGCGAGAAGCCGCTCCCTTCAGGGAGCGGAGGAGTCACGAACTGGTTGCACGGCACGCCGACGACGGTGAACCCGCGCGGGCCGTAGGCGCGCTGGAGGTTGGCCAGGCCGGCGTACTGCGGGGTCTGGCCTCCCTCCGGAGCCGGTACGGCTCGCCGCGGCGAGCATGGGCCCGCTTCCCGGCGCGCCGCCGGCACCAGGCCGGGGCCAGGACGTTTCCCGATCCCGGTAGATCACCGGCCGGAGGGGGTCAACGCGACGCAGCGAGAAGGCCAGAACTGCCGAACGATCACGCAAACATCCGTCCGCGGCGTGTCGCGATGGCGGGCCCGCGGCGCGGCGCCGTATTAGAAACCGCCTTGGGACACGTCGCGGGCCTGCCGGGCCGCCTGCCTGTCAGGCGGTATGGGATCCCGGCCAGGCCGCGGACCTCCCCTCGCCGCAGCCGGCGGCGCGGGGCGAGCAGGTGCCGCAGGAAGAACCGGCGCCCGTCCGCACGCGACCGGATAGCAAGGATCGAGTTGGACAGCAAACGCGCCCTATGCGGCACGCTCCTGACGGTGACCTTCACCTGGGGGAGCACCGTGACCGCCTGGGCGGACTCCGAGTCCGCCGCGGCGGTACGGCCAAGCACCAGGGGCTCCGACGCCGGCACGGTGGACCACCGGACCTGGCGGAACACGACGGGCCCCCACATCATCCACCGGCGGACGTGGCGCGCCGGCTCCACGACCACGGTGGTCCACGCGGGGACCTGGCGCACGGGGGCCAGGCCGCAGCAGCCCAGGGTCATCATCAGGCCGACCAAGGTGGGGAACAAGCGGATCGCCCGGAGCCTGCTTCAGCGGCGGGACTGGCCGTCACGGGAGTTCCAGTGCCTGGACAGCCTCTGGACCCGGGAGAGCAACTGGAACCATGAGGCCTACAACCGCTCGTCCGGCGCCTACGGGATTCCGCAGGCGTTGCCGGCCGGCAAGATGTCCGGCGCCGGCAAGGACTGGCGGCACAATCCGGCCACGCAGATCCGATGGGGCCTGAAGTACATCAAGGGCCGTTACGGCCGGCCGTGCGGCGCCTGGGGCCACTTCAGGTCACACAACTGGTACTGATGCAGCGACTGCCCAGGGGAAGGGGCGGAGGCTCGCAGGGGGAAGGGCACCCCGGTCACGGGGTGCCTTCCTTTCTGCTGAGGTGGCCGGCGATCGCCCGGATCAGCAGCTCGATGCCGAACTCGAACTCCGCCTCGTGGTCGCACGAGCGCAGCAGCGGGGCCAGCGCGCTCACCTCGGGGAAGAGCGCCTGGTCGAGGTCCTCGGCCCTGACCGTGTGGTGCTGGACCGGCGCGAAGGTCGGGGTCACCCCCACCTCGCGCAGCAGCGACCCGACGATGAAGGCGATGAACAGCCGCAGGATCCGCACCGCGTCGGCGCCGTCGAAGCCGGCGCTGCGCAGCGTGGCCAGGGCGCGCTCGACCGGCAGCAGCCCCGCGGTGGAGTGGAGCTGGCGGCTGACGACGAGCATCGTGCAGCGCGGGTAGTGGTGGGCGATCTGTCGGAAGGCGTGGGCCTGCATGCGCACCCGGTCGGTCCAGTGCGCCCCGGGGTCGTCGGTGAACTCGATCTTCGACAGGACGGCCTCGGCCACCCCGTCGAGCACGGCCGCCTTGTTCGGCACGTGGTTGTACAGGGACATCACGCCCACGCCCAGCTCGGCGGCGATGCGGCGCATCGACACGGCGTCGGCGCCCTCCCGCTCGATGAGCTGGATGGCCGCCTCGACGATGCTGGTGCGGGAGAGTGCCACACCTCATTGTATTGACGGACGTACACCGTACGTGCAACCGTTGCACGTACGGTGTACGTACCTGGGAGGCCGCATGTCGACGCACGACCTGTACACGATCCCGGCCGAGCTGGCCACATGGGACGTCCAGATGACCGGATCCACGCGCTTCACGTGGGAGTACGACGACGGCAGAGACCGCATGCTCGCCCTCTACCAGAAGGGCAAGGACAAGCAGTGGGACTCCACCAAGCGCATCGACTGGTCCCTGGAGGTCGACCCCTACGACGTGCTCGGCGTCCCCGACCAGACCATCGCCATCTACGACACGCCGCTGTGGCACCGCATGGACGACCAGACCAGGAAGGAGGTCAGGCGGCACGGCGCGGCCTGGCAGTTCTCCCAGTTCCTGCACGGCGAGCAGGGCGCGATGATCTGCTCGGCCAAGATCGTCGAGACGGTCCCGGACCTGGACTCGAAGTTCTACGCGGCCACCCAGACCATGGACGAGGCCCGGCACGCCGAGACCTACGCCCGCTTCCTGCAGGAGAAGGTCGGCCTGGCCTACCCCATCAACCCGCACCTGAAGTCGCTGCTGGAGTCGACGCTGACCGACTCGCGGTGGGACATGCCGTACCTGGGCATGCAGGTGCTCATCGAGGGCCTGGCCCTGGCGGCCTTCGGCGTCATGCGCGACGTCACCACCAAGCCGCTGCCCAAGCAGATCCTCGCCTACGTCATGCAGGACGAGGCCCGGCATGTCGCCTTCGGCCGGATGGCGCTGCGCGACTACTACAAGAATCTGTCGGAGGCCGAGCTGCGCGAGCGGGAGGACTTCGTCATCGAGGGCTGCTACCTCATGCGCGACCGGCTGCGCGGCAAGGAGCAGTGGGAGAACCTGGGCCTGTCCCCCGCCGAGGTCAAGGAGGCCATGCGGGCGGTCGACCAGTCGGAGTACCTGCGGCTGTTCCGCTCCTTACTGTTCAGCCGCATCGTGCCGTGCGTGAAGGACATCGGGCTGTGGTCGCCGCGCCTGCAGCAGGCCTACGCCGACATGGGCGTGCTGGAGATGGCCGGGCAGTCGCTCGAGGCGCTGATGCGGCAGGACGAGGAGATCGCCGAGAAGCTGGACGCCGAGCGCTTCGCCGCCGAGGAGGCCGAGCGCGCCGCCGAGGTCGAGGAGACCATCGAGCTCGGCATGTCGTCGTGAGACGGCTCTAGCCGGGGAACCGGCCGGAAAATGGCCCCCCTTTGGGTGGGCGGCGCCGTACCCGGGTGAGACAGTGGATGGACCGTCACCTCTCGTCAGGCGTCCCCCGGCCGGAACAGGGGTCGCCATGGCCCGCATCCTCGCCCTCCTCGTGGCCTGCGCCGTGCTGGGCGTCCTCGGCGCCCGGCACGTCACGGCGGCGGCGCCCACGACCTGGCGGCTGGTGGAGATCCGCTGGCACCGGACCGACCGGACCGCCGTTTTCGAGGAGGTTCGCAAGCCCGACGCCCGGGGCGGTGAGATCCGGGTCAGCATCCCGGGTGACCGTTACGGGCTCTGCCCAGGCGGCAAGGAGAAGCTCCGCTTCAAGTGGACCTTCACCCGCTCCCTCCGCACCTTCACCAGTGGCGACTACCTCACCGCCGGCATGCGCTTCCGTACGGAGTCGGTGGCCGCGCCGTGCGAGGGGGAACTGGGCGCGCGCACCTCGGGGACCTTCGTCGGCGCCAACGGCATGGGCAACCCGTTCGGCGCCCGGGAGAGCCTGGAGATGGACGCCGGGTTCACGCGGTCGGTTCACAAGCCGGGGACGGGCGTGCCGTTCGTCCGGCCGGTCCCCAAGTCGATGTGCTGCGCCACCGGCCGGGTCAGCATCGCGCCCAGCTCCTACGTGCCGAACCGGCCGCGCACGTGGTTCGCCATGCTCATCGAGACGCCCGGGGCCACGAACCTGGTCATCTACGTCTACGAGGTCGTCCGGCGCCAATGACGCGCGACGTGACATCGACGCGGCATCGACGTGGCATCACTGAAAACGATTTGATCGCCGGGTTAGCCTGGAGGAGATGCCTCCTGATACCTCATCCCCCAGTCGTCCCCTGCTCGCATCCAACTCCCTGTGGCGCATGAAGTCCTATCTGCGCCCCTACGCCGGCAAGCTGGTGGTCAGCTGGCTGGCCGCCCTCCTCGGCGTCTGCGCCGGCATCGTCTTCCCCCTGATCGGCAAGGAGGTGGTCGACGGTCCCGTGCGAAGCGGAGACGAGGGCGCGCTCGTCTCCCTGGGGCTGGTCGCCTTCGGCGTCGGCGTGGCCGAGGCGCTGATGATCTTCCTGAGGCGGTGGAGCCAGGTCGGCCCGGTGCTCGGCCTGGAGACCCGCATCCGCGACGACCTCTACGCCCACCTGCAGCGGCTGCCGATGCGCTTCCACGGCGAGTGGCAGTCCGGCCAGCTGCTCTCCCGCGCCACCACGGACCTGTCGACGATCCGCCGCTTCCTCGGCTTCGGCCTGCTGTTCCTGGTGATGAACGTCATCCAGCTGACCACCGTCACCGTGGTGCTGCTGAACATGTACTGGCCGCTCGGCCTGCTCGTGGCCGGCTCGGCCGTACCGATCATCTGGGTCAGCCTGCGCTTCGAGAAGCAGTACATCAAGATCTCCCGCCAGGTCCAGGACGAGCAGGGCGACCTCGCCACGCTCGTGGAGGAGTCGGCCATCGGCATCCGCACCGTCAAGGCGTTCGGCCGCAGGCGCCACGTCTATGAGACGTTCGTGAAGAACGCGGAGAAGCTGTACGACTCCTCGATGCGCCGGGTGGACCTGTCGGCCAGGTTCTTCACCTTCCTGGAGGTGATCCCGAACTTCACCCTGGCCCTGGTGCTGCTGCTGGGCGCGCTCGCGGTGGGCACGGGCGGCCTCACGCTGGGCACCCTCGTGGCCTTCACCACGCTGATGCTCCAGCTGGTCTGGCCGATCGCCAGCATGGGCTACATCCTGGCGATGGCCCAGGAGTCCATGACCGCCGCCGACCGCGTGATGGAGGTCATGGACACCGTGCCGGAGATCCGCGGCGGCACCCGCACGATCGACGACCCCCGCGGCCACCTGCGCTTCGAGGGCGTGGGCTTCCGCTTCGACGGCAAGCCGGTGCTGCGCGACGTCTGGCTGGAGGTCCGGCCCGGCGAGACGGTCGCCGTCGTGGGCGCCACCGGCTCGGGCAAGACGACGCTGACCGCGCTCGTCCCCCGCCTGCTGGACGTGACCGAGGGCCGGGTGACGATCGACGGCCACGACGTGCGGGACCTGGACCTGTCCGTCCTGCGGGCCGTGGTGGCCACCGCGTTCGAGGAGCCGACGCTGTTCTCCATGAGCGTGCGGGAGAACCTCACGCTCGGCCACCGGCAGGCCACCGACGAGGAGCTGCGCGAGGCGCTGGAGGTCGCGCAGGCCACCTTCGTCTACGACCTGCCGTGGGGCCTGGACACCCGCATCGGCGAGCAGGGCATGTCGCTGTCCGGCGGGCAGCGGCAGCGCCTGGCGCTGGCGCGGGCGGTCCTGGCCAAGCCGAAGATCCTCGTCCTGGACGACACGCTGTCGGCGCTGGACGTGGAGACCGAGGCGCTGGTGGAGGAGGCGCTGCGGCACGTGCTGCGCGAGGCCACGGGCATCGTGGTCGCCCACCGCGCCTCCACCGTGCTGCTGGCCGACAAGGTGGCGCTGCTGTCGGGCGGCACGATCACCCACGTCGGCCGCCACCACGACCTGCTGGAAGAGGTGCCCGAGTACCGCGAGCTGCTGGCCGCCGAGGAGGTGCTGGCGTGACCGTCACCACCACCACGCAGAGCTGGCGCGGGGTCGCGGCCGAGGACAAGGACGAGATCCCCGAGAAGGTCACCGTCCTGCTGCGGGCCCGCTCCCGCCGGCTGCTGCGCGACCTGCTGCGCCCGCACCGCCGTACGATCGCCCTGCTGACGGGCATCATCGTCGTCTCCAACGCCGCGGGCCTGGCCATCCCCTACCTCGTGGCCGTGGGCATCGACGCCGGCATCCCGCCGATGACGCGCGGCGAGGCCCCGAGGACGCTGCTCGTCGTCGTCGCGGCCATCCTCGGCGCGGCGGTCGCGCAGGCCCTGACCCGGCAGGCCTTCCTCAAGCTGGCCGGCCGCATCGGCCAGGACATCCTGCTGGAGCTCAGGCGCCGCGTGTTCGACCACTTCCAGCGGCTGTCGCTGTCCTTCCACGAGAAGTACACCTCCGGCCGCGTCATCTCCCGCCTCACCTCCGACGTCGAGGCGATCGCGGAGATGCTGCAGTCGGGCTTCGACAGCCTGGTCACCGCGGTGCTGACGCTGTTCGGCACCGCCGCGCTCCTGCTGCTGCTCGACCTGCACCTGGGCCTGGTCGCGCTGATCCCGCTGCCGGTGCTGCTGGTGTTCACCCGCTGGTTCCGCCGCCAGTCGGCCCTCGCCTACCGCCGCACCCGCGAGACGGTCGCCCTGGTCATCGTCCACTTCGTGGAGTCGATGACCGGCATCCGCGCCGTGCAGGCCTTCCGCCGCGAGCCGCGCAACCAGGAGATCTTCGCCGCGCTGAACGACGACTACCGCGCCGCCAACGCCCGCAGCATGCGGCTGATCGCGGTGTTCATGCCGGGCGTCAAGCTCATCGGCAACCTCACCGTGGCCGGGGTGCTGATGTACGGCGGCTGGCTGGCCTTCCACCAGGAGGTCAGCGTCGGCGTGCTGGCCGCCTTCCTGCTCTACCTGCGCCAGTTCTACGAGCCGATGCAGGAGATCAGCCAGTTCTACAACACCCTGCAGTCGGCGGGCGCGGCGCTGGAGAAGCTGTCGGGCGTGCTGGAGGAGGAGCCGGACGTCGCCGACCCGCTGCGGCCCGCCGCGCTGCCCGCGCCGCGCGGCGAGGTCCGCTTCGAGGGCGTCCGCTTCGCCTACGTCGAGGACCGGCCGATCCTGCCGGGCCTGGACCTGACCGTGCCGGCCGGGCAGACCGTGGCGCTGGTGGGCGCCACCGGGGCGGGCAAGACCACGCTCGCCAAGCTCATCTCCCGCTTCTACGACCCCACCGAGGGCCGCGTGCTGCTCGACGGCGTGGACTTACGCGACTTGGAGGAGCCCGTCCTGCGCCGCGCGGTGGTCATGGTGACGCAGGAGAACTTCCTGTTCACCGGCACGGTCGCCGACAACATCCGCTTCGGCCGCCCCGACGCCGCCATGGACGAGGTACGGCGGGCCGCCGAGGCCATCGGCGCCCACGAGTTCATCTCGGCGCTCCCCCAGGGGTACGACACCGAGGTCGGCAAGCGCGGCGGGCGCATGTCGGCCGGGCAGCGGCAGCTCATCGCCTTCGCCCGGGCGTTCCTGGCCGACCCGGCGGTGCTCATCCTGGACGAGGCCACCTCGTCGCTGGACGTGCCCAGCGAGCGCCTGGTCCAGCGGGCGCTGCGCACGATCCTCGCCGACCGCACCGCGCTGATCATCGCGCACCGGCTGTCCACGGTGGAGATCGCCGACCGGGTGCTGGTCATGGAGCAGGGCAGGATCGTCGAGGACGGGCCGCCGCAGGAGCTGATCGGCGCCGAGGGCCGCTTCGCCGGGCTGCACCGGGCCTGGCTGGAGAGCCTGGCCTAGTAGCTCCTTCCCGGCGCGGGGCCCGCGCCCCGCGCCGGGAAAACCGGATGCGGGACGGCACGCCGCCCGCCTACCATGCGTTCCATGCCGACCATCCGGACTTCTTAGCCAGGACACCCGCTTCCACGCCATCCGTGTGTCCTTGAGCTTGTCCGGAGCGTCACTTCATGATTACTTTCCGCGACGTCGACGTGCGCGTCGGCGCCCGTATGCTGCTGTCGGGCATCACCGCCCACATCGCCCCCGGCGACCGCGTCGGCCTGGTCGGCCGCAACGGTGCCGGCAAGACCACGCTGCTGAAGGTCCTGGCCGGGCAGGCGGCCCCGGCCGCGGGCGCCGTCACCCGCACCGGCCCGGTCGCCTACCTGCCGCAGGACCCGGCAGCCGCCGACCCCTCCCTCACCGTCACCGCCCGCATCCTGTCGGCCCGCGGCATGGACGCCGCCGTCCGCGCGCTGCGTGCCGCCGAGCTGGAGCTGGCCACGGCCGGCGAGTGCGCCATGGCACGCTACGCGCGTGCCGAGGCGGAGTTCCAGGCGCGGGGCGGATACGCCGCCGAGGCCAAGGCCGCCAGGGTCGCGGCCGGGCTCGGCCTGCCCGACCGCGTCATGGACCAGCCCCTCGGCGCCCTGTCCGGCGGGCAGCGGCGCCGCGTCGAGCTGGCCCGGGTGCTGTTCGCCGAGGCCGGCACGCTGCTGCTCGACGAGCCGACCAACCACCTGGACGGCGACTCGGTGGCCTGGCTGCGCTCGTTCCTGTCCGGCTACCCCGGCGGGCTGGTGGTGATCAGCCACGACACCGGGCTGCTCGCCGAGGTCGTCAACCGGGTGTGGCGGGTCGACCCCGGCCTGCGCACGATCGAGGTGCACAACACCGGCTGGGAGACCTACCTGGCCGACAGCCGGGCCGCCGAGCGGCGCAGGGCCCGCCAGCGCGCCACCGCGGAACGCAAGGCCGCCGCCCTGCACGCCCAGGCCGACCGGATGCGGGCGCGCGCCTCGACCGCGACCCGGGCCAGGGACATGGCGCGCCGCGCCGACCGCATGCTGGCCGCCGCGGGGCCCGCCCGCCGTACCGAGAAGGTGGCCAGGATCCGGCTGCCCGAGCCGGCTCCGTGCGGGCGGATCCCGCTCGGGGCGGTGAGCCTGGCCAAGTCCTACGGCCCGCTGCGCGTGCTGTCCGGCGTCGACCTGGCGGTCGACCGGGGCGCGCGGATGGCGGTGCTGGGGCTCAACGGCGCGGGCAAGACCACGCTGCTGAAGATCCTGGCCGGGCTGCTGGCCCCCGACTCCGGGCGCGTGGTGCACGGGCCGGGGCTGCGGCTGGGCTACTTCGCGCAGGAGCACGACACGCTCGACCCGGCGCGGACCGTCGGCCGGCACCTGGCCGAGGCCGCCCCGCACCTGACCGACGGCGAGGCGCGGGCGATCCTCGGGTCGTTCCTGTTCTCCGGGGAGGACGTCGACAAGCCGGCCGGCGTGCTGTCGGGCGGCGAGAAGACGCGCCTGGCGCTGGCCGGGCTCGTCAGCTCGCGGGCGAACGTGCTGCTGCTCGACGAGCCGACCAACGACCTGGACCCCGCCTCGCGCGAGGAGGTCCTGGCGGCCGTCGGCGCCTACCGCGGCGCGATCGTCATGGTCACCCACGACGAGCAGGCCGTGGAGGCCCTGCGGCCCGAGCGGGTGCTGCTGCTGCCCGACGGCGTCGAGGACCTGTGGAACGCCGGCTACGCCGAGCTGGTGGGGCTCAGCTGACGCTCACGTGATCCACGGCATGCGGCGGGGGACCGGGCTGCGCAGCCTCTCGTCGTCCAGCGGGCTCGGCTCCCCCGGCATGGCGGCCTCGGGGTGGCGCGTCAGGTACCCGTCGGGGAAGGTGGTGACCTTGGCGGAGCCGCACTTGACGCAGGTGGCCTCGGCCGACGGCGGCGGCACCCGCACCCCGTCGCGCAGCCACACCTCGATGTCGTTGCCGTGCCGGTCCGCCGTGTGCTGGACGACGTAGTCCTCCTGCCAGACGTGCCAGCACCGCTGACACTCGAAGGGAACGGTTCTGCGTTCTTGCTCCACGTTCCTCACCCCCATGTCGAGTGTCCGCCCCTCCCCCGCGGCATTTCAAGCTCGGCTCACGCCCGGACCAGGACGAAGATCGCCGCACCGGCCACCAGGGACAGCGTGCCCAGCCAGGCGAGCAGCACGTCGGCCTGCTCGTCGAGCGGCTCGCCGTTGTGCAGGGCGCGCTGCACCCGGCGGAACCGCGTGCCCGTCCTGGCCAGCAGCACTCCCCCGCACAGCGCGGTCAGCACGAACGCCGCCACCGCGACCGGCGGCAGCCCGGCCCTGGCCGCCAGTCCCGCCGCGCTGATCCCCCCGGCGGCCATGGCCACCGCGCTGCGCACCCACGCCAGGCGGGTGCGCTCGCTCTGCAGCCCCGGATCCCAGATCTGGGCCGACATGCCTCGCCGCCCTTCACGCCGCCATGATGATCATGACGAGCGCGACCACCGCCACGGCGGCCACGCCGTACCCGAAGACCGCGGCCAGGGCGGGCGGCGGCAGCGGCGCCTCGTGGCGCAGGGCGCGCTGGATGTGGCGCCAGCGCGGGTAGGCCATCCCGGCGGCCAGCGCGGACAGCGTGACCAGCATGACGGCCAGCGCCGTGCGCATCCACGGCACGAACACCCCGGCGGGCACCGCCGCCATCGCCACGCCGCCCGCGCTGAGCGCCAGCGCGGTGCTCAGCCAGGTGAGGAAGGTGCGCTCGTTGGCGAGCGTGAAGCGGGGATCCGGCTCCTTTCCATCCATATCGGCAACGCTAGTTGGGCCCCTTTTCCCCTCGAGAACGCGGGATTGGCATGCTGGAAGGCGTGATGCCGACGACCGCCGCCGAGTTCCTCCGCTCGCTGACCGATGCCCAGCGCGAGCGCGCGCTCCACGCCTTCGACGATCCGCGTCGGCGGCAATGGACCTACCTGCCGGGGACGCGGCCCGGGGTGCCGCTGCACGAGCTCGGCGTGCGGGCGCGCAAGCTGGCGCACCGGCTGCTGTCGTCCGCGCTGGACCGGCACGCCTTCGCCCAGGCGGTCACGATCATGGCGTTGGAGGAGGTGCTCGACCTCGACGAGGGCGGGCGGCGCTTCCGGCACAGCGGCGACTACTTCGTGGCGCTGTTCGGGACGCCGGACTCGCCGGCCTGGTCGTGGCGCTTCGAGGGGCACCACCTGTCGGTCACGGCGACGCTGGTCGAGGGGCGCGTGGAGGTGGCGCCGCTGTTCCTGGGGGCGCGCCCGGCGTCGGTCCTGTACGGCGGGGCGGCGGCGGTGGTGCGGCCGTTGCCGCTGGAGGAGGAGCTGGCCAGGGCACTGCTCGGGGAGCTCACCGCGGCGCAGCGGGCGGTGGCGATCGTCGACGGCACGGCGCCGCCGGACATCCTCACCGGGACGGACGCGGCGGTGGAGCGCTCGCTGGAGCCGGTCGGGGTGCGGGGGGCCGACCTGGGGGTCGGCGCCCGTGACCTGCTCGGGCGGCTGGCCGCCGTCTACGCCGACCGTGTGGCACCGGAGGCGCGTCCGGCCTTCGACGTGCGGGAGCTGGCCTTCGCGTGGGCGGGTCCGGCCCGCCGGGGGCTCGGGCACTACTACCGCATCCAGGGCGGGGACCTGCTCGTCGAGTACGACAACACGCAGAACAACGCCACCCACGCGCACAGCGTGCTGCGCCGCCCGGGCGCCGACTTCGGCTCGGGCCTGCTGGCCGCCCACCTCGCCGACGAGCTGTGACGCGGCGCGAGGACGGGACCTATGCCGGTCCCGTCCTCGAGTGGAGAACCCCGGCCGTGCTCAGCTGCAGGCCTTGGCGATCTGCTCCAGGTAGGCGGCGCTCTCGCTGCCGACCTTCTGGACCGCGTCCACGGCCTCGTTCGCCGTGGTCACATTGATCTTGCTCAGCTCGCCGGCGAGGTTGTCCGTCGCCTCCTTGAGCGTGGTGTTGGACGCCTTGTCGGCCAGGTTGTTGAGCTTGGCGGCCGCGTCGTCGATCGCCTTGTCCATCGCCTGGGGGTCGTCGCGGAGCCGGGCGATCTCGGCGCCGAGCTCCTGGAGGATCTTGGGGGCTTCCAGGCACGCCTGCGCCTTGTCGATCGTGCTGTTGACCTCGCTGCAACCGCCGGCCAGGAAGGCCGCCGCCGCGACGAGTATGAGGGACGCACGCATTCGCTTCATGCCCGGACACTACCCAACGGCCTGCCGGACAGGCGCGATCTACGGCCGCGCCACCACCGCGCGGACGAGGCGGCACAGGTCGGCCGGGCGAAGGGCGTCCTTGCGCGCCCACAGCGCCGGGTCGACGGCGTCGGCCTGCCGTACGTGCTCGACGGTCCTCAGCCCGTGCCGCTCCAGCAGCGCCGACAGCTCCCCGGGCGTGAAGAAGCTCAGCCAGGGCTCGCCGCGCTCCTCCGCGGCGGGCAGGGCGAAGGCCGCGTACTCGGCACCGCGGGCGTCGCGCAGCTCGGGTGGCAGGGCGTACTCGGCGATCAGCTCGGTGCCGGGCGCCAGCCCGCCGAGCGCCGCGAGCGTCGCATCCAGCGCCTCGCGTGTGAGGTACATGCACACGCCGAGCCAGCTCACCACCGCGGGCCTGCCCGGGTCGAACCCGTCCGCCACCAGCCGCTGGACCAGGTCGTCCGTCTCGAAGTCCACGCCGGTGAAGGCCAGGCCGGGCGGTGGCGCCAGGCCCGCCGCCGCCAGCAGGGCGCGCTTCCACGCCTGGGTCGCCGGATGGTCCACCTCGTAGATCGCCGGCCCGGCGGCGGGGGTGGTGCGGTAGGCGAAGGTGTCCAGGCCCGCGCCGAGGATGACGTACTGCGCCACGCCCTCGCCGATCCTCGCGGCCAGGTGGCGTTCGGCGTAGGCGCTGCGGGCGGTCACCTGCGCCCGGGTGCCGGCCAGCACGATGTGGTCGCCGTAGGCGCGGTGGTAGCCCACGACCTCCTCGCCCCGCTCCCCCAGCAGCCGCAGGGCCACGGTGTCGTGGAACAGGTGGGGTTCCTGGTCGACCAGCAGGTGGGCGGCACGTCCCCCGGCGGCCATGAGCGCGGTCTGGCTGGGCTGCTCGTCATGCATGAGCCGGAATTCCCTTTCGTCGCCGTCGTAACGAAAGGACTTTATCCAGCAATTCCGATTTATGCTGACAGCATAGCATAAAGAAATAAATTTCCGATTACGAATTCTCGCTTATTCTGTCGCGAATGCTCGCGCCGATGCTTCCGCATGCCGTACGGCGGGGCGGCTTCGCTACTTGGCCGTGCGCGCACGGCGGCGCAGGCGCCGCTCATGCAGGACGTGACTGATCACCATGACGATCCCGCAGAGCACCAGGAGCGCCGCGAAGCCGAAGCCGATCCAGGGCACGAAGGGCTCGACGATCGACCACAGCGACGGCGACTCGATCGCCACGGACGCAAGGCAGGTGATGGGCATGGGAACCTCGCCCGGGGATGGGTTCATTATCACGCGAAAAGCCGCTTGGGGCTGGGCAAAATGTTGGAAGATCTCCGCACCGGGAGGGGCTCGGTGATCGCTTGGAGCCCGCCCCTCCCGGCGGCGCTCCCTGGCTCGCCGCGTTCCCGCGCCTTCGCGGCGGGCGCCCGCGGCACCTGGACGGGACAGCGCCGTGGTAGCGCGCTGCGACCCGGCACCCGGACGATCGAACCCGTCGAGAGCGGGAGGGCCGGATGCGCGGGAACGCGGGCGGCGCGGTGGCACCGGCCACCGGCGACCGAGACACAGGAGACCGAGACACAGGCGACCGGCACGCAGGCCGGCACATAGAGAACCGGCACGCCGGGGGCCGTCGTGGGTGGGCGGCCGTCGCGGCGCTCGCCGCCGGTGCGTTCACGACCGGGACGGACATGTTCGTCGCCGCCGGGATCCTCGGCGGCATCGCCCGCGACCTCGGTGTCACGGCGGGCGCCGCCGGGTTGACGGTGACGGTGTTCGCCGTGACGTACGCGACCGGTGCCGTACTGCTCAGCGCCCTGCTGAGCGCGCGGCCCGCGCGGCGCGTGCTGATCGGCTCCATGGCCCTGTTCGGGACGCTGAGCGTCCTGTCGGCCCTGGCGCCGTCGTTTCCCGTCCTGCTGGCCGCTCGCGGGATGGCGGCGCTCGCCGCGTCGGTCTACGTGCCCGCCGCCGGAGCCGCGGCCGTCGAGGCCGTGCCGCCGAGCCACCGGGGCCGGGCGCTGGGCGGCACGTCGGCCGCCATGGTGGCCGGCACCCCGCTGGGGATGCTGCTGGCCTCGGCGCTGTCGTGGCGCGCGGCGTTCGGGTTGGTCGCCGCGCTGGCGGCGGTCACCGTCCTGGCCCTGCTGCGCACCGGAGCCGGCGGATCCTGCCGCCTGACGCGGGCGAGCCTGCGCGAGCGGCTGCGCCCCCTGGGCTCCCCGGCCGTCGCCGGAGTGCTCGGCGTGACGTTCCTGGTGATGACCGCCTCCTTCGGCATGTACACCTACCTCCCGTTGCTGCTGGCGGCGGCGCCGGTCGCGCTCGGGGTCGCCGCCGGGGCGTTCGGCGTCGGCGGCATGGCCGGCACCTGGTGGGGCGGGGCCGCGGCCGACCGCAGCGGCGCCCGGCGGGTGGTCGTGCTGACGGTGTCCCTGCTGGCGACCGGCTTCTGGGCGCTCCCGCTCCTCGCCACCTCGGCGGCGGGCACGCTGGCGGTCGTGGCCGGGTGGGGGCTGGCGGCCTGGGGGTTCATCCCCGCGCAGCAGCACCGGCTGATCGGCTCGGGCGGCGGCCCGCCGCCCCTGCTGCTCGCGCTGAACAGCTCGGCGGTGCACCTGGGGTCCGCCGCCGGCGCGCTGTTCGGCGGCCTCGTGGTCGACGCCGCCGGAGCCGGCGCCCTGTGGTCGCTCGCCGTCACGTGTTGCGCCGCGGGGCTGGCCCTGCACACGATGCTCACCGGGAAGGCCGGATGATGAGGGATCTGGGCACCGTCCTGGGGATCTGGGCGCACCCCGACGACGAGGCGTACCTGTCGGGCGGCCTGATGGCGATGGCGCGCGACCACGGATCGCGGGTGGTCTGCGTGACCGCCACCCGCGGCGAGCTGGGCACGCCGGATCCCGTCGAGTGGCCGCCGCACCGCCTGGCCGCGGCCAGGACCCGGGAGCTGGCGCGCTGCCTGGAGATCCTCGGCGTCACCGAGCACCACTGGCTCGGCTACCGGGACGGGGCGTGCGCGGAGGTTCCCCCGTCCGACGCGGTGACGCGGCTCGGCGAGATCATCGACCGGGTGCGCCCCGGCACCGTGGTGACCTTCGGCCCGGACGGCATCACCGGTCACCCGGACCACCAGGCGGCCTCGGCCTGGGCCACCGCGGCGTTCGAACGCGCCGCGCCGCCGGGAGCGCGCCTGCTGTACGCCACGTTCTCGCGGCGGCGGGCCGCGCGCTGGCGCGAACTCAACGCGAGCCTCGGCGTCTTCCCGCCCGGCTACCCGATCGCGACGCCCGACCACCGGCTCGCGCTGGACCTCGAACTCGACGCCGAGACGGCTGCCCGGAAGGTGCGGGCGCTGGCGGCGCAGGAGACCCAGACGGCCGGGCTCATCGCCGCCCTGGGGATCGGCCTCTACACGGCGTGGGTGTCCTGCGAGTCGTTCGCCGAGGCCTGCCGGTCGCCCGTCATGAGCCGGTGAGGTGCCGCTCGATCGCCTGCCTGGCCGCATCGAGGATCGCCGCCCGGTCGACAACCGGCACGGGCGGCGGCGGCTCGGCTGCGGGCGGCCGGTCCACGGCGGGAGCGTCCGGAGCCTGGTCGGCCGCGGCGTCGATGAGCGCCGCCGGCTCCTCGTCGCCGAGCCGGCGCAGCAGGGCGGCGAGGTTGCGCAGGGTGGTCCACAGGTGGGTCCAGTTGCCGCTGCGGGCGAAGTAGTCGATCACCTCGCGGTAGCCGCGCAGCGCCTGCGGGACGTGCCCCGCCGCGCCGCGGACCGAGACCAGGCCGACGGTCGCGATGCCCACCAGGAAGGGGGCGCCCGCCGTACGGGCCAGGTCGATCGCGCGGATGTAGTACTGCTCGGCCGGCTCGCTGCGGCCGGCGAGGCTCTCGATCTCCCCGGCGACGTAGCAGCTCCACGACCGCATCGAGGGTGAGGCGGCGCCCGCCAGCCCCCGGTCGTTCAGCCTCCGGGCCTCCTCCAGGTCTCCGGCGTAGGCGGTGGCGAGGGCGGCCAGCCCGAGGTTCTCGCGGGGCCGCTCGGCCACGACGCTCGCCGCGATGGAGTGCTCGACGGCCTCGGCGTAGGCGCCGCGGGCCAGGTCGGCGTTCGACAGCACGGTCAGGCAGTGCCACAGCCCTTCCTTGTCGCGCGCGAGCTCCAGCCCCGCCCGGGAGAGCCGGTCGGCCCGCCGGTAGTCGCCCCGGTGGTAGGTGGCCTCCGCCGCCGTGCCCAGCACGGCCGCCGCGCGCGGATGGGCGGGAAGGGCCGGATCGGCGGCCAGCTCCTCGGCCCAGGCGCGGATCTCGATGAGGTCGCGGTAGGCGATGGCCGGGAACAGCCCGACGATCATCGAGACGGCCTCGTCCAGACGGCCCCGGCCGCGCGCCAGCCGCCAGGCCTCCCGCAGGTTCGCCAGCTCCCGGCGCAGCACGGCGTCGGCCTCGGGCTCGCGGTCGGTGGTCATGGCGTCGCCGAGCCACCCGGCCAGCTCCACGGCCCACCGCAGCATGCGCTCCGCGGCCGCCTCGTCCTCACCGGCCGCTGCCAGCCGGTCCAGCCCGTAGGCCCGCAGGGTCTCCAGCATGTGATAGCGGGTGCCGCACTCGCCGAACCGGGCGTCGATCATGGAGGCGTCGACCAGGCGGGCCAGCGCGCTTCCGGGGTCGCCGTCCAGGCCGAGGTCGGCGGCGAGCCGTTCGGCGGTCTCCAGGCCGACGCCGTCGACGAAGACCGCCAGGTTCCTGAACAGCCGCCGCTCGCCGTCCGTCAGGAGCTGGTAGGACCACTCGATGGTGGCGCGCAGCGTCCGGTGCCGGGCGTCACCGCTGGGCCGGCCGCCGCCGAGCAGGTCGAGCAAGCGGTCGAGGCGGTTGCGCAGGTCGGTCAGGGAGAAGGTGGACAGCCGGCCGGCGGCCAGCTCGATGGCCAGGGGCATGCCGTCCAGCCGGCACACGATGTCGGCCACCGTGCCGAGCTCGTCGGGGGTGGGCGGGTGGCCCGGGCGGACGCGGCCGGCGCGATCGAGGAAGAGCTCCACAGACGGCACCCGGGACGGCTCCTCGCCGGCGCGCGGCAGGGGGAGCGGCGCGAGCCGGGAGACCCATTCGGCCGCCAGGCCCAGCGGTTCCCGGCTCGTGGCCAGCACGGTCAGGCGGGGGCAGGAGGCCAGCATCGCGTCGACCGTGTCGCGGACCGCGTCGAGCAGGTGCTCGCAGTTGTCGACCACCAGCAGGCCGGGGCGGTCCGCCAGTACGGCCAAGCACGCCGCCAGCACGTCCCCCCGCACGACCTTCAGGTTCAGCGCCGCGGCCAACGCGTGCGGGATGGCGGCGGGATCGGTGACGGGGGCGAGGAGGAGCACCGCCGCCTCGTCGCTCTCCCTGGCCACCTCCAGGGCGACCCGGGTCTTGCCCACGCCGCCCGGCCCGACGAGCGTGACCAGCCGTTCGGAGGCCAGCAGCCGGTGCAGCGCCCCCACCTGGGCCTCGCGGCCGAACAGCCGGGTCGAGGGCCGGGCCGGCGCCTCGCGCCTGGCGGGCGCGGGGCCGGCGGCGCCGGTGAGGACGTCGCGCTCGAGCTCCCCCAGGGCCGGGGTCGGGTCGAGGCCGGTCTCCTCGGCCAGCCTGCGCCGGTACTCGCGCGCGACGGCGAGGGCCTCCGGCGGCTGCCCGGCGGCGGCCAGCGCCCTCATCAGCAGCAGGACCGAGGGCTCGCGCAGCGGGTCGGCGGCCAGGGACGCGGCGGCCAGGTTCAGGACCTCCTCCGCCCGGCCCGCGGCGACCGCGGTGTCCACCAGCGCGTCGGTCACCTCGCGGCGCAACTGCGCGATGCCCTCCACAGCCGTGGCGATCGGCACGACGTCGGTGAGGTCGGCCAGGACGGGGCCGCGCCACAGCCCGTGGGCCTCCCGCAGGAGGGCGAGCGCGCCGGCCGGGTCGCGCTGCCGTGCCGTACGGGCGCCGGAGAGCAACGCCCGCGCGCGGGTCACGTCCAGGTCTTCGGGTTCGAGCTGGAGCCGGTAGCCGTCGTGCCGCCTTTCGAGCCGGGCCGCCGCCGGGCCGAGGTGGGCCCGCAGCCGGGACACGTGGTTGTGCAGGGCCTGGCGGCCCGACTCGGGCACCTCCGAGGGCCACAGCGCGTCCACGAGGTCGTCGACGGTCACGACCCGGCCCTCGGCGAGGGCGAGCAGGGCCAGCACCGCGCGGCGCTTCGGCCCCGGCACCTCCACCGGGGCGTCGTCGACGACAAGCCGCAGCGGCCCGAGCGCCTCCACCCGAACCGACGGCGGCGCGTGCCCGGTTCCCATCGTGTCCCTCCGTCGTCCAGCATGCCCCGCGACGGGGACCCGGCGGAAGCCCGGCCGCCCCTGTCACGGCGCCGGCAGTACCGCAAAGCACCACAACAGCGCCGGAACAGCGCCGTGACAGGGCCGGCGGCGAGCGTGTCTTCGAGGCCGGCACGAGCCGGCAGATCGAAGGAGACCGAAGATGGACCATAACAAGGTCATGGAGTTCCTGGGGCAGGTCACCGCCGACCTGGCCGCGACCGACGCCGCCGGCTCGGTGGTGGTCGGGCAGCGGCTCGGGCTCTACCGCGAGCTGGCCAAGGCGCCGGCGACGCCCGAGCAGTTCGCCGAGCGCACCGGGTGCCACGTGCGCTACCTCACCGAGTGGCTGCGCGGCCAGGCCGCGGGCGGATACGTCGGCTACGATCCGGCGACCGGCGAGTTCTCGCTGACCGAGGAGCAGGCGTTCTGCCTGGCCGATCCCAACGGACCCAACGTCCCGGCGGCCTTCCTCTCCGCGCTGGGCGCGCTGCGTGCCGAGCCGCGCATCACCGAGGCCTTCCGCACGGGCGCCGGCGTCGGCTGGCACGAGCACCACGAGGACGTCTTCGTCGGCGTCGACGCCTTCTTCCGTCCCGGGTACGTGGCCGAGCTGGTCCCGACCTGGATCCCCGCGCTGGACGGGGTGGAGGAGAAGCTCACCGCAGGCGGCCGGGTGGCCGACGTCGGCTGCGGCCTCGGCTCCTCCTCGATCCTCCTGGCCGAGGCCTATCCGCGCACCAGCGTCGCGGGCTCGGACTACCACGCCGAGTCGATCGCCCTGGCGCGCCGGCGGGCCGCGGAGGCCGGGCTCGGCGACCGGGTGACCTTCGAGGTCGCCACCGCCCAGTCCTTCACCGGGACCGGCTACGACCTGGTTGCGATGTTCGACAGCCTGCACGACATGGGCGACCCGCTCGGCGCCGCCAAGCGGATCCGCCAGGCGCTGGCTCCGGACGGCACGTGGCTGCTGGTGGAACCGTTCGCCTCCGACAAGGTCGAGGAGAACTTCACCCCGGTGGGCCGCCTGTACTACAGCGCCTCCACGTTCCTGTGCGTGCCGAACGCCCTGTCGCAGCCGGGCGGCTACGCGCTGGGCGCGCAGGCCGGTGAGGCGGCGGTCCGCGAGCTGGTCACCGAGGCCGGTTTCACGCGCTTCCGCGTGGCGACGCGGTCGGCGTTCAACCTCGTCTACGAGATCCGGCCGTGAGGCGTGAGCACGGTGAGCGGCGGCCGCCCACGGCGGCCGCCGCTCTTTCATGTCCGGAGCTCAAGCCGGATGGAAGGCATTTATAACCAGAAGTCGGTAAAAATCGGTCACCAGAGATGGTCTTCACCACGATCGTCTCGGAGCTGCGGGCGGCCATCGGAGCGCTGCGCGACGGCGACCCGGAGACCTGCGCGGCGCGCGTCGACCGTGCGGTCGCGGTCTTCGAGCGTGCGGCGTCGCTGTTCCGGATGGTCGCCACGATGCGCCCGGCGCAGTTCGCCGGGTTCCGGCAGTTCACCGACGGCGCCAGCGCGATCCGGTCCGAGCAGTACAAGCGGTTCGAACTCCTGTGCGATCCTCCGCCCGCCGCGCGCCTGCGGTCGGCCGCCTTCACGAGCGTCCCGGCGGTACGCAGTGAGCGAGTGTTCTCTCGCCCTGCCGCGAACCTCGCTAGACCGGAACGAATCCGATAGGCGAGTCCCGGCGAAGCCGGGCGGCCGCCACAAGCTTCGGAATGTGCGATCCGTCGCTCGAAGCCACCTTCGCCGGACCGGGACCCGCCGCCGCGCACGCGACCACCAGGGCGTCGACCACGCACTCGTGCCCGTCCAACCCGGCATCCTCCAGCAGGAGGCCGGCCAGGTCGGCGACCACCTCCGTGACGGGAAGCACCGTGAGATGGGCTCGCTGCCAGATGAGCCGCCTTGCCACCTTCCCGGTGCGGCGCACTTCGGCCAGCGTCACCGTGCTGATAGCCGGAATAAATCCTTCCTCCCGCGCCACGGCAATGCGTGCGACGACACGGGGATCGTCCTCACCGAGCAGCGAGAACGGCTGGGCATCCAGGACGAACAGCGGGGCGGGAAACGGGACGTCGGCGAACCTCACTCGCCGGACCACGCTCTCCTCGCCTCCTCCATGACCTCCTCGCTCAAGGGGCCGGCCCTGCGCTCGTGGTCGGCGACGATCTCCTCGGCCTTCAGGAGCGCCAGGCCGTACTCGGCCGCCTGATCGACGAACCGCGAGAAGCCACGAGGACCGGTTCTCCGCTCGATCTCTTCAGCCAGCGAGCGACGCAGCGTCACAGATTTCTTGACGGTAGGGTCATCGGGCTGCGAGAGGGCCATGACCAGAGTATGCCACTTCTTATCGCATAACGGAGCGGGTGGGCGGGTAGTCGCCCGCCCACCCGGACCGATCAGAGCTTCTCGAAGCAGGGCCCGTCCATGGTGTACGCCTGCGCCGTCGGCCCGGTGAAGAAGTCCTTGACCGTCCGGACGCCGGTGGGCGCCGTCTCGTCGACCTTGTTGATCAGGGTCTGCCGGAACGTCGCCGCGTTCGGGTCGCCCGCGAAGTTCCCCGCCTCCGGCGGCAGCATCCCCTCGTAGTCGACCGTCGACAGCGACTTGACCGCCGCCAGCAGCCCCTTGCGGCTGATGTCCCCGCTGGCGACCATCTTCTCCAGCGCCGCCTTCATCGGGTAGGACCACGCCCATCCCGAGGTGTAGCCGTCGTTGGGGGTGACGTTGCCGAGCGCGTCGCGCATCGCCTTGTGGCCCGGGGTGTCGGCGTCCCACGGCTTGCCGGGCGAGGACTGCTCGTACAGCTCCTTCATCGCCTGGGCGGCGGGCGACTTCAGCAGCGCCGGGTTCCAGGTGGGCCCCGTCCCGATGAACCGTCCCCGGTAGCCGGCCGCGTAGGCCTGGCCGATGATCGTCGCCGCGTCCGCCGGCCCCGTGGTGAGGATCACCAGGTCCGGCTTCTTCTTGGTGATCTCGTTGATGGCGCGCCCCTGCTCGTTGGCGCCGGGCGGGGTCTCCACGTCGGTGAAGGTCAGCCCGTTCTTCTCCGCCGCGGCCTTGGCCCCCGCCGCCGCGTCGGCGCCGTAGTCGCCGGCGAGGTGCACCGCCATGACGCTCTTGGGCTTGTAGACCTCCATCGCGTAGTCGACCGAGTTCATCGACTCGACGCAGTAGTTGGACCCGGTCTCGATGATGACGTCCTCGAACTCCCACGCGGAGGTCCAGGAGGCCGGAGCCGAGACGACGTTGTTGGCGCGCAGGTCGCCGATGATCGCGGCGGTGGTGGGCGAGCCGAGGGTCTGCGCCAGGCCCAGCACCTTGTCCTTGATCTCGTTGTAGACCTGCCGGTGGACCTCTGGGTTGTACTTGTTGTCGCGGACGTAGGCCTGCACGTCGACCTCGTACTTGCCGCCGATGCCGCCCGCCTGGTTGACCCGCCTCCAGAAGGCCTTCTGGGCCTCGGTGATGGGGACGGCCAGCGCCGCGAAGGGCCCGGAGGTGAGGTCGGAGACGGTGCCGAGGTAGATGCAGCCCTTGTTCTTGTCGACGGCCATCGGGCAGGGCTCCCTGGTCACGCCCGTGGTCACCGCGCCCGTCCTGGCCTCCTCGTCGCCTCCCCGCAGGGCGCCGCATCCGGACAGAAGGGCCGCAATGGCGAGATATCCGACTAGAGCGCGGCTTTTCATTGAGATCTCCTAGTAAGAGAAGGGCCAGCTCTTCCAGTAGGTGCGCGCGCGGATCCAGATGCCGAAGAGCCCGCGCGGCTCGAAGACGAGGAACAGGATGATCAGCAGGCCGTACAGCACGGTCTCGACCTGGTAGACGTTGGGCGTGACGGTGGTGTCGGAGCTGATCACCGGCAGCAGGGCGGGCAGCGACCTGGTCAGCGGCTGGATGAGCACGATGAACAGCGCGCCCATGATGGACCCCGACACCGTCGCGACGCCCCCGATGAGCACCATGGCGATGAACTGCACCGACAGCAGCAGGCTGAAGGAGCCCGGCTCGACGTACCCGGTGATGCTGTACAGCAGGGCCCCGGCGCATCCGGCGTAGAACGACGAGATGCCGAACGCCAGCACCTTGTACCGCGTCAACGGCACCCCCATGACCTCCGCGGCGATGTCGCGGTCGCGGATCGCGGCGAAGGCGCGGCCGATGCGCGAGCGGGCGAGGTTGCGCGCGGCCAGCGCGAAGACGATGAGCAGCGCCAGCGTGAGCACGTACATGGTCTGCTCGCCGGTGCCCAGCGGCCCGTCCTCGTTCAGCCGGATGCCGAACAGCTCGGGGACGGCCGCCTCACGGCCCACGCCCGGCCCGCCGGTCAGGGACTTCCACTCCTTGAAGACGTGCTCGCCGAGGAAGACCAGGCCGAGGGTGACGACGGCCAGGTACAGCCCGCGCAGCCGGGCCGCCAGCGGCGCCACGATCACGCCGAAGACGGCCGCGACCACCCCGGCCGCGGGCAGCCAGATCCAGATCTCGGCCAGCCCGAACCCGATGGTGCGCCCGTCGACGGGCCCGGACAGCGCGGCGGCGGTGTAGGCGCCGATCGCGACGAAGAAGGCGTGCCCGAGCGAGATCTGCCCCGCGTAGCCCGAGACGATGTTGAGCCCGATGGCGCCGATGGCCATGACGTAGGCCCCGGCCAGCACCTCCAGCGACCGGTCCTGCAGGATCGCGGCCAGCGAGAAGGCCAGCACCACCAGCACGAACGTCCACGCCCGCTTGGCCGTGGTGTCCAGCAGCGCCATGTCCTGGGCGTAGGAGGTGTACAGCAGGGGCCTGCCGCGGACCCGGCGCGCCCGAGACCGGCTGGTCGGTATGTCACGGGCGACCGTCATACCCGTTCCACCTCCCTGGTGCCGAACAGCCCGTAGGGCCGCACCAGCAGCACCAGCAGCATCACCACGTACGGCGAGACCACGGCGAAGTTCTGGCCCAGCCACGGCGCGTACTCACCCTGGTAGCTCTGGAACAGCGACTCCACGATCCCGATGGTCAGCCCGCCGACGACCGCGCCGCCGAGCGAGTCGAGGCCGCCCAGGATGATCGCCGGCAGCGCCTTGAGCGCGATGATCCAGCTCGTCTGCTCGACGCCCTGCCCGGTGCCGACGAACATCCCGGCGATGGCGGCCAGGAACCCGGCCAGCGCCCACGACATGGCGAAGACCGCCCCCACCGACACGCCCTGGGCGAGCGCGGTCTCCTGGTCGTAGGCCGCCGCCCGCATGGCCAGGCCGTACCTGGTGTAGCGGAAGAACGCGAACAGCAGCGCCACCAGCACGGCGGTCACCCCGAACATGGCCAGCCAGCGCTGCTGCACCACCAGCGGCCCGAGCGAGACCTGGTCGAAGCCCCACGGGTCGCCCATCTGCCGCACGTCGCGCCCGATGAAGGCGTTGACCACCACGCGGACCACCACGTCCACGCCCAGCGTGATGATCGCCACGACGAACACCGGCCGCCCGACCATGGGCCGGATGCACACCCGCTCGATCCCCAGCGCCAGCAGCGCGATCATGAGCGCGGCCAGCGGCACCGCGAGCCAGAACCCGGTGACCTCCACCAGATAGCTGACCGCCACCGCGCCGGCGAGCATGAGCGCGGGCTGCGCGAAGCTGATCACCCGCGTGGCCTTGTAGATGATGACGAAGCCCAGCGCCAGCAGGGCGTAGACCGAGCCGTTGCCCAGCCCCCTGACCAGGGTCTCCAGCAACCCCTTCACCTGTACATCCCTTCGACCTGCTCCTCGAAGAGCTTGGCGATGGCCCGCCGCTTGACCTTCTGCGTGGCGGTCAGCTCGCCGTCCTCGTGGTCGAGCTCCTTGGGCAGGAAGGAGAAGCGCTTGATCTGCTCCACGCGGGCGAAGCGCGAGTTCACCGAGTCGACCACGCCCTGCACCAGCTCCCGCACCTCGGGCTTGTCCGACAGGTCGCGGTAGGTCGTGTACGGCAGGCCGCGCCGCCGCGCCCACTCCCCCACCGTGTCCATCTCGATGCCGATCAGCGCCGTCAGGTACGGCCTGCGGTCGCCGACGACGATGGCCTCCTTGATGTACGGCGAGGCCTTCAGCGCGTTCTCGATCTCGCTGGGCGCCACGTTCTTGCCGCCCGCGGTGATGATGATGTCCTTCATCCGGTCGGTGATGCGCACGTGCGTGCCGTCGACCCATTCGCCCACGTCGCCGGTGTGCAGCCAGCCGTCGGCGTCGACGACGTCGGCGGTGGCCTCGGGCTTGCCCCAGTAGCCGGCGAAGGTGCCGGGGTGCCGGGTGAGGATCTCGCCGGTCTGCTCGTCGATGCGCAGTTCCACCCCCGGGTGGGGCTCCCCGACCGTGCCGAGCTTCACCCTGCCCGGGCGGTTGGCGGTGGCGATGGCGGTGTTCTCGCTCATGCCGTACACCTCGTGCATGCGCACGCCGATGCCCATGAAGAACTTCAGCACGTCGGGCGCGATCGGCGCGGCGCCGGAGGCGGCGTAGCGGACGCGGCGCATGCCCAGCCGCTCGCGCAGCGCGCGGTAGCACAGCAGCCAGCCCACGGCGTACCGCACGCGCGTCCACGCGGTGTGGGTGCCGCCGGTCCGCACCAGCTCGTCGCCGATCCGGTCGGCGACCCGCAGCCAGAACCGCGTGGTCACGCGCTTGAGCCAGGAGGCCGACTCCAGCTTGATGGTGACCTGGGCGAGCACCTTCTCCCAGATCCGCGGGACGCCGAAGAGGATGGTCGGCTGCACCTCGCGCAGGTTGGCCTGGACGGTCTCGATGGACTCGGCGAAGTTCACCTGCACCCCGGCCGCGGCGTTGAACCACACGGTGAAGGCGCGTTCGGCCACGTGGCACAGCGGCAGGTAGCTGAGGATGAGGTCGCGCTCGGAGGGCGGCGGCGAGGTGAAGCCGCCGCCGAGGATGAGCGTGCGGATCGCGAACTCGACGTTGTCGACCGTGAGCATGACGCCCTTGGGCGGCCCGGTCGTGCCGGAGGTGTAGATGAGGGTCACGACGTCCGACCCCTGTGCCTGGGCCATGCGCTCGGCCAGGGCGTCGGGGTGGGCGTCGCGGTGCTCCAGGCCCAGGAACAGGAACTCGTCCCAGTGCAGCAGCCTGGGGTCGGTGTAGCGGCCGCGGATGCCGCGCGGCTCGATGTAGACGATGCGCTCCAGCGCGGGGCACTCGTCGATCACCTCCAGCGCCTTGTCCACCTGCTCCTGGTCCTCGGCGATGAGGATCTTCGCGCCGGAGTCCGACAGCAGGTAGGCGACCTCGGCCGCCGGGTTGGTGGGGTAGAGCCCCACGGTGATGCCGCGGACGGCGACCGTGCCGAGGTCGGCGTACAGCCACTCCGGCCGGTTCTCCGAGTGGACGGCGATCCGGTCGCCGGCCTCCACGCCCAGCGCGAGCAGCGCGTGGGCGACCAGCTCGACGTTGGTCCAGTACTCCGACCAGGCGATCTCCTGCCAGACGCCGTAGTCCTTGTGCCGCATCGCGACCGCGCCGGGCGTCCGCCGCGCCCGCTCCTGGATCCGGGTGACGATGGTCTGTGAACCGGTGATCGTCGCGGTGGTCATGCCGCCCCTCCCAGGTACGCCTCGATGACCTTGGGGTCCTGCTGCACCTGCGCCGGTGTGCCCAGCGCGACCGGGCGCCCGAAGTCGAGCACGAGCACCCGGTCTGCCAGGTCCATGACCAGGCCCATGTCGTGGTCGACGAGCACGATGGGGATGCCCAGCTCGTCGCGGATGTCGAGGATGAACCGGGCCGTGTCCTCGGTCTCCTCCAGGTTCATGCCGGCGACCGGCTCGTCCAGCAGCAGCAGCTTGGGCTCCATGGCCAGCGCGCGGCCGAGCTCGACACGTTTCTGGATCCCGTACGGCAGCAGCCGCACCGGATGGCGGCGCCAGGCCTCCAGCTCCAGGAAGTCCACGATGTCCTCGACCCTGGCGCGCGCCTCCAGCTCGGCCCGGCGGGCTCTGCCGTACCACAGGACGGCCGACAGCGCGCCGTACCGGAAGTGGTGGTGGCGGCCGAGCATGAGGTTGTCCAGGACGGTGAGGTTGTGGAAGAGCTCGACGTTCTGGAAGGTGCGCGCCATGCCGAGGGCGGCGATCTCGTGCGGGCGCCTGCGCAGCAGGTCCTGGCCCAGGAAGGTGACCTGGCCCTCCTGCGGCCGGTAGACGCCGGACAGCACGTTGAAGATCGAGGTCTTGCCCGCGCCGTTGGGCCCGATGACGGCGAACAGCTCCTTGTCGTCCACCTCGAAGGAGACCCCGTCGATCGCCTTCACCCCGGCGAAGCGCAGGGAGACTTCACGGAAGGTCAAGACAGCCATCTTTTCCGCCTCTTGTAGTGCTTGACCTCGCGAAAGGACCGTGCGGCCCCCTCGGCGCCCAGGCCGAGGTAGAACTCCTTGATGTCCTCGTCGGCCAGCAGCTCGGCGGCCGGCTTGTCCATCACGATCTTGCCGGTCTCCATGACGTAGCCGTGTCCCGCGATGGCCAGCGCCATGGTGGCGTTCTGCTCGACGAGCAGGACCGTGGTGCCCTGCTTGTTGATCTCGACGATGAGGTCGCGGATCTGGGCGACCATCGCGGGGGCCAGGCCGAGGCTGGGCTCGTCGAGCAGCAGGCACTTGGGGCCGGCCATGAGCGCCCGGCCCACCGCGAGCATCTGCTGCTCGCCGCCGGACAGGTAGCCCGCGACGCTCTTGCTGCGCCGCTTGAGCACGGGGAACAGGCCGTAGACCCGCTCGAGGTTGGCGGCCAGGTCCTTGGGGGCCGTGTGCCCGCCCACGCGGAGGTTCTCCTCCACGGTGAGCTCGGCCAGGATGCGGCGGCCCTCCATCACCTGGCTGACGCCCCTCTTGACGATCTCGGCGGGCTTGAGGTGGTGGATCGGCTCGCCGTCGAACGTGATCGACCCCTTGGTGATCTCACCGTCGTGCACGTCCAGGAGCCCGGAGAGCGCGCGCAGGAGGGTGGTCTTGCCCGCGCCGTTCGCGCCGAGGAGGGCCACGATCGAGCCCCGCGGCACCGTGAGGCTGACGCCCCGCAGCACCAGCATGACGTCGTCGTAGACGACCTCCAGGTTGCGCACGTCGAGCACGGGGCAGCTCCTCGCAGACTGTGGCCTACATCACTCCCCCGTAGAGGAAAGAGTCCACGTCAGCAGTCCCCCGATCAATAGGCGCGACCGAATTGGAATCTAGCTCTAGTGCGTAATCTTCTTCTCATGACAACTTGCGAGCATCTTTCCAAGGCCGGGGACCCGCCCGCGCGGACTCCGGAGGGCTGCCAGGAGTGCCTGGCCATCGGGAGCAAGTGGGTGCACCTGCGGCGCTGCCTGGACTGCGGGCACATCGGCTGCTGCGACTCCTCGCCCAACAAGCACGCCACCGCCCACTACCGCGCCGAGGGGCACCCGGTGGTGCAGTCGTTCGAGCCGGGCGAGTCCTGGCGCTGGTGCTATGTGGACAACCAAATCGGCTAGGAGTGTCCTGAAGATCTTGACGGGCTGGTCAGGCGAATGCCGGGGTTCAAACTCGGGCCATGATGGGTCGTCGGAGGGTTCCGGCCGGGCCCTGAGGTGTGGGTCGTGTGCCGGGAGATGATCGTGTGGCGAGCCGCCGGGCGGGGCGGGTGACGGCGCCCGGCGGCTCGGGTCGTTACGGACTGCGGTATCCGGCCTCGTCCAGGCCGGCGCGCAGGGCCCGGGCGTAGGCGGACGTGCCCGCGTCGTTGGGGTGGAAGGATTCCCTGCTCATGCAGATGACTTCCTGGATGATGCACAGCGGGCTCGGATCGTCACCGACGTGGAAGTCGCCCTCGCCGCGCGGGCCGGTCGTGATCCCGTTGATGTAGGGGTCAGAATCGCAGACGCCGTGCAGGAGGAACTCGTTGCCGGGCTGCGCGAAGTACACCGGGATGCCTTCGGCGCGCAGCGCGTCGACTCTCTCCTTCTGCTTGGCGCCCATGTGTGTCACGAGATCCGCGATGGCCTTGGCATCATCCGGGGTGATCAGTGTGGAGAGCACCGCGCATTCGCGGGTGAGGCTGATCGGCACGGGGTACCCGAGCAGTACGATCTTGGCGTTCTGGGCCCTGGTCCTGATCTCCCTGATCACCCCTTCCACGTTGTCCACCATGACGCCGATCATGGCCTTCTGCCCGCTCGTGGCCGAGGCGCAGTACGGGTCGGTGCCCGGGGCGAGGCAGGCGGAGACGACCTTGGAGAAGATGCCCTGGGCCCCGCCGTCCACCACGTCGTTGCCACCCAGCGTGAGGGTGACCAGCGTGGTGTTCCCGTCCAGCACTCCCGACTTGACCTGCGCCATCTCGTGGAACTGTCCCTCGCCCGTCTTGTAGTTGCCCGGCGAGTCCCAGGATCTCGGAGTGTCCCAGCCTGCCGCGTTCCAGGTCATCGCTCCCGAGCAGGCCACGAAGCCGAGCTCGTGGTTGGCGTCGAACCGATCGGCGAGCGTGCCGAGGTTCGTGGTGCCGCCCGGCAGGACCACCTTGCGCGAGTAGGCGTCGTTGCTGCGGCGGCAGGCGTTCCACCAGGCGGTGCCGTGGTCGGCGTCGGAGGAGGCGAAGTAGTCGCCCGCGCCCTCACCGGAACTGTAGGAGTCGCCGAGCGCGGCGACGATGTGCTTGGGTTTGGCGTTGAGCATCTGGATCGCGATCGCGTCCCAGGCGACGCGCACGGTGCCCTTGCCGTCGTCGGTCACGTTGCTGAGCCGGATGCTGGGGATGGTGCCGTTGAAGTTGTACACCCCCAGCGACACCCAGCCGTTGCGGCCGATCTGTTGCGGCAGGTAACGCTTCTTGCCGTAGGTGCGGTCGCCGTTCAGGTCGATCTCGTAGCGGGCCTGCTGGGTGCGTGCTCCGATGACCGGCAGATGCACCAGGACGCGGGCCCATCCGGCGGTCTGGTTCAGCGTCCAGGTGCCGACCGCTCTGGGGGCGTCGCTCGGGATGGTGTTGCTCATCCAGAACTGGCCGGCGAAGCCCGAGCCGATCTGGTGGACGTCGATCTTGCCCGGGTAGTTGCCGTGCAGGTCGTGTTGGAAGGTGAACTGGAAGGAGCCCACGTCGGCATACTGCGGGTCGCAGTTCGGTCTCACCGACGGGACCGAGGAGTGCAGGTTGTCGACGATCAGGGCGCCTTGTGGCAGCCCGGTGAGGCCGCAGTTGGGGGCGTAGCTGGTGGCGTCCTCCTGATAGGGGTATCCGGGGTCGAAGCGCAGCAACTCGCGTCCACAGGTGGTCTGGCAGTCGTCGATCCACTGGGACCGCTGGTGGTACCAGCACTTCAGGTCGTACTTGCCGTTGCTGTCCTTGTGCGCGCACGGGCCGGCCGGCTCGCCCTCCAGGCCCGGCGCGTCCGGCTCGAAGTGCCCCTCAGGCCAGTAGCACTGGTTGCTCTCGTCGCAGAACTGGTGCACCGGCGGTCGGACGTTCGTGCGGTCCGCTTCGGTCAGCCACCATGCGGCCCGGTAGCCGTGCACCAGGTTGCCAGGGGTCTCGATGAGCTCGATCGGGTGACCCGCCCAGCCCATCACCTTCTCCGGGTACGGCCACTTCTGCGGCTCGGCCGCGTCGGCGTAGGACGTCTCCAGGAACGGGTTGCGGTCGGCGGGATAGCGCGGATTGACCGGGTTGTTGAACCAGCCCACGCCCCAGGGGGAGCCGTCGTGCGTATTCGGGTGGAAGCCGGAGTTGTAGGCCCACACGGCGAAGAACCAGTTTTCGATCCGGTCCGCCGAGCCGTTGTTGATGATCAGCCCGGCGCGCCGGGTCTCGTTCCACTTGTCCTGCAGCATCTGCAGGCCCCTGGCGATGTTGGCGGCGAAGTCGAGGGCGATGGCCTTCTGGTGGTCGGAGGGCAGCGCGACCTCGCCCGGCTTCTCCTTGCCGGCCTTGCGCATCCCGTCGGTGATCTGCATGACGCCGTACCCGCAGTCGGCCTTGTCCCAGCGGATGTGCCAGTCGTCGCTCTCGTCGTCGTTGTAGTAGTCGATGCCGTAGTAGTTGCCGATCAGGGGGTTCGCCGTCATGCCGGGCACCGCGAAGCGGGCGGCCTGCCACATGTTGGACTCCTGCGCGGCGATTCCCAGCAGCACCTGAGCGGGGACGTAGCCGCCGCCTTCGAGCGTCCGGGGCGGGAACAGGCCCTGCGGGGTGTAGGCGGGCAGGGGGAGGTTCTTCCAGTTCGCCGGGCGCTGCACGGTCAGCACGCCCCTGACGGCCTGGTCCACGGCCCACTCCACCTGGCGCGGTTTGGGCTGCATGGCCTGCATGCGCGGGTCGTTACGGGGCACCGAGCAGTACGCCCGGTCGTCGTCGTCGGGCTGGTTCGGGCCGCCGGCCGTCGCGGCCGATCCCAGGCCGAGCGCGGGACTCGGCTCGGCGCCACCGCCGGCGCCGGGGGTCGGCGTCACGGCCAGCGTGAACGTCTTGTTCGTCACCAGCGACGTCGCGGTGATGTCCACCCGCTGCGCGTCGGTCGGATCGGCCGGCGCCACCCGCGGATCCGGGGTGTGCGTCCGCAGGACCGAGGTCACCGCCAGCCGGCCGGACAGCGACGGCCTGGCCTCGTGCCCGACGTCCGCCAGCATGACGCCGGCCGCGTTCGTGCGGGCCTGCGGCGTCTTGCCGGTGCCGGTGACGACCACCTGGCCGCCGCGGGCGGCGCGCACGCTGAGCTCGGTGAGGGCTCCGGTGGCCAGTGTCGTGACCGTGCCCGTGCCCTTGTCGGGCAGGCTGACCCTGCGCACCGCGGCCGAGTTCTCGCCCTCGACCTCGGCGTACACGAGACCGCCGTCGGCGTCCGGGGTCAGCCGGTACGGCACGCCCTTGGCCCGGGCGAGCAGCGTCCGCTTCCCGGAGGGGGCGACCCGGACCAGCGCGGCGGCGTCGGCGGCCACGATGCCGATCGGCGTGGGCACCGCCGACGTGAGCTGTCCCGGCACCTGGATCGGCTTGTCCAGGGTGCCCTTGGCCGTGTCGAGCGCCAGCAGGCGCGTGGCGGCCGGCTCCTCGGCGCTCTGGGTCAGGATCGCGGTCTCGGACGGCCCGCAACCAGGGTTGAAGTAGGCCAGCGTGGTCTGTACCGCCAGCTTGCGCACGGGGCCGCCGTCGAGATCCACGATCGCGGTGAAGCCGCCGCGATCGGCCAGGTCGGGTTTGTTGGTGAACGTGCGCGGCGCGTACACGACCACCGCGCGCTTGCCGGAGGCGGTCACGCACATGTTGCCGATCCACGCGTCGGTATCGAAGCCCGGCTCGGACAGCGACGCGGCGGTCCGCCACCGGTAGCCGTCCTTGGCGTCGGCGACCAGCACGTGGAAGCCGCTGGCGTCCCCGCTCGTGGCCACGGCCCGGTCGGCGGAACTCTCCCATCCGGTGCCGAGCAGTCCGGCGCGCTCGCCGGTGGGGACCTGTTCAGGGGCGGCGGACTTCGTGGGCGGCACTGCGATGTCGGCGTGGGCGGGCGGTGGCGTCGGCGTCGGTTCGGCGGATGCAGGGGGTGGCGCGGACAGCTGGCCCAAGAACAGGGCCGTGACGGCCGCGGCAGCGGCGAGGGGTTTGAAACTGCGCATGATCTTCCCAGGTGGCGGAGGGGAGGGGGGATGGGAGGGTTCGTCAGCGGCGGTGACGCGCCCGCCCGTCAGTTCGCTCAGGCGCCGACATGCTCCCCGCCTCCGTGGGGGGCACCGTCGACTACAGGCTGGTCAGCGCCTTCAGCTTGCGTACCGGACCGCCGTCGAGGTCTACGGTCGCGGTCGGCCGGCTCGGCCTTGCCGGTGTACGTGCGCGGCCCCTACCGCGGCTCGGCCCGTTCGGCAGGGCCGGCGGGTGACCGGCCGCGACCGTGCAGTCTCGGCCGGGCGGCGGCGGGGCGCTCGCGGGAGGCGGCGTGGTCGACGACATCGAGACCGACAGATCGCTGCGCAGGCTCCCCGGCCGAAGGGTCAGGCGTTGTAGCGGAGCCAGACCTGGTGGCCCCGGTGGTGGCAGTCCCACTGAACGATCTTGGTGAGGTCGGCCAGCGACGCTCCCTGAACCTCCATGCAGTAGTTGGAGGCGTCGTTCACCTGGATGTTGGGGTAGGTGCTGGTGTTGCGCCAGACCTGGTTGTCCAGGCCGAGGTAGCAGGTGTACTGCAGGAGCGGCGCTCCCCGCGTCAAGGTCGGGATGGGCTCCAGGCACTTGCCGCTGTTGCCGTTGCCGATCAGATGGAAGTCGATGGAGCCGTCGCCCTCGGTGTGCCACAGGAACCACATTTGCGAGGTCCTGCCGGCGATGCACCGGTACTGCACCGCCTGCGCGCCGCTGTCCTTGGAGGCGCCCCGGATGTCCAGGCACTTGCCGGTGTAGAGGTTGCGGTACGTGTAGGGCCCGATCCACGAGCCCTGGACCTGCACCCCGTCCTTGGTGACCGGTGGAGGCGGCGGCGCTACGTCGCCCGCGACGGCCAGGACCGCTTCCATCCGGGAATCCGACGGCTGCGCGTTCGCCGCACCGGACAGGCCGCCGATTAACAAGGCGACGGCTGAGATGAGCATGGCCAACTTTCTGACACGCACGATGGGTCTTCCTCTCGTCCTGGGAGTGTTCAACCGAATGGTCGCAGCGCAGAAGATTGCCGGACAGGCCATCAACGGGACATCTGCCGGGCATTCCAGGACGTCGACCTGCGTTTTTGCGCTGGCGGCCGAAACGGCGTTCCCGGCGGTCGGTCAACGGGGCCGCACACGGGCGTTCACGGATCCGGGAAGTCGGCCAGTTCGTGCACGACCGCTGTGTCCGGGCGAGCGGGACTGCCGATGGTCGTTTCGACAGCGAGACGGCAGCGGTCCACGCCGCCGCCAAGGATCAATACCCCGGCCTGCTGGTGCGAGAGTGGGCTCGGGCCGCTGGCGGCAGCGGCCCGAGCCACAGCCCGACCATGCTGCCGCCGGCATCCTCGCCCCCGCTCCGCATCGCCACCCCGCCGAGCAGCCAGGTGAGTCGCGGCCCGGGTGGAGGATCATGGGGGAGCCCGGCTCCGGCGACCATGGGCGGGAAGAGGGACATCCGGAAAGCCTGGAACAAGACCCCGTTGATCACCGTGCGGTGGTCGGCCCACTGCCCGCCGGGCCTGACGTTGGCGGGCAGCAACGGAGCGATCTTGTTCCACAGCGCATCGCTCAGCTCATGTCGTCCCACCATGCCGGACCCCTGCCCGGCTGGCAGCAGATCCAGCATCACCTTCAAGAGCCATCAGACACGTCCTAGCGCTCCAGGATCGCCTCCTCGAAGTCCAGCTCGGCCATCACCCTGCGCAGCACCTCGTCGTCGATGCGCCGCTCGTCGCGCAGCCGCACGAACACCTCCCGCTCGGCGGCCAGCATCTCCTGGCGCAGCCTGCGGTACAGCGCGCTGGGCGTCTCGGCGCCGTCCATGGCGGTGCCGCCGCCTAGCCGTTCCCACGCCGTCAGCGCCCGCCGCTCGGTCTTGGTCTTCAGCTGGTCCAGCACGTCCTGGTAGATCTCGTCCGGCGGCCCCTCGCGGGCCACGATCCGCTCCAGGGCCTCCATGCCCGCGGCGATGGCCTGCTGCTTGGCGGCGGCCTCGGCCAGGTCGTCCTCGTAGGCCTCCCGCTCGTTGGACACCCGCAGCCTCCTGATGAGCAGGGGGAAGGTCAGGCCCTGGATGAGCAGGGTGCCGATGACGGTGGTGAACGTCAGGAAGACGACCAGATCCTTGTCCGGGATGGGCGTGTCGACCAGGGCGAAGGCGGCGGCCAGCGACACCACGCCGCGCATGCCCGCCCACGCGACGACGATCGCGTGCCTGACCGGCGGGCGGTCGCGCCGCAGGTAGGAGAAGGCGAACACCCACACGAAGCGGGCCAGCACGGTCGCGGCGAAGACGGCGGCCGCGTACCCGGCCAGCCGCCAGGGGCCGTACCCCTGGGGCAGCACGGCCGGCAGCTGCAGGCCGATCAGCGCGAAGACGATGCTCTCCAGGAAGAAGTCCAGCACCTTCCACACGCCGGCGGCCACCAGGCGGGTGCCGAACCCCATGCGGTGCATCCGGTTGCCCAGGTAGAGGCCGACGATCACCACGGAGATGACGCCGGAGGCGTGGACGAGCTCGGCGGCCAGGTAGGCGGCGAACGGGATGAGCAGCATCGCCGTGTTCTCCGCCAGCGAGTCGCGCATCCGCTCCAGCGCCCAGCCGAACGCCACCGCCAGCGCCACCCCGACGAGGGTGCCGCCCGCCGCCGAGAGCAGGAACTGCCAGGAGCCGTCCAGCAGGTCGAAGGCCGCGCCGGTCGCCGCCCCGAGCGCCACCCGGTAGGCGGTCAGCGCCGTGGCGTCGTTGAACAGGCTCTCGCCGACGAGGATGGTGACGATCCGGCGGGGCAGGCCGAGCCGGCGGGCGACGGCCACGGCGGCCACCGCGTCCGGCGGGGCCACGATGGCGCCCAGCGCGAAGGCCGCCGCCAGCGGCAGGGACGGCACGAGCAGGTGCACGACCCAGCCGACGACGAGCATGGTGAACAGCACCAGGCCGACCGACAGCAGCGCGACCGGCCGCTTGACGTCGCGCAGGCGCAGGTAGGAGCTGTCGAGGGCGGCCGAGTACAGCAGCGGCGGCAGGAACACCAGCAGCACGATCTCGGGTTCGAGCGTGAACCTGCCCGGGAACAGCGGCGAGGCCAGCATCCCGGCCAGCACGAGCAGCAGCGGCGCCGGCCAGCCCAGCCGTCGGGACAGCGCCGCCACCCCCAGCGCCCCCGCGGCCAGGAGCAGCAGGCTCAGGCCGGTCATCTCGTCCATGGACCCCCCTCAGCCGGTCAAGGGCGGCCGCCCGTCCGGCGTTGATCGTCGTGGACGCCAACACCGGGCGCGCCCGCCGGCCGTCCCCGGTTCGCTGCGGGCGCAATACGGGCGCGGCGGACGGCCACAGGGGCATGATGCCCGACCGCCGGGCGGCGGGGTCGCGCCGGCCCGGCTCAGGAGGTGCGGGGCGGGGTCCTCACCAGCGGGGGTCGTCGTGGCGCTGCTGGTCGGGCCGCAGCCGCTCGCCCGTCACGTACATGTCGTCGGGGACGTAGGGGCGGGTGATGCTGGGCTCGGGCTGCTGGGGCGTGCCGAGCCCGAGCAGCGGGTCGACGGGGTTGGGCTGCCGGCGGCGCCGTCCGGCGCCGGGGATGCCGTGCATGGGCGTGCCGAGCCCGGCCGCGGCCGGCGCCGGCTCCTGCGGCTGCGCGATGTGCTGCCCGGTGTACGGCGGGGCCGAGCCGTACTGCTGGGCGCCCTGGTAGGAGTCCTGGTAGGAGGCGGCCGAGCCGTACTGCTGGGAGGTCTGGTACTGCGGGCCCAGGCCGAGCGGGTCGGCGCGCAGCTGGGACTGGTCGGCGGGCAGCTGGTAGACCGGGTCGCCGGCGCCGGCGGCGACGGGCTCGGCATACTGGGGCCGGCGCTCGGTGTACTGCGGCTCGGTGTACTGCGGCGCGGCGTAGGACTCGCGCGGCGCGGTGGTCTCCCCGAAGGAGGCCACGAGCTTGTCGGGCGGCGGCGTGCCGCGGGCGACCAGGACGTCGCTGGGCGCCATGGCGGCGGTGGGCCGTTCGTCGGTGAGCGGCTGGGCGGGCGGGAAGTTCTCGGGCGGCCGGTTGTACTGGCCCGTGCCGGGGATCACCGGCGGCTCCCCGGCCGGCTGGGCGGCGGGCTCGCCCCCGGTCACCTCGGCGTAGCCCTCGTCGAGGGTGTCCAGGAGGCGGCCGACGTCCTCGATCGGCATGCGGAAGCTCGCGGTGCACATCTCCCCGCGCCACAGGCTCAGGACAAGGGTTCCCTCGTGCCAGGTGACCCGGAGACACCGCTCCTGGCCTCGGGCATCGAAGAATACTTCGCCGAACGACGGCAGCGGCACAACTTCCGACATGGAGGACATTTTTCTTTAACCAGCCTATATTCGTCCACTCAGCCTCTAAAAACCCAGGTCAGCAAGTGTTTACCATGCGCCCCAGAAGCCCCCTCGGGAAGATCGTCGTCTACCCTCTGCGTCCGGTCGTCAGTGTGCCACGCGGATGCCGATGCGTCCGGTGAACGCCGGGATGCACATATCGCGTCACCCCTCGCACAGGCCCGCGGTCATGGGTTATCCACAATCCGGGTGATCGCCGGCCGCCGGGCGGCCGGATGCGGGTAGCGTTTGCTTCCGTGCCGGATTCCCTCCTCCCCCCCGTCGAGTCCCTCCTCAAGACCGCCGTCAGTGCCCTGGGCGGCACCGAGCGGCCCGGTCAGGTGACCATGGCGCGTGCCGTCCAGCACGCCATCGAGGCGGAGGAGCATCTGGCCGTGCAGGCCGGCACCGGCACCGGCAAGTCGCTGGCCTATCTGGTGCCCGCGCTGCGGCACGCCATGGAGTCCGACACCACGGTGGTCGTCTCCACGGCCACCATCGCGCTGCAGCGCCAGCTGGTCGACCGCGACCTGCCCCGGCTGGCCGAGTCGCTGGCCGACGAGCTGCCCCACGAGCCGACGTTCGCGATCCTCAAGGGCCGGCGCAACTACCTGTGCCGCCACAAGCTGACCGCCGCCTGGCCGGAGGAGGACGAGCCGGAGCAGCTGTTCGACCCGCGCGAGGTGAGCGCCACCGGGCGGATGGTCCAGCGCATCCAGGAGTGGGCCGAGCAGACCGAGACCGGCGACCGCGACGAGCTGGTCCCCGGCGTCAACGAGCAGGCCTGGCGGCAGTTCTCGGTCAGCGCCCGCGAGTGCCTGGGCGCCGCCCGCTGCCCCAGCGCCGGGGAGTGCTTCGCGGAGCTGGCCAAGGCCCGCGCGGGCGAGGTCGACATCGTCGTCACCAACCACGCGCTGCTGGCGATCGACGCCATGGAGGAGATGTCGATCCTGCCCGAGCACGACGTGGTGGTGGTCGACGAGGCCCACGAGCTGGTCGACCGCGTCACCTCGGTGGTCACCGACGAGCTGTCGGAGACGTCGGTGTTCCTGGCGGTGCGGCGGGTGGCCAGACTCATCGAGCAGCCGGTCGCCGACCGGCTGCAGGAGGCGGGCGAAGACCTCAAGGCGCTGCTGGCCGCCGCGCCGCCCGGCCGCGTCGACGACCTGCCCCCGGTGCTCGCCCAGACGCTCGCCCTGGTGCGCGACGCGGCGCACGCCTGCATCACCGCGATGGGCTCGCGCAACGCCGACAAGGACGACCCGGACAAGAGCGGCCAGCGCAAGATGGCCTTCGCCGCGCTCGACGAGGTCCACGACACGGCGGTGCGCATGCTGGAGGCGTTCGGCCACGACTCCGAGGCCGACCGGGCCGAGGTGGTGTGGCTGGAGGCCGGCACCGACCGCCGCCCGCCCACCCTGCGGGTGGCGCCGCTGACCGTCGGCGGCATGCTGCGTGACAAGCTCTTCGGCGACCGCACGGTGGTGCTCACCTCCGCCACGCTGGCCCTGGGCGGCACCTTCGACGCGCTGGCCCGGCAGTGGGGCCTGGCCGACGGCGAGTGGCAGGGCATCGACGTCGGCTCGCCCTTCGACCACCAGCGCTCGGGCATCCTCTACGTCGCCAAGCACCTGCCCCAGCCGGGCCGCGACGGGCTGCCCCAGGCCTACCTCGACGAGATCGCCGAGCTGATCGAGGCGGCGGGCGGGCGCACGCTGGGATTGTTCTCCTCCATGCGCGCCGCCAAGGCCGCCGCCGAGGCGCTGCGCGACCGGCTGGAGGTGCCGCTGCTGTGCCAGGGCGACGACTCGACCATGCTGCTGGTCAAGCAGTTCGCCGAGGACGAGGCCACCTGCCTGTTCGGCACGCTGTCGCTGTGGCAGGGGGTCGACGTGCCGGGGCCGTCGCTGCGCCTGGTGATCATCGACCGGGTGCCCTTCCCGCGGCCCGACGACCCGCTCACCTCGGCCCGCCAGCGCCACGTCGCGGCCAAGGGCGGCAACGGGTTCATGGCGGTGGCGGCCAACCACGCCGCCCTGCTGCTGGCGCAGGGGGTGGGGCGGCTGCTGCGGTCGCAGGACGACAAGGGTGTCGTCGCGGTGCTCGACCCCCGGCTGGCCACGGCCCGCTACAGCGGCTTCCTGCTGAGCTCGCTGCCGCCGTTCTGGCGGACGACCGACCCGGCCGTTCCGCGTGCGGCGCTCAGGCGGCTGGCCTCGCAGTAAGTTCGCGGGCTCTCCGGCCCGCACGCCGGCGCCACCGGGACGGCGGGCCCGCAACCCCGCCGGTGACGAACCCGGCGAGCGTCGCCCGAGCAGCGGCGGTGGCGGCGGTCGGTCGTGCCCGTTGCGGGTCAGTCGGTGCCGGCCTCCATCGCGGCGTGGTCGAGCAGCTCGTCGTCGACGGAGACCGCGCCCCGGGAGGCGATCGCCTCGGCCCCGCCCTCGGGCATCGCGCCGATCAGCCCGGTCGAGGCCGCCTGGGCGGCGCCCACCAGCGGCGGCTGCGGGGCGCCGACCATGCCGAGCCTGGCGTACTGCTCAAGCTTGGCGCGGGAGTCGGCGATGTCCAGGTTGCGCATGGTCAGCTGGCCGATGCGGTCGACCGGCCCGAAGGCGGAGTCCTCGGTCCGCTCCATGGACAGCTTGTCCGGATGGTAGCTGAGCGACGGCCCGGAGGTGTCCAGGACCGAGTAGTCCTCACCGCGCCGCAGGCGCAGCGTCACCTCGCCGGTGACCGCCATCCCGACCCAGCGCTGCAGCGACTCGCGCAGCATCAGCGCCTGCGGGTCCAGCCAGCGGCCCTCGTACAGCAGCCTGCCCAGCCGCCGTCCCTCGGTGTGGTAGATGGCGAGGGTGTCCTCGTTGTGGATGGCGTTGACCAGCCGCTCGTACGCGACGTGCAGCAGCGCCATGCCCGGCGCCTCGTAGATGCCCCGGCTCTTGGCCTCGATGACCCGGTTCTCGATCTGGTCGGACATGCCCAGGCCGTGCCGGCCGCCGATGGCGTTGGCCTCCAGCACCAGGTCGACCGGGGAGGCGAAGTCCTTGCCGTTGATCGTCACCGGCCGCCCGCGCTCGAAGCCGATCGTGACGTCCTCGGCGGCGATCTCGACGGCGGGATCCCAGAACCGCACGCCCATGATCGGCTCGACGATCTCGATGCCCGTGTCGAGGTGCTCGAGCGCCTTGGCCTCGTGCGTCGCGCCCCAGATGTTCGCGTCGGTGGAGTAGGCCTTCTCCGTGCTGTCGCGGTACGGCAGGCCGCGCTCCAGCAGCCACTCCGACATCTCCTTGCGCCCGCCGAGCTCCCTGACGAAGTCGGCGTCCAGCCAGGGCTTGTAGATCCGCAGGGAGGGGTTGGCGAGCAGGCCGTACCGGTAGAACCGCTCGATGTCGTTGCCCTTGAAGGTCGAGCCGTCGCCCCAGATCTGCACGCCGTCCTCGAGCATCGCGCGCACCAGCAGGGTGCCCGTGACGGCCCGCCCGAGCGGGGTGGTGTTGAAGTAGGTGCGGCCGCCGGAGCGGATGTGGAACGCCCCGCAGGCCAGGGCCGCGAGCCCCTCCTCCACGAGCGCGGCCCGGCAGTCGACCAGCCGTGCGACCTCCGCGCCGTAGGCCGTGGCGCGCCCGGGCACCGAGGCGATGTCGGGCTCGTCGTACTGGCCGACGTCGGCGGTGTAGGCGCACGGCACCGCGCCCTTCTCGCGCATCCACGCGACCGCTACCGAGGTGTCGAGGCCGCCGGAGAAGGCGATCCCGACTCGTTCGCCGACAGGGAGGGAGGTGAGGACCTTGGACACGAGTAGAAGTATATACACACCAATGCATGGCTATGCAAAGCGGTGGCGGCGCTCAGGTGTGATCACTCCACCGGTACGGAGATCACGGGGCGGACGGCTACGGTGGGATGCGGCCTGCCGGACGGCACATCCCGAGACGTGAGGAATCCGTGATGACGAGCGAGAGCCCGCGGCTGCGGCCGGCCGTACCCGGCGACTACGACCGCATCGTCGCCGTCGTGGACGACTGGTGGGGGCGGCCGGTCCGGTCGAACCTGCCGCGGCTGTTCCTCGACCACTTCCATCGCACCAGCCTGGTCGCCGAGAACGCCGGCGAGCCGGCGGGGTTCCTCGTCGGCTTCCTGTCGCCGTCGATGCCGGACTGCGCCTACATCCACTTCGCCGGCGTCGCGCCGCCCTTCCGCGGCGGCGGGCTGGCCCGCCGCCTTTATGAGAGCTTCTTCGCTCTCGCCGCGGCCGGCCACCGGACGAGGGTGCGGGCGATCACCTCGCCGCGCAACAGCGCCTCCATCGCCTTCCACACCGCGATGGGCTTCTCTGTCACCGGCCCCGTCGCCGGCTACGACGGCCCGGCGGTGGACCGCGTCGTCTTCGACAAGCGGCTGCCGCGCCCCTGAGCGGGCGGCTTCACCAGGGCAGCAGGTCGGGCCGCTTGGGGGTGAGCCCGTCGCCCGAGGAGCGCCCGCGGAGGCGGCGCGTGATCCACGGCATCAGGTGCTCGCGCAGCCACTGGGCGTCCTCGCGGCGCCTGACGCGCGGGTCGACCGACTCCCGGGGCGGCCAGGTCTTGCGCCACGTGTCGTCGCACGGCACGCCCAGCACGTCGAGCACCCTGGCCGCGACCAGGCGGTGCCCCTCCTCGTTCATGTGGAGGCGGTCCTCGCTCCACGCCCGCCAGTCCCGCAGCCCCTGCATCGACCACTGGTCGACGACGCGGCAGCCGTACAGGTCGGCGATGGACCGGACGTGCAGGTAGAAGACCGCGAACTTGCCGCGCATGCGCCGCATCAGCGGCGTGTCGCGCGGGTCCACGCCGGTGAACACCAGCACCTCGGCGCCGGTGGAGCGCAGCTCGCGCACGGCCGAGGCGAACTTCTTGGCCATCGCGTCCGGGTCGCTGCCCGGCCGCAGCAGGTCGTTGCCGCCCGCGCAGAAGCTCACCAGGTCGGGCGCCATCTTCACGGCCAGCGGTACCTGGTCGGCGATGATCTGGTCGAGCAGCTTGCCGCGCACGGCCAGGTTGGCGTAGCGGAAGGACGGGTTCCCGGCCGCCAGCCGTTCGGCCACCCGGTCCGCCCAGCCGCGGAAGGAGCCGCCCGGCCCCGGGTCGTTGAGCCCTTCGGTGAAGCTGTCGCCGAGCGCGACGAAGGAGCTGTAGCGCGTCATGACCTGGCCAGCTCCGCGATCGCCTGCAGGGCCAGCACGTAGGACCGCAGGCCGAAGCCCGCGATGGTGCCGGTGGCCACGCCCGCCACCACGGAGGTGTGGCGGAACTCCTCCCGCGCGGCCGGGTTGGAGATGTGCACCTCCACCAGCGGCGCGGTGCGCTGGGCGATGGCGTCGCGCAGCGAGTAGGAGTAGTGGGTGAACGCCGCCGGGTTGAGCACGACCGGGATCCTGCCGTCGGCCGCCTCGTGCATCCAGCGCACCAGCTCGGCCTCGTCGTCGGTCTGGCGGACCTCGACGTCCAGGCCCAGGGCGGAGCCGGTCTCCTCGCACAGCTTGACCAGGTCGTCGAAGGTGTCGGCGCCGTAGACCGACGGCTCGCGGGTGCCGAGCCGGCGCAGGTTGGGGCCGTTGAGGACGAGCACCTTCATCGCGACACCTCCCGGTAGGCCGCCTCCAGCAGCTCCTCGCTCGGATCCTCCAGGCGTGCGGGCTTGGCCAGGTCGTCGAGCACCACGAACCGCTGCCTGGCGCCGCGGTTCTTCTTGTCCAGCCGCATGTGGTCGCGCAGCTCCGGCCAGGCGTCGCGGCGGTAGGCGGTGGGCAGGCCCACCGAGGACAGGATCGAGCGGGTGCGGCCGACCAGGTCCACGCGGCCGGTCAGCCGGCCCAGCACGGCGGCGTAGACCATGCCGATGGAGATGGCCTCGCCGTGGCGCATGCGGTAGTGCTCGGCCCGCTCGATGGCGTGGCCCAGCGTGTGGCCGTAGTTGAGGATCTCGCGCAGGCCCGCCTCGCGCAGGTCGGCGCCGACCACGTCGGCCTTGACGCGGATCTTGCGCTCGATGAGCTCGCGGGTGTGCTCGCCCTCGGGCCGGGTCGCCGCGGCGGGATCGGCCTCGATGAGCGTGAGGATCGCCGGGTCGGCGATGAACCCGCCCTTGATGATCTCCGCCAGGCCCGCGACGTAGTCCTCGCGCGGCAGCGACGGCAGCGTGGCCAGGTCGCACAGCACCCCGGCGGGCGGCAGGAAGGTGCCCACCAGGTTCTTGCCCTCGGGGGTGTCGATGCCGTTCTTGCCGCCGACGGCCGCGTCGACCATGGCCAGCAGCGTCGTGGGCACGAGCACCACCTTGACGCCGCGCAGCCAGGTGGCGGCGACGAACCCGGCCAGGTCGGTGGTGGCGCCGCCGCCCACGCCGACGACCGCGTCGGACCGCGTGACGCCGTGGCGGCCCAGCGCGGACCACAGCTCGGCGGCCACCTGGACCGTCTTGGCCCGCTCCCCGTCGGGCACCGGCAGCGCCACGACCTCGAACCCGGCCTCCTCCAGCGCGTGGCACACCGGGCGGGCGATCTCCGGCAGGCCCACCGGGTGGATCACCGCCACCGTCCGCACGCCCGCGCCCACCAGCCCGGGCAGCTCGCCGAGGACGCCGGTGCCGACCACGACGTCGTACGGCTGGTCGCCGCGCACGGCGATGCGTGTCACGGTCACGGCGCGAGCCCCTTCACGATCTCCTCCACCAGCTCGTGCGGCTCGCGCCCGTCGGTCGCCACGGTCAGGACGGCCAGCCGCTCGTAGATGGGCCTGCGCTCCTCCATGAGCCGCTTGAGCTGGCTGCGCGGGTTGAGCACCAGCAGCGGCCGGGCCGCCCCCAGCCCCACCCGCTGCACCGCGGCGGCCAGCCCCACCTGCAGGTAGACGACGGGCTGGCCCTGGAGCAGATCCTGGGTCTCCGCGCGCAGGATCGCGCCGCCGCCCAGGCTGAGGACGCCCTCGTGCTCGGCCAGCGCCCGCCGTACGGCCTGCGCCTCCAGGTCGCGGAAGCGCTCCTCCCCGTCCTCGACGAAGATGTCGCTCACCGGCTTGCCGGCGACGGCCTCGACGTCGGCGTCGGTGTCGCGGAAGGCGACGCCGAGGTGGTCGGCGAGCAGGCGGCCCACGGTGGTCTTGCCCGAGCCCGGCGGGCCGATCAGCACGGCCTTCATCACTTGATCACCATCGCAGACAGGTATCCGGACAGGTTGCGCGCGACCTCTTCGACCGAGTCGCCGCCGAACTTCTCCAGCGCCGCGTCGGCCAGCACCAGCGCCACCATGGCCTCGGCCACCACGCCCGCGGCGGGGACCGCGCACACGTCGGAGCGCTCGTGGTGCGCCTTGGCCGCCTCGCCGGTCTTGACGTCGATGGTGGCCAGCGCCCGCGGGACGGTGGAGATGGGCTTCATCGCGGCGCTTACGCGCAGCACCTCGCCGTTGGTCATGCCGCCCTCGACGCCGCCCGCGCGGTTGGTGACGCGCCTGACGCCGTCGGCGGTGGTGTACTCGATCTCGTCGTGGGCGCGGGACCCGGGCCGGCTCGCGGTCTCGAACCCGTCGCCGACGGCCACGCCCTTGATCGCCTGGATGCCCATGAGGGCGGCGGCCAGGCGCGCGTCGAGCCGGCGGTCCCAGTGGGTGTAGCTGCCCAGGCCCGGCGGCAGGCCGTAGGCCAGGACCTCCACGACGCCGCCGAGCGTGTCGCCGTCCTTGTGGGCCTTGTCGATCGTCTCGACCATGGCCGCGCTGCCCGCTGGGTCGAAGCAGCGGACCGGGTCGTCGTCGATGCGCGCCAGATCGGCCGGGGTGGGCAGGTCGGCCGAGGGGGTGCGGGTGCCGCCGATCGAGACCACGTGGCTGAGGATCTCCACGCCCAGCGCCTGCTTCAGGAAGCGCCTGGCGACCTCGCCGAGGGCGACGCGGGCGGCGGTCTCGCGGGCGCTGGCCCGGTCGAGGACGTTGCGCGCGTCGTCGAAGCCGTACTTCTGCATGCCGGCCAGGTCGGCGTGGCCCGGGCGGGGGCGTGAGCGCGGCGCGTTGCGCGCCAGGCCCTCCAGCTCGGCCGGGTCGACCGGGTCGGCCGCCATGACCTTCTCCCACTTGGGCCATTCGGTGTTGCCGACCCGCACGGCGACGGGGCTGCCGATCGTGCGGCCGTGCCGTACGCCGCCCACGATCGTGACCTTGTCCTCCTCGAACTTCATGCGCGCGCCGCGGCCGTAGCCCAGCCTGCGGCGGCGCAGGGCCTCGGAGATCGCCTCGGTGGTGACCTCCACCCCGGCGGGGAGGCCCTCCATGATGGCGACGAGTTCGGGGCCGTGTGACTCTCCGGCGGTCAACCAGCGCAGCATGTGGTCAAGTCTTCCAGACGTGGCCGGGTGCGCCGTCCGGGGTGACCATCAGGCGAGACAGACGGCGGCCAGCGCGCCGATCAGCATGAAAGGACCGAAGGGGAATTCCGTTGATTTGTCCCCCTTTTTCGTGATGAGGAGGCCGATGGCGTAGAGGGCTCCGGCGAACTGCCCGGCCAGCGCGGCGACGGCCCACGCCTGCCAGCCGAGGGCGCCGCCCACCATGCCGATCAGGCCGGCGAGCTTGACATCGCCCAGGCCCATGGCGTGCGGGCGCAGGAACCACAGCACGCCGTACACCCCGGCCAGGGCCACGCCGCCGAGGAGGGCACGGGGCAGCTCGCCGGTGGGGAGCAGCAGGAGGGCGAGGATCGGGTAGGACGGGATGGTGATCACGTCGGGGAGGCGGCGGGTGCGCCAGTCGACCACCGCCAGGAGGACGCCGGCGACGGCGGCGTAGGCCAGGCCCGGCAGGTACGGCGGCGCGGCACGCCAGGCGACCAGGGCGCACACCGTGGCGGTGGCCAGCTCGACGACGGGCGGCCGGCCGGGGCGCGGCAGGCGCGACAGGGCCCCGAAGGCGTATCTGGCCTCCTTGCGCGTGTCCGCGGGGTCCGGCCCGAACCCGGCGGCGACGGCGCGCGCGTAAAGGCCCGCGAGGAACCCTCCCGCGAAGGCCACGACGATGCTGAGCACCCGGCTGAGCCTAATCGCGTACGGCGGGGCGAGGGCGCCGATGTGCGGGACTGTGGATGACGCCGGGGCGGTCCGGCCGGGCTGTGGAGAATCGGCGCCTGCGGAACGGCGGGGCCGATGCGCTAGGCTGCCACGCACTCAGCTGCGTAAACGCCTCACCGCACCCGTGGTGAGCCCCTCCCGATCCCCCCGGCAGGAAGGCCTCATGAGCGAGCACGTCCACGTCCGCGTCAACCACGGCCTGGCCGTCACCGAGGACGGAGACCTGGTGGAGGAGTACCGGTGCAGGTGCGGCGCCACCTGGACCCGCGTCCACCCGGTCCATGAGGGCCGTCCGGAGCACTGAGCGGTCGGTCAGCGGCGGCGGGACAACCAGCGGCGCCACCGCGGAGGAGAGTCACCGGCGGCGGGGCTCGGGGTGGCGGCGGGAGAGCCGTCGGCTTCCAGACGCGCCACCGTCACGCCCGGAACCGGGTGAGCCGCACCGGACTGGACCGCGGCCAGCGCCCGCAGCACCGGTCCCTCGATCACGAAGCTCACCGGGCCCGCCACGTCCACGACGACGGCCGCCGCCCCTTCCTGGACGGCCGCCTGGCACACCCGGGGCGTCGTCGCCTGGATCGGCCGCGCGTCGGGCCGCCAGCGGGCCAGCGCCTCCGTCCCCGTGAAGGCGAGCACCGCCTCCCTGCCGTCCTTGCCCACCAGTTTGGGCAGGGCCATCTCGCTTTCCTTCTCCTGCCTGAGCCCGTGCGCGCCCACCTCGGTCTCGGTGAGGATCGCGACCACCGGCACGAGCAGCCGCGCGCCGCTCAGCGCGGACAGCACGGCCGTGGCGTCAGCCGTACCGGCGGCGAAGGCGGACAGCGCGGCGGCGACGGCGGGGTCGGCGCTGCCGTCGTCGTCGGGACGCAGGGGTTGCGGGATGCTCGGCACAATCCTTCACCGTACCGCCCCAATGCTGTACGGCCGCCGCCGGCGACTCCCGAAGCAGCCGCCAAGACCCACGGTCAGGCGCCGCCGTACAGGCGACGGAGGTCGATGAGCTCCACGTCCGGCCGGGACCGCGCCAGGCGCCTGAGCTCAGGGGTGAAGCCGGAACGGGCGAACAGCAGCAGTTTGGGCAGCCGGCCGACCTTCGCGGCCGGGAGCAGGCCGCGCAGATGCTCCAGACGTTGCAGGTGAGGCAGGTCCATGGGCGCGAGCGTGCCCTTCGCCTCTCCGAGGGCGGTGATCCTCTCTCCTGCGAAAGGGATGCCCTCGGTGACCACGATGTCCACCTCGTGTCCCTGGCGGTGCTCGCGGCAGGCGATCTCGGTGGGCCGTACGGCTGCCGCCGCACCGCCGAGTGTTTCCGGGTCGGCGTGCAGGAAGCACCACTGGCGCGCGAGGTCCTCAAAGTGCGGGCCGTAGATCTTGGCGGCCACGGTGTCGGCGCACGCCTCCCACACGCGGGCCGCCCGTCTGGACACCAGCTCCGGCTCGTGGCGCTGGATGACCAGCTGGTGGAGGCGTACGACCGGCTCGGCGATCCGGAAGACGGTGCGCTTGTCCCGCAGAGCGTCGTCGATCTGCTCGATCAGCCCGATGTCGCACAGGCCCCTCAGCAGATGGGCCACCGCGCTGCTCGGCCGTCCGAGGGCCGCGGCGATCTCCGACCGCCGGTGGTTGCCTGCGCTGATGGCGGTCAACGTGGCCGCGTAGGAGGTCGGATCAACGATCGACGGCTCCTCGCGCAGGAGCAGCGCCCCCTCACGGAACATCGCGGAGGCGGGGCTCAGGAGCCGGCGTGCCACCCAGCTGTCGAACTCCGTCAGGTTGGCCGGACCGGAGCCGCCGCTCATCTCCAGGTAAGCGGGTGTGCCGCCGACCAGTGCGTGCACGCGGAAGGCCAGCTCCGGGTCGTCCGACACTCCCCAGAACGCGCCCGCTTCACGGAATCCGAAGGGCCGGACCACCAATTCCATGGCGGCACGTCCGCGCAACGGCGCACCACCGCCCAGCAGTTGCGCCATCGTGGTCAAGGCGCTGCCGCACAGGATCAACCGGGTGCGGGTGTGCTCCTTGGCGTATCCCAGCGGACTGAGGGCCTGCTGGAGATAGGACGGCAGGGCGGGAGTAGCGGAGACGAGGTAGGGAAACTCGTCGATGATCACAGGTGTCGCGCGATCCTCGCCCAGGCGCAGCAACTCCTCAACGGCCTCCCGCCAGCCGGTGAAGGTGACGGCCTGCCGCAGTCCGCGATAGTCGGCGTACGCCATGCCCAGATCGGCGAGGTTCTGGGCCGCCGTCTGCTGGGTGGCCGCGAAGAGAAACCCCTTCGTCTGCCTGGCCAGCAGTTCGAGCATCAACGTCTTGCCCTGGCGGCGGCGACCGTACACCAGAGCGAGAGTGGCGCCCATGGAGGCGGCAGTGCTGAAGTCGATCAGATCGCGCCACTCGTCGTCGCGGCCGAACAGTCGTGCGGGCTTACCGGCGGTCACGCCGAGAATGATAGCTGAGATTATCATAACTGTAGCTATCATTCTTGGCGCGCACGTGCTTATGACCAGCTCCCGCTCCCAGTGGAACGGCCCGCAGCTCTCACCCCTCGCCGGCACCACGCGCGTCCCAGCTTTCTCGCCCGGGTGGTCGGCCCGCATTTCAAGCAGTTGTGCCGCCAGTTCGCGCTCCGCGAGGGCATCCGGCTGTTCGACGGGCTGCCCGCCGAGGTGGCGGCCGGAGCCGTACCCGACCCGGCGAACCGGACCCGGATCCAGGTGGACGTGGTGGTTCTCGCCCCCGCCGAGCCTGGGCGACGCCGAACAGTTCTGTCGCTCGGCGAGGTCAAGTGGGGCAAGGCGATGGACCCGCGCCACCTGCACCGCCTGCGGCGTGCCCGCGACCTGTTGTCGGCCAGGGGATACGACACCAGCCAGACGGTCGTGGCGTGTTACGGCGGCGAGGGCTTCGACCCGGAGCTGAGGCAGCAGGCGGGGCGCGAGCGGCTGGCGCCGATCGGGGTGGAGGAGCTCTACGGGTGACGCCTCACCGGGTGGCGGGAGCCGTACTCCCGCCACCTCGTGACGAGGTCAGTCGAGGCGGGCGATGGCCGCGACGGGACCGCCGCCCGAAGGGCCCTGGTGGACCGCCGCCACCGACACGAACACCGCCGGGTCGCCCGTGACCGAGGCGGTGACCCCGCCCACGGCGGCCTTGATCTGGCGGTGCCAGTGCACGTCGGAGTCGTCCAGCATGATGTTGCGCCGCCCGCGTACCCGGCCCGACGGGTCGGCCTCGCACTTGAGGAAGACGTTCACCAGGCGTCCTCCCAGGTCGGAGGGGTGGGGCCGGTCGGGCAGCGGGATGCCGGAGGACCGGATGGCCTCCCAGATCCCGTCGGTGTCCAGGGCGTCCTTCATCACCGAGTGCCCGATGCGGTAGCGCCCGCCGATCCCCCGGACGTTGCCGACGACGACGATCTGGGCCCGGTCCAGCTCCACTCCGCTGGAGCAGGAGGCGACGCTGCTGTAGAGGGACAGGTCCTTGAAGATCTGGTCCTCGCGCGGCATCTCGATCTCGCCGAGGGCCACCGCGATGCCCAGGGCCGTGGTCGCGTTGGACAGGTCCATGGACGGGCCCGTCTCCTCGATGGCGGTGTCCTTGCCGCGGCTGCGCGCGTCCTCGATGCTGGCCAGGGTCAGCAGCGGGGTCTTGGTCTGGACGTAGTGCACGTCGGCCGGGTCGTCGATGCCGGCGATCTTCATGGCCTCCCGCACCCCGGCCGCGACCTTCTCGACCATGGCGGGCCGCCCGATGTCCTCGGGCAGGATGATGTCGCTCATGGCCACGCCGACGGACAGGCGCGGCTCCTCGGTGGCCGGCACGGTCGAGGGGTCGACGGTGGCGAAGACGGTCGCGTGCGGGCTGAGGACGCCGTCGGTCCCGCCCGACCACACCAGCGGCACGCTGTCGGGCGCGGGGTGGCCCTTGCGGGCGAGCACGCCCCGGAAGGCCATGTCGGCCAGGATGCGGGTGTAGTCGTTGACTCCCCCGTTGCCCTCGGTCTTGCCGATCACCGCGAGCACCCGGTGCGCCTCGATCACGCCCTCGTCGATGAGCCGTTCGAGCCCGGAGGCGTCGGTCACGCTCTCGATCATGACTTTGCGCACTTCAATCGGATCCGGCATGGTTCTCCGCTTCCTTCGCCAGTGGTTCAACTCTCGTGCCGACGTTCCCGGTGAGGGCCTCGGCCAGGTCGCGCAGCGCCGTGATGACCGCGAGGGACCCGCCGCCGGAGACGAACCGCAGCGCGGCCTCCACCTTCGGACCCATGCTGCCTCCCGCGAAGTGCCCGGCGGCGTGAAGGACACGCAGTTCGCCGGCCGAGATCCGGCCGATCGGCCGCGGGTCCGGCCCGCCGTACCCGACGACGGCGTTGGGCACGTCGGTGGCGATGATCAGGGTCGTCGCGCCGACCGCGCGGGCCAGCAGCGCCGCCGCGAGGTCCTTGTCGATGACCGCCTCGACCCCGGTCAGCGAGCCGTCGGCGCGCCGTACCACGGGGACTCCCCCGCCCCCGGCGGCCACGACCGTGAAGCCCGCGGCCATGAGCGCCCGCACCGCGTCGGCGTCGAGGATCTCCAGCGGCTCGGGCGAGGCGACCACGCGCCGCCAGCCGCGCTCGAAGCGCCGCCAGCTCTGGCCCAGCTTCTCGAAGCGCCGCGCCTCCTGCTCGGTGAAGTAGCGGCCGATCGGCTTGACGGGGTCGGCGAAGGCGGGGTCGGCGGCGTCGACGAGCGTGCGGGTGACGACGGTCGCCGTGCGCCCGCCGAGCGCGTTGAGGACGAGCGTGCCGATCGTGGCCTGCGTCTGGGCGCCGCACCAGTCCAGCGGCACCGGCGGCACCACGTCGGCGGCGATCTGGTTCTTCAGCAGCAGGTTGCCGACCTGGGGCCCGTTGCCGTGGGTGAGCACGACCCGGTGCCCGGCCTCGATGAGGCCGCGCACCGGTCCCATGGCCTGCTCGATCGCGGCCCGCTGGTCCTCGGGCGAGGCGCTGCCGTCGGGCGCGGTCATGGCGTTGCCGCCCAGCGCGATGAGGACTCGTTCACCCACGGTGGCGACGCTACTGACAACACCGGCGCGATTCATGGGCAATGTCTGCCAAACGGGCCGTCGAACGCCGAGGTCCGCCAACGGAAAACCGTTGGACGGCGAAGATACGCTCAGGCCGTGCTGGACATCTCCCGGCTGGAGCCGGACCAGATCCCCGAGTACCACGCCGCCTACCGGGCCGCGCTAGCCGACTCGCCGGTGCCGCCACTCGGCCTGCGCCGCTTCACGGTCGCGGTGACCACCGGCTGGGCCGGCAACCGGGTGGAGACGTGGGCCGCGCTGCGCGAGGGGGCGGTCGTCGGCGGCATCACGCTGGTGCTGCCCACCGCCGACAACACCAGGCTGGGCTTCCTGTCCAGCGCCTTCGTGCTGCCGCGGGCGCGGCGGCAGGGCATCGGCACCGCGCTGGTCGGCCTGGCCAGGAAGCGGTGCCGGGAGGAGGGCCGCGAGGCGCTGGTGGGCGGCTCCCGCGCCGAGGGCCCGGGTCCCGCCTTCGCCCGCGCCATGGGCGCCCGCCCCGCCATGGCCGACTCCCTCCGCCTCCTGACGCTGCCGGTGCGCGACGCCTCCGCGCTGCGTGCCGAGGCGGTACGGCACAGCGCGGGATACGCGCTGGAGCAGTGGACCGGCCCCACGCCCGAGCGCCTGCTGCCCGACCTCGCCACGCTGGTCAACGGCATGAACGACGCGCCGGTCGGCGAGACCGGCATGGAGGACATGGTGTGGGACGCCGAGCGGGTCAGGCGCTATGAGGAGGCGGTCGTCCGCGGCGGCCAGACGGCCTTCACCACGGTGGCCCGGCACGTCGCGACCGGCGCGCCGGCCGCCTACACCAGGCTGCTGGTGGAGGAGGACGCCGACGGGTGGGCCGACCAGGAGGACACGGTGGTGCTGCGCCCGCATCGCGGCCACCGGCTGGGGCTGCTGGTCAAGCTCGCCAACCTCGGCCTGCTGCGCCGCGAGCGGCCGGACGTCACGCGGATCCTCACCGGCAACGCCGACTCCAACACGCACATGGTGGCGATCAACGAGGCGCTGGGGTTCCAGGTGCTCGACCGGCGGATGGAGTGGCGCCTGGACCTCGGCTGAGCCGCCCGCAGGTGGGACTCCGAGCCGTGGTGGCCGGCCCCGGCGGTGATGCTCACGGCCGCGTCGATCGGGCGGTCCAGGCCCAGCGCCCGGGTCCAGCCGGGCGTGCGCAGGCCGGCGGAGACGAAGGTCAGCCGGGGGTGAAGACCGCGGCCTTCCGCGCCAGGGCGAAGACGGGCCGACCCTGCCCTATCGCGTAGACAGGCGCTTGAGGCGGGTCACAGCCTCGTCGATCACCTCGTCCTTCTTGCAGAAGGCGAAGCGCACGAAGTGCCGGCCACGCTCGGGATGGTCGTAGAAGACCTGGGTGGGGATGGCGACCACGCCGGCGAGCTCGGGCAGGCTCCTGGTGAACTCCATGCCGTCGGCGTGGCCCAGCGGCCGGATGTCGGTCTGGACGAAGTAGGTGCCCAGCGGCTTGAGCACGCCGAAGCCCGCCGCGGTCAGCCCCTCCATCAGCCGGTCGCGCTTGCTCTCCAGGCTCTCGCGCAGCGCCGCCACCCACGCCAGCTCGTGCCGCAGCGCGTGGGCCACGGCCAGCTGCCAGGGCCCGCCGGCGGTGAACGTCAGGAACTGCTTGACGGTCTGCACGGCCCGCACCAGCGGCGCCGGAGCGCAGATCCAGCCGGTCTTCCAGCCCGTGACGGAGAACGTCTTGCCCGCCGAGGAGATCATCACGGTCCGCTCCCGCATGCCGGGCAGCGTCGCCAGCGGGATGTGCTCGACCCCGTCGAAGACCAGGTGCTCATATACCTCGTCGGTGATCGCTACCAGGCCGTGGTCCCGGCACACCGCCGCGATCTGCTCCAGCTCCTGTCGCGTGAAGACCGTCCCCGTCGGGTTGTGCGGGGAGTTGACCAGCACGGCCCGCGTGCGGGGCGAGACGGCGGCGCGCAGCTCGGCCGGGTCGAAGGTGAAGCGCCCGCCCTCGGGCCGCAGCGTCACCGCGACCAGCCGGGCGCCCGCCAGCGCGACGGAGGCGGCGTAGGAGTCGTAGTAGGGCTCGAAGGCGATCACCTCCTCGCCCGGCTCGCACAGCGCGAGCACGCTCGCCGCGATGGCCTCGGTCGCGCCGACGGTGACCAGGACCTCCCCGTCGGGGTCGTAGGCCAGCCCGTAGTGGCGCATCCGGTGGTCGGCGACGGCCTGGCGCAGCTCGGGCAGGCCCGGGCCGGGAGGGTACTGGTTCACGCCCGCCCTGATCGCCTCGATCGCCCGCTCCAGCATGGCCGGGGGCCCGTCGGTGTCGGGGAAGCCCTGCCCGAGGTTGATGGAGCCGGTGCGCGCGGCGAGCGCGCTCATCTCCGCGAAGATCGTCGTGCCGAACGAGCGCATCCGCTCGACCAAGGGTTCAGCCACACGCCAAGACTACTGACCTCGTAGGCTGAGATGCCTGACCCCCATGGCGACGACAAGGATCAGACAGCTCGACGCGCTCCGCGGCTTCGCGGTGTGCGGGATCATGCTGGTCAACACCTGGCAGCACAGCGGCACCCAGAACGCCTTCATCGAGTCCGCACTCCAGGGCCGCTTCTACCCGGTCTTCTCGGCACTGTTCGGCGTGAGCTTCGTGCTCATCATGCGGACCAACTCGCGCTGGGTCCTGCTGCGCCGGCTGTTCTGGCTGCTGTGCTTCGGCCTGGTGCAGAACCTCTACTACGACGGCGAGGTGCTGACCCACTACGCCCTGTGGGGCATGGGCCTGCTGCTGCCCGCCTCCTTCATGCCCGGCTTCCTGGTGCTGCCGCTGTCGCTCGGCGTGCTGGCCTGGGGCGTGTGGGCGGGCGGCGGCGCGCTGCTGATCCCGGGCCTGCTCCTGCTCGGCATGGCGATCATGGAGCTGCGGCCCGGCCGGATATGGCTGGCGCCAGCCTTCGCCGTCTCGGCCGCCGCCTCCGTCGCGCTGCTGTGGACGTGGTCGCACAGCGAGAGCGGCTCCTGGACGCTGTACACGCTGGCCTGCCTGACCGGCGCCGCCGCCTACGCCACCGGCTTCCTGCTGCTGCCGGGCACCGGGGTGTTCGAGCCGCTGGGCCGCATGGCGCTGACCAACTACATCACCGGCACGCTGGTCATCGCCCTGACCGACGGGCCGGTGCTGCTCACCGCCGGGGTGACGATCGCCGTCCAGGCGGTCGCGTGCCACCTGTGGCTGGCGCGGTTCCGGTACGGCCCGCTGGAGTGGGTGTGGCGGTGCCTGACGCACCTCCACAGAGTCTCCAACACCCGGATAAAGTCGGACGGTGACGAGCATCGCGCTGTGCCAGATCCCGGTCTCCCCTGACCCCGCCGTCAACCTCAAACGGGCCCGCGAGGCGCTGGCCCGGGCCGAGGGCGCCGAGCTGGCCGTCTTCCCGGAGGCCACCCTCACCCGGTACGGCAAGCACATCACCGAGCTGGCCGAACCCCTCGACGGCCCCTTCGTCACGGGCCTGGCGGAGGCCGCCCGCGAGCACGGCACGGCCGTCATCGCCGGAGTGTTCGAGCCCGGCCCGGGCCGGGTGTACAACACCGCCGTGGCCCTGCGCCCCGACGGCACCCTGGCCGGCGCCTACCGCAAGATCCACCTGTTCGACTCCTTCGGCTCCCGCGAGTCCAGCCTGGTCGCCCCCGGCGGCGAGCCGGCGGTGGTCGAGCTGGCGGGGCTGCGCATCGGGCTCATCACCTGCTACGACGTCCGCTTCCCCGAGCTGGCCAGGGCGCTGGTGGACCGGGGCGCCGAGCTGTTCGCCGTGATCGCGGCCTGGGGGTCCGGGGTGCTCAAGGAGGACCACTGGCTGACGCTGGTCCGCGCCCGCGCGCTGGAGAACACCATGTGGACCGCCGCCGTCGGCCAGGCCCCCAACCCGGCCGAGTCCAATGACGGGTTCGGCATCGGCAGGAGCGTGCTGGTGGACCCGCTCGGCGTCGTGCGGGCCGACCTGGGCAGCGCCCCCGGCGTGCAGGTCGTCCGCGTCGACCACGAGATGACCGCCTCGGCCAGGGCCACCCTGCCCTGCCTCGAACATCGGATCCTGAAGGTCACCGGAAAGTAAAGTGGAAGCGTGAGCAGGACGCAGATGCAGAAGGTGGTGCCGCCGCACCTGCTCGTGCCCTACCTGTCGGGCAAGCGGACCGTGATCTCCGGCTACGTCTACCGGGTGCAGGACTGCGCGCGGCTGACCACGCCACGGCAGCTCTACTTCGGCCTGGACCTGGGCTTCGAGGGCTCCCAGCTCACGCCCGACGTGCCCGAGCTGTACCTCATGCGGTGGTACGCCCGCGACGTCGACACCTACGCCGTGCCGTACGGCCCGCACATGGGCGGCGACTGGAGCGACGTGCCGCCCTTCGCCGGCAACGGGTTCACCACCTCGCGCGAGCACGTCGTGCCGCAGTTCCACACCATGCCGATGCCGATCCCGGCGGGCGCGGAGATCGTGCACGTCACCGCCGAGGAGTGGCGGCCCTTCGCCGAGTACGACGGGCTCACCTGGCGGCGCGCCACATGAGTGTCCCCATCACCAACGGGTTCGTCGCTCGCCTCGGCGAGCACACCTTCCCCGCCGCGGTCGGCCCGGAGGACGACCAGGTCGTGCTGTTCAGCGAGGAGGAGCGGGAGGGCTTCGAGGAGGCCTCCGGCTACTGGCGGCGCACGGTGCGGCGCGAGGAGCTGGAGTGGCTGGTGCTCGTCCGCACGGTCGGCGCGTTCGGCGGCGAGCCGTGCATGGTGCTGGACGAGGACGACAGCGGCCTGCACATCGCCTACACCGGCCACAGCCTGGTCAAGGCCGAGGCGCTGGGCTACTGGATGGTCGACCACGGCGCCTACGAGGTGATCGTCCCGCGCGAGGAGGTCTTCTCGATCAGGATCGAGCGCATCCCGGTCCCCTAACGGTAGCGGGCCAGGCGGGCCGCGAGCCGGTCCTGCTCGCTCATGGCCGACAGCACGGCGATCTCGTGCTCCAGCGTGCGGCTCACCCGGGCGCAGAACTCCCGCGGCTCGTAGGCGGCGTCGGGCCGTTCCGGCACGATGCGGTCGACGATTCCGTCGCGCCGCAGGTCGGTGGCGCGCACGCCCTGGGCGCGGGCGATCTCGGGCGCGAAGTCGACGCTGCGGTACAAGATGGCCGAGGCGCCCTCCGGCGGCAGCGGCGACAGCCAGGCGTGCTGGGCGGCCACCACGCGGTCGGCGGGCAGCAGGGCCAGCGCCCCGCCGCCGGCGCCCTCGCCCAGCAGCAGGCAGACCGTGGGCGCCTCCAGCGTGACCAGGTCGGCCAGGCAGCGGGCGATCTCGGCGGCCAGCCCGCCCTCCTCGGCCGCCTTCGACAGCGCCGCGCCCGCCGTGTCGATCACGGTGACGAGCGGGAGCCGCAGCTCGGCGGCAAGGCGCATGCCCCGCCGGGCCACGCGCAGCCCCGCCGGGCCGAGCGGGGCGACGGTCCGCTGGCGGGTGCGGTCCTGGCCCAGCACCACCGCCGGGGCGGCGCCGAACCTGGCCAGCGCCAGCAGCAGGCCGGGGTCGTGCTCGCCCTCGCCGGTGCCGTTGAGCGGGGTGACGTCGGAGGCGGCCAGCTTGAGCAGGTGCCGCACGCCGGGACGGTCGTCGCGGCGGGACCGGGTGATGGCCTCCCACGCCTCCACCGGGCGCAGCTCCTCCTCGGGCGGCTCGCCGGGGTCGAGCGGGCCGCCGTCGCGGCACAGCACCCGCAGCGCCCGGACGGCGACCTGCCTGACATCGGCGGCGTCGACGACGGCGTCGACCAGCCCGTGCGCGAAGAGGTTCTCGGCCGTCTGCACCCCCGCGGGGAAAGGGTAGCCGTGCAGCGCCTCGAACACGCGCGGCCCCAGGAAGCCGATGAGCGCGCCCGGCTCGGCGGCGGTGATGTGGCCCAGCGACCCCCAGCTGGCGAACACCCCGCCGGTCGTCGGGTGGCGCAGGTAGACCACGTACGGCAGGCCGGCCCGGCGGTGCCGCTGGACCGCCGCGCTGATCTTGACCATCTGGACGAAGGCCAGCGCGCCCTCCTGCATGCGGGTGCCGCCGGAGGCCGGCGCGGCCAGCAGCGGCAGCCGCTCGCTCGTGGCGCGCTCGACCGCGTCGACGAGCCGCCGCGCCGCCGCCACCCCGATCGACCCGGCCAGGAAGGAGAACTCGCACGCCACGATGGCCACCCGGCGACCCTCCAGCAGCCCCTCCCCGGTGAGGACCGCCTCGTCGTAGCCGGACTTGGCCCGGGCCGCGGCCAGTTCCTCGGCGTAGGAGGAGCCGGGCTCGGCCGGATCGGCCACCGGCGCGTCCCACGACCGCCACGACCCAGGGTCGAGGACCGTCTCGATCAGCGTCCTGGCGTCGGCCCTCGCTGACGGGCTCACCGCCGCTCCCGCTCCTCCAGCCAGGCCAGCACCTCGTCCTGATGCTCGCCCAGCATCGGCGGCGGCGCGTGCTCCATCCGCGGGTGGTCGTCGAAGCGCAGCGGCGGGCCGGGCAGCTCGATGCGGCCCAGCACCGGGTGGTCGACCGGGACGAGCAGCCCCTGCGAGCGGGTCTGCTCCCAGGCGTAGACCTCGTCGATCGAGCGGATGGCCCCGGCCGGGACGCCCAGCTCGCGCAGGGCCGCCAGCCAGTGGTCGCGGCCGTGGGCGGCCAGCGCCTTCTCCATGTCCGCGATCAGCTCGTCGCGGTGGGCGAAGCGGTCGCGGTTGGTGGCGTAGCGGGGGTCGTCGGGGTCGATCCCGAGCAGGGTGGCGACCTTGCGCCACTGGGCGTCGTTGGCGACGGCGATCTGCAGCATGCCGTCGGCGCAGTGGAAGGCCCCGTAGGGGGCGATCGAGGCGTGGTGGTTGCCGCCGGCCCGCGGGACCTGGCCGCCCACCGTCCAGGCGGTGCCGTGGTAGGAGTGCACGCCCGTCACCGCAGCCAGCAGCGAGGTGCGCACCACGGCGCCCTTGCCGGTCTTCTCCCGCTCATACAGCGCGGCGGCCACGCCGTACGCGCCGTGGATGCCGGCGAGCAGGTCGGCGATGGACGCGCCGACCCGGTAGGGCTCCTCGGGGCTGGGGCCGGTCAGCGACATCAGCCCGGCCTCCCCCTGGGCGATCTGGTCGTAGCCGGGCCGGCCGCCCTCGGGCCCGTCGTGGCCGAAGCCGGTGATCGACAGGATGACCAGGCGGGGGTTGAGCTCGCGCAGGTGGTCGAAGGACAGGCCGAGGCGGTCCAGCACGCCGGTGCGGAAGTTCTCGATCAGCACGTCGCTGTGCCGCGCCAGCCGTTCCACCAGCGCCTTGCCCTCGGGCGCCTTCAGGTCGACCACGATGGACCGCTTGTTGCGGTTGGCCGCCAGGAAGTACGTCGAGATGTCGCCGGACGGGCCGGCGAACGGCGGCCCCCACCCGCGCGACTCGTCCCCGCCGGCGGGATGCTCCACCTTGATGACATGCGCGCCGAGGTCGCCGAGCATCTGGGCGGCGTGCGGCCCGGCCAGCGCACGGGACAGGTCGAGGACGACGACGCCCTCCAAGGGTCCGCGCAAGTGAACCTCCACGTGGTGTCGGGTCTCCATCATCCCCTATGGGACCATCGGCTCGATGGTCCCCTTGTCCGAGGTCGCCGCTCGCATCCGTGCCCTGCCGCCGTCCTGCGGCCCGGCGCGGCTGGTGGCCGTGGACGGCCCGGCCGGCTCCGGCAAGACGACGCTGGCCCTGCGGCTGGGCGCGGAGCTGAAGGCGCAGGTCGTGCACAGCGACGACTTCCCGGTGCCGTGGGAGGAGGGGCCCGGCGCGTGGTTCGGCGCTTTGGAGAAAGCCGTGCTGGAGCCGCTGTCTCGAGGCCGCGCAGGTGGGTTTCATCGCTACGACTGGGTGCGGGGCCGCTACGCCGAGCACGTCGCCGTCCCGCCCGCCCCGGTGCTCCTCATCGAGGGGGTCGGGACGGCCCGCCGCGGCGCCGACCACCTGCTGGCCTTCCGCGTCTGGATGGAGGCGCCGCGCGAGGTGCGCCGGCGGCGGGTGATCGAGCGCGACGGGCCGCGGCTGGAGGAGCAGTGGCGGGCCTGGTTCGCCGCCGAGGAGGCGTGGTTCGCCGAGGACCGCACCAGGGAAAGGGCCGACCTCGTGGTGGTCACCTAGCCGCAATGCCGTATAGATAGGCGTTGGGTGCTTGTGTCAAGTCGCCTG
>NZ_MSZZ01000011.1 GCF_002093975.1 Thermoactinospora rubra
GACCTCCCGCGGCGGGCTGGCGGTCAACGTCATCGAATGCTGACGACGCCCTCGTCCAGGAAGGCCGACACGGCGGCAAGCCACCGCTCGGGCTGATCGACGTGCGCCATGTGCCCGGCTTCGTCCAGCACCACCGCGCGCACTCCCGGTAGCGTCTCGGCCGCCTCCTCTGCCAGCCGTACCGGAAAGGTCATGTCCTGCCGCCCGTGCAGCACCAGCACCGGCAGGCCGAGCGCCGCCAGCCGTTCGGGCCCGTCGGGGTAGCGCGGCGACGGCAGCCGCCCCGACCGCCACGGCTCCAGATAGGAGGCGGTGAAGCGGATCCGTGAGAGCCGGTCGAGGTAGTCCGGCATGGCCTCGGCACGCCACACGTTCATCGGCGCGGTCGCGTAGGCCATGGCCCGCGTCCATTCGACGCCGTCCAGGCCGGAGACGTCCTCACACGACGCCCTGCGCCGCTCGTACTCCGCCCAGCCGTCGAAGGCGCCCTCCGGGACGGGCAGGATGCTGCTGGAGGCGACGATCAGCCGCCGGACGAGGTGGGGTGCCTGGATGGCCAGGCGCTGGGCGATCAGCCCGCCGTACGGGAAGCCCAGGACGTCCACGGGCGTGCCGCCGATCAGCTCGGCCAGGTCGGCGACCATGGCGTCCGGCGTCAGCGGCTCGACGGCCGGCGACCTGCCGCAGCCGCGCAGGTCGGGGAAGAGCAGCCGCCGCGATCCCGCCAGGCGGGCCAGGGGCTCGACGAGATAGCTGTGGTCCCAGTCGGGCCCGCCGTGGACGACGAGCAGCGTGCGCTCGGCCGGGCCGCCGAGAACGCGGACGAACATCTACTTCTTGGCGTCCTTCCAGAACTCCTCGAGCATGGCCCGGCCGCCCTGGGCCTCGAACTGGAAGACGAGCTGGTTGGCCATGCCCTTGAGGTCCGCCTCCGAGGGCCGCTCCCCCTCCGGCAGCTTGGCCGCCTGCTCCTTGAGGTAGGCGAGCGCCTCGGCCCGGTAGGCCTCGGTGAACTTCTCGTAGAACTCCTCCGGGTCGGTCTCCGTGTCGCCCATCTTGTCGTGGATCCAGTCCACCAGGTCCTTGGCGGCCTTGGAGGTCAGGGGGTTGGTGGCCACGTCCACCACCGGCCCGTACGCCTTGAAGGGCATGGTCAGGTAGCCGACCACGAGGGTCTTGAGCACCTCGGTGTTGGCCGCCCGGCGGGCGTCGCCGTCCAGCTTGGCGCGCTGCACGCCGCCGAGGATGAGTGCGAGCATGGCCTGGTCCTGCGCGAGCGCGGCCTGGAACGCGGGGTCCTCCAGGTCGCCCGACTTCAGCCGCTCCGGCGTGATCATGAAGCGGCTCTGGCCGGAGGCGGCCAGGCGCTGGGCCTCCGCCAGGAGGATGCCGCGGGCCTGCGCGTCGGTGCTGACGGCGCCGATGAAGTTCTTGACGTCGTCCAGCGAGACGCCGTCGAGGGTGAGCGCGTCCTTGGGCAGGCCGGGGATGTTGAGCTCGTAGGTCTTGCCGAACTCCTTGGCCTGCTCGTGGGCGGCCCAGCGCAGGTAGGGCTTGAAGTTCTCGGCCAGCGTCCTGGCCAGCTCGGGATGGCTGTTGAGGTCGCCGCGCCAGTGCTCGTCGCCGGACGCCTTCAGGATCCCGGCCCAGGCCGCCTTCAGCGCGGCGGGGTCGCCGGCGCCGGGCTTGGTGGCGTTGTTCAGCGCCTCGTTGAGGTTCTTGAAGTAGTCCTTGTCGTGCAGCGTGATCGAGCTGCTGGTGAGCTTCTTGACCGCCTCGGGGTCGGCGAGCACCAGCTGCATGGCGTGCGGGTTGGCCTTGAGCGCGTGCATGATCTGCGCCAGGGCCAGGTCGCCCACGGGGCTGCCGCTGTGGCTCAGGATCCGCTTGGTGGCGTCGGCCAGGAGCTGGGGGGTGTGGGGCGCCAGGCGCATGAACACGGCGAGGTTGACCGGCTGGGTCTCCAGCAGCCGGTCGCGGACGTCCTTGGGCAGCGTGCCCGCCCGGTCGGCGGTGGCCACCATCATGGACAGGCCGCCGAGGTACTCCTTGAAGTAGTCGTAGTTGCCGCCCGTCACGTAGGGGTTGTCGGGCCGGCCGAACTCGGTGAACTGGTCGACGATGTCCTTGAGCGTGTCGGCGCCGAGGTGCTTGAGGTAGATCTCGGCGTACTCGGGATCGTGGACCTGCGCGCCGGACTTCTTCAGCGCGTCGAGCAGGCGCTGGCGGGCGGCCGTGTAGCGCGTGCCCATGGGGTTGTTGCGCTCGCGCAGGTACTCCTTCCAGGCGTCGGCGAGCTCCTTGGCGTCGGCCTCCGCCTGCCGCCTGGCCTCCGCGGTCAGCGGGATGGTGGCCGTGACCTTGTTGCCGTCATGGCCGAGGCCGGCCGGCGGGATGTTGGAGATGATCTCGATGCGCCGGTTCAGGTCCTTGATCCACTTGTCGAGGATGCCGGCGTAGTCCCCGTAGCGCTTGGGTGAGGCCTGGGCCTCCGCCGTGGCGTCGCTCTGCGCCACGCGCAGGCCGTACTTGAGCGGCTCGCCCAGCAAGTCCCCGTTGAGCGCGTCGCGGGCCTTCTTCATGGCCGCGAGCAACTTCTTCGCGCCTTCGGGGTTGATTCCCACTAACTCCCCCATGGCGCACACATTACTCAGATCACTTGCGTACGTGCAGCCGAACGACGGCGCCCGTGTCGTTCTTGCACACGTCGCGCCGGATCCGGCCCACGATGTCGCGGCTGAGCCGCTTGACGACCTCGCCGGCGTCGGTCGCCGAACGGCAGGTGAGCGTGACGCGCAGCCTGCGGGAGCCGCCGACCAGCCGCACCGAGCCCCTGACGATGCCGTCCACGTCCTTCAGCCCCACGCACAGCATCGCCGTGCCGGTGCCGTTGCGCCTGCCGTACCGGCCCCAGCCGAGGGCGAGCAGCAGCCAGCGGAGCGTGATCAGCGCGAGGAGCACCATGGCGAGCGCCACGGCCCACAGGCTCCACGGGTCGGCGGACACCGACTCGATCACGTGCCGGGGGAGGATCCTGGCGTTCGGGGAGATGCGGGTGCCGCGCAGCCACGCATAGCCGCCTACGCCCGCCAGGACGCCGCCGACCACGGCCAGGCCGATCCGGTTGCCGATGTACTGCCGCATCTAGATGCCCTTCCGGCGCAGCCGTACGACCACGTCGCCGCCGGCGCCCAGCGCCGCGAGCCGGTCGCCGACCGCCGTGCCGACCTTGCGCAGCGGCGAGCCCTGCGACTCGCTGCCGGTGACCACGGTGACCTCGATCAGGCGGCCGCGCAGCCGCACCCTCGCCTTGCCGACGCCGTCCACGCCCTGCGCGACCGCCCGCAGCGTACGGCGCAGCCCCGCCCTGGTGATGCCCACGACGACGAGAGGGTCGCCGGTCTCGAGCGGGACCAGCCTGGAGCGGCCGGGCAGGACGGCGTGCAGCAGGAGCAGCGCTCCGGCGGCGGCCAGCCCCATGGCCGGGAGGGAGGCCTCCTTCCAGGAGCTCTCGGCGGCCAGCTCGACCAGGCGGTCCACGGGCACCCAGCCGAGCGGCGCGTCCAGCAGCGTGCTGATCACCTCGGCCGCGGTCAGGCCCAGCGCGGCGGTGAGCGTGAGGGCCGTGGTCACGCCGGCCGGAGTCCGTGTGGGCCGCAGCACCCGGCTCGATCGGCCGCCGGAGCGGCGAGGCGCGCTCTTCGCGGTGCGGACGCCCGGCGATCTCTCCTGGAGCGTGGTTGTCACCCGATCACTGGTACACGCTCGCCCGGCGCGGCGACCCGGGCACCCGCCGCCCGTTTGCCGGATCCTTACTGTGAGGCCACATACATGACAGCTGCTCATATTCACCGGCGCGATATGTGGTTACGCTGCTGCCATGGACGACCGCCTGCGCTACGACAGGGCCACGGCCGCGCTCGAGCCGCCCTTCGCCATCCTCGACCTGGCCGCGCTGCGCGCGAACGCGGCCGACATGGTACGGCGGGCGGGCGGCAAGCCGATTCGGGTGGCCAGCAAGTCGGTGCGGTCCCGGCAGGTGCTGGAGACGGTGCTGGCCATGGACGGCTTCCGCGGGATCATGGCGTTCACCCTGCCGGAGGCGCTGTGGCTGGCCTCGCACGGGTTCACCGACATCCTGGTGGCCTATCCCACGGCCGACCGGGCGGCGCTGGCGGCGCTGACGGCCGATCCGGTGGCGGCCCGCGAGATCACGGTGACCGTGGACTCGCCGGAGCATCTGGACTTCATCGCGGACGTCGGGATCCAGCACGAGATCCGGATATGTCTGGACATCGACGCTGGATATGTGGCCTTTGGCGGGAAATTTCGGGCGGGAGCGCTGCGGTCGCCCGTCCGCGAGCCCGAAGAGGCCGCCGACCTGGCCGCCGACATCGCCAAGCGGCCGGGACTCAGGCTCGTCGGGCTGCTGGCCTACGAGGCGCAGATCGCCGGCGTGGGCGACGACCCGCCGGGCAACGCGATGCTGGCGCGGGCCATCCGGGCGATGCAGGCCCGGTCCCGGCGCGAGCTGATCAGCCGCAGGGGCCGCATCGTCAACGCCGTCCGCCAGCTCGCCGACCTGGAGTTCGTCAACGGGGGCGGCACGGGGTCGATCGAGAAGACCGTGCGCGAGAAGGCCGTCACCGAGGTCGGCGCGGGCTCGGGGCTTTTCCACCCCCGGCTGTTCGACTTCTACCGCGGCTTCACCGGCCGCCCGGCGGCGCTGTTCGCCCTGCCGGTCGTGCGCCGCCCCGGCGTGGACTGCGTGACCGTGCTCGGCGGCGGCTACCTGGCCTCGGGCGCCCCCGGCCCGACCCGGCTGCCCCAGCCGTACCTGCCCGCGGGCCTGCGTTACTCCCCCGACGAGGGCGCGGGCGAGGTGCAGACGCCGCTGCTCGGCCAGGCGGCGCAGGACCTGCGCATCGGCGACAGGGTGTGGTTCCGGCACGCCAAGGCGGGGGAGATGTGCGAGCGGTTCGACGCCCTCCACCTCGTGGAGGGCGAGGAGGTCGTGGACCGCGTGCCGACCTACCGGGGCGAGGGGCGGACGTTCCTGTAGCCGCCTAGCCTCGCCTGCGCCGCCGAAGCAGGACGAACGCCGCCCCCACCGCCAGCACGGCGCCCACGCCGATCAGCACCGGCGCCAGGTTGGGCCGGTCGTCCCACAGCCGGTCGGGGTCGTCGCCGAACCGCACCGGCCTGGGCCGTACGCCCAGCGCGTCGCCCACGGAGCCGACCAGGTCGGCGGCCCGCTGCTTCATGCCGGCCACGCTCCGCTCGGCCACCCGCTTCGGGCTCACCCGGTCGGCGATGGCGTCGACGGTGCGGGCCAGCTCCGCCCGCGTCTGCGCGATCCGCCTCTCCAGCTCGTCGGGATCGGTCTCAGCCATGGCTCTCCTCTCTCGCCGCCCCGAGCGATCAGTCTGTCAGAATTCGGCGCCGGGAAGGCGACACAGGGTCGCGTTTCCGCACCGGTAGGTTGGACCCATGACCGACACCAAGCTCCAGCCGGGCGACGCCGCGCCCGACTTCGCCCTGCCCACCGCCGACGGCGGCACGGTCAGCCTCGAGGCTCTGCGCGGCAGGCGGGTCATCCTCTACTTCTACCCCGCCGCCATGACGCCCGGGTGCACCAAGCAGGCCTGCGACTTCCGCGACAGCCTCGACCAGCTGACCGGCGAGGGCTTCGCCGTCCTGGGGGTGTCGAAGGACGCCCCGGCCAAGCTGGCCAAGTTCGCCGAGCGCGACGCGCTCACCTTCCCACTGCTGTCGGACCCCTCGCTCGAGGTGCACAAGGCGTACGGGGCTTATGGGCTGAAGAAGCTGTACGGCAAGGAGGTGGAGGGGGTCATCCGGTCCACGTTCGTCATCGACGCCGACGGCAAGGTGGAGCTGGCGCTCTACAACGTGAAGGCGACCGGCCACGTGGCGGCGTTGAAGAAGAAGCTGGGCCTGGCCTGAATTACCGACAATTCGCCAATTCTAGAAAATCTCGCCTTGCGACGAGGATTGTCGGCGGCAGCTCATAAAATTCCCGCCATGGGCTACCAGAAATACACTTCGTAGGCAGGGCTCACGGCCGCGGGAAGGCTTCTCCTCACCGACTCGGACACGAGGAAGTCCTCATCCTGCGGACTCAGGGTCAGCGGACCAAGCCGCCGATCCTCCGCCGGGCCCTGGCAGAGGCGGGTGTACCGTACTCATGCGGGGCATGTAGGATTGGCGGCACTTGGCAGGGGAAGCCGCCGACTCTCCACGTCGACCACATCAACGGCGACCGGCTGGACAACCGCCCGGAGAATCTGCGATTCCTCTGCCCGAACCGCCACTCCCAAACGGGCAATTACGCGGGCAGGGGCAAGGGGCCGTAGCCCAACGGCAGAGGCACAGCTTTTAGGTGGCTGGCAGTGTGGGTTCGAATCCCACCGGCCCCACAATCCAGGCGCGCCCGGTTCGCTCTCACGCCGGGGCGGCAAACGAAGGGCCGTGCGGCGCTTCCTCCTCGCCGCACGGCCCCACTCGGCGATCATGATCTACCGTCACGATCTCCCCTTACTCACTCCCCTCTTCGAGGATGCCGCAAGGGGAGTAAGGATCGCGTAAGACCAGGGTCGTAGGCGGTCCTCCCCCTCGAGGCGGAGAGGGGCGCGCGCCGGGTTACGTATGGTGAGGATGTGTTCGGCAGGGTACACGCCTGGTCAAGGCGGCATGGCTGGCTGATCGACGCCCTGCAGGTGGCGCCGCTGGTGTTCCTGTGCGTCCTCGGCAGCCTGGCCTATACCGATCCCACGCTGCCTGAGGGGATGCCGGGCCTGCCGGCCTACGTCGTCCTCTCGGCCGCCCTGCTGACGCCGCTGCTGTGGCGGCGCGGCCGGCCGCGTGCGGTGTTCGCGGTCGTCTCGCTGGTCAGCTTCGCCCAGTGGCTGACCGGCATGACCATGGTGCCCGCCAACATCGCCGTGCTGGTCGCCATGTTCGGCGTGGCCGCCAGGTGCACGCTGCCGTGGGCGGTCGCCGCGCTGCTGGTCGCCGAGCTGGGCGTGTTCCTCGCGCTCACCCGCTTCGAGCCCGCCTCGCTCGGGGAGTTCAGCACCGGCTCGATCTTCGTGGTGACCGTCTGGATCACCGGCCTGTACGCCAAGACGCGCCGCCGCTACCTGGAGAGCCTGGAGGAGCGGGCCGAGCGGGCCGAGCGCGAGCGCGACCAGCAGGCGAGGATGGCCGCGGCGGCGGAGCGGGCGCGGATCGCCAGAGAGCTGCACGACGTGATCGCGCACAACGTCAGCGTGATCATCGTGCAGGCCGACGGGGCCGCCTACGCGCTGGACTCCGACCCCGAGCAGGCCCGCCACGCCGTACGGGCGATCTCCAGGACCGGGCGCGAGGCGCTGGCGGAGATGCGCCGGCTGGTCGGGGTGCTCAGGCAGGACGACACCGACGCCGACTACGTGCCGCAGCCCACCATCGCCCAGTTGGAGGACCTCGTGCGGGGCGCGGCCCTGCCGGTGGAGCTGCGGGTCTCCGGCGTGCCCGCGCACCTGCCGGAGGGTGAGCAGCTGGTGGTGTACCGGATCGTGCAGGAGGCGCTGACGAACGCGCTCAAACACGGCGGCCCGGGCGTGCGGGCGCTGGTGGAGATCGAGTACGGCGAGCGGGAGGTGAGCGTCCGCGTGACGGACGACGGCAGGGGCGCGGCCGCGCCGCGCGGCCGGGACGGCCACGGGCTGATCGGGATGCGGGAGAGGGTCGGCGTGTACGGCGGAGCCGTCCACGCGGGCCCGAGACCGGGCGGCGGCTTCGAGGTGCACGCGCGCCTCCCGATCCCGGAGGTGACCGCCGCGTGACCGGCACCCCCGAGTCTGCCGGGGAACGCCGCGTGACCGGCGGCGCCGACCCTTTCGAGGACCGCCGTCACGCGGCCGGGAGCGAGCTCGCTCCCCGGAAGATCCGCGTCATGCTCGTCGACGACCAGGCGCTGCTGCGCACCGGCTTCCGCATGGTGCTGGCCGCCCAGCCCGACATCGAGGTGGTCGCCGAGGCGGGCGACGGCCAGGAGGCCCTGGACCTGCTGGAGCGCGTCGCCGTGGACGTCGTGCTGATGGACGTGCGCATGCCCCGCATGGACGGCGTGGAGGCGACCCGGCGCATCACCGGCGCCAAGGTGCTCATCCTCACGACGTTCGACCTGGACGAGTACGCCTTCGCGGCGATCAAGGCGGGCGCGTCCGGGTTCCTGCTCAAGGACGTCCCGCCCCCCGACCTGATCAGCGCGATCCGCTCGGTTCACGAGGGCGACGCGGTGGTGGCGCCCAGGACGCTGCGCCGGATGCTGGACCACGTGGCCTCCTACCTGCCCGAGGAGCCGCGGCGGGACGGCGCCGAGCTGACCGCGCGCGAGCGGGAGGTGCTGCTGCTGGTGGCGCGCGGCATGGCCAACCACGAGATCGCCGCACGGCTGGACGTGGCGGAGGCCACCGTCAAGACGCACCTGGGCCGGGTGCTGGCCAAGCTCGGCCTGCGGGACCGGGCCCAGGCCGTGGTCTACGCCTACGAGCACGGCCTGGTCGTCCCTCGTCCGAAAGGCTGACCCGAGTAGTCGCCGGTCGCAGCCGGAATCCGTCCGCAAGGCCGAAGATCCGCTTCAAGATCGTCGATAGCTTGAGTCGCGTTGTTACTTCGCGACGAGGAGTGAACCGACGTGACTGTCATCGAGACCCGCAGCGAGGCGCCACCGGCGGTGGTGGCCAGGGGGCTGACCAAGGTCTACGGCACCGGCGACGCCCGGGTGCACGCGCTGCGCGGGGTGGACGTCGCCTTCGCCACCGGCGACTTCACCGCGATCATGGGCCCGTCGGGCTCCGGCAAGTCCACGCTGATGCACTGCCTGGCCGGGCTGGACACCGTGACCAGCGGCTCGGTCCGCGTCGGCGACGTGGAGCTGACCGGCCTGAGCGACAAGCAGCTCACCCGGCTGCGCCGGGACCGGATCGGCTTCATCTTCCAGGCGTTCAACCTGCTGCCGACCCTGACCGCCGAGCAGAACATCCGCCTCCCGCTGGAGATCGCCGGCCGCCAGGCCGACGAGGTGCTGTTCGAGCGGGTGGTGCAGACCGTGGGGCTGAAGGACCGGCTCAGGCACAAGCCGGCCGAGCTGTCCGGCGGCCAGCAGCAGCGCGTGGCCGTGGCCCGGGCGCTGATCAGCAAGCCGCAGGTCATCTTCGCCGACGAGCCGACCGGCAACCTCGACTCGCGCAGCGGCGCGGAGGTGCTGTCGTTCCTGCGGACCAGCGTCCGCGAGCTGGGCCAGACCATCGTCATGGTGACCCACGACCCGATGGCCGCCTCCTACGCCAACCGCGTGATCTTCCTGCGGGACGGCGCGCTGGTCACCGAGCTGCACCAGCCCACCCCGCAGTCCGTGCTCGACACGCTCGTGAAGCTGGAGGCCTCGGCGTGCTGAAGACGACGCTGGCCGGGCTGCGGGCGCACAAGCTGCGGCTGCTGCTCACCTCGCTGGCCATCACGCTGGGCGTCGGCTTCATCGCGGGCACGTTCGTGCTGACCGACACCATGCAGGCGGGCTTCTCCCAGAAGGTCACCGCCGAGGCGGACAAGATCGCGGTGGCCGTGACGCCCAAGGATCCCGAGGCGACCCTCTCGCGCAAGGACCTCGAGAAGGTGCGCGCCGTCCCGGGCGTGCGGGAGGCGCAGGGGCTGGTCCGCGCCGCCGTACCCCTGCTGGGCAAGGACGGCAAGGCCGTCGGCAGCTCGCCCACCACCGGCGTCAACGTGCTCACCGGCGAGCTGGGCCGCGTCACCGTGACCAGCGGTACGGCTCCCGCCGCCGACGGCGAGGCCGTCCTGGACGAGAACACCGCCAAGGCCCAGGGCCTCAAGGTCGGCGACACGATCACCGTGCTGGACAAGGACGGCGGCAGGCACCGGCTGAAGCTCGTCGGCCTCATCGACCCCGGCGTGGACCAGGAGCTCGCCTACACCGGCGCGGTCGGCTTCACCACGGCCACCGCGCTGCGGCTGTCCGGCGCGCCGGGCTTCGCCGAGATCGACGTGGCCGGAGCCGACCCGGCCGCGCTCAAGGCGGCGCTCGCCCGGGCGCTCGGCTCGCAGGCCACCGTGCGGACCGGCGAGGAGCTGGCCGCCGCCCTGGCCAGGCAGGCCGGGGTGGACACCGAGTTCCTGACCATGGGGCTGCTGCTGTTCGGCCTGGTGGCCATGCTGGTGGCCGCGCTGGTCATCTACAACACCTTCAACATCCTGGTCGCCCAGCGCACCAAGGAGATGGCGCTGCTGCGCTGCATCGGCGCCGGCCGCGGGCAGGTCTTCGGCTCGGTCCTGCTGGAGTCGGCCGTCGTCGGCCTGATCTCCTCGGCGGCGGGCCTGGCGGTCGGCTACGGGCTGGGCGCGCTGGCGCTCGCCGTCCTCGGCGCCCTGGACACGCCGCTGCCCACCGACGCCGCGGCCTCGCTGTCGATGCGCACGATCGTCCTCGGGCTGGCAATCGGCCTGGTCGTGACCGTCGCCGCGGCCGTCCTGCCGGCCCGCGCCGCCACCCGCGTCGCGCCCGTCGCAGCGCTGCGCACGCAGGTGGAGGAGCAGACGTTCAGGACCGGCGTGCTGCGCGCCGTCTTCGCCGCGCTCTTCGTGGCCGCCGGGCTCGGCGTCACGGCCTGGGGCGTCACGATGCGGCCCGGCGAGCGCACGTCGCTGCTGACGGTCATGGCGGGCGGGGCGCTCACCTTCCTGGCCGTGCTCATCCTCGGCCCGGTGCTGGTCAAGCCGCTCAGCGCGGCGGTCGGCTGGGTGCCGCGGCGGCTGTTCGGCGTGCCGGGCCGGCTGGCCGTGGACAACTCGGGGCGCAACCCCAGGCGGGCGGCCACCACGACGGTCGCGCTGACCGTCGGCGTCACGCTCATGACGCTCATCTCGGTGCTCACCGCCTCCGCCCGCGCGAGCCTGGACGCCCGGCTGGACAAGCAGTTCCCGGTCGACTACATGCTCATGACGCAGTCGCGCGAGTCGGCGATCCCACGCTCGGTCGCGGAGGGGCTGCGGGCCCGGCCGGAGTTCGCCTCCGTCGTGCAGATCCGCGAGGCGGAGGCCAGGTCGGGCGAGCGGACGGTGATCGCCGGCACCTACCACGGGCCCGTCAAGCCGGCCCTGAAGGCGGGCTCGCTGTCCCAGCTGGGACCGGGCACGGTCGTGCTGTCCGGCTTCCAGGCCAAGGAGCTCGGCGTCCGGGTCGGCCAGTCCGTCCCGCTCACCACGAAGAAGGCCGGGACCGTGTCGCTGCGCGTGGTGGCCGTCGTGGACGAGCAGAGCTCCGAGCTGCCGCCGGTGACCCTGGCCGAGGACGCCTTCGACCGCTACTTCGGGAAGGTCCCCGACGCCCAGGTCTTCGTCAAGATCAAGGACGGCGTGCCGGAGGACCGGGCGCGCGAGCTCGTCGACGCGGCGGCCCAGCCGTACCCGACGGTGCAGGTGTCGAGCTCGACGGAGGTGCGCGGGGAGTTCGACGAGGCGCTCGACATGATGTTCAAGATCATTACGGGGCTGCTCGGGCTGGCGATCCTCATCTCGCTGCTGGGCATCGCGAACACGCTGTCGCTGTCGGTGCACGAGCGCACCCGGGAGTCGGCGCTGCTGCGCGCGCTCGGGCTGACCAGGCCGCAGCTGCGCGGCATGCTCTCGGTGGAGGCGCTGGTGCTGGGCCTGATCGGCGCGCTCGTCGGGGTCGTGCTCGGCCTGGCGTACGGCTGGGCGGCGCTGCAGACGCTCATGGCGCAGACCGCCTTCGAGGTGCCGCTGCTCCAGATCGCGCTCTTCGTGGCGATGTCCGGGCTGGCCGGGGTGCTGGCGGCGGTGCTGCCCGCCCGCAGGGCGGCCAGGGCGTCGATCGTGGGAGCGCTGGCGGCGAGCTGACGGTCCAGGCGGGGTAACGGTCCCACCGGGGATGGTGACTCTCACGAGCAGCGGCTCGCTGCGCGGGGCAGCAGCTCCCGTGGGTGGCGGCTCAGCGGGGTGTCGGGCCCGGCCACTGCTCGGCAGTCGTACGCGGGTCGAGCAGCGGCCGCATCGACACCTCGCCCGTCCCGGCGTCGATCACGACGCAGCCGCCGCCGATCGTGCCGGGCGGCTCGGCGGGGTCCTCGCGGGGCCCGTCCTTCACCCAGGCGACGTAGCCGCCGGGGAAGGCGTGCAGGCCGACGGCGGCCGGCTCCGGTCGCGCGCCGTTGAAGTACTCCTCCGCCACCGCCCTGGCCTGCTCCGCGTTCATCATCCCGGTTGTCCCGTCCGGTCCACGATCGCGCAGAACACCGCGATCGCCGAGGGATAGAGCGGTTCGACCGCCATGTGCCCGCGCTGGGCGTCGATCCAGACCACCTCGCCGCCGTGGTTGACGGCGTTCCAGGCGTGGCTGCCGCCCGTCGGCCAGCGCGCGACCAGGACGGCCGAGGCGCCGTGCCCGGACTCCTGGAGGCGGCGCGCGATGGACGGGTAGGCACGGCGGCCCTCGCCCACGTACTCCAGGCGCGTGCCCAGCCACCTTTCCATCCTCGCGGCGGCGCCGGTCTCGCCGGTCAGGAGGGGCCTGCCGACCCGGTCGTACTCGGGCTGCCGCGCGGCGGCCACCGCGGGCTCGCCGTGCCAGGTGGAGATCACCGCGAGCGCGCAGTCGGCGGCGTTGCCGGCGCGGAACGGGTCCTCCTCGGGCCCGCCGGCGTTGACCAGCCTGATCCAGGCGCCTCGCGGGTCGGGGAACCGGCCCTGCCCCGCCACGGCCCTGGCGAGGTCCTCCTCGGCCTGCGGGTCGGGCCGGGCGAGACCGCCGGGCATCCCGTACGGCCTGCAGTCCGCGAGCCTCGGCGGCCGCTCCGCCCTGTCGAACCAGTCATCCCCGGTCCGCGCGCCACCGTGACCCTTCAGCGGCTCGCCGCACTCGGCCGGGAGATCGCCAAGGCCGCTGGACCGCTCGTCAAACAGCCGCTCATCAAGTGGCCGCTCTTGGCGCGGCTCTTCGTGCGGCTCTTCGTGCGGCCGCTCCCCAAGCGGCCCCTCGCCATGCGGCCGCTCGCCATGCGGCCCCTCGCCATGCGGCCGCTCTTCGGGCGACTGCTCGTCACGTGACCGCTCGTCAAGCTCGCCGGAATCCGGATCGCGGCACGCCTCGGCGGCCAGCTCGTAGTCGAGCCAGCGCACCCCATCGGCCACCACGGGGTTGTAGCTCCCCTCGGATGGCCTGCGGTCGCGAAACACGCACCCGATGGTAAGGGTTGCGCCTCCCGCCGGTCCGGCGAACGCGACCGGTGACTCCAGGCCCTCCGCGCAACGGCGTCGCGGATGCCCGCAAGCGGCCGATATGCGGCATTCCCGGGCAGGCGTTCCCGAGAGAGCGCCTCAGCCCACCCGCACGGTCACCGAGTGCCAGCCGGTCGCGCCGTCGGGCGCCGGGCTGGTGCGCTGCTCGGGCTGGGTGCGGCCCGCCGCGTCCGTCGCACGGACCTCGATGACGTGCTCCCCGGGAGCGGCGTCCCAGTCCAGCGCCCACTGCCGCCACGTGTCGGGCCCCGGCACCTCCGCCAGCGCGGCCTGCCGCCACGCGCCCCCGTCGATCCGGACCTCGACAGCCGCGATCCCGGTGTGCTGCGCCCACGCCACCCCCGCCACTTTGGTACGGCCCGGCGGCACCGAAGCGCCGTTGCGCGGGACGTCGATCCGCGACTGGGTCTTGATCGGCGCCCTGGCCGCCCAGCCGCGCGGCGTCCAGTACGCCTCGTCCTGGTCGAACCGGGTCACCTTGATGTCCACCACCCACTTGGTGGCCGAGACGTAGCCGTAGAGCCCGGGCACCACCTGGCGGACCGGGAAGCCGTGGTCGAGCGGCAGCGGCTCGCCGTTCATCGCGATCGCGAACAGGGCGTTCCTGCCGTCCATCACCACGTCGACCGGCGTGCCGCAGGTCCAGCCGTCGTGGGAGGTCGACAGCAGCATGTCCGCCTCGCTCCTGATGCCGGCCTCGCGCAGGACGTCGGCCATGCGGACGCCGAGCCAGCGGGCGTTGCCGACATACGGGCCGCCCACCTCGTTCGACACGCACGTGAGGGTGACGTCGGCTTCCATCAGCGGGCGGCGGAGGAGGTCGGCGTAGGTGAGCTCGACGGGCCTGTCGACCAGGCCGTGGATGCGCAGGGTCCACTCGCGCGGCTCGACCCTCGGGACGAGGAGGGCGGTGTCGACCCTGTAGAAGTCGCGGTTGCTGGTGACGAACGGCGACAGGCCGGGGATGCGGAAGTCCACTCCGGCGGGGAGCGGCCCGGCCGCCCTCGCCGGTCTCGGCAGGGACACGGCCACCCTCGCGGTCTCGGCCTCGCGCCCGGCGGACAGCATGCGCCCCAGCGCGGCCGACGCCCCGGCTGCCACGACGCCCCCGGCCGCGCCCACCAGGAGCCCCCTCCGGTTGAAGACGGGCCGGCCGTCCTCGGAGGACCGCATGACCGCCGGCCGCTCCGCCCGCTCCCTCACCTCCGGGTTCGCCGCGGGGTTCGCCGCCGGGCCCGCCTGCGGGGCGCGCACGACCGTTTCGCCCGAGCGCGCGATCCCGGCCGGCCGCCCCGAGCCCTCTGTCTCGGCCGGAGCGCCCACATCGTCGGAGGGCCGCGGCGGCGCGGCAGCCGTACCGGCCAGAGGCCCCGCTTCGCCGGTGCGGCGGGCAGGCCCCCCTTCCGCCCGCGCACCGGCACGGCGAAGCAACCACTCCAGCGTCCACATGCCGGCCGCCACGCCCACCAGCACCGGCGCCACATCCAGCAGGCCCGCGCCCGGCCGGGTCACCACGGCCGCCAGGCCCACGAGCCCCACCGCCGCGAAGCCCGCGCGCCCCACGGCGGCCGACCGCCTGGCGAGCGCCCCGATCCCGGCCGCGACCGCCACCAGCGCCACGAAGACGCCGCCCACCAGCGCGGCCTTGTCGCTCTCGCCGAAGGTCCTGATCGCCCACTCCTTGAGCGGGGCGGGCGTGAGATCCACCACGGCGTTGCCCACGGCGACCACCGGGAACGCCTCGGGCTTGGTCACCCCGGCCACCAGCTGCGCCACGCCGAGCGCGACGCCGCCGGCCACCAGTCCCCCCAGCGCGCCCGCCCAGCCGGGCACACCCTGTTCGTCTCGCACGGTTCGACGCTACGCCCGCAGGCGACCGCCGGACCTTACGCACCGATTACCTGTGGACAACGCCGGCTCCGGCGCCCTGCCTGGGGAAAACCCGCCCGGCGCTACGTCGGCAGCAGCTCGCGGACGATCGGCGCCAGCGCCCGGAAGGCCCGCCCCCGGTGGCTGATGGCGTCCTTCTCCTCGGCCGACATCTCGGCCGTGGTCCGCGTCTCCCCCTCCGGCACGAAGATCGGGTCGTACCCGAACCCGTTGGCGCCCCTCGGCTCGAAGACGATGTGCCCGGCCAGCGAGCCCTCCACGACCCGCTCCTCCCCCGACGGCAGCGCCAGGGCCGCCGCGCACGCGAAGTGCGCGCCCCGCCGCCCGGCGGGCACGTCGGACACCTGGGCCAGCAGCAGGTCGAGGTTCGCCTTGTCGTCGCCGTGCTTGCCCGACCAGCGCGCCGAGAACACCCCCGGCATGCCGTTCAGCGCGTCGACGCACAGCCCCGAGTCGTCGGCGACCGCGGGCAGGCCGGAGCCGCGCGCCACCGCGTGGGCCTTGAGCAGCGCGTTCTCCGCGAAGGTGAGCCCGGTCTCGGCCACCTCGCCGATGTGCGGGAACTCCTCGAGCCCGACGATGTCGAACCCCGTGAGGATCCGCCGCAGCTCCACGATCTTGCCTTGGTTCCGCGTAGCGAGCACGATTCTCATGGTCTTACCGCCCCAGCGCTTCCTTCTGCAGCTCGGCCAGCCGGGCGCAGCCGGCCACGGCGAGGTCGAGCAGCCGGTCGAGGGTGCCGCGGTCGAACGGCACGCCCTCGGCCGTGCCCTGCACCTCGACGAACGTCCCCGAGCCCGTCATCACCACGTTCATGTCCGTCTGGGCCGCCACGTCCTCGACGTAGCACAGGTCCAGCATCGGCACCCCGTCGACGATTCCCACCGAGACGGCCGACACCGACTCCACCAGCGGGTCCCCCGGGCACAGCCGCTGCCCGCGCATCCATGCCACGGCGTCGGCCAGGGCGACGTAGGCGCCGGTGATCGCGGCCGTCCGCGTGCCGCCGTCGGCCTGCAGCACGTCGCAGTCGAGCACGATCGAGTTCTCCCCCAGCGCCTTGAGGTCGACGCACGGCCGCAGCGAGCGGCCGATCAGCCGGGAGATCTCGTGGGTGCGCCCGCCGATCCGGCCCTTGACCGACTCGCGGTCGTTGCGGGTGTTGGTGGCGCGGGGCAGCATCGCGTACTCGGCCGTGACCCAGCCCAGGCCGCTGCCCTTGCGCCAGCGCGGCACGCTGTCGGTGACGGAGGCCGCGCACAGCACCTTGGTGCCGCCGAACTCCACCAGCACGGAACCCTCGGCGTGGGCCAGCCATCCGCGGGTGATGGTGATAGGGCGTAGCTGGTCGGGAGCGCGGCCATCCTGTCGAGACATGCAGAGAAGCCTATCTGTGGTCTTGACCGACCCGTACTCGCACAGGGATCCTTACACAATGACAACGGGGGTGTTGCGGAACCCCGATTTCCGCCTCTTCCTGACCTCCCACATACTGAACGAGACAGGAGCCAACGTGGCGAGGGTGGCCCTGCCCCTCGTCGCCGTGTTGTCACTCCATGCCTCCCCCTTCGAGGTCGGGCTGCTCGCCGCCTTACAGAACGCGGCGAACCTGCTGATCGGCCTGCCCGCCGGCGTCTGGGTCGACCGCCTGCGCCGCCGCCGCGTCATGATCGTCACCGACACGATCCGCTTCTTCCTGCTCGCCGCGATCCCGGTGCTGGCCCTCCAGCAGCTGCTGACCATGCCGATCCTGTACGGCATAGCGCTGCTGGCCGGCTGCGCCCAGGTCTTCAACGACGTCGCCGACCAGACCTACCTGCCCGGCCTGGTCAGCAGGGAGCAGCTCCCCGACGGCAACGCCAAGCTCCAGATAGTGCGGAGCGCGGGCTTCGGCGGCGGGCCCTCGGTCGGCGGCGCGATCGTCCAGCTCATCGGGGCGCCGCTGACGATGCTGGTGACGGCGCTGTCGGCGCTCGGCTCCGCTGTCGCGCTGTCGCGGATCAAGGCGCCCGACCCCCGGTCCGAGCGCGTGAGCCGGGGGCTCGTCCACGACGTCGTGGAGGGCGTGACGTTCGTCTCCCGCGACCGCATCATGCGCATCAACCTGGTGGTAAACGCTTCCACCACGCTGTTCGTCAGCGGCGTCCTCGCGCTCGGCGTCCTGTTCCTGGCCGAGGACGTCGGGCTGGAGCCGGCCGTGATCGGCCTGGTGCTGGTCGGCGGCGGCATCGGCGGGGTGTCGTCGGGGATGCTGGCCAGGAGGCTGATCGACCGGTACGGCGTGGCCCGCGTCTCGTGGGTGCCGCTGCTGGTCACCTCGCCCTTCGCGCTCCTGCTGCCCATGACCCAGGCGGACTGGCGGGTCAGCTTCTACGTCATCACGTCCGCAGTGATCACCTTCGGCATGTCCCTGTTCGGCGTGGGCGCGCTCAGCTACCGCCAGAGCGTCACGCCCTCCCACCTGCTCGGCCGCGTCAACGCCGCCCACCAGTTCGTCACCTGGGGCATGGTGCCGCTGGGCGGGCTACTCGCCGGCCTGCTGGCCACCCATCTGACCGTCCGGGGCGCCCTGTGGGTGCTGATGACCGGCAAGGTGCTGTCCGCGCTGCCCATCCTGAAGTCGCCCATCGTGCGGATGCGCGACTTCGAGCTGGCTCAGGACAGGTCGTAGACGGCGCCGCTGCGGGCCAGCTCGACCGGTCCGGCGAAGCCGCCCCGCGAGGCGTCGTCGAGGATCCTGGCGTTGTCGTGCCAGGGCACCAGGTGGGTCAGCACGAGCCGGCCCACCCCGGCGCGCGCCGCGTGCTGGGCCGCCTGACGGCCCGACATGTGCAGGTCGGTCGGCAGGTCGGGCCTGTCCAGGAACGAGGCCTCGCACAGCATCAGGTCGGCGCCGTCGGCCAGCTTCACCAGCTCCTCCGACTCGCCGGTGTCGCCCGAGTACGCCAGGACGTGCCCGTCGTGGGAGACGCGGAAGCCGTACGCCTCGACCGGGTGGTTGACCAGGCCCGCGGTGACCGTGAACGGGCCGGCCTGGAAGGTGCCGGGCGAGAGCCGGACGAAGTCGAAGGCGGTCTCCATGCCGGGCTCGTCCGGCATGCCGTAGGCCGCGGCGAGCCTGGCGGGCGCGTCGGCCGGGGCGAAGACGGGGATCCTCGGATACGGCGCGGCCGGGCCGTACGTCCTGGCCACGTGGTAGCCGCACATGTCCAGGCAGTGGTCGGCGTGCAGGTGGGTGAGGAAGACGGCGTCCACGTCGTACAGGCCGATGTGGCGCTGGAGCGCGCCGAGCGAGCCGCTGCCGAAGTCGAGGAGCATGCGGTAGCCCTCGGCCTCCACCAGGTAGCACGACGCGGGGCTGTCCGGGCCCGGGAAGCTGCCCGAGCAGCCGACGATGGTCACCTTCATGAGGGCCTCCCATTCACGGTCATACCCCCCGTGCTGATTGCCGAGCTCCGCTCGGGGAGCCCGTGACGGATGTCCTCGCTTGTGTCCTCGCTGCGCTGCGGATCCGTCACGGGAGCGAGCTCGACCGCCTCGATCTCCGGGCCCAGGAATCGCCGTCCCAGCTCGGCGAACAGGGTGGAGTCGCCGGTGGCGCGGAAGCGGTGACGGGGGGTGGCGTCGCCGCCGGCCGCCAGGCCGCGGTCGTGGAGGACCCGGTAGACGTCCTTGGCCGTCTCGTCGGCGCTGGAGACCAGCGTGACGCCGTCGCCCGCGACGTAGGAGATCGCGCCCGCGAGCAGCGGATAGTGCGTGCAGCCGAGGATGAGCGTGTCGCACCCGGCCTCCTGGATGGGCGTGAGGTAGCCGCGCAGGATCTCGATCAGCTCCTCGCTCATCGTCTCCCCGCGCTCGACGTACTCCACCAGGCGCGGGGCGGCCACGCCGGTGAGCTGGACGTCGGGGGCGGCGGCGAAGGCGTCGTGGTAGGCCATCGACTCGATCGTGGCGCGGGTGGCCAGGACGCCGACCCGGCCGTTGCGGGTGGCGCGCACCGCGCGGCGCGCGGCGGGCTGGATGACCTCGACGACCGGCACGTCGTAGCGCTCGCGGGCGTCGCGCAGGACCGCCGAGCTGGCCGTGTTGCAGGCGATCACGAGCAGCTTGACGCCGCTGTCGACCAGGTGGTCCATCACCTCCAAGGCGTAGGCGCGGACCTCGGCGATGCGTTTGGGCCCGTACGGCTGGCGTGCGGTGTCCGCCACGTAGGTGACGGACTCGCAGGGCAGCTGGTCGATGATCGCCCGGGCGACCGTCAGCCCGCCCACCCCACTGTCGAAGATTCCGATGCTCGCGTCCTGCACAGCTCAGAGGGTAGGGCAGGCGCGCACCTCGATCAGCGTAAGAATCCTCATAGTGCTATGCGTCACCCACGCCCCACGCGAGCCAGCTGGCGCGACTGGGCCACCAGCTTGCCCTCCGAGTCCCACACCTCCACCTCCTCGTCGAACCACCCGTCGGCCACCAGGCGGCCGCTGCCGTACAGGGTGAGCCAGCCGGGCGCGGGCAGGGCGCGCAGGTGCCAGGTGAGGTCGACCGTGGGGGCCCAGCCGCGCGCGCCCGCCGAGAACACCACGGGCGGCAGCGCGTCGACCGCCAGCGCGAGGACGAACGGGTCGGGGTCCTGCGGCTCGGCCATCCGGAAGTACGCGCGGCTCTCCGGCCGCCCGGTGGGCTCGCCGGTCAGCCAGCCGATGGTGGGCGGGTCGAAGAAGAGCTCCATCTGGGCGTTCAGCGTCATGCCCGACTCCGGCTTGGGGTCGGGCAGCCTGCGGCACCGCTCCAGCGGCGGCATGGCCAGCGGCGGGCGGCCGGAGTACGACACGCTGGAGGCGGTCGGCAGGGTGGCCGTGGTGACCAGGGCCTCCAGGTGGGCGACGCCGTCCCTGACCAGGGTGGCCCGGGTGAAGGCAGCGGTCCTGCCGGCTTTGAGCTGCTCCACGTGGACCCGGGCCGGGCCCGGGGCGGGGGCCTTGAGGAACTGCACCGTGGTGCTCACCGGGTGCTCGTGCGGCGAGGCGTCCACGACCGCCCGCAGCAGCACGGCCATGAGGTAGCCGCCGTTGAGCGGCCCGCCGATGGCGTAACCGGGATCGAGGCACACGTCGTAGGTGGTCTCGTCGACCCTGATCGCCTGCGTCGCCTCGTCGAACTTCGTCATTCACGCACTCCCGAATTATGTTCTAGTAAAGACATACTCTACGGCATCGGGTCATCAACCTGTCTACCTGCGTAAACGTGACACAGTCTGGATCACGACGGGGGTTTCCGAGCTCAGAGGTCAGTCGGTCTGGGACGCGCACGGGGTCTGGGCCGGCCACGTCGTGGACGTGCGGGTGATCAGGAGCCGGGACACCGGCGTGCGCTGCCACACGGTGATGGGCCTGCCGGTGTCCGCGGGCTGCACCTTCGTGCCCTGGGAGAGCGTGGAGGACTACGGCTCGGGCGAGGTCCACCTCAAGGCCGCGCGCAAGCAATTGCCTCGTGTCTAGCCGGTTGCAAGCCTGAGTAAAGCAACATCAGATAGCTTCTGTGTGGTCTAAAAGTCCACATTGTGAGTTGAGTGATGTCTGCGAATTACCCCCCTGGCGGCGCTCAAGGCGGCCAGGACCCCACCGTGCGTTACCGCTGGAACGAGGGGCAGCAGCCCGAGAACCCTCCGACGATGCCACTCCAGGGCGGCCAGCCGTACCCCTCCCAGCCACAATCCGGACCCTACGGCCAGCCGCAGTACGGCCAGCAGCCTGACTACGGGCAGCAGCCCGGCTATGGGCAGCAGCCGCAGTACGGCCAGCAGCCCGGCTACGGCCAGCAACCGCAGTACGGCCAGCAACCGCAATACGGGCAGCCGCAGTACGACCAGGCCGGTCAGTACGGCCAGCAGGGCTACCAGCAGCAGGGCTACCAGCAGGGTTACCAGCAACAGCAGCAGGGCTGGCAGCAGGAGCCGGTCGACTTCGGCGCGCCCGCCGCGCCTCCCGGCAGGAAGGGCGGCAAGGGCTGGATCATCGCGATCGCCGCGGCGCTGGCCGTGGTGCTGTTCGGCGGCGGCGCCTACGCGCTGGTGGCCAGCGGCGTGCTCGGCACCGGCACCCAGCCGCACGAGGTCCTGCCCGGCAACACGGTCGGCTACCTGCGCCTGGACCTCAACCCCGACGCCGGGCAGAAGGCCGCCCTGCTGGCGCTGAGCAACAAGTTCACCGTCACCAAGGGCAAGGTCGGCGAGGACCCGCGCAAGTCGCTGTTCGACGCCATGAAGGCGGAGTCGGAGGACCTCAAGGACGTCGACTACGCCAAGGACGTCGAGCCGTGGCTCGGCGACCGGCTCGGCATGGCGGTCATCCCCGGCGCCACCCCCGACCAGCCCGGCTTCGCGGTGGCGGTCGAGGTCAAGGACGAGGAGCAGGCCAAGGCCGGCATCGCCAAGCTGATGAAGGAGGAGAAGTACGGCCTGGCCTTCCGCGACGGCTACGCCATCCTGAGCGACACCTCCGAGAACGCCGCCAAGTACGCCACCGGCCCCACCCTGGCCGAGAACGCCGCGTTCGGCGAGGACTTCGCCAGCCTCGACGGCGAGGGGATCATGTCCTTCTGGGCCGACCTGGGCAAGATCGTGTCGATGGCCAAGGACCAGCTGACGCCCGAGCAGCAGGCCCAGATCGACAAGATCAAGAACGCCCGGTTCGTCGGCGCCCTGCGCTTCGACTCCGCCTTCGCCGAGCTGACCGGCCGCCTGCGCGGCGCCGAGCAGCTGACCGAGGGCGAGCTGGCCGGCGCCGACCTGTCCAAGCTGCCCGCCAGCACGGCGGGGGCGCTGTCGATCTCCGGCCTCGACCAGGCGATCACCAAGGCCTGGGCCGACCTGGAGAAGTCCATGGGCATGGGCGGTCCCGAGGTGCAGCAGTTCGTCGAGCAGATGAAGCAGCAGGCCGGTATCGCCATCCCCGGCGACCTGGCCACCCTGCTCGGCAAGAACCTGACCCTCGCGGTCGACTCCGAGGGCCTCGACGGCGACCAGCCCAAGATCGGCGTGAAGCTGCAGACCGACCCGGCCAAGGCGCAGGCGCTGATCGACAAGATCATGCAGTCCTTCTCCAGCAGCGGCCAGCCGGCCCCGCAGATCGCCAAGGTGCCGGGCGACGGCGTGCTGACGCTCGCCACGAGCGAGGACTACGCCAAGAAGCTCAACGAGGAGGGCGCGCTGGGCGACAGCGAGACCTTCACCACGGCGATCCCGGACGCGGGCAACGCCAACTTCGCGCTCTTCGTCGACCTCGACAAGATCGAGAAGTTCTACCTGCCGAACATGCAGGGCGACGAGAAGGCCAACGTCCAGGTGCTGCGCGCGGTCGGCCTCAGCGGCACCCAGACGGCCGGGGAGGCGTCCTTCTCGCTGCGGGTGCTGTTCAACTGACAAGACCGTTGTCCTGACGGCGCCGTTCACCCGGACGGCGTGGAGAGCGGGCAGGCGGCCGTCCCCGTCCAGGGGGCGGCCGCCCTCGTTTCGGTCAAGCCTCAGGTTTATGACTGTCTGTAACCGATCACAACTTGGTGTGGTCGCTGCGGGACGGGAAAGGCCGGGCGCAATGGTGAGGATCGGGTACTTCAAGGGGTGGAACGGGTTCGCCCCGGTCGACGTGCTCGCCGCCGAGTGGTCGGTGCTCTCGGTGGAGATCCTGGTCGCGTGCCTGGCCGAACGGGTGCGCCTGCTCGTCGACGCCGCCGGGACGCCGCGGGCCCGGTGCGCGGAGATCGTCAAGCAGCTCGGCGGGCGCGCCGCCTACGTGCTGGACGGCCCCGCCCGCGCCCGCACCCTGGCGATCGCCCTGCACCGCGGCGTCGACGTCGTCGTCACCGGACCCGTCGATGAGGCGGCGCCCCTGGCCGCGGGCATGTGGCACCACGGGTGGACCCGCTCGGACCTGCGGGCGCTGGCCGGCGCCGCGGTAGCCGGGCTGGTGCTGGCCGAGAGCCGCGAGCCGCGCGTCGTCGAGCTCCACCGCGACGGCCGCGCCGTGGTCACCAAGCCGCCGGGCGCGCCCGGCGACGTCCTGGCCGAGACCCTGGGCGCCTGCCTGACCGGCGCCTACCGGACGCCCGACGTCGAGGTGGACCTGGCCGCGGTGGCCGTCCGCCAGGAGTCGCCGGACCGGGTCGCGCTGGTCCCGCCGCCCGGCCGCCGCCCGCCGTACCGGGAGGAGGCCCAGAACCTCATCCTCGACGGGATCGCCCACGAGATCGTCCTGTGAGCCCGTGGGCGGCTCAGGCCCAGAGCTGGCCCTCCAGGCGCTCCTCGGCCTCGTCCAGGGTGCCCTCGTAGGCGCCGGTCGACAGGTACTTCCACCCGCCGTCGGCCACGACGAACACCACGTCGGCCCGCTGCCCAGCCTTGACGGCCTTGGCCGCCACGCCCAGCGCCGCGTGCAACGCCGCGCCCGTCGAGATCCCGGCGAAGATGCCCTCGGCGGCCAGCAGCTCTCTGGTACGGCGCAGCGCATCCGCCGAGCCGACCGAGAAGCGCGTGGTCAGCACCGACTCGTCGTACAGCTCGGGGATGAAGCCCTCGTCCACGTTGCGCAGGCCGTACACCAGCTCGCCGTAACGCGGCTCGGCGGCCACGATCTGCACGCCGGGGACCCGCTCCCGCAGGAAGCGGCCGACGCCCATGAGCGTGCCGGTGGTGCCGAGCCCCGCGACGAAGTGGGTCACGGTGGGCAGGTCCTCGAGGATCTCCGGACCGGTGGTCTCGTAGTGGGAGCGCCAGTTGGCCGGGTTGCCGTACTGGTAGAGCATCACCCAGTCGGGGTGCTGCGCGGCCAGCTCCTTGGCCACCCGCACGGCCTCGTTGGAGCCGCCCGCCGCGGGGCTGGAGATGATCTCCGCGCCCCACATGCGCAGCAGCTGGCGCCGCTCCTCGGAGGTGTTCTCCGGCATCACGCAGATCAGCCGGTAGCCCTTGAGCTTGGCCGACATGGCCAGCGAGATGCCGGTGTTGCCGCTGGTGGGCTCCAGGATGGTGCAGCCGGGGCTGAGCAGGCCGTCCTTCTCGGCCTGCTCGATCATCCAGAGCGCGGGCCTGTCCTTGATCGACCCGGTCGGGTTGCGGTCCTCCAGCTTGGCCCAGATCCGGACGTTCTGGGACGGCGAGAGCCTGGGCAGGCCGACGAGGGGCGTGCGACCGACCGAGTCGATCAGCGAGTCGAAGCGCATGGCTAGCGGGCGCCGCCGGCCACGGCGGGGAGCACGGTCACGGTGTCGCCGTCGGACACCGGGGTCTCCAGGCCGCCGAGGAAGCGCACGTCCTCGTCGTTGAGGTAGACGTTGACGAAGCGGCGCAGGCTGCCCTCTTCGACGAGGCGCTCCTTGATGCCGGGGTGCCGGGCCTCCAGGTCGGCGATCAGCTCGTCCAGCGTGGAGCCCTCGGCCTTGACGGCCTTCGCCCCGCCGGTGTAGGTGCGCAAGATGGTCGGAATACGGACTTCAACGGCCATGATGATCTCCTCAAATCGTGAAACGAACCGACATGTCGCGAGGGCGGGCCTCAGCGACAGTCGTAGACCACGACCGAGGGAGTGTGCGCGAAGAGGAAGCTTTGTACCACGGCTGCGCTCCTCATGACGGACAGTTTACAGTCAAACGATCCGGACCTCTTCCTCGGTCACGACCCCGTCCACGATCCGGTACGAGCGGAACTCCACGTCGTTCTCGTCCCGCGTGGAGACCAGCACGTAGTGGGCGTTCGGCTCGGAGGCGTAGGAGACGTCGGTGCGCGAGGGGTAGGCCTCGGTCGCGGTGTGGGAGTGGTAGATCACGACCGGCTCCTCGTCCCGGTCGTCCATCTCCCGCCAGACCCGAAACTGCTCCATCGAGTCGAAGCGGTAGAAGGTGGGCGAGCGCTCGGCGTTCTCCATCGGGATGAACCTCTCGGGCACGCCGTCGCGCCCCGCGATCACGCCGCACGCCTCGTCGGGGTGGTCCTTGCGGGCGTGCTCGATGATCTTGTCCACCAGATCCCGTGAGATCGTCAGCATGGAAGCGAGAGTACCCGGAGCCTCACCACAGGGCGCGGACCAGGGTGTCCTGAAGGTAGGTCAGCCAGTCGTACATCACGAACGCCGGATAGCGCGGGTCGTCCTCCGACATCGTGGCGATCTCCTCGTGGACCTCCTCGGTGACCTCCAGCCTGGTGCCCAGCGTCAGCCGTACGTCGTTCAAGGAGCGCAGCCACGCCTGCGCCTGCTCGGGCGTCAGCTCGGTGCGGCCGGCCTTGGCCGTGTCGAGCATCGTCTGCGCGTCGGCCCGCTTGGCCTCGCGCAGCGACGTCTCGGTGTAGCGGCGGAACTCCGCCGCCTCCTCCTCGTCCTCGTAGGCGCTGGGGAAGAGCCTGGCCAGCACGGGATCGCTCGGCGCCTCGCTGGAGCCGATGCCCAGGGCGCGCTCGAGCGGGTCGTCGCTGGCCTGGCCGGGCTCGATCAGCCCCAGCACCATCGTGACTAGCGAGCGCAGGATGGCGGCCTCGGCGGGCTCGAACTGCGCGATGACCCCGCCGCCGCGTCGTGCCTTGAAGCCCGAGCCCATGTCAGTGGACCGTGTCCTGCTGAAGCGTCGCCCACAGGCCGTAGGAGTGAAGAATCTGCACATCACGTTCCATTTCTTCGCGTGTGCCGCTCGACACCACGGCCTTGCCCTTGTGGTGCACGTCCAGCATGAGCTTCTCGGCCTTCTCCCTCGTGTAGCCGAACACCGTCTGGAAGACGTAGGTCACGTACGACATCAGGTTCACGGGGTCGTTCCAGACGATGGTCACCCACGGCAGATCGGGCCGGACGTCCGATGACGGGCGCTCGACGGCGATTGGAGCGGTGCTACCCACATCCCCGAGTCTGCCCTATCTCGGCCGTAGTCTCGACTCGTGACTATGGCCATGAGCACTGCCTTGCTCACAGATCACTATGAGCTGACGATGGTGAAGGCCGGCCTGCGCAGCGGGGCGGCCCACAGACGCACGGTTTTCGAGGTTTTCGCCCGGCACCTGCCCGGCGGGCGGCGCTACGGCGTGGTCGCCGGCACCGGACGCCTCCTGGACGCGCTGGAGAACTTCCGTTTCGGCGAGGAAGAACTCACCTTCCTGGAAGACAAGGGCATCATTGACAGGCCGACTCTGGAGTTTCTCGCCGATTACCGCTTTTCCGGCAACGTGTACGGCTACCGCGAGGGCGACCTGTACTTTCCCGCCTCCCCCATCCTCGTCGTGGAGGGCACCTTCGCCGAGGCGGTCGTCCTGGAGACGCTGATCCTGTCGATCCTCAACCACGACTGCGCGATCGCCTCGGCCGCCTCGCGCATGACCAACGCGGCCGCCGGGCGGCCCATCATCGAGATGGGCTCCCGCCGCACGCACGAGCAGGCCGGGGTCGCCGCCGCCCGCGCGGCCTACGTCGCCGGCTTCGCGTCCACCTCCAATCTTCAGGCCGGCAGGCTGTACGGCGTGCCCACGGCGGGAACGGCGGCGCACGCCTTCACGTTGCTCCACGACTCCGAGAAGGACGCCTTCCAGGCGCAGATCGACTCGCTCGGCCCGTCGACCACGCTCCTCGTCGACACCTACGACGTGGCGGAAGCCGTACGCACCGCTGTGGAGCTGGCGGGCAACAAGCTGGGCGCGGTCCGCATCGACTCGGGCGACCTGGCGGTGGCCGCGCAGGAGGTCCGCGAGCAGCTGGACGCGCTCGGCGCCTTCCACACACGCATCATCGTCACCTCGGACCTGGACGAGTACGCGATCGCGGCGCTGGCCGCCGCGCCGGTCGACGGCTACGGCGTCGGGACCTCGCTCGTGACGGGTTCGGGGGTGCCCACCGCGGCGCTGGTCTACAAGCTGGTGGCCCGGGAGACGGCGTCGGGCAGGCTGGAGCCCGTGGCCAAGCGCTCGGTCGGCAAGCCGTCGCGGGGCGGGCGCAAGGAGGCGTACCGCCTGCTGGACTCCTCGGGTCACATCGAGACCGAGGTGATCGCGACGTCGGGCGCGGTGCCCGAGGGCGGCGTCCCGCTGCTGCACCCGCTCGTGCTGAACGGCGAGATCGTGGGCCGGGAGCCCCTGGAGGCGGCTCGCGAGCGCCACCGCACGACCGTCGCCACCCTCCCTCTCGACGCCCTCCACCTCGCCCGCGGCTACCCGGCCATCCCGACCGAGTTCATCTGACGCCCCGCCCGCCCTCCCCCAGGAGGTACGGCGGGGCCTCACCCCAGCCCACCACCTCCAGGTCCCGCCCACAACCGGCGGGACAGTCCAGGGCGGCGAGGCGGCGGCAACGGTGAGGGGTGGTCAGGCGTAGAGTCGGGAATGTGAGCGAGAGGCCCGCGAAGGAGAGCCCTTGAGCACCGCACTGATCATCGTCGACGTGCAGAACGACTTCTGCGAAGGCGGCAGCCTGCCGGTGGCCGGTGGCTCGGAGGTGGCCGCCCTCATCACCCGGCACCTCGCCGAACACTCCTACGGCCACGTGGTCGCCACCCGCGACTACCACGTGGACCCCGGCTCGCACTTCGCCGAGAACCCCGACTACGTCACCAGCTGGCCCCCGCACTGCGTGGTCGGCACCCCCGGCGCCGACTTCCACCCGGCGCTCGACGTGTCCGCGGTCGAGGAGGTCTTCAGCAAGGGCGCCCACGAGGCGGCCTACAGCGGCTTCGAGGGCGCCTCGGGCGACGGCGAGTCGCTGGCCGACTGGCTGCGCGCGCGGAAGGTGAGCACCGTGGACGTGGTGGGCATCGCGACCGACCACTGCGTGCGCGCGACGGCCCTCGACGCCGTCAAGAACGGCTTCGCGACCCGGGTGCTCCTCGACCTGACGGCCGGGGTGGCCAAGGAGACGACCGAGCACGCGATGGCTCAGCTGGACGCGGCCGGCGCGACGCTGCGAGGCGCGCCCGTCGTCCGCTGAGGACGCGAACACGACGCTGACACGACTCCGCCGGGCCGCTGCCGGACTCCGCCGGGACACCGCCGCGACGCCAGGACACCACGGCTCCACGCGGAATCCGGCACACGCCACACATCGCCGTCGAGGCTGCGGTGACGCCACAGGCATGGTCTACTACAGAGCGTAACCGTCCGCACTGTGAGGTCGCCCCATGCTCGCCATCGTTCTCGGCGTCGCCTGGCTGCTGCTCGGCCCGCTGGCGTTGTTCGTCCTGGTCCGCGGGCGCAACCCGGCCCGCATCGGCGCCGTGCTGACCCTGGCCCTCCTCGAGATCTGCACCGTTGTCCACGCCCGGCACCACGAGCCCGCCGCCCAGCCGGTCGCCCAGCACCCGGCGACGGCCGACTGCGCCGAACGGATCCCGGCGCTGCGCCGGGCCGCCCTGACGACCACCGGGCTGACGCTCTCCTGGAACGCCGTGTCCGGCGAGTGCGACACGGCCGCCGTGCTGCTCCGCCGCGACGGGCGGCAGCTGCGCGTCTGGGTCCATGAGGGCAGCCATCCCGCCGGCGCGAGGACCGTGCCGGTGCGCGTGACGAACGGCGTCGCCTCGCTCCGGGTGCCGGTCCACCTGGCGCACCCGCGCCGCCTGCTCGCGGTCGACGGGCGCACCGGGCACCGCATCCCCGTCACCCGGACCCCGGTCCGCCACTGACCTGCTACCACCGACCCGCCGCCACTGACCCAGGCGGGTCAGCGGGACCGCTGCGTGGCCCACTTGCGGATCATCGCGATCCGGTCTTTGACCTGTTCGGCGGTCGCCTGGGCGATGGGCGGCCCGCCGCAGAGCCGGCGCAGCTCGGCGTGGATGACGCCGTGGGGCTGGCCGGTGCGGTGGTTCCAGGCGCCCACCAGGCCGTTGAGCTCCCGCCGCAGCTCGGCCAGCTGCTCGTGCGGCGCGAGCGCGGCGGGCTCGGCGGCGGCCGGCTTCCTGCGCTTGGCCGCCTGCTGCTCGGCCTGCCGCTTGCGCAGCAGCGTGGCGACCTGGTCGGGTTCGAGCAGCCCGGGCAGCCCGATGAAGTCCTCCTCCTCGGCCGAGCCCACCTCGGCGCCGGTGCCGAACTCGCCGCCGTCGAACAGCACCCGGTCGAAGGTGGCCGAGGTCTCCATCGTCTCGAACGGCAGCTCGTCGCCGACGACGTCGGGGTTGTCCTTGCGGCGGTTGGCGTCCTCCAGCAGCGAGTCGTCGAGGCTGTCCTCCGGCGGGCGCCTGTTGAGTACGTGGTCGCGCTCGGTCTCCATCTCCCCCGCCAGGCCCAGCAGCGCGGGCACCGACGGCAGGAACACCGAGGCCGTCTCGCCGCGCCGCCGGGCGCGGACGAAGCGGCCCACGGCCTGGGCGAAGAACAGCGGCGTCTGGGTCGAGGTGGCATAGACGCCCACGCACAGGCGGGGGATGTCGACGCCCTCCGACACCATGCGCACCGCCACCAGCCAGCGGTCGTTCGACGCCGCGAACTGCTTGATCTTCTTGGACGCGCCCGGATCGTCGGAGAGCACGACGGTGGCGCTCTCGCCGGTGATGGCGCGCAGGTGCCTGGCGTAGGCCCGGGCCGCCTCGTGGTCGGTGGCGATGACGAGCCCGCCCGCGTCGGGCACGCCCCGCCGTACCTCTGTCAGCCGGCGGTCGGCGGCGTGCATGACCTGGCGGATCCAGTCGCCCTTGGGGTCGAGGGCGGCGCGCCAGGCCTGGGAGAGCTGGTCTTTGGTGAGCGGCGTGCCGAGCGTCGCGGCGATCTCGTCACCGGCGCGGGTGCGCCACTTCATCTCGCCGGAGTAGGCCAGGAAGATGACGGGACGGACGACGCCGTCGGCGAGGGCCGGGCCGTAGCCGTAGGAGTAGTCGGCGCGGCTGCGCTTGAAGCCCTCCTCGTCGTCCTCGTAGCGGACGAACGGGATGGGGCTGTCGTCGGAGCGGAACGGCGTGCCGGTGAGCTGCAGGCGGCGGGCGGCGGGCTCGAACGCCTCGCGGATGCCGTCGCCCCAGGACTTGGAGTCGCCCGCGTGGTGCACCTCGTCGAAGATGACCAGCGTCTTGCGCGCCTCGGTGCGGGCGCGGTGGAGGGCGGGGTGCATGGCGACCTGGGCGTAGGTGACGGCCACGCCGATGTAGTCGCGGGAGGTGGCGCCCTGGCTGTTCTTGAACTCGGGGTCGATGGGGATGCCGACCCGGCCGGCGGCGTCGGCCCACTGGCGCTTGAGGTGCTCTGTGGGCGTGACGATCGTCACCGCCCGGACGACGCCCTGGTGGAGCAGCTCGCTGGCGATGCGTAGAGCGTAGGTGGTCTTGCCCGCGCCGGGGGTGGCCACGGTGAGGAAGTCGCGCGGCTGCCGGCGGAAGTAGAGGTCGAAGGCCTCCTGCTGCCAGGCCCTCAGCTTGGGAGCGGTGCCCCAGGCGGCCCGGTCGGGATAGGAAGGCGACAAGTGCGACGCGGCGAAGGTGCTCACCGCATCACCTCTGGGCTTGGTGTGCTTCGCTCTCTCACAGTGACCCAAGAGTAATCTGCGACACCGACAAGACGTGCCGGGCGAGCGCGGTCCTCGCCAAGTCCGCGGTCGCGTGCTAAGGGCCCGGCCGGATGCCGTCCATGAGCGCGTCGAGGGCCGCCCGGCGTGCGGGTTCGTCGGGTTGGAGCAGCCCGACCAGCAGCACGGCGCCCCGCGGCCGAGTGAGAAGAGTCACACGCAGGTAGGCCGGGCGGTTGACCACGTCGGTGTACTCGGCGCGGACCGCCCGCGTCGCGGGGGTGTCCGTCACGACGCTGACCCGGTCGCCCTGCAGCATCAGCGAGGCGTACTGCGAGGCGGCCGACGCCGGATCGGCGCCCACGGCGGGCCGTACCATGAGCAGCGCGCCCGCGTCGTCGCGCGCCGCGGAGGTGAAGCCCGTGACCGGCGGCACGGCCAGCTCCCGCCAGCCGGGCGGCAGCCGGACCGTCACCCCGGTGGCCGCATCGGTGAGGGTGGCGTCCTGCCGTACCGGCTCGGCCAGCCTCAGGACGGCGGCCGCGACCGCCGCGACCACCCCCGCCCCCGCGACCAGGGCGAGCAGCGCCCACAGCGCCCGCCGTCCGCTCCTGCGACCGCGCCGCGACCGGCCCGGCGCGGTGGGCGTGCCGTAGATCCGCGCGGAGGGCGGCAGAGCGGCCCACGAGTCCTCCTGGGGGTCGATCCGGCGGCCTGCGGTGCGGTGCAGCCGCGGGTTCCACGGTTCGTCGTCCTCCTCAGGCCCGTCGTCGCGGGGGACGCGCCCGCCGGGCGGCCAGACCCGCCGATCGTCCTCCATGGCCTCTCCTCAGCGGCAGGGGGATGGCACGCCCCTCATTGGTACCACCCGGGCGGCGGCCGGTCAGGAGAACCGTGATCGCTGGTGCGGCCGTGGCCAATGAGCCGCGATGCGTCAGTCTCTGACCCGTCCGGCGAGGATCGTGCCGGTCAGCCCGACCGCCGCCATGAGGCACACGATGACGATGAACCCGGTGGCGATCTGCTCGGGCCGGTGGCCGATCACGTTGACCAGGGCCCCACCGGCGCCGATGCTCAGCGCCGAGCCGAGCATGTCGGTCACGGCCAGCGCGGCGGAGTTGGCGCCCTGCTCGTTGGCCGGGGACTGCTTCATGGTCGTGACGCTGACCGTGGTCATCCCCAGGCCCATGCCGAACCCGGCCACGATCCACGCGGGCACGGCCACCCAGCCGGTCACCCCCGGCAGGACGGCCAGCAGCGTGACGAGCGAGCCGGTCGTCACGCACAGGGCGCCGAGCCTGATCCTGGCGTGTGGCTCGGCGGTCCTCCTGCTCTGCAGGAACGAGCCCGTCGACCAGCCCAGCGCGCCGGTGGTGAGCGCGAGGCCCGCCGCGGCCGGCGAGAAGTCCTTGACCTCCTGCAGCGCCAGCGGGATGAAGGCGTTGACGCCGAAGAACCCGGCCGACAGCACGCCGCGCATCATGATCGTGGTCGGCAGGCCCCTGCGGAAGCGCAGCGCGCCCGGCGGCAGCAGCCGGGGCAGGCCCAGGCCCAGCAGCGCCAGCCCGGCCGCGCTCGCCACGCCGCCGATGACGGGCGCGGTCCGCAGCTCCTCGATGCCGTAGAGGACCAGCCCCGCGCCCGCGGCGGTGGCGGCGGCCGCCAGCGCCATGGGCAGCGGGCGCGAGCGCGGCCCCGTGGCCGGCTCGGCCTCCGCCCCGCCGCTGTGGCGCAGCGCGGGCCTGAGCATGATCAGGGCGGGCAGCACGAGCGGGATGATGCCGAGGAACACCCCGCGCCAGCTCAGCCGGTCGGCGACGAGGCCCGCCACCGACGGCCCGACCATCGCGGGCACCACCCAGGCGGCCGACAGCGCGGCGAAGATCTTCGGGCGGGCGTCGGGAGGATAGGTCCGGGCGATCATGACGAGGATCGCCACGAACGTCACGCCCGCGCCCAGGCCCTGCAGGGCCCGAGCCGCGACGAACACCTCGATCGCCCGGGCGGCCCCCGCCAGCGCCATGCCGAGCACGAAGAGCACGACGCCGACCAGGAACGGCGCCCTGTGGCCGCGCCGGTCGGACCACAGCCCGGCCACCACGTTGGCGAACAGGCTCGCGATCAGGAAGGCGGAGAAGCTGATGCCGTAGAGGTTGAGCGCCCGCAGTTCCTGTGAGACCACCGGCATGACGACGCCGACCGACATGCCCTCGAACGCCACCAGCGTCATCACCAGGAGGATGCCGAGCGTCGCCGAGCGATAGCGGGCACCGAAGATGCGGGGCGGTTGATAAGAAGCGTCGAGAGTCTTCGGTGCTGTCACGCCAGCAGCTTAACGAGCGGCACCGGCAGTCCCCGAACCCCGGTAGGCCACCCACATCTCGCGCATCCGCACCCCCTGCCCGGCGGTGAACTCCCGCATGCAGGCGTCGTAGGTGTAGTCCATGAAGTTGTGGATCGCGTCGGGCCCCGCCCCCGGGCAGCTGTCCTTGCCCCGCGGGCAGCCGCCGCTCGGCGTGGCCTGCGGCGGGGTGTCGTCGATCCCGTCGCCCGGCTCCTGGCAGCCGTTGTCGAAGGTGTGGAACAGGCCAAGCCAGTGGCCGATCTCGTGGACGCCGGTGAAGCCGCGGTTGAAGTTGCGCAGCGAGCCGCCCGGCAGCGTGCGCCAGTCGAGGAGCACGCCGTCCAGCGTGGGATCCCTGTCGTACCAGAAGGGGTAGGTGGAATAGCCCAGCACCAGCTGGCCCAGCTGGGCGATGTAGAGGTTGAGGGTCTCCGGGCCGCCCTTGCGCAGGGCGGCCTTCATCGCGGTCTCGTGGGTCACCGGGTGGGCGAACCACTCGGCGTTGCGCGTGACCGTGACGCCCTTCAGGTCGAAGCGCACACCGGTGGCCACGCCGCCGTGTGCTCCGCCGTACGCGGCGTTGAGGGTGGCGATCTGGCTCCGGACGGCCGCCTCCGGCGGGCGGCGGCCGTCGGTGAGCACGTGTACCCATGTCGGCACGACGACGGTGTCGGGCACGGGCGCGGCGAGCGTGTCCAGGCGCTCGCGCAGCTCGCGCAGCGCCCTGCCGACCTGGCCCGGCTCCGGTCCGTGCGGGTCGGCGGGCGGCCGGCCGGCCCGCGCGGGCGCCCCGCCGCATTCCCCGGGTACGGCTTGCGCCGCAGGTACGGCTTGTGCCGCCACCACGGCGCCTCCCGTGGGCGCGACCGGTGCGGCGGATCGGTCGGCTACGGCCGGGCAGGCCGCGAGCAGGCACGCCAAGGAAGCGGCGGTCAGGCGCCGAGCCATGCGGTCCCCCCGTTACGGCATGAGCTGGATGCTCAAGACGCTAGCCGCACCGGCGCCGATCAGCCGCGATCAACACTCACTGGTTTTGGTCGTCGCCGCCGCCCTTGGGCAGGCCGTCGTAGATCTCCTTGCACTCCGGGCAGACCGGGTACTTCTTCGGGTCCCGGCTGGGCACCCACACCTTCCCGCACAGGGCGCGGATCGGGGTGCCGGTCACCATGGCCTCGGTGATCTTGTTGCGGTCCGCGTAGTGGGCGAAGCGTTCGTGGTCGCCATCACCGTGCGAGGTCCGCGGCGTGGTTTCCTGCTCTGGAAGGATCTTCGTGCTCACCCTGTCGAGTTTATGCCCGTCGCAGGGCCGCCAGCCCCGCGAGCCAGCCGAGCGCCAGCCCCCACAGCGCCCCCGCGACGGCCCCGGCCGCCAGCAGCCCGGCGTAGGCGCCGAGCCCGGCGTGCAGCACCTGCGCGGTCACGACGGCCCGCAGCAGGCCGGCCAGCGTCGCGCCCAGCACGAAGGCGCCCCACGTCCCCCACAAGCCGCGCCGCGAACGCCACACCACGGCGACGAGCAGCACGGCCGCGGCCAGGTCGGTGAGCGCCATGAGCCAGGTCGTCTCGCCGACCGGGAGCAGCCGCAGCCCCGGCAGGCCGTACGGCACGCCGAGCGCGGACGGGACGGCCAGCCAGCCGAGCCTGGTCGCCGGCGCGGTCCCGGCCAGGCCGGACGCCAGGCACATCGCGGCGGCGACCATTCCCGGGAGGCTGACTCGCAGCGAGCTATTGCGAACAAGGCTCATGTTCGGCAGGCTACCGCCGACGGCAGCTCCGGCGGAAGAGTCCCTCATGCAGCGTTCCCGGCCCAGTTCCCTGCCCGGTTCCCGGCTCGGTTTCCGGCCCGGTTTCCGGCTCGTCGTGGCGGCGGTGACGGTGACGGCCGTGCTGGCCGGGGGCGTCGCCTCGGCCACCAGGAGCGCGCCCGAGCGGGTGGGGCACTTCCTCACCGACGAGCGGGGGCGCACCCTGGTGCTGCACGGGTTCAACACGGCGAGCAGCGCCAAGGGCACGCCGGACGGGCTGCCGGAGCTCACCGAGGCGGACGTCGAGCGCGAGTACCGGGACATGGGCACGAACTTCGTCCGCTTCCTCCTCCAGTGGCGCGCGGTCGAGCCCTCACCCGGCGTCTATGACACGAAATATCTGGACAAGGTGGCCGAGCGGGTCCGGTGGTACGCCAAGCGCGGCTACCACGTGCTGCTCGACATGCACCAGGACCTGTGGGGCAACCACATCACCCCGACCGGCCAGGCCGGAAACGGCGCCCCCGCGTGGGCGACCCACCTCGACGGCCTGCCCGTCGCCACGGACCACTGGACCTGGGAGCTGTACTACCTCGAACCCGGCGTCATCCGCGCCTTCGACCACTTCTGGAACACCACCGGGGAGCATCCCGAGCTGATGGACCACTACGCGGCGGCGTGGAAGGCGGTCGCGGCGCGCTTCAAGGACGAGCCCGCCGTGATCGGCTACGACCTCATGAACGAGCCGTGGGGCGGCTCGGTCCAGGGCGCGGCCTTCGAGAGCGGGCCGCTGGCCGAGCTGTACCGCAGGTGCGTCGCGCAGATCAGGTCCGTCGACCGCGACGGCTGGATCTTCCTGGAGCCGCAGGCCGTCGGCGTCAACTGGGGCTTGCCGTCCGCGCTGCCGCCGATCGAGGACCCGAGCCGCCGGATCGCCCTCGCGCCGCACGTCTACCCGCTGCCGCTGGACCTGGGCGGCGGGTACGAGGGCGAGGCGCGGGAGTGGACCGACCGCACGCTGGGGTGGTGGCGCGACAACGTGCTCCGCCTGGCCGAGCGGATGGACGCGCCGGTCGTGCTGGGGGAGTTCGGGCTGGACATGACCCGGCCGGGCGCATCTGAGGTGGTGGAGCGCATCCTGGACCTCACCGATGAGATGGGCATCGGCCGGGCGTACTGGTCGCGCGACCCGGGGAGCTGGGGGCCCTACTCGGAGTCAGGTACGGCCGGGCCGCTGGTGGGGGTCATGGCCAGGCCGTACCCCAGGGCGATCGGGGGCGTGCCCACGCGCGTGGACTGGGATCCGGCGGCCAGGGCGCTGACCGTGGAGTTCGAGGCCAACGGCAGCGGGCCGACGGAGGTGTACCTGCCGGCGGACGACTTCCCGCGCGGCGGCAGGGCTTCGACGGGCCCGGCGTCGTGGGACGCCGGGCGGCGCGTGCTCACGGTGCCGACCGCTTCCAGCGGAAAGGTCAGGCTCGTCATCACCCCCGCGTAGGGGCTCCTCCGGTCACGTGGAAAGCCGAGTGCGGCCCCGCCATCCGAGGCGAAGCCGCACTTCATGGAATGTCCCGAAAGATCACCCCAGGTGAACGGGCGCGCCCTCCGTCTTGCGCCCGCTCTTGACCAGCAGCGCCAGCAACGCCGTCCCCACCGCCACGATCGTGGAGATGAGGAACGCCAGGTGCATGCCGTCCAGGAACGAGTGGTGCACGGCCGTGACGATCACCTGCTGCACCTGCTCGGGCACCGTCTTGAGCGCCTCGGCGGGCACGGTCCCGAAGGCCGCGGCCTTCTCCAGCCCCTCGATCGCCTGCGGCGGCATGGCCTTCGCGACCGGCCCGAGGTGGCCTGGGAGCGTGCCGGAGATCTCCGCCGCCATCACCGCGCCCAGGATGGCCGTGCCCATCGCGCCGCCGACCTGCATGGCCGACTGCTGCACGCCGCCCGCGACGCCCGCCAGCTCCATGGGCGAGTTGCCCACGATGATCTCCGTGGCCCCCACGAACACCGGCGACAGGCCGAAGGCCAGCAGCAGGAACGGCAGGCCGGTTTCGAAGAAGGAGGCCTCCACGCCGATGCGCGACATGAGGAACATCGACACGGCCGTGATCAGCATGCCGCCCGAGATCGTGACCTTGGGCCCGAGCTTGCCGATCGCCATGCCCGCCAGCGGCGAGGCGATGATCATGCCGGCGCTCATGGGCAGCATGCGCAGGCCCGCGTCCAGCGGCGAGAGCCCGTGGACGCCCTGGAAGTAGAAGCCCAGGAAGAACATCGCGCCGAACATGGCGAAGGCGACCAGCATCATCAGCAGGATGCCGATGGAGACCGACAGGTTGCGGAACAGCGACAGCGGGATCAGCGGCTCGCGCGCCTTGCTCTGCCACAGCACGAACAGCGCGCCGACCACGACCGTCACCGCGAGGAAGCCGAGGGTACGGCTGTCGCCCCAGCCCCAGTCGGGAGCCTTGATGATGGCCCACACCAGCGAGAACATGGCCACGGACAGCAGCAGGACGCCCAGCCAGTCGATGCGGGAGAGGGTCTGCGCCTTGCTCTCCATGATGATCCACAGCCCCATGGCCAGCGCGACGGCGCCGACCGGGACGTTGATGAAGAACACCGACTGCCAGCTGACGTTCTCCACGAGGAGGCCGCCCACGATCGGGCCCGCGGCGCTGGACAGGCCGATGATCGCACCCCACGCGCCCATCGCGGCGTTGAGCTTCTCACCCGGGAAGGCGTTGCGGAGCAGCGCCAGCGCGGCCGGGTTGAGCAACGCGCCGAACAGGCCCTGCAGCACGCGCATGCCGATCAGGGTGCCGACGGGCGAGATGCCCAGGGTCTCGCCGATGGGCTCGCTGAAGGCGATCGCGAGCGAGGTGAGCGCGAACCCGGCGACGCCGATGAGGAACACCCTCTTGTGCCCGAACAGGTCGCCCAGCTTGCCGGCCGTGATGAGGAAGACGGCCAGGGCGAGCAGGTATCCGCTGGTCACCCACTGCAGGTCGGCCAACGAGGCGCCGAGGTCCTGGCCGATGACCGGGTTGGCGATGCCCACGACGGTGCCGTCGAGCATGACCATGATCACGCCGAGCGAGACCGCCAGCAAGGTGAGCCAAGGGTGCCCCTTCGCCCCCCGCGGGAGTGGCGCCGACGGTGGCGCCACAGTCTTGACGTCAGCCATGAGTCCCCCTTCGCCCCCTTCGAGGGCATTCGTCACTACAGAGCATCAGGTAATTTATGGCAGGGAGTGACAGATGACAAACCAATTTCAGAAGGCGGATGATGACTTATGGCACACTATGACACGAAAGTGTCCAGGAGATGACGGCCATGGGTCTGCGTGAACGCAAGAAGGAGAAGACGCGCCTCGCGATCCTCGACGCGGCGCTCGATCTGTTCCTCGAACAAGGATACGACGCCACCACCGTGGAGCAGATCGCAGGGGCCGCCGAAGTCTCCCCGCGCACCTTCTTCCGCTACTTCTCCGGCAAGGAACACCTGGCGCTGTGGTACCACGACTACGGCGAGGCCGTCATGCGGGAGGCGCTGGACAGCCGCCCCGCCGACGAGCCGCCGTTCACCTCGCTGCTCCACGCCCTGCGCGCGGTGGCCGACGACATCCAGGAGCTCACGCCCGAGGACGCGGAGCGCTTCCTCAAGATGCGCAAGGTGTACGAGGCCAACCCCACCCTGATCGGCAAGGCCGTCGGCCGGGCCGCCGAGACCGAGCTGCGGCTGGTCGACGCGGTCGCCCGCCGTACCGGACTGGACCCAGACGAGAGCCGGCTGCCCTACCTCGTCGTCGCATTCGCCATGTCGATCACGCGGGTGGGGTTCGAGTGCCCGCGCCCCGAGGTCACCGGTGTGTCCGATCTCGCGGCACGCCTGCGGGAGACCGTCGACCTCGCCGAGCGCGTCTTCGTGCCGGGCTGGGACCGGCCCTAGTTCGCCCTAGTTCATCGTGGGATCGTCCGGGCAGGTCGCCACGAAGGCCAGCTCCCCGCGCTGGCGGCGCAGCACCCGGCGCCACAGCGAGGCGGGGTCGGCCGCGAAGGTGTCGCCGATCTCGGAGTCGACGAGGTACCAGGCGCCTTCGGCGATCTCGCTCTCCAGCTGGCCCGACGTCCAGCCCGAGTAACCGGCGAAGATCCGCATCTGCGCGATCTCGCCCTTGAGGATCTCCGGCGGCGCGTCGAGGTCGACCGTCCCCAGCCGCGCGACCGACGGGCTGGCCGCGTGCAGCCTGCGCCAGCCCAGCGGCTCCTGGCCGCTCGGCACCGCCGCCAGGGCCAGCGCGCTGTCGGTCTGGACGGGCCCGCCCTCGAACAGCACCGGTGGGCCGGTCACCAGCGAGTCCCAGACCGGCAGCACCTGCGTGACGGAGATCTGGCTCGGCCGGTTGAGCACCACGCCCAGAGTGCCGCCGTCCCTGTCGTGCTCCAGGATCAGCACGACGCTACGCCGGAAGTTGGGGTCGTCGAGCAGCGGCGTCGCCACCAGAAGCCCGCCGACGTGGATCGCCTCCGCCATATCTCCATGATGAGGGGTGGCGGGAGGCTCCCGCGCCGCCTGGTGGGAGATGTTACTTTCCGCAACCCCATGGGGACCGCACGGCGCCGGTCACTCCGCGGGGACGGCCTCGACGGTCCCGTCGAGCCGTGAGCGCTCGGCGGCCCAGGCGACGGTGTGGCTGTGCAGGCTCTCGCGGGGCGAGGACAGCACGTGGGAGGCGTCGCGGGTGCGCACCGCGGCCAGGAAGGCGTCGACCAGCCCCTCGTCGCCGCCGCCGTGGCCGCCCGCGGCGGTGGCGTCGCCCTGCGGCCGGGTGTCGACCGTCTCGGCGCGGCCGGTGCGGAAGTCGGTCAGGGTCAGCCGCTCGCCGTCGCCCTCGATCGAGCCGTGGGTGCCGAAGATCCGGGTCTGGCGGTGCGCGGCCGGGGTGAACGCGGTCATCGTGAAGGAGGCGGTGAGCCCGCCCTCGAACTCCAGGTTCACCACCTGGTGGTCGACCACGTCGTTGTCGCAGGCGTAGACGCACCTGCCGTACGGGCCGGTGCGCAGGGCCTCCAGGACCCCCTGCTCGGAGACGTCGTCGGTGACGACCGACAGCGGCCAGCGGTCCTGGCCGGCGAGCGGCAGGTAGATGCGCCTGGCCGAGTACGGGCAGCCCGGCTCCGCCGCGCAGTCCAGGCACCGGTCGGCCGCGCCGGCGGGCCGGTTCTCGCGGCGGAAGTGGTGCAGGCCGCCGAAGGAGGACACGCGCCGCACGCGCCTGCCCGTGACGTGCACCAGCCAGTCCAGGTCGTGCCCCGACTTGGCCAGCAGCATGAACGTCGACTCGTCGGCCCTGCGCCAGTTGCCGCGCACGTAGGAGTGGGCGTGGTGCCACCAGCCGACCGGCTCCAGGTGCTGGACGCTGACGACCTCCCCGATCCGGGGCAGCAGCTCCCGCAGCTTCCTGGTGTAGGGCGTGTAGCGCAGCACGTAGCAGACCGCGAAGATCACGCCGTGCCGTTCCGCCGCCTCGACGATCGCGCGGCAGTCCGCCTCGGTGACCGCCATCGGCTTCTCGAGCAGGATGTCGTAGCCCAGCTCGGCGAAGCGCACGGCGGGCTCGGCGTGCTGGGCGTCCTGGGTGGCGATGATCACCGCGTCGGCCTGCCGGGGCAGCGCGGCCAGCTCGCGCCAGTCGGCGTACTGCGCCGCCCCGGCGAACCGCGCCCGCCGGCCGGCCAGCGGATCGGCCACCGCGACGACGCGCGCCTGGCCGGTGCCGACGGCGTGGCGGGTGTAGGAGGTCCCCCGCGAGCCCGCGCCGACGACGGCGAGAGTGACCATCGTTCCTCCACTCATGTCATCGGTCACGGCCGTGCGGCCGCACGCGGCGGCGACCAGCCTCGCGGCGGCCAGACCGGCGCGGGGCCATCGGCGGCTACGCCTCGGTGAAGCCCCGCGCCTTCCCCCCGGCCGCCTCACGCACGGCGGCGGCGACGACGGTCGAGACGTCCGGATGGAAGACGCTCGGGATGATGTAGTTGGGGCCCAGCTCCTCCGGCGTGACGACGGCGGCCAGCGCGTGCGCGGCGGCCAGCAGCATCTCCTCGGTCACCCCGCCGGCCTGCGCGTCGAGCAGCCCGCGGAAGACGCCCGGGAACGCCAGCACGTTGTTGATCTGGTTGGGGAAGTCGGACCGGCCGGTGGCCACGACGGCGGCGTGCTCGCGGGCGTCGTCGGGCGAGACCTCCGGCTCTGGGTTGGCCAGCGCGAACACCACGGCGTCGTCGGCCATGGTGGCGATGTCGTCGCCGGTCAGGATGCCCGGCGCCGACACGCCCACGAAGACGTCGGCGCCCTTGACCGCGCCGCGCAGGTCGCCGGAGTAGCCCTCGGCGTTGGTGTGCTCGGCGATCCACCGCAGCGAGTCGTCGAGGTCCTGGCGGCCCTTGTGGACGGCGCCCAGGTAGTCGCAGACGATGACGTTGCGCGCCCCGGCCGCCAGCAGCAGCCGCAGTACGGCGGTGCCGGCCGCGCCCGCGCCCGCCATCGCGATGCGCACGTCCTCCAGGCGCTTGCCGACGACGCGCAGCGCGTTGGTGAGCGCCGCCAGCACGCAGATCGCCGTGCCGTGCTGGTCGTCGTGGAAGACCGGGATGTCCAGCAGCTCGCGCAGCCGCCGCTCCACCTCGAAGCAGCGGGGGGCGGAGATGTCCTCGAGGTTGATGCCGCCGAAGCCCGGCGCGATGATCTGCACCGTGCGGACGATCTCGTCGACGTCCTGCGTGTCGAGGCAGATCGGCCAGGCGTCGATGCCCGCGAAGCGTTTGAACAGGGCCGCCTTGCCCTCCATGACCGGCAGCGCGGCGGCCGGGCCGATGTTGCCGAGCCCGAGGACGGCCGAGCCGTCGGTCACCACGGCCACGCTGTTGCGCTTGATGGTCAGGCGGCGCGCGTCCTCGGGGTTGCGTGCGATCGCCATGGACACCCGGGCCACGCCGGGGGTGTAGGCCATCGACAGCTCGTCACGGGTGCGCAGCGGCACCTTCGACTTCATCTCGATCTTGCCGCCGAGGTGCATGAGGAACGTGCGGTCGGAGACCTTGTGGATGAGCACGCCCTCGATGGCGTCGAGCTGGTCGACGATGGCCTGCGCGTGGTCGGTGTCGCTCGCGGCGCAGGTGACGTCGATGCGGAGCTTCTCGTGGCCGGCGTTGGTCACGTCGAGCGCCGTGACCACGCCCCCCGCCGACTCTACGGCGTGGGTGAGCTGGCTGACGGCCTTGCCACCCGCCGGCACCTCGAGCCGGACGGTGATGGAGTACGACACGCTCGGGACGGTAGTCACGGTCAATCCGCTCCTTTGCCTGACCAACGGTGCCTTCCATGGTGCCACTTCCGGCGGGTCGCGCGTTCCGCCTCCGGAGGCGCGCCCGTGGGTCACCCGAGGGCGTCCGCCGCCATGACCACCATCTCCACGCACGTCGGCATCGGGATGGTGGTGCTGTCCAGCACCAGGTGGTACAGGTGCGGGTCGGCGGGGTCGGTCCGGTAGAAGTGGCGCACGTAGGCCGTGCGCGCCCGGTCGTTGTCCTCGATGAGCTTGCGCGCCTCGCGCTCGGGGATCTCGAAGAACGTGGCCGTCTGCAGGACCCGGCGTTTCAGCGGGGCGTCGAGCCGTACGTGCAGGGCTCCGGGGTGCTCGGCCAGCACGACCGCGCCGGCCCGCCCCAGGAAGACCCCGCCCTGGCTCTGCGCCGTCTCCTTGATCATCCGCTCGGTGCGGGTGACGAACTCCTCCGGCGCCAGGGGCATCGCGCCCGGCACGTACATGTCGACGCCGCCGAAGGTCACGGTGGGCAGCCGCATGGCCCCGGCGAGCAGCCGCCCGAGGCCGTGCTCCGCTCTGTCGTCGTGGGCCAGGGCCTCCTCGAGCGTGCAGCCGAGCTCCTCGGCGACGGCGCTCGGGATCGCCCTGTCCACGAAGGGCACGCCAAGGCGCTCGGCCACGGCCGGGCCGATCACACTGCCGGCCGTGCCGTACGTCGCCGAGATGGTGACGACCCGCATGCCTCCAGGTTAGAACAGCGCGTTCGCCAGGGCTCTACGTCCTTTGACCAGAGAGGGGTCGTCGGAGGGCAGGGTGTCGAACAGGCCGAGCAGGTGGCGCCTGGCCTTGTCGCGCTCCTCGCCGGAGGTGCGCTTGACCAGGCCGACCAGCCGGTCGATCGCGGCGTCGACCGAGCCGGAGAGCATCTCCAGATCGGCGGCCAGCAGCTGCGCCTCCAGGTCGGCCGGGTCGGCGGCCCTGCGCTGCACCTCGGCGGGGTCGACGTCGGCGGTGCGCTTGATCAGGGCCACGCCCGCCAGGCCCATCTTGGCCTCCTCGTCGGCCGGGTTGCGGGCCAGCAGCCGCTCGTAGGCGGCCGCGGCGGCGTCGAGGTCGCCCCGGTTGATGGCGTCCTCGGCGGCCTGCAGGTCGGGGTCGACCGCGCTCTGGGCCTGCTCCGGCTCCTCAGGCCCGGGCCGCAGCTGCGGGTTGGCCTGGTAGAACTGCTCCACCGCCGCCATCAGCTCATCCAGCCAGCGGCGCACCTCCTGCTCCGGCAGCACCTGCTGGAAGCCGGTGACGGCCTGGCCCTGGAAGATGGCCAGCACGGTGGGCACGGCCTGCACGCGCAGCGCGGCCGCCACCTGGGGGCTGAGGTCGACGTTCACCCTGGCCAGGACGGCTCGGCCGGCCAGGTCGCCCACGACCTTCTCCAGCACGGGAGCCAGCTGGGCGCTTCCCGGGGCGCGCGGGGACCACAGCTCCAGCACGATCGGGACGCTCATCGAACGCTCGACCACCTCGGTGGTGAACGTCTCCTCGGTCACCTCGACGATGGAGCCGGACGGGGCCTGCGTGCCCGCCGCCTCACGCCGGGCCTGCGCCTCCAGTGCCTGCTTTCGCGCGCCCAGATCGATCGCCCCGTAGAAGGATCCGGGCCTAGAGATGTCCGCCATGCTCCTCATCTTGCCGCATGGCGGAGGGAACGAAGTCACCCGCCGCCACCCGGAGCGTCCGCAGCAGGTCGAACAACTGGCCGAGCTCCTCCTCCGAGTAGGCCGTCATGCCGAAGCCGGCGTCCATGAGGTCCTTGGTCGCGTGGCGTACCACCTCCCGGCCCTTGGGGGTGATCTCGGCGAGGACGCCCCGGCCGTCGCGCGGGTTGCGCATCCGGCTCACCAGCCCGGCCCGTTCGAGGCGGTCCACGGTGTTGGTCACGCTCGTCGGATGCACCATGAGCCGCTCGCCGATCTTGGACAGCGGCAGCGCGCCGGTCCTGCTGAAGGTCAACAGCACCAGCGCCTCGTACCTGGCGAAGGTCAAGTCGTACGGCTTGAGCAGTGCGTCCAATTGCGACAGCAGGATCTGGTGCGCTCTCATGATCGAGGTGACCGCGGCCATGGCGGAGGAGGGTCCGAACTGCACCCGCCATGTCTCGGCGGCGCGCTCGATGGGGTCGAAGGGCAGGTTGAGCGACACAGCGCTACGGTAGCGCCTGATTCGGGCCATTACGGAGCGCAACTGAAGTCGCCGCTTCGCCAAGAATGCGGACGCGAAACATCACGCTCAGTTATGGTGCTCGCATCAAGAGGGTGAACGGGGGTCACCTACGGGGGTGCTTGATGGACAACGGGGCTCGGCGTGCGTGAGCACGCGCGCGTCACGCGCGAGGAACTGAAGCACAGCGCGGCCGTCACCGTGGCGGTACTGCTGGCGGTGGGGCTGCTGGCGGCCTGGAGCGTGCTGATTCCCGGCGTGGACGCCTGGGAGAACATCGTCGTGGCGGTCATCGGCTCGCTGCGGCTGACGGGGCCGGTCGCCGCCGCCTTCGGCGCGTGGGTCGCCATCCGCAAGCGCCGCGCGCTGCGCGGCCGGTCGGTGAGCGCCTGGCGGGCGCTGAAGGTGCCGCTGGGCATCGTGGTCGTGGTGGTGGGGTCGTTCGCCGCCACGGTGCTGGTGCTGGCCGTCAAGACGGTCCTCACCGAGCAGGCGGGACGGCTGAGCCTGGCCGGGCTCGGCATGGGCATGGCCGGGCTCGCGCTCTACGCGGTGATCGGCTGGGTGCTGGGCTGGCTGCTGCCGTACTCGGCCACGCCGCCGCTGGCCGGGCTGGCCTGCTACGGCGCGTTCACCTGGCTGTCGGAGGCCGGGGGGTGGACCGACCAGCTCACTCCCGGCACGGGCGAGCCGTACGACCTGTTCCAGGGCCTGGACGGGGCCGCCTTCGTCGACCAGACGCTGTGGCTGCTCGGCGTCACCGCGGCGCTGCTGCTGTTCTGGGCCGCGGCGGTGACCCGGCAGGCGCTGGTGCTGGCGCTCGCCCTGCTGGCGGTGCTGGCCGCGGGGACGGGCGTGGCCCGGCTGCTGACCGAGCGGAAGGTCGCCGTCGCGCAGCCGATCGTCTACACCTGCCAGCAGTGGCCGATCACGGTCTGCGTGCATCCCGGCATGCGCGGCGGGCTGACCGAGCTGGCCGCGGCGTTCACGAAGATCGCCTCGCGGCTGTCGGGCACGCCCGCGGCCTTCACGCGGGTGGAGCAGCGCCCGCTGGACTCGGAGCTGCGGGCGAGCGGCGGCGTGGTGCCCATCCACGTGGAGGACCTGTCGGCCGGGTTCGCCGAGGAGGCGGCGGGCGAGTTCGTCGAGAGCCTGGCCGCGCGCTGCCCGACCGCCGCCGGCGCCGGCTACCGCGACATCGTCGTCGCCTGGCTGCGCGGCGAGCCCCTGCCGAGCGGGCCGCTGCCCGAGCACCAGTACGCCGCGGCCTGGTTCTCCGGGATCAGCGAGCAGCAGCGGCGCGAGTGGCTGCGCATGTTCTGGGGCGACTTCCGCTCCTGCCGGCTGTCGAGCAGGCACTTCGGCGGCGGCACCATGCGGGCGGCCGGCCCGGCACCCGCCTACCCGGTCAACCCGAGCACGCAGATCTCACCCCGGGGCTCGCACGGAGGCCATGATCGCGGGTAGAGCTGTCATCATGACGACGACCCTCACCCCCCGTCGCGGGTGGAGATATCTCGCGATCGCCCTGGTGACGCTCGCCGCCGTCGCGGTGGCCGGCTGGCTGGCCTGGACCCGGCTGAACCCCTTCGGCGAGCGCACCGTCGACCGCAGCCAGCCCGCGCTGCTGCAGTCCATCCACGACCTGAGCCGCTTCGAGGCCGCGACCGGCAGCTTCCAGGTCGTGGTCGACCTGGAGAAGGACGCCCCCTTCCTGCCCGACGCCGTCAAGGGCTCGCGCACGCTGTTCGTCGGCGCGGGCAGCGTCGACGCCTACGTCGACTTCTCGGGGCTGGCCGAGGAGGCCGTGACGGTCAACGCCGACCGCACCGAGGTCACCCTGCGCATCCCCCATGCCCAGCTGGAGAAGCCCAACCTGGACAACTCGCGCTCCTACGTCTTCGCCGAGCAGCGCGGGCTGGTCGACCGCGTCCAGGACTTCCTGGCCGCCTCCCCGCCGGATCAGCGCGAGCTGTACCTGCTGGCGGAGAAGAAGATCAACGAGGCGGCGACGGCCAGCGACCTGCGCGCCCGCGCGGACGCCAACACCAAGCTCATGCTGGAGAACCTGCTGAAGTCGCTGGGCTTCACCAAGGTCACGGTGACCTTCGCGGACGGCGTCTGAGGTGGCTTACGTCCTCCTCCGCCACGGCGAGGGGCATAGATAGGGCATAAGCCTCATGCGGGGCATGTCGCCTTATCGCGACGCTTAAGACATGCATCCACACATCAGCTACCTGGTGGCGAAGGACAAGATCGACGAGATGCGCCGCGAGGTGGCCCACGAGCGGCTCGTCAGGGCGCTGCCCCGCCTCCGCCGCGAGGACCGCCCCCGCGAGCCGCGCCTCCTCGGCGCCCTGATGGGCTGGCGACTCCTCCGGGGCCGCAAGGCCGCCTGCTAGTGTCCGCCTGCGCCGTGGATGGCCTTGGTCTGGAGGAACTCCTGCAAGCCGTACCGGCCGAGCTCCCGGCCGCTGCCGGACTGCTTGCAGCCTCCGAACGGAGCGCACAGGTCGATCTCGGCGCCGTTGATCTGCACCTGACCGGCCTGGAGCCGACGGGCGACCGTCTGCGCCCGCTCGAGGTCGGTGGACCACACGGCGGCAGCGAGGCCGTAGATGGTGTCGTTGGCCATATGGATCGCCTCGTCCTCATCCGTGTAGGGGAGGATCGACAGGACCGGTCCGAAGATCTCCTGCCGGGCGATGGTCATGTCCGGCCGGACGTCGGCGAAGACGGTGGGACGCACGTAGTGGCCGACGTGGAGCCCCTCGGGTGACTCCGCCCCTCCGGTGACCAGCCGGGCGCCCTCGGCGAGCCCTTCGGCGATGTAGCCGAGGACCCGCTGCCGCTGCGCGGCGGAGATAAGGGGACCGAGCGCGGTCCCTTCGGCAAGCGGGTCGCCGACGACATGGCCCTCGGCGGTCTCGGCCGCGAGGACGACCGCTTCGTCGTACTGGGCTGCGGGGACGAGCATGCGGGTCCAGGCGGTACAGGTCTGTCCGGAGTTCAGGAACGCATAGGCCACCCCCGTCGTCACGGCCTGGTGAAGGTCGGCGTCGGGAAGGATCAGGTTGGCGGACTTGCCGCCGAGCTCGGTGACGACCCGCTTGGCGGTCCGGGACGCGAGCTCGCCGATCCGCCGGCCCGTGCGAGTGGACCCGGTGAACGACACCACGTCCACGTCGGGGTGTGCGGCCAAGGCCTCGCCGGCGACGGCCCCGAGTCCGGGGACGAGGTTGAACACACCCGGCGGCAGCCCGATGTCGTGCATGGCCTCCGCGAGGAGGTATGACGACAGGGGAGCGGCTTCGGCGGGCTTGAGCACGACGGTGCAGCCGGCGGCCAGGGCCGGCACCACCTTCGCGACCGCCTGATGGAGCGGATAGTTCCACGGCGTGATCGCGCCGACGACACCGATCGGCTCCTTCACGACCGTGCTGGAGCCGATCCGCTCGGTGAACTCGAACGCGGGGAGCATCTCGAGGTATGAGGTCGTCACCGCGATCGGCAGTCCGGCCTGCACCTTTCGGGCGAAGCCGATCGGGGCGCCCACCTCCGCCACCACGGTGCGAGCAAGGTCCTCATGCCGGGCGGCCAGGACGTCGCGTAGTCGCGACAGGTATTCGAGCCGCTCGTCGACCTCGGCGCGTGACCAGGCGGGGAAGGCTCGGCGGGCGGCGTTCACGGCGTCGGCGACGTCACCCGCCGTGCCGAGCGGCACCTTGCCGATCACCTGCTCGGTCGCCGGGTTCTCCACTTCGAGGAAGGCTGACTCGCGCGGTGAGCGCCAACGTCCGTCGACATAGATCGAGTCGTAGGTCTTCACGGTCTCCCCTGGTGCTTCCCGGCGGGCGGGTTCGCCGCCGCGGCATCCGGCGGGCGCCGGCCGGTGGCGAGGGTGTGCCGGATCTGGTCGCAGAGCGCGCGCAGCTGCCGCTCCTCGGCGGGCGACAGGCCCACCTGGCACAGCATCATCTCGGGTACGTCGCGGGCTTCCTGCCGGAGTCGCCGGCCGGCTTCGGTGACGGTCAGCACCAGCCGACGTTCGTCGCCGGGCACCCGGCCCCGGTGGAGCAGTCCCTTGCCCTCCAGCCGCTTGACCACGGGGGTGAGGGTAGGGGGGTCCAGATGAGTGCGTTCGGCGAGGGTACGCAGGTCCACACCGTCCTGCTCCCATAGCGTCATCATCACGACATACTGCGTGTAGGTCAGATCGAGCGGGTCGAGCAGCGGGCGGTAGGCCCGGGTGATGGCGTTGACCGCGCTGTAGAGAGCGAAGCACGGCTGGTCCGACATGCGGTGCGTCTTCATGCCGGCACTCGTCAGCGCCAGTAGTCGTTGGCCGCGGCGATGGTCGCGAACTCGATCGCGACGACCTGGGCGATGGCGATCAGGTTGTCGGGGTCCTCGGCGTAGACCGGCCGCAGGCGCTGGCGGACCTCGGCATCCGGCTGGGTCGCCTTCACCGTGCTCCGGGCGAGCTTGATGGCCAGGGCACGGCCCTCGTCGGGGCTGGCGGTGATCAATGTGTTGTCGGGTACGAGCTCCACGGCCTCCTCCTTCTGTTCGCGCGCTAATTATTAGCGCGCGAACATAGCGTCGTCAAATGACCCCAGTCCGCGGCTCGTGGCTCCTAGGCGGGTTTGCGGGCGACGATCGCGACGCCGACGAGATGATCCCGGTGAGTGCGGAACGCACGCCGCATGGAGAGCACTCTTCTGCGCGCGTCAGGGTGCGCGATCAGGTTCCCGACGAAGCGGGCGGCACCGCGCACCCCTTCGTCGGCGATCACCCGCCGCGGGTCCAGGAGGGCCATGGGCGCGGTGTCGACATGCTCCACGACGAACCCATGGCTCTCGAGCAGGGTTCGCCATTCGGCGACGGTCTGGGGACGCGCGTTCACTTTGAGCGAGCGGGCAAGGGCCTGCCGGATGCCGGTCTTGACCTGGTCGGGCAAGGTATCGGGAGTCAGCCCGAGTTCGTGGATCCCGTACCGCCCGCCGGGACGCAGGATGCGTGCCGCCTCGGCGACGATGGCGTTCTTTGCCTTGTCGCCCTGCATGCTGAGCATGGCCTCGCCCAGGACGACGTCGGCGGATCCGGCCGGGAGGCCGGTGGCCGAGGCATCGGCGACCGCGACGGTGCCGCGGCCGGACACGATGCCGCGCACGGCGTCGACGGCGACCGGGTCACTGTCGACGCCGACGTAGGAGCGTGCACGGCGGTCGATGATCTCGCGCGCCGTGCGTCCCAGGCCGGGCGCCAGCTCGACGACATCGGATCCGGTCACTCCGGCTCGTGCCAGGAGGATCGTCGTCAGTTCGGCGCCTCCAGGGCGGAGCACGCGCTTGCCGAGGCGCGCCAGCAGCCGGTGCCCCTTGAGGCCGGCGTCGGGACGTTCGTGCCAAGCGTGTCGTCTCATCGTTCGTCCCGTCACTCCGATGGGCGCCGGTCGGCGACGTCGAGGACCAGTGACGGGCGTCGCCGGTGGACGGTGAGGTAGGTCAGGCCGTCCGCCCCGGCGGCGAACCGCCGCCTGGAACGCCTGGGAAGCCAGACGAGCGCCCCGGGGCGCAGCTCGAGCACGTCGAGCTCGGTGTCGAGGTGACCGGTCCCGCCGAGCACGAGGAGGAGGACGTCGAGGTCGGGCCCGGCGTGTGTCTCTATGGTGGCGTCCGGGCGCAGGTTGACGATATTGGAGTCGAGGTCGCGCCGGCTCATCTGCAGTTTCCACACCGCGCCCCCCGCGTCGGGCTCTCCGGGGCCGGGGACGGCGTGGACGTCGGCGAGGATCCGCGGCAGCGGGGTGCCGGCCAGCTTGGTGATCCGGATCCGCCAGACGCCAGGCCCCCTGTCGAGGTAGTCCCAGCCGTAGCCGCCCGCGTGGTCGAGCTCGAACTCCTGCCGCAGGTGCCGCGGATCATGGTTGTTGACCAGCACGAAGGACTCGCCGACGGCGAGGCCGTCGAACTCCTGGAAGATGCGGGGATGTTTGTCGGGCTTGGGCAGCGGTCGTACGTCGAGCTCTTGGCCGGGCATGGCACTCCTTTCGTTGGCCCTATTTATACAAGTGCATTTTGTGTAAACTCAAGCCCATGAGGTACGTCGACGACGAGAGATCGGGCGGCGCGAGGTCCGAACGGGCTGCTGAGCGGCCCGTGGCGCCGGCGACCGGACGCCGGCGGCTCATCCTGACGATGCTTCGCGAATCCGGCTCACCCCTGAGTGTGGCCGACATCGCCGAGCGGCTCGGGGTGCATCCCAACACGGCGCGGTTCCATCTCGACGCCCTGGCCGAGACCGGCCAGGTGGAGCGGGTTCACGCCGTCCCGTCCGGTCCGGGCCGGCCACCGCTGGCGTACCGGGCGCGGCCGGGGATGGATCGCGGCGGGCCGCGCAGTTATCGGCTGCTTGCCGAGATCCTGGCCGGCAACCTGGCCGCCGACCCCGAACCCGTCACCAGGGCGATCGAGGCCGGACGTGCGTGGGGCGGCTTCCTCGTCGATCGCCCGTCTCCGTCCGAGGAGGTCACCCGGCAGGCCGCCGTACAGCGGCTCGTCCGCCTGCTCGACGACCTCGGGTTCGCACCGGATGAAGGGCCGTCGGAAGGACCGGCGGGAGGACCGGCGCAGATCGGCCTGCGGCACTGCCCCTTCCTCGAACTCGTCGGCACCCAGGGCAAGGTGATCTGCCCCTTGCACCTCGGCCTCATGCAAGGGGCGATGGCGGCGATCGGCGCCCCGGTGACGGTCGACCGGCTCGACCCCTTCGCCCGGCCCGATCTGTGCCTCGCGCACCTCGCGACCGCGGACGGCGCGCGGTGACCGCCCCCGTGGACCGTCCGGCCCGCAGGAGAGGAAGGGTTCGCCCATGACCACGGCATCGGCTGTCGCCACCGGCGTGGCGTTTGTGTGGCTCGGGATGGTGCTGGCCATCTCGTTCCTTGAGGCCCCGCTGAAGTTCCGCGCGCCAGGCGTGGACCTGCGCATCGGTCTCGGGATCGGCAGGCTGGTCTTTCGCGCCCTCAACACCGCCGAAACCGTCCTCGCCACGGCGCTCCTCGTCGCGATCGCCGCCCAGGGCACGCCGTCCGCGGTCGCGGTCGCCGCCGTCGTCGCGGTCGCGGCGCTGACGGTGCAGGTCGGCGCGGTCCGGCCGCGACTGACCCGACGCTCCGACCGCGTCCTCGCCGGCGAGGACGCACCGCGCTCACGGAGCCATCACGCCTACGTCGCCCTCGAGACCGCAAAGGTGGCGGCCCTGTTCACCGCCGGTGTCCTGCTGCTGGCGACGTGAAGCCACCGAACCCGGAAGGCGGCAACATGCAACCGATCTCCCTGGACGCCCTGGCGAGCGAGCAACTCACCGCGGCGCGATCATCCACGAACGGGCGCAGCGCGCGCACCGTCCACGGCGGACACCGGCACTCCCTACGCCAGACGCTTCTCGCGCTCGCCGCCGGACAGGGCCTCGACGAGCACGAGAGCCCCGGCGAGGCCACCCTGCTGGTGTTGCGCGGCCGTGTCCGCCTCGCGACCGCTCTCGACTCCTGGGAGGGAGCGGCGGGCGACTACGTCGTGATCCCGGCGGAGCGGCACAGCCTGACCGCGATCGACGACTCCGCCGTCCTGCTCACCGTGGCGGTGCGCTCCCGCCCGGAGACCCTAAACGAGGCCGCCGGGCAGGCGCCTCCACGGTGACGTAGGGCGCGGGAACGTCCGGCGCGGGCCGCGTAGGCTAACCTCCGCATCGGGGTCGGCGCCAAGCTCACTGAAGCGGACGTGGAGCAGGCCGAAACCCGTCGAACCCGATCTGGTTCGCGCTAGCGAAGGGACCGTCATGTTCTGCGACGAGGTCTGGGCTCGTACGGCCAAGCTGCTGCGGGCCATCCACGAGCACCCGTTCAACACCGCGCTCGGCGAGGGCACGCTCGACCGGGAGCGGTTCGCGTTCTACATCGTGCAGGACGCGCGCTATCTGGAGGCCTTCGCCAAGGCGCTGGCCACGGCGGCCGTGCGGGCGACCGACCCGGAGGAGGTGGCGTTCTGGGCGCAGAGCGCCCACGGGGCGATCGCGGCGGAGCGCACGCTGCACGAGGGATACATCGAGGAGTACGGCCTGACCGCCGACGACCTGGCCGGCGTGCCCACCTCGCCCACCGCGCTGGCGTACTCCTCCTGGCTGCAGGCGATGGCCCTGTCCGCGCCGTACCCGGTCCTGGCGGCGGCCGTGCTGCCGTGCTTCTGGGTGTACCAGGACGTCGGGCAGGCGCTGGTGTCGCGCAGCTCCGAGACGCATCCCTACCGGGCCTGGATCGCGACGTACGCCGATCCGAGCTTCGAGGCGGCCGTGACGGGGGCGAAGGAGATCACCGACCGGCTGGCGGCCTCGGCGGACGAGCCCACTCGCGAGGCGATGGCGGCGGCGTTCGTCAAGGCGACCGAGTACGAGTGGATGTTCTGGGACAGCGCGTGGCGCCGGGAGGGCTGGCCGACTTCGGAGTGGGTGTCGTAGGGCTCCTCCCGGCGGGAGGCGCCCCGCTACGCCGAAGGCACCCGCAGGATGAGCGCGTCGCCTTGGCCGCCGCCGCCGCACAGGCCCGCGGCGCCGACGCCGCCGCCCCGGCGCCGCAGCTCGTGCGCCAGCGTGAGCACGATGCGGGCGCCCGACGCCCCGATGGGGTGGCCGAGCGCGATGCCGCCGCCGTTGACGTTCACCTTCTCCATCGGCACGCCCAGTTCCTTGACCGACTGGAGGACGACGCTCGCGAACGCCTCGTTGATCTCCACGAGGTCCAGGTCGCCGGCCGACAGCCCCTCCTTGCCGAGGGCGTGCTTGATCGCGTTGGCCGGCTGCGACTGGAGCGAGGCGTCGGGCCCGGCCACGTTCCCGTGCCGCCCGATCTCGGCCAGCCACGGCAGCCCCAGCTCCTCCGCCTTGGCCCGCGACATCACCACGACCGCGCAGGCCCCGTCGGAGATCTGGGAGGCCGACCCGGCGGTGATGGTCCCGTCGGGGGCGAAGGCGGGCTTCAGCCGCGCCAGCGTCTCCACGGTCGTGTCGCCGCGCACTCCCTCGTCGTCCTTGACGACGACCGGCTCCCCGCGCCGCTGCGGGATCGTCACCGGGACGATCTCGTCCTCAAACACGCCGTTCTTGATCGCCGCGGCGGCCAGCTGGTGGGAGCGTGCCGCGAACTCGTCCTGGGCGGCCCGGTCGATGCCCAGCCGCGCGTTGTAGCGCTCGGTGGACTCGCCCATCGCGCACTGGTCGAACGCGCAGAACAGGCCGTCGTGCGCCATCGAGTCCAGCACCGTGGCCGAGCCGTACTTGACGCCCTTGCGCAGGTCGGGCAGCAGGTGCGGGGCGTTGGTCATGGACTCCATGCCGCCGGCCACGACGATGTCGAACTCGCCGGCGCGGATGAGCTGGTCGGCCAGCGCGATGGCGTCGAGGCCGGACAGGCACACCTTGTTGACGGTCAGGGACGGCACGGTCATGGGGATGCCGGCCTTGACCGCGGCCTGGCGGGACGGGATCTGGCCCGCGCCGGCCTGGAGAACCTGTCCCATGATCACGTACTGCACGGCCTCGGGCGACACGCCGGCGCGCTCGAGCGCGGCCTTGATGGCGATGCCGCCAAGCTCGACGGCGCTGAGGCTGGACAGGGACCCGAGGAGCTTGCCGATGGGCGTCCTAGCGCCGGCGACGATGACGGAACCAGACATGGGGGCCTCCCCTGGCAGATATGCGGCGTCTTTTGCAACGATACCGACATGCTGCTGCGCATCGATCACGTGGGGATCGCCTGCCACGACCTGGAAGAGAAGATCAGGTTGTTCCAGGAGCTGTTCGAGCTCGAGGTCGTGGCCAGGGAGGTCAACGAGGAGCAGGGAGTCAAGGAGGCCATGCTGCGGGTGGCGGGAGACTCCTACATCCAGCTTCTGGAGCCGCTCTCCCCCGACTCGCCGGTCGGCAGGTTCCTGGCCAGGCGCGGTGAGGGTGTGCATCATGTGGCCTTCGGGGTAGGTGATGTGTCCGACGCCATGGGCCGGATCGCCGAGAAGGGCGTCAGGCTCCTCGACGAGCAGCCGCGACACGGGTCGATGGGCTCCTCGATCGCCTTCCTCCACCCCAAGGACGTGGGAGGAATGCTCACCGAGCTCGTACAGGCCGCAAAACGTAAATAACGTTCATAAGTAACGGGTCGTCGGACGGGGCCACCAAGGCGGCAACACCGGAGTACGCTGGCCTTCCACCGGACATGGAGCCTGGCCGCCGAGCCACCGGCTCCTGGCTCGGATGCCCCCGAACCCCCCGTCCGGCACGTGTAGCCGTCTCGACAACCCAGGATCGAGCCTCCATGCAGTCCGACATCGACGCCCAGCTCAACAACTTCTTCGAGGACGCCCCCGCTCGCGAGTTCGACGTGGTGCTCCGGGGCTACGACAGGCACCAGGTCCACGACCACCTCAAGCAGCTCGACACCGAGCTGCGCCAGGCCCGCGACCAGGTCGCGGCGCTCCAGCGCGAGCTGGCCGACTCCCAGCGCCAGTTGCAGGAGCAGGAGCGGCCCACGTACTCCGGCCTGGGCGCCCGGATCGAGCAGCTGCTGCGCCTGGCCGAGGAGCAGGCCACCGAGCTCGTCCAGGCCGCCAGGTCCGAGGCCAACGAGATCAAGGCGGCCGCCAAGGTGGAGGCCGCCGACCTGCGGGCCGCGGCGGAGAGCGAGGCGGCCGAGACCCGCGCCAAGGCCGCCAGGGAGGCCGAGGAGCTGCGCACGACCGCCGAGCGCGAGGCCGAGGAGGTCCGCTCCACGGCCCGCCGCGAGGCCGACGAGCTGACCGCGATCACCGAGCGCGAGGTCGCCAAGCTGCGCGCCGCCGCCGACCACGAGGTGGCCGAGAAGCGCGCCGACGCCGAGCGCGAGATCGCCAAGCTGCGCACCACCACCGAGCGCGAGGTCGCCCAGCTGCGCGCCTCGACCAAGCGGGAGCGCGACGAGGTCCTCACCACCGCCAAGCGCCAGGCCGACGAGATGCGCGCCCAGGCCCAGCGGATCCTGGAGGAGTCCGAGGCCAAGCGGGCCCAGGACGAGGCCGAGTTCGAGATCCAGCTGGCCGCCCGCCGCGAGGAGGCCGAGCGCCAGGAGGCCGAGCGCCACGCCACCGCGCAGGCCAACACCCAGAAGCTGGTCGCCGAGGCCGAGCAGCGCGCCGCGACCGCCGAGTCCCGCGCCGCCAAGGCCACCCAGCAGGCCGAGCAGACCCGGCGCGAGGCCGACGCCCACGCCAAGCAGATGGTCGCCAACGCCAAGCAGACCGCCGAGCAGGTCGTGGCCGAGGCCAAGGCCAGCGCCGAGCACATCGTCAGCGAGGCCAAGGCGGAGGCGGAGCGGATCCGCACCCAGATGCAGCGCCAGGTCGACGAGCTGACCCGCCAGCGCGACAGCATCACCAGTCACCTCGCCCAGCTGCGCCAGCTGCTCGGCGGTACGGCGCTGCCCGGCATGGACCCCGAGCCCGCGCCCGTGGCCGCCCCGGCGCCCAAGCCCGCGATCGCTCCGGCCAACGACCGGCCGCAGCCCGTGGCGGCAGCGGCCCCCACCCCGGCTCCCGCGGCCGTTCCGGCGCCCGCGGCCACCGCCACGAAGGAGGAGTCCAAGGCGGACGACGACGACGCCGAGTGGTGGCAGGAGTAGCCCTGTCGCAGGGGGCTGATCGACGGCTGGGAAAGCCCGGCGACCGCGTGGTCGCCGGGCTTTTCGGCGTACGGCGCGCCGGGGCCGCATCGCCGCGGGGCCGGGCGGGCCCACCGTGGCCGGGGCCGGTCATTTTAGCCAATAAATGTTGACTTAATTTGCCGGGTACGCGAATATTGAGCACGATAGTTGGCGAAAACTCCCCCGAGGAGACACAGATGACCGCGCTGACATGGGACGCCGACGACGCCGTCGAGGAACTCGCCCTGGCCCGCATCGCCGGGGACTCGCCGGTGATCGACCTTCTGGCGGCCCAGCGGGCGGTGACGGACCTGCTGCATGCCCTCGGCCGCGACCCGTACTCGCCGCACCTGCGCGACACCCCGCGGCGCGTGGCCACCGCCCTGGCGCAGATGCTGACCCCGGCGCCGTTCCAGCTGACGACCTTCCCCAACGACGAGGGCTACGACGAGCTCGTGCTCGTCAGGCGCATCCCGTTCTCGTCCCTGTGCGAGCACCACCTCCTGCCCTTCTCCGGCGTGGCCCACGTCGGCTACCTGCCCGGCGACCGCATCGTGGGGCTGTCGAAGCTGGCCCGCGTGGTCCACCACTTCGCCCGTGACACGCAGGTCCAGGAACGCCTGACCGCCCAGATCGCCGATTTCCTGGAACAGACCTTGCGCCCCAAGGGCGTCGGTGTCGTCCTCGAGGCGGAGCACCTGTGCATGTCGTTGCGCGGGGTGCAGGCCGTCGGCGCGCGGACCGTCACCTCGCGCCTGCTCGGGACGCTCCGCGACGACCCCCGGTCGCGAGGGGAGTTCATGACGCTGACCACCGCCACGGGCGGCTGATCGGCAACCGGCCGTCAGGTGGCACAACTATTTGGAAACTTTCCTAAAAGAAAGCATTGACCCGCCTGGTGAGACCGCCTACCTTCCCGATCAGGAACGCCTCTCACCCCCCAGGACGGCGACAATGCCCAACCATGTGCGCCTGGCGCTCGGCGCTGCCGCGACGAGCCTGGCACTCCTCGCGGCGGGGCTCATCGGCACGGCCGCCGCGGCCGCCGACCACGAGTCCTGCCGTCCCGACGGCCTGTACCGCACGCCCGGCGTGGACGTCCCCTACTGCGCCGCCTACGACGACAGCGGCCGGGAGAAGATGGGCGACGCCCATCCGCGCCGGGTCATCGGCTACTTCACCGGCTGGCGGCACGGCAGGAACGGCCAGCCCGCCTACCTGGCCAAGGACATCCCCTGGTCGAAGATCACGCACATCAACTACGCCTTCGCCCACGTCGGGGCCGACAACAAGCTGTCGGTGGGCGCCGACTCGCCGGACAACCCCGCCACCGGCATGGACTTCCCCGGCAACGACCCGGCTCTGCCGTACAAGGGGCACTTCAACGCGCTCACCACGCTCAAGAAGGCCCACCCGCACGTCAAGACCCTGATCAGCGTGGGCGGCTGGGCGGAGACCGGAGGGTACTTCGACGCCGACGGCAACCGGGTGGCCTCCGGCGGCTTTTACACGATGACCGACAGCCAGGCGTCGATCGACACGTTCGCCGACTCGGCCGTCGCCTTCATCAGGAAGTACGGCTTCAACGGGGTCGACATCGACTACGAGTACCCCACGAGCATGAAGGACGCGGGCAACCCGCTGGACTGGCAGATCGCCAACGCGCGGCGCGCCAAGCTGATGCAGGGCTACGTGGCGCTGATGAAGACGCTGCGCGAGAAGCTCGACCGCGCCTCGGCGGCCGACGGCAAGTACTACCTGCTGACCGCCGCCGTCCCGGCCTCCGGCTACCTGCTGCGCGGCATGGAGACCTTCCAGGTCGCCCAGTACCTCGACTATGTCAACATCATGTCCTACGACCTGCACGGCGCCTGGAACGAGTTCGTCGGCCCCAACGCCGCCCTCTACGACGACGGCAAGGACGCCGAGCTGGCCAAGTGGGGCGTCTACACCACCGCGCAGTACGGCGGCATCGGCTACCTCAACACCGACTGGGCCTACCACTACTTCCGCGGCGCGATGCCGCCCGGCCGCGTCAACATCGGCGTGCCGTACTACACGCGCGGCTGGCGCAACGTCACCGGCGGCACGAACGGCCTGTGGGGCACCTCCAGGGGCACCAGTTGCCCGATCGGGCTGACCACCTGCGGCGACGGTGCCATGGGCATCGACAACCTGTGGCACGACAAGGAGAACGGCAAGGAGGTCGGCGCCGGGTCCAACCCGATGTGGCACGCCAAGAACCTCGAGAAGGGCATCAACGGCTCCTACCTGAGCGCCTACGGCGTCACCGAGCGGATCACCGGCACCTACACGCGCCACTACGACAGCACGCTGGTCGCGCCCTGGCTGTGGAACGCCGGCAAGAAGGTGTTCCTGTCCACCGAGGACGAGCAGTCGCTCAAGGCGAAGGCCGAGTACGTCAAGGACAAGGGCCTGGGCGGCGTGATGATCTGGGAGCTGGCCGGCGACTACGAGTGGACCGGCAGCGAGTACTTCATGGGCGACACGCTGACGACGCTGCTCGACGACACGCTGAAGACGGCCTCGCCGTACGTCGCGACCCGGTCCAAGGTCGCCCTCCCGGCCGAGAAGCTGGACATCACGGTCGAGGCCACGCAGTTCCCGGTCGGCGACAGCAACTACCCGATCAGCCCCAAACTCAAGATCACCAACCGGTCGACGGTCACACTGCCAGGCGGCACGGAGTTCCAGTGGGACTACGCGACCTCCTCGCCGAACAACGCCAAGGACCAGTCCGGCTTCGGGCTCAGGGTGATCAGCAGCGAGCACACCGCCGCCGGCAACATCGGCGGGCTGAAGGGCGACTACCACCGCGTGTCGGTCAAGCTGCCGAGCTGGCAGTCGCTGGCTCCCGGCGCGTCGGTGACCATGGACTACGTCTACTACCTGCCCGCGCCCGGGCCGAACAACTTCACCGTCACCTTCGGCGGCAAGACGTACGGCCTGGCCCAGGACCTCGCGCGGGGCGGCGGGATCGTCGATCCGACCCCCTCGCCCTCGCCCACGGTGACGCCCACCGGCGGCACCTGCACCGAGCCCGCGTGGGAGTCCGGCAAGATCTACACGGGCGGGCAGCGGGTCTCCCACAAGGGCCGCACGTGGGAGGCCAGGTGGTGGACGCAGAACAACGAGCCGGGCACCAGCGAGGTGTGGAGGGACCTGGGCGCCTGCTCGGGCGGCGGCACCCCGACGCCCACGGCCACGCCGACCGCCACGCCGACCGCCACCCCCACGGCCACACCGACTGTCACGCCGACCGCCACGCCCACGCCCACGGCCACACCGACCGTGACCCCGACGGCCACACCGACCGTGACCCCGACCGGCAGCCACCCGGCCTGGCAGGCGGGCACCGCGTACGCCGCCGGTGACCGCGTCACCTACCAGGGCGTCTCCTACCAGTGCCGCCAGCCGCACACCGCTCAGCCGGGCTGGGAGCCGCCCAACGTCCCCGCCCTCTGGCAACGCCTGTGACGGAAGCGAAAGGAGAGCCTAGCGGTTCGCTAGGCTCTCCTTTCGCATGAGGTCATGAGGTACGGCTTTCGCCCGCGTTCGCCCCAGGAGCTTCCCGTGTCCGTCACCGACTCGGCCGCCGGCCGACCCGCCCCGGCCGCCACCGAGCCCGCCGAGGACACGCCCCGCACCGAGGACACGGCGCAGGCCAACGACGAAGGGCAGGCCAACGACGAGGCGCAGGCCAACGACGAAGGGCAGGCCGGCGAAGCGGCCCCGCGGTACGGCATGCCGGGCAAACCGCTGGTCCGCGGCCCGTTCCTCTTCGGGCTCACCGGCGGGCTGGGCGTGCTGACGGCGATCGCCATCGCGCAGATGGTCGTCCGCTCGCTCAGCGTGATCATCCTGGTCGCGGTCGCCATGTTCCTGGCCGTGGGCCTGAACCCGGCCGTGGAGGCGCTCCAGCGGCGCGGCCTGCGGCGGCGGGCGGCCATCTCGATCGTCTTCGCCGCCGTCATCGTGGTGTTCGCGCTGTTCGGCGTGGCGATCGTGCCGCCGGTCAGCAGGGAGCTGGCCGAGTTCGTCTCGGCGCTGCCCGGCTACTTCACCGAGCTGGTCAACAACCCGACGCTGCGCCAGCTCGACGCGGACTACCAGATCCTCCCCAAGCTGGCCGAGTTCGTGACCGGCACGCTCGGCCCCGCCATGGCCAGCGGCGTCGTCGGCGCGGGGCTGGTGGTCCTCGACGGGGTCTTCACCGGGGTGACGCTGCTGGTGCTGATGCTGTACTTCCTCGGCTCCCTGCACTCCACCAAGGAGTACCTGCTCAAGATGGTGCCCGCCTCGCGCCGCCCACGCACGAAGGCCATCAGCGAGCAGATCCTCGACGGCATCGGCGGCTACGTGGCCGGCAACGTGCTGATCTCGGTCATCGCGGGCGTGGTGAGCTGGCTGTTCCTGACCATCGCGGACGTGCGCTACGCGCTCGCCCTGGCCATGGTCATCGCGGTCCTGGACCTCATCCCGCTGGTCGGCGCCACGATCGGCGCCGTGGTGGTCTCCGCCGTGGCCTTCCTGCAGTCGGTGCCGCTGGGCATCGCCTGCGCGGTGTTCTTCCTCGTCTACCAGCAGGTGGAGAACTACCTCATCTACCCGCGCGTCATGAAGCGCTCGGTCGACGTGACCCCGGCGGTGACGGTGATCGCCGCGCTCTTCGGCGGCGCGCTCCTCGGCATCGTCGGCGCGCTGCTGGCCATCCCCGTCGCCGCCGCGATCGCGCTGATCATCCGCGAGGTGGTCCACCCCCGCCAGGCAGCGTCTTGACGAACGCCGCCACGGCGGCGTTGAACGCCTCGGGCTGCTCGACCGCGCTGAGGTGACCGGCCTTCTCGATGACCGTCAGCCCGCCCTCGGGTACGGCGTGCGCCATCGCCTCGGCGTCGGACAGCGGCGACAGCTCGTCCTCCTCGCCCACCACGACCAGGGCCGGGACCTTGAGCGCGGCCAGCGTCTCGAACGAGTCGGGCCGGGCCGCCATCGCGCGCTGCGCCCACGCGACAGCCTTGGGCGGCGCGGACCTGACCAGCTCGCGGACCCGGCCGTAGACCATGGCCCTGCGCTCCTTGGTCGTCGTGCCGACCAGCGTCGGCAGCGTTTCCCTGATCAGCACCTCGGTGCCGCTCTCCAGCACCTCGCGGGCGATGCGCTCGCGGTTCTCGCGGGCCGCCGGGGTGTCCGCGCTCGCCTTGGTGTCGGCCAGCACCACGCCCAGCAGCCGGTCGGGGTGCCGGCGGCACATCGCCATCGTCACGTACCCGCCCATGGACTGGCCGCCGACCACCGCCGCCTCGACGCCCTCGGCGTCGAGCACCCGGGCCACGTCGTCGGCCATGAGGTCGATGGAGGGCTCGTCGTCGCCCAGTTGCGACCCGCCGAAGCCGCGCAGGTCGGGCGTGATCACCCGGCAGGTCGAGGCCAGACCCTCGCGCTGGGCGAGCCACATGGCCGAGGACAGCGGGAACGCATGGAGCAGGACGACCGGGAGGCCGCTCCCGGCTGATCTCGTGTAGAGCTGCACGGAGGACACCGTAACGCGGTTGGCCCGGTTGGATGCTTTGGTCACCTACCGAAATGCCGGTATCAGGCTGTCGACAACCCGCCGTCGACGACGAGGACCTGGCCCGTCATGTACGCCGAGGCGTCGCCGGCCAGGAACACCGCGGGATGGGCCATCTCCTCGGCCGTGCCCCAGCGCCGCAGCGGCACGTTGCCGATCGTCCGCCGGCTGGTCTCCTCGTCCTCCCACAGGTTGCGGTTCAGGTCCGTGGCGGTCCAGCCCGGGCACAGGGCGTTCACGCGCACGCCCATCGCGCCCCACTCCACGGCCAGGGACTTCGTCAGGGAGATCAGGGCCGCCTTGGCCGCGCCGTAGGGGGCCAGGAACGGCGCCGCGCCGAGCCCGCCGACCGAGGCCACGTTGATCACCGAGCCCTTGCCGCGCTCCAGCAGGTGAGGGGCGACCGCGTGGCACACGGCCATCGCGGAGTCGAGGTTCAGGCGCATGAGCTTGTCCCACCCGGACAGGCGCAGGTCCTTGAACTCGACCATGAAGTTCGACCCGCCCGCGTTGTTGACGACGATGTCGAGGTGGCCGAGGGCGTCGATGCCGTGCCTTACGGCCTGCGCGGCGGCGTCCCGGTCGCTGAGGTCGGCGGGGATCACGGCGGCCCGCCTGCCGTGCCCCTCGACCTCCTTGGCGACCTCGGCCAGCGCCTCGGCCGACCGGGACACCAGCGCCACGTCGGCGCCCGCCTCCGCGTAGGCGATCGCGATGGCTCGTCCTATGCCTCGTGACGCTCCGGTGACGAGCGCCTTCCTGCCGGTGAGATCGAAAGCATGCATAGAACGATATTCTAGAGAGGGACTCTCGCCGTGGGCCACGCCCGCCGCCGCCCGACTTCCCGCCGTCCACATGCGGGACCAAGGGCAGCCGTTACACCTCGGTCGGCAAGGGGTGGGCCGCCGGGTTCACCCGCTTGACGATCTCGTTGAGCACGATGCGCACGTACGGCTCCCCCACCCACAGGTGCTTGGCCCCGTCCACGCCGATCACCTCGGCCTGCGGGACCCGCGCGAAGCGGCGGCGCGCCTCCTCCGGCCGCAGGTAGTCGTCGAACTCCGGCACCAGCACCGTCAACGGCCGCCCGAAGCGGGCCCAGGCGTCCAGGTCCTCGTCCGTCGCCCGGTGCAGCGGCGGCGACAGCAGGATGGCGCCCTCCACCACCGGGTCGTGCGCCCACTTGAGCGCCAGCTCGGTGCCGAAGGACCAGCCGACCACCCACACGTGCGGCAGGTCGTGGTACTCGGCGTACTCCAGCGCCGCCGCGACGTCGTAGCGCTCCCCCTCGCCCCCGTCGAAGTTCCCCTCCGAGGTGCCACGCTCCGACGACGTGCCCCGCGTGTTGAAGCGCAGCACCGCCAGGTCGGCCAGCGCGGGCAGCCGGTTGGCGGCCTTCTTGTACACGTGGCTGTCCATGAACCCGCCGTGCGTCGGCAGCGGGTGCAGGGTGACCAGCGTCGCCACCGGCGGCCTGTCGGCGGGCAGCGCCAGCTCCCCCACGAGCGTCAGGCCGTCGGCGGTGTGCAGCTCGATCGGCTCCCTGCGGGCGGGCAGCACCGTGGCGGCACGGATCTCCATATCTGTCAGCCTTTCAGTAGCGCGTGCGGCCGGGGCCGCGGTCCAGTCGCTTGCGCCAGCATGCCGTGTGCCAGTGCCGCCGCTCCTCGTCGCCCCCGCTCCAGTTCGGCCAGGCCACCACGTGCGGCAGCCCGGGGCGGATCTCCTGGTCGCAGCCCGGGCACCGGTACGGCTTGGCGGAGGTGGCCCCCGACAGCATGCGGACCTTCCACTCCCCGTCGGGCCACTCCTCGACCCGGTCCATGCCGGACGGGACGCCGAGGGGACGCGCGGAGTCCTTGCGGCGGAAGCGGCGCGGGCTCATCACCGGCTCAGCGGGGGAAGGCGCGGACGCCCGCGGTGACGAGCTGGTCGAGCAGCGGGGCCGGGGCGAAGGCCGGGTCGCGGTACTCGGCGTACAGGGCGCGCAGCCCGTCGCGCATGGCCTCCAGGCCCAACGCCTCGATGGTCTCGAACGGCCCGGCCGGATAGCCGCAGCCGAGCTTCATGGCCGTGTCGATGTCGTCGATGGAGGCGTAGCCCGACTCGTGCATGCGCACGGCGTCGTTGAGGTACGGCAGCAGCAGCGCGTCCACGACGAACCCCGCGCGGTCGCGGCACGGCACCGGGATGAGCTTGAGGACCTTGACCAGGTCCTTGGCGGCCAGCAGCGCCTCGGTGGAGGTCAGCGCGGTGGCGGCCAGCTCGGCGACCTTCCCTCCCACCAGGTGCACGCCGACGAGCCGTTCGGGGCGCGCGAGCCGTACGGCGTGCTCGACGACGGGCCGGTCGCCCAGGTGGAGCACCACGTCGGGGTCGTCGGAGGACTCCTTGAAGCCGACCTCGACCAGCCGGGCGGCCAGCTCCTCCGCCCCGGGGCCCTGGGCGGCGAAGGTGCGCACGGTGGACTTGTCCGGCTCGGACGGCGGCGGCTCCTCGCCGTGGAAGCCGCGCCCGCTCTTGCGGCCCAGCAGCCCGGCGGCCACCAGCTCGCGCAGCACGGGCGCGGGGGCGTGGCGGGCCGAGCGCGTCTCGTCGAACAGCACGCCCATGATCTCGTAGGAGGTGTCCAGGCCGATGAGGTCGAGCAGGGCGAAGGGACCCATGGGCAGCCCCGCGCCCGCCCGCATGGCCTGGTCGATGGCGTCGCGGGTGGCCACGCCCTGGTCGAGCAGGTTGACCGCGTGGTTCAGGTACGGCAGGAGCAGCCGGTTGACGACGAACCCGGCCCGGTCCCCCACGGTCACCGGCGTCTTGCCCAGCCGCCGGGCCAGCTCGGCGAGCTCGGGGACGAGCGCGGGGTCGGTGACGACGGTGTGCACCACCTCGACCAGCCTCATCACCGGCGCCGGGTTGAAGAAGTGCAGGCCGACGACGTTCTGCGGCCGCCCGGTGGACGCGGCGAGCTCGGTGACGCTGAGCGAGGAGGTGTTCGTGGCCAGCACGGCGGCCGGCTTGCAGATGCGGTCGAGGTCGGCGAACAGCGCCTTCTTCAGCGCCATGATCTCGGGGATGGCCTCGATGACGAGGTCGGCCTCGCCGAGGTCGTCGCGCGAGGTGGTGAGCGTGATGCGGCCGAGGACGGCGGCGCGCTCCTCGCCGCTGAGCTTGCCCCTGTCGACCGCCCGCTGGGTCGATCCCTCCAGGTGCCTGCGCCCTCTGGCCAGCGAGTCGGCGTCCGCCTCGACGCCGATCACGCGCAGCCCGGCCCGGGCGAACACCTCCGCGATTCCCGCTCCCATCGTGCCGAGTCCGACGACTCCCACCATCTCCAACGCCATGCGTCCAGTTTTCCAGAGCCGGTAGGGTGAGCGGTCATGCGGTTGGTCATCGCGCGCTGCAGCGTGGATTACATCGGGCGGCTCACGGCGCACCTGCCGATGGCGCCCAGGCTCGTCCTCATCAAGGCCGACGGCAGCGTGTCCATCCACGCCGACGACCGCGCGTACAAGCCGCTCAACTGGATGAACCCGCCCTGCAAGCTGGTGGAGGACGGCGGGACCTGGACGGTCACGCACGGCAAGACCGGCGAGAAGCTGGTGCTGACGATGGCGGAGATCCTCCACGACTCCAGCCACGAGCTGGGCGTCGACCCGGGGCTGGTCAAGGACGGCGTCGAGGCGCACCTGCAGGAGCTGCTGGCCGAGCACATCACCACCCTCGGCGACGGCTGGACGCTGATCCGGCGCGAGCACATGACGGCGATCGGGCCGGTGGACATCCTGTGCCGCGACCACACCGGGGCGACCGTGGCCGTGGAGATCAAGCGGCGCGGCGAGATCGACGGGGTCGAGCAGCTGACCCGCTACCTGGAGCTGCTCAACCGCGACCCGCTGCTCGCGCCGGTCCGCGGGATCTTCGCCGCCCAGGAGATCAAGCCGCAGGCCCGCACGCTCGCCCTGGACCGGGGCATCGAGTGCGTGACCCTCGACTACAACGCGCTGCGCGGCATCGAGCCGGAGAACCCGACGCTCTTCTAGCCGGGCCCCACCCCGGCTGGATCGGGACTCCAGCGCCGGGGCCGAGGCTGGGAGCATGAAGATCCAGTCGAACACCATCGGCTCCGAGATCCACGCCGACCCCGGCGAGCGCCTGGCCCAGATCGAGCCGCGCGTCGTGGTCGATCTCCTGCGCCAGGGCGGCTACGTGTACTTCACCGGCTTCCAGCCCACGCTGGCGGAGTTCGAGGACTTCACCAAGCGGTTCGGCACCTGCGCCGGCGCCCGGCACGTCCACTACCCGGAGGGCGGTGAGGCGCTGGGCTTCCACGCCGAGGACGCCTACAACCCCTACCGGCCCGACGCCATCTGGTTCCTGTGCCTGTTCGAGGGCAGCGACGGCGGCGCCCCGACCGGCGCGGTCGACGGCGTGCGGCTGCTGAAGGAGATGAGCCCGCGGTGGCGGGAGTTCTGCCGCGCCAACACGCTGCGCTTCGAGCGGCACTGGGCGCAGGAGACCTGGCAGAAGGCCGTCGGCGACGCCACGGCCGAGCAGGTCGCGCAGGTGCTGGACTCCCTGCCCGGCTTCACCCACCGGTTCCTGCCCGACGGCACGCTGTACACCTGCTACGAGGCGCCGATCGTGGTCAGGACGCCGGGCGGCGAGGAGAGCTTCAGCAACACCATGCTCCAAGCGCTGACCGAGCAGACCTTCTACGGCATGACGCTGGGCGACGGCTCGCCCGTGCCGCGGGAGCTGGCCGAGCACGCCGAGCGGTGGGCGCTGGAGAACGAGATCCAGATCGGCTGGTCGGCCGGCGACGTCGCGGTGATCGACAACCACCGCATGATGCACCGCCGCGCGGAGTACCACGGCAAGGACCGCGACCTGCGCGCCCGGCACTGCGAGAACCTCTTCGGCACCCGGCTGCCCGACGACTCCACCCCGCTCAGGGCCGCCGTCAAGTCGCTGATCCAGAGCGACGTGGGGCTGCCCGTGGCCGTCGGACCCGTCCCCGCCACCGTGTGACACGACGATGGACGTCCTGTTCGAGAAGTACACCTCGTTCGGCAACACCTTCATCATCGTCGACGAGACGCGCACCCCGCTGGCCGACGACGCGCAGCGGGCGGCCTTCGCCCGCTGGGCGCTCAACGGCGACTTCGGCATCGGCGGCACCGACAACGTCCTGTACCTGTCCAGGGCGCAGGACTCCAGGGTGCAGGGCGGCGCCGACTACGTCTTCCGGATCTTCGAGGTGGACGGGTCGGAGACGCTGTCGTGCGGCAACGGCCTGCTGTCCACCGCCGCGGCGCTGCACCGCGCCCACGGCGGCGTCGAGTGGACCGTCCTGACCGAGGTCCCGACCGGCCGGCCCCGCCCGGTACGGCTCGGCGCCGACCCCGACACCGGCCGCACCTGGGTCGACGTGGGCCCGGCGCGCGCCGTCCCGGCCGAGCTGATCACCCGGTCCGGCCCCCCGCCCGCCGACGGCGTCGACCACATCACCGGCCTGGTGGTCCCCGGCGTGGCCGAGCTGAGCGGCTACCTGACCTTCACCGGCGAGCCGCACCTGGTGCTGTTCAGCGGGCACGGCCTGCCGCCCGAGCTGGAGGAGCGGTTGTTCGTCGACGCCAGGGGCGCCATCGGCCGCCCCGACGGCCCGGCGATCAAGGACACCGTCGCGCTCGCCCACCAGCTGGGCAGCCACGTCAACCAGGCCTACCGCGACCTGTTCCCGCAGGGCGTCCACCTCAACTTCGCCCGGATCAGGGACGGGGTGGTGGAGTACCGCACCTGGGAACGCGCGATCAACTGCGAGACGCTGGCCTGCGGCTCGGGCACCGTGGCGATGGCCTACGTGGGGCGGCGGCTCGGCATCCTGTCCGGCGGCACGACGGCCTTCTGGCCGCACCGCTGCCGCTGGTACCAGCCCGACGCGAGCCTGACCGTCACCGAGACCGAGTCGGGCTACGTGCTCACCGGGCAGCCGCGCCTGGTCTGCGTGGGCGCCGTGCCCCTGTCGCCGCAGGCGTCGGCCCACCAGACGGTCGGCGGCACAGCCGGCAGCACAGTCGGTGGCACAGCCGGCTCGCCATCATCCGCGACACCCGCGAAGGACCTGACCCATGCTCTCGCTGCGACACCAGGGTGACCTGGCGGACACGCTGCGGGCGGCCGGCCTGGACGTGCGGCCGCTGCCTCGCAGCGACGACCCGACGCCCGCGGCGGTACGGCGGGCGATAGCCGAGCGCGCCGGCCCGATGCTCTTCCCCGGCCTCGCCGGCTCCTGGCCGGCGCGGACCGCCTGGACGCCGGAGAACCTGGCCAGGGCGCACGGCCACAAGCTCGTCACGGCCCTGATGGACCTGCCCGCCAGCGGCGTGCTGTTCCCCCAGGACCAGAAGGATTACGAGCGGACCATGCCCTTCGCCGAGTTCGTCGCGGCCATGCTCGCCGCGCCGGCGGACTCGCCGTGCTACCTGGCCTACACCCGGGCCGCCGAGCTGTTCCCCGCCTCCGACTACGACTTCGAGCCGCTCACGGGGCGCCAGCCGTACGGGACCGACACCCGGGTGTGGATCGGCTCGGCGGGCACCCGGTCGATGCTGCACTCGGACCTGAAGGACAACTTCTTCTGCCAGATCTGGGGCGACAAGCACGTCGTGCTGGTGCCGTGGAAGCACGCCCGCGACGTCTACCCCTTCCCGGACAACCTGGTCAACAGCCAGGTCGACCTGGCGAACCCGGACCTGGACAGGTTCCCGCGGCTGCGCCGGGCGGTGTTCTACGCCGGCACCGTACGGCCCGGCGATGTGCTGTTCATGCCCAGGGGCTGCTGGCACGACATCCGGTCGCTGACCCCGTCGGTGTCGCTGAACCACTGGTTCGGGCGGCCGCTCGGCGCCGCCGACTACGCCGCGCTGCTGCTGAGGAGCGGGCCCCGCTCCTGGGCCGCCACCGCGCGCGACTTCGTCCGGTACGGCCTGCTGCGCCGCCGGGAGCGGACGGTGTTCTTCTTCAGCCCGCCCTCGACCGGCAAGCGGCTGTACGACCTGCTGCGCTGGGGCGACTTCTCCCGTGAGAACGACCCGGCCGCCGATTGACCCCTCGGAGACCGCCGTGACCACCCTGACGCACACGCACGCCACCGCCGGCGTCGATCCCTCCTTCGAGCTGCGGCTCATCGAGGCGCTGCGGCCGATCAGCCAGCACTTCCTCGCGGTCGGCGTCCACCACCTGTTCGACACCGGCCTGTACGACGCGCTCGCCGACGCGCCGCCCACGCCGGTCCGGCAGCTCGCCGACCGGCTCGCCATGGAGGCCGGACGGCTGCGCGGCTTCCTGCTCTACCTGGCCAACGAGGGCATCGTGCGGCTGGAGGACGACCGGGTGGCGCTCACCCCGAAGGCCCGCGAGCTGCACGAGTTCCGCGCCTGGTACACCTTCCTCATCGGCGGCTACGCCTCGACCATCCAGCAGATCGGCGGCGCCCTGAGGCTCGGCGCCCCCGACTGCACCCGCGACGGCGAGTACGTCGGCGCCGGCAGCTGCGAGATCAGCAGGTACGACGGCATGCCCATGACCCTCGACCTGCTGGCCAAGGCCGGCGTGACCGCCCGCGAGCTGCTCGACCTGGGCTGCGGCAACGCCCTGTACCTCACCGAGTTCGCCAAGACCATGCCGGGCCTGCGGGCCTGGGGCGTCGAGCCGGACGCGGGCGGCTACCGGGCCGCGGTCGCGCTGGTCGAGCAGGCGGGCATGGCCGACCGCGTGCGGCTGGTCAACGCCTCGGCGACCGACTTCCTGCGCGACCCGCCCGCCGGGTGCGAGCCCGACCTCGTCGTGCTGGGCTACGTGCTGCAGGAGATCCTCGCCCAGGAGGGCGAGGAGGCGGTGCTGGAGCTGCTGCGGGGCGTCGTCGCCAGGTTCCCGCTGATCAACGTCGTGGTCATCGAGGTGAGCGACGAGATCGACAACCCCGCCGTCATGCGGCACGGGCTGGCCAGGGCCTTCTGGAACCCCTACTTCCTCATCCACTACTTCACCCGGCAGCGGCTGGCCAAGAAGGCCTACTGGGACGAGCTGTTCCGGCGGGCCGGGCTGACGGTCGCCGCCTTCACCACCACCGACCCGCGCGTCGACTCGACCGGCGTCGAGCTCGGCTACCTGCTGCGCGGGCCCGCGTACCGCTGACCACGGGGAGGAGGCCGCGCATGCTTTCCCAGCAGCTCGCCGACCAGGTGTTCGCCTGGGCGGCCGACGAGGGGGTCGACACCCCGGCGTTCCTGTTCGCGCCCGCGACGCTGCGCGCCGGGGTGGCCGGGCTGCGGGCCGGGCTCGGCGCCCGCGTCTCCTACGCGACCAAGGCCAACGCGCACCCCATGGTGCTGCGGGCGCTGGAGCCCCTGGTGGAGGAGTTCAACGTCACCAACCCGGCGCACCTGGACACCCTGCTCGGCCTGGGCGTGACGCCCGGCCGCATCGCCTACCTCAACCCGGTCTGCGCCCGGCGGACGCTGGAGGCGGTGCTCGCGCGCGGCGTCACCCGGTTCGTGGTGGACGACGCCCGCGGGCTGGCCATGCTGCCGGACGGCGTCAAGATCACCCTGCGGCTGCGGCCGCCGGACGCCGGCGAGTCCACCCGCTCGGTGGTGCGCTTCGGCAACACTGCCGAGGTGCTGGCGGACCTGGCCAAGCGGGCGGCCGACCGCGGCATCGAGGTGGAGGCGCTGTCGTTCTTCGTGGGCACCGCGGGCGCGGGCATGGAGCAGGCGCTGCCGTACCTGCGCGGGATCGAGGCGCTGCTGCGGCTGCGCGAGCGGCTCGACCGGGCGGGCATCGCGGTGCCGACGTTGAACATCGGCGGCGGCTTCCCGGGCTCGCGCGACCGGTTCCACCGGGACCATCCGGACTTCTTCCAGCGGATCGCCAAGGCGCTGCCGTCCGGCGTGGACGTGCTGTGCGAGCCGGGCCGCTACCTGTGCCAGCCCGCCATGGCGATGCTCAGCCGGGTGGTGGCCGACCGGGCGGTGGCCGGGCGGCGCATGGTCCACCTCGACGCCAGCTCCTACGCGGGCCTGTTCGAGACCACCTTCATCGAGCCCGAACAGGGGCTGGAGTTCGCCACCCGGCCGGGCGCCCGCACGCCCGCGGCCGTGCTGGGGCCGGTGATGGACTCCTTCGACGTGATCGCCAGGCAGGCCCCGCTGCCGCCGCTGGCCGAGGGCGACCTGGTGCTCATCCCCAACACGGGCGCCTACACGTGGGGCTACACCGCCCCCGTCGAGGGGCTGGCGCCGGCCGAGCCGGTCGAGCTGCCGCCCGACCTGGACGAGGGATTCGCGAAGGCGTGGTTCGGGAGCGGACAAGCATGATCACGACTCTGGACGGGCCCATCGTCATCGAGCCCACCGTGTCCCCGCCGCCCGGCATCGGCGTGCGGGAGTGCGGCGAGCCGCTGGCCGAGGTGGCCGGCGTGCCGGGCGTGCACGCCAGCCCCGCCTACCACCAGCGCGGCATCGCCGCCGCCGGCGACCGGATCTTCGTCAGGCGGCGCGTCCTGGAGGGCCTGCGGCGGGCCTCGGCCGCCCTGCCCGACGGCGTCGACATCCTCGTCTGGGACGGCCTGCGCACGCTGGAGACCCAGGCGGAGATCGTCGAGGCGTTCCGCAGGACGCTGCCGGACCCAGACGACGACGCCACCGTGGAGATGTACCTGGCGCTGCCGCCCGCCTCCCGCGAGGAGTTCCTGGCCTCTCCCCCGCCGCATGCCACCGGCGGGGCGGTCGACGTCACGCTGTGCGACACCGACGGCCGCCCCCTCGACCTGGGCGCCGACTTCGACCAGTTCGACGAGAAGGCGTGGCTGACCCACTACGAGGACGACCCCGGATCCGAGTGCCGGCGGCTGCGCCGGATGCTCTACTGGGCGATGCTCGGCGCCGGCTTCGCGCCGTACTCGTGGGAGTTCTGGCACTACGAGATGGGCACCATGGTCGCCGCCGCGTTCCACGGCCAGCCCTTCGCCGACTTCGGCGCCGCCGTACCGTGGAGGACCCCATGACGCAGGTCACCGTGGCCGACAGGACCGTCTACGACACCGACGAATGGCTGGCGGCGTGGTCCCGCTCCACCGTGGAGCGGCTGCGGCCGGCCGACTGCCACCGCCCGCTGCTGTACCGGCTGGAGTACTCGCCGTTCTGGCACGGCTACGAGATCGACACCGGTCTCGGGCCGATCTGGGACCGGCCGGTGCTCACCACGGGCTCGCTGTACGCCGGGTACGGCCCCGGCTACCTGGCCGAGCACCCCGACGAGGTGGCCGCCCTGATGGACCACGCGGCCGGGCAGATGGCGGGCACCTGCGGCCTGCTGGTGCTCAACCTGCCGCTAGAGGCCGCGCTGCAGTGGGCGCTGGTGCGCCCGCCCGACGGCATGGTCCGGCTCGACCTGGCCTACCACCGGGTCATCGGGGCGGGCAGGGATCCGATCGTCGGCGACGTGGACCGGCACGAGCGCCACGACTGGCGCAGGCGGTGGCGGCGCGCCACCGAGAAGGGCGTGCGGCTGGTGGAGGAGACCGATCCCGCGCCCGAGCGCGTGGACGAGGTCGTCGCGCTGGCCAACGGCTCGGCGCTGCGGCACGGCTGGCCGGTGCTGTACGACCGGGCCACCGCCATGGCGGTGCTCGGCGTCCCCGGCGCGCGGCTGCTGCGCGCGGACTGGCACGGCCGGACCGTGGCCGGGTTCGTCGCGCTGGAGCACGACAGGCGCCTGTACCTGTGGGCCGGCGGCATGGACCACACGGTCGTGCGCGAGGTCAGCCCGTACCTGTTCGTGCTGTACGAGCTGCTGCGCATGGGGCCGGAGCGCGGCTGGGAGCGCCTGGAGTTCGGCAAGGGCAACGACGCCTTCAAGAGGCGCTACGGCTTCACGGGCGTGGAGCTGTGGTCCCTGTGGTACGCGGCCGACCCGGCCGACGTCGCGGTCTACCGGCCCAAGCTCGCGGCGCTGCACCAGAAGCTCGGCGCCTTCCAGGGGCTGTGATGGCCATGACCGACGCGCCGCGTCCCGCCGGCCTGTGGCGCCACGGCGACTTCCTCAAGCTGTGGGGCGGGGAGACCGTGTCCCAGGTGGGGGCGCAGATCACGCTCCTCGCGCTGCCGCTGACCGCCATCATCACGCTGCGTGCCACGCCCGAGCAGCTGGGCCTGCTCACCGCGGCGCAGTACGCGCCGGTCCTGCTGATCACGCTGTTCGCCGGGGTCTGGCTGGACACCCACCGCAAGCGTCCCGCGCTGCTCGCGGCCAACCTCGGCCGCGCCGTGCTGCTGGGCCTGGTGCCGCTGCTGTACGCGCTGGACGCGCTGACCATGCCGGCCCTGTACGGCATCGCGTTCCTGAGCGGGCTGCTGACGGCCTTCTTCGACGTGGCCTACGTGGTCTACCTGCCGTCGCTGGTCTCGCGGGACCAGCTCGTGGAGGCCAACTCCCGGCTGGAGGCCACCTACTCCATCGCCTCCATCGGCGGCCCCGGGCTGGGCGGGCTGCTCATCCAGTGGCTGACCGCGCCCGTGTCCATCGTGGTCAACGCCGTGTCGTACCTGGTCGCGGCGGCCAGCGTGGCGGTCATCCGGCACCGGGAGCCGCCGCCGGCCGCCCCGGAGCGGCGCGGCTCGACGTGGGCCGAGATCCGGGAGGGCCTGGCCGCCACCGTGCGCGACCCGCGGCTGCGGTCGCTGGCCGCGGGCGCGGCCTGGTTCAACCTGTTCGAGCAGTACGTCCTGACCCTCTACCTGCTGTACGGCGTGCGCGACCTGGGGCTGACGACCAGCCTGCTCGGCACGATCCTGGCCGTCGGCAGCGTGGGGGCGCTCGCGGGCACGCTGGTGGCCAACCGGGCGGGCCGCTCGCTCGGCGTGGGGCGCACGCTGGTCTGGTCGATGCTGCTGTCGTGCGCCGCGCTCGGGCTGGTGCCGGCGGCCGACGGGCCGCAGCTCGTGGCGGGCACGATCCTGGCGGCCGGGCTGTTCCTGTACGGCCTGGGCCTGGCGGTGTTCAACGTCCACAGCCTGAGCCTGCGCGGCGCCATCGTGTCCGAGCGGCTGCTGGGCCGGGTGACCGCCACCTACCGCTTCCTGGTCTTCGGCACGATCCCGCTGGGCGGGCTGCTCGGCGGGCTGCTCGGCGGGCTGCTCGGCGTCCGCGCCGCGCTGGTGATCGCGGTGGCCGCCCTGGTGGCCGGAGGCGTGGCGTTCGCCTTCACCCGGATCCGGGCGGTGGGCAACGAGGTCTTCCAGGCCCGGCCGCGGGCCGGCGAGGAGGAGCCGTGTTCGGTGGACTGACCGAGGCCGCCTGGGACGAGCTGGCCGGTCCGCGCTTCTACTCGACCAGCGCCTGGCTGCGGTACTGCGCGGCCGAGTACGGCGGGCCGGGCGAGGCCGTGGTGGGCGACGGCGCGGCCGTGCCGTACGTGGAGGTGGCCGGGACCTCCGGGCTGGCCTCCTACGACTGGAGCGGGCAGCTGGCCGCCCGCGGGCTCCCCGCTCCCCCGCCCGCCGGGCTGCTGGTCGGGCCCCGCGAGGGCTACCAGACCCACTTCCTCGGCGCGCCCGAGGGCGTGCCGGGGCTGGTGGAGCGGCTGCGGGCGCGGGCCCGCGACCGGCCCTGCGTGGCGATGTACCTGCCCACCTCCGAGGTGGAGCTGGCGCGCCGGGCGGGCGTCACCGCGCCGCCCGTGGTGCTGGAGACCGACGCCTGGATCGCGGTCGAGGGCTGGCCGGACTACCTGCCGCGCAAGCGGCGGTACGCGGTGCGGGCCGCGCGACGGGTCTTCCACGAGGCCGGCTACAAGATCAGGCACATGGCGCTGGGCGAATGCGTCGACCACCTGGCCGGCGCGGCGGTGGCGACCCTGGCCAAGCACGGCGTCGACGCCGAGCCCGAGGAGGAGCGGCGGGCCCTGCGCAGCCACGCCGTCCACATGGGCGAGGCGGCCCGCGTGGCGGTCCTGTCGCGGGAGGACGAGCGGCCTCTCGGGTTCTGCCTGTACTACGTGGGAACCGACGCGGTCTTCCTCCGCTGGGCGGGCTTCGACTACCCCCGGCTGTCCGGGGCGGCCGAGTACTTCAACCTCACGCTGTTCAGCCAGCTCGACCTGGCCGCCGAGCTCGGGCTGCGCTGGGTGCACGCGGGCACCAAGTCCATCGAGGCCAAGGCGCTGTACGGTGCGCGGCTGCGCCCCCTGTGGCTGGTCGACCTGACCCCGGACAGCGTCCTGCACGCCGCCCGCGAGCAGGTGAGGCGGCACAACGCCGAGGCCCACCGCCGGCTGCTCGACGACCCCCGCACGGCCGGCGCTCTCGACACCGACACCTGGCAGGCGATCCATGACGGCTGAGACGACTGAACGGAGAAGGGTACTCGTGACCGGCGGCGCGTCCGGCATCGGCGCCGCCATCGCCCGCCGGTTCGCCGGCGACGGCGCCCGCGTGGCCGTCCTGGACAGGGACAAGCAGGCCCTCGCGTCGCTCGGGGCCGCACCGGGCGTGGAGTTGCGGCTCGCCGGGGACGTGGCCGACCCCCTGGCGGTGGACGAGGCGTTCGAGGAGATCGACCGGCGGTGGGGCGGGCTGGACGTGGCCGTCAACAACGCCGGCGTCAGCATCCGGGGCGCCTTCCTGGACCTGCCGCTGGAGGACTGGCAGCGCACCCTCGACGTCAACCTCACCGGCGTGTTCCTGGTCGGCCAGCGGGCGGCGCGGCGCATGGCCGGGCGCGGCGGCGTCATCCTCAACATCGCCTCGGTCAGCGGCATGGTCGGCATGCCGCACTACGCCGCCTACAACGCCAGCAAGGCCGGGGTCATCGAGCTGACCAAGACGATGGCGCTGGAGCTGGCGCCGCACGTGCGGGTCAACGCCATCTGCCCCGGCTACGTGCTGACGCCGATGCAGGAGGCGGAGTACTCGCCGGCCGCGCTCGCGGCGTGCGCCGCGAAGGTGCCGCTCGGCCGGCTGGGCCGGCCCGCCGAGATCGCCGCGCTGGCCGCGTACCTGGCCTCCCCGGAGGCGGAGTTCGCCACCGGGCAGAGCTTCGTCATCGACGGCGGCGAGACCGCGGGCGGACTGGCCAGCAGGTGACGCCCGAGCCGGGCTCGACCGCGGCTCCAGGCGCCACCGCGACGATGCACTCAGCGATTCGCACAAGGAGAAAGGCGTGACCACCGTGTCGGTTGAACGGGCGGTTGAAGGGTCGGCTGAACGGCCGGTTGAGCGGCTCCGGATCCTGAACCCGGACCCCGGCTGGAGCGTCGGGCCCGCCTGGCTGCGGGAGGCGCTGGACCACTTCCGGCGCGACCTGCTGGACCCGGGCTACCCGTGCACCTTCGGCAGGCACGCGCTCAGGGCCGGCGACATGCACATGACCTGGGTGGACCGCGACGACCTGAGCACGCTGCCGGGCGACCTGGCCGCCTTCGTCGACAAGGCCGCCACCGAGCCCGAGCGCCGCCAGCCGCTGATCGTCTTCGTCGAGCCGCCCGCCCGGCCGGTCACGGCACGGCACCACGACCGCCGGTTCTGGGAGATCCTGCAGTACCTCCACCGGCACGACGACCGGCCCTGGCCGGACGACGTGCCGGCCGACCCGAAGGACCCCGGCTGGCAGTTCTGCTTCCACGGGACCTCCCTGTTCGTCTTCGCCCTGACGCCCGCCAACCGGCTGCGCCGCTCGCGGCGGCACCGCACCTGCCTGGTGCTGTCCTTCCAGCCCCGCTGGGTCTTCGACGGCATCGGCGTGGGCACGCCCGCGGGCAACGTCACCAGGCGCAGGATCCGCGAGCGGCTGGACCGGTGGGACATGATCGGCCGGCACCCGAGCATGGGCGAGCTCGACGAGATGTCCGACGACGAGTGGCGGCAGTACTTCATCACCGACGACAACACCGACCTGCACGACAGCTGCCCCTTCGTGCCGTGGCTGGTCCCGCACTGACGGCAGCGTCCCCGACCTTCCCGACCTTCCCAGAAAGGCACACGAGACATGACCCTCTCCTCGCTCGCCCACGCCCCGCGGGAAGTCCCGGCCCCCTCCAAGGTCGTCAGCTCCTACACCGAGTGGGACCCCCTGGAGGAGGTGGTGGTCGGCCGGCTGGCCGGCGGCGTCTTCCCCACCTGGCAGGAGTCCATGCGGGGGACCATGCCGCCCGCCTCGTGGCGGATCTTCCAGGAGCAGGGCGGCCGGCCGTTCCCGCAGGACCTCGTCGACGCCGCAGAGGAGGAGCTCGACGGCCTGGCCAGGACACTGGAGGCCGAGGGCGTCAAGGTGGTGCGGCCCGAGCCCGCCGACCACGCCCGCGAGTTCGCCACGCCCCACTGGAAGAGCGCCGGCGGGCTGTATTCGGCCATGCCGCGCGACCACCTCATGGTCGTCGGGGACACCATCGTCGAGGCCCCGATGTCGTGGCGGTGCCGCTACTTCGAGGGCGAGGCGTTCCGGCCGCTCATCAAGTCCTACTTCCGGCAGGGCGCCCGCTGGCTCCAGGCGCCGCGCCCGCAGCTGACCGACGAGCTGTTCGCGACCGGCCACGACGAGGGCGACACGGGCGGCTGGATGGTCACCGAGTTCGAGCCGGTCTTCGACGCCGCGGACTTCATGCGCTTCGGCCGCGACATCGTGGTCCAGCAGAGCCACGTCACCAACGACTTCGGCATCCAGTGGCTGCGGCGGGCCCTCGGCGACGGCTTCCGCGTCCACACCATCGAGGTGAACGACCCGCACGCCATGCACATCGACGCCACCATCCTCCCGCTCGCCCCCGGCAAGCTGCTGGTCAACCCCGAGCGCTACGTGCCCAATGACCTGTTCCGCGACTGGGAGATCCGCAAGGCCCCGCCGCCCACCCTGCCGGAGAGCTGGCCCATGTACTTCTGCAGCCCGTGGGTCAGCATGAACATGCTCTCCCTGGACGAGCGGACCGTCGTCGTCGAACGCCAGGAGGAGCCCATGATCGAGCTGCTCACCGACTGGGGCTTCCGCTGCATCCCCGTGGACTTCCGCCACGTGTACACCTTCGGCGGGTCCTTCCACTGCGTGACCGTGGACGTGCGCCGGCGCGGCGGCGACGGCCGGTACCTGAACCTGGACTGAGCTGGAGCGCTGAAGACGGGATGAAGACGGTACGGATCACCGGCCCGCGCCGGTGCGAGCTGGCCGAAAAGCCGGACCCGGTCATCCGGCGGGACTACGTCCTGCTCAAGGTCGAGGTGGCGCCGATGTGCAACGAGTACCTCGCCTACCGGGACCAGGTCTACCTGGAGCGCAACCGCCCCGACTCGCTGGGGCACGAGATGGCGGGCGTGGTGGTGGACGCGCCCGAGGGCGCCTCTGTGCGGCCGGGCGACCGGGTCGTGGCCCTGTGCGGCTACCCGTGCGGCCGGTGCGAGCTGTGCCGCCGCGGCTACTACTCGCACTGCGCCCGCACCGAGGACCCGCTCGAGGTGTGCAAGAGCGAGTCCGGCGAGTGCGGCTTCGCCCAGTACGCCGTCAAGCCCCACTGGCTGTGCGTGAAGGTGCCCGACGGGATGCCGCTGGAGCACGCCGCCATGGCCTGCTGCGGGCTGGGTCCCACCTTCGGCGTGATGCAGCGCATGGGCGTGGAGGCCTTCCACACCGTGCTGATCACCGGGCTCGGCGCGGTCGGGCTGGGCGGCGTGGTCAACGCCCGCTTCCGCGGCGCCACCGTGATCGGGGTGGCGCGCACGCCGTACCGGGCCCGGCTGGCCCGCGAGCTGGGCTGCGACGTGGTCCTGGACCCGCGCGAGGGGAACGTGCGCGAGCGGATCATGGCGCTCACCGGCGGCGGCGTGGACTTCGCCATCGACTGCTCAGGCCAGCCGGACTACCAGCGCCTGTGCCTCGACGTCGTCGGGCGCCTGGGCGCCGTCGGCTTCCTGGCCGAGCCGGGCGAGCTCACGGTCCACGTGAACGACGATCTGGTGCAGAAGGGGGTGACGCTGATGGGCAGCCTGGACGTCAACCTCAACGACGCCTCCAGGCTGCTCCACATGATCGGCCGGATCCCCGACCAGATCGACCGGTTCGTCACCCACCGCTTCCCGCTCGGCCGGATCGCGGAGGCCTTCGAGCTGCAGAGCCGGTACGAGTGCGGCAAGGTCGTGCTGTACCCGTGGCGCTGAGACCCGTGCGGATGAGACCCCTGGAGACGAGCCATGAGCCTGGGCGCCCACCTGCTCGGGCTGGCGGCGCGCCACTCGCCGCTGGTCCGCGACACCCTGCGCCGCCACGCCGACGCCCCTCTCTCCGACCTGCTGGCCCGGCTGCGGCCCCGGCCAGCGGACCCGTGGCAGGACAGGGAGGACCTCTGGCGGGCCGTCGCGGACCAGACGGCGCTGTGGTACGGCCCGGCGGTGGCCCGCGAGGTCGTCGCCGACCTGCGGGAGCACCCGATCGTGCCGACGTCCAACCACTTCGGCGTGGACACCTTCGCCGACTCGGTCCAGGGGACGCTGCTGTTCGCCCTGCGGCCCGGCGCCCCCCGCAACGTCGTGGTGCTGGGCTTCGGCTCGGTCAGCATGAACAACCTGACCTACCCCATGGGGCTGCGGCTGTACGATCCGCGGCACGGTGACGCGGGCGCCGTGCCGCAGCGGCTGCCCGTCATGCCCAACCGCGACAAGCACCGCACCGTGCTCACGGCCCAGCCGTTCGACCTGGAGATGGTCACCCGGGCCCGGGCCCGGCTCGGGCGGATGCGGCGGGCCGGGGAGGTGACGGCGTTCTGCGAGCGCAGCGCCGCCGAGATCCTCGACGCCGAGTACGCCTCGGCACGGACCCTCTCGCTGCCGGCCCACGCCCTGCAGGCCATCCGCGTCAACGCCGGCCTGTGGCGGCGCATGTTCCGCGGCGCCCCGCCGGCCCGGCTCGTGCAGCTGGCGATCGAGCCGATCTGCGCGGCCCTGCTGGACCGGGACCTGCGGGATCCCGGCAGCCTGGTCCACCAGCTGTTCTTCGTCCCCCGGGTGCGCGAGGCGCTGCTGGACGGCCTCGACGGCGCGCCGGCCTGCTGGTCGCGCGAGCCGTCCCGCGGCACGGTCTTCTTCTGGGGCCTGAGTACGGCGGGCCGCCGCGTCCCGCTGCGGCTGGACGGCGAGCTCCTCACCGGCGTGGACGAGCGCGGGCGGCGCCTGACCTGGAAGTTCCACCCCGACGAGCTGGTCCCGGCGCTGCGGGAGCAACGGCTGCTGCCGTCGCTGTTCACGTGCTTCGCCGTCCTGGCCTTCGCCAGGGGGCTGGGCTGCGTCGGCGGCTACTACCAGGTCGGGTACCTGCCCGCCATGCAACGCGGCATCGTCGCGGCGCTCGGCGTCGGCGAGGAGTTCCGCGACGTGGCCGACCGGGTCGCCCAGGTGCCCACCGGCCTGCACCTGGCGGGCGTCCAGGGGATCGCCAGGGCGCTGCCGGACGGCTCCCTCATCCCCGCCGGGCCGGTGGAGATCGCGGGAGCGGGCGGGCTGTCGGCCGCCGACCTGGACGCGCTCGGCTCGGTCCCGGTGCGCGAGGCCCACCTGGCGGCCTTCCCCGAGCTGCTGGACCACCTCGTGCCCGCCGCGGACCTGCCGGGCGGGTGGGCGCGCGCCCTCGCGGCGGAGAACGGCACGGCCTGCCGGGGGGTCGTCCGGTTCGAGGCGTGAACCGGGCGCGAGGGCGTCAGGACGCCCTGCGCGCGGGCACGCCCACCGACAGCAGCTCGCGGTACAGCTCCTGCAGCTCCGGCGAGGGGGCCAGCCCCAGCTCCTCATCCAGCCTGCGGCGCAGGGCGTGGTAGACCTCCAGCGCCTCGCCGCGCCGGTGGGAGCGGCCCAGAGCGGTGATGAGCTGCCCGTGGAACCACTCGTTGAAGGGGTAGACGGCGACCAGGAGCCGCAGCTCGGCGATGAGGTCGCGGTGCCGGCCCAGCGCCAGGTCCGCCTGGATGCGCAGCTCCAGGGCACGCACCCGCTCCTCCTCCAGCGCCACCGCGTGGCCCTGCAGCACCGGCCCGGGGATCACGTCGGCCAGCGCCGGCCCGCTCCACAGGTCCAGCGCCTCGCGGAGCACGGCGGCCGCCCGCGCGGCGTCGCCGTCCTCCAGCAGCCGCCTGCCGCGCCGGGCCAGCCGCTCGAAGACGAAGGCGTCGACGTCGGCCTGGCCGGCCCGCAGCAGGTAGCCCGGCGGCCTGGTCTGGATCGGCTCCTCGCCGCGGCGGCACAGCCCGTCGCGTTCCATCAGCTTGCGCAGCTGGTACACGTAGGTGTGCAGGGTGGTCTGCGCGCTCTTGGGCGGGTCGTCGCCCCACAGCTCCTGGACCAGCAGGTCGGTGGGCACGATCTGGTTCGCCCGCAGCACCAGCAGGGCCAGCACCTGCCGCAGCTTGTGCGGGGTCGGCGTGCAGGACCGGCCGTCGTGGGCGATCTCCAAAGGGCCGAGGACCTTGAACGTCGCCATGGTGACCTCCATGCCACACTCAGCGGGACTGCGCGGCCGGGTCGGCCGTCACGAGCCCGGCCAGCTCGCGGTCGGTGAGGACGTGCGTCGAGGCGCGGGCGGCGGCGAGGACGCGCTCGACGACCGGCGGGTCGGCGGGCAGGCCGTGGCGGCGCAGCCAGCTCAGGACGTTCCACCGCCCGCTCGCCGGGCCCACGCCGATCTGCTGGCCGCGGCCGAAGTCCGAGGCGGGGACGCCGGAGTAGACCAGGTCCGCCAGGCGCGTGTCGCCGGCGAGCTCGGCCTTGGCCACGGCGGCGGCGTGCACGCCGGTGGCGGTGCGGAAGGCGTCCCGGCCGACCACCGGATAGTCGGGGGGTATGGCCCGGCCGCAGGCCGCCGCGGCGGTGGCGCAGTACTCCCCCAGCGCCGCCAGGTCGCGGCCGTCGCCCAGCAGCCTGAGGTTGACCAGCAGCTGGTCCATCGCGACGTTGCCGCACCGCTCCCCGATGCCGAGCGCCGTCCCGTGCACCCGCGACGCCCCGGCCTCGATCGCCGCCAGCGCGTTGGCCAGGGCCAGGCCGCGGTCGTCGTGGCCGTGCCAGTCGATCGGCACGTGCGCGAACCCGGCCGCGTCGAGCACCTCCCGGCGCACGTGGCGGACGAGCGCCGCCGCGCCGTACGGGATGGCGTGGCCCACGGTGTCGCACAGGCAGATGCGGGTGGCGCCCTCCTCCAGGGCCGCGTGGCACAGCCGGCGCAGCCACTGCGGGCGGGCCCTGGTGCTGTCCTCGGTGACCAGGCAGACCGGCAGGCCCTCGGCGACGGCGAAGTGGACCGCCTGCCGTACGGCACGCTCGACCCGGGAGGGCGACCAGCCCTCCGCGCGCATGCGCAGCGGGCTGGAGCCGATGAAGGCCATGACCTCCACCGGCCGGCCCACGGCCTGGCTGATGTCGGCGATCGGGCGGATGTCGGCGACGACCGTCCTGGCGGCGCAGTGCAGGCGCAGCCGCGGGGCCGCCTCGCCCGCGAAGCGGGCCAGTTCGAGCGCGATGCGTTTGGCGACGGCGCCGGTGGCGGGCATGCCGATGCTCGCGGCGTCGACGCCGAGCCGGTCCATCAGCTCCAGCAGCCGCATGCGCTCGGCCAGCGTGGGCTGGCGCACCGAAGGGCTCTGCAGGCCGTCGCGCAGGGTCTCGTCGTTGAGCTCCACCCGCCACACCGGGGCGGAGGACCGGTCGGCCGGGGTGTTCCAGTCGTGAATCATGCCAGCCTGAGACTCAGCCATGCGGTGGCGCACCTTTCTCGGGCGGGATCAGCGAGTCGATCTGGACGGCTCGAAGCTAGCTCGCCCCGGCCTGGGCCAACAATGGGAACTCCCCCAAAGACCGCGCCGGCTCCACCGAAAGGTGTAATCCGGGTGGTGCATCTCGTCTCGCGCCCCCATAATCGCGCCATGCCCGGCGTTCTGGCGCTGTGCCTGCTGGAGGCGCGGCCGTCCGTGCTGGGCGTGTTCATGCTCAGGTTCGGCGCGGGAGCCGTGCTGGCCGGCGCCGGCGACCTCGGGGGCGTGCTCGCCGGCGGCCTGGCCTGGGCGTCGGCGGTGTTCTTCGCCTACCTGTTCAACGGGGTGACCGACGTCGCCGAGGACCGCGTGAACCACCCATCCAGGCCCATCGCCAGTGGCCGGCTGGCCCCCGCCACGGCGGCGCGGGTGGCCTTCGGCGCGGCGGCGTTGTCCGTCGCGGCGGGGCTGGCGGCCGGCCCGGCGGTCGCGGCCATGGTCGTGGCGCTGCTCCTTCTGGGGTACGCCTACTCGGCACCGCCCCTGCTCCTCAAGCGCCGCCCCCTGACCAGCGCCGCGACGGCGGTCACGGCCGGGCTGCTGAGCTACGCGGCCGGTTTCACGGCCGCCGGCGGCGGGCCCGCCGAGCTCGCCCGCTCCCCTGTCGTGGCCTTCGCCCTGGCCATGTCGCTGTGGATGGGGCTGGTGGGCGCCCCGGCCAAGGACCTGCCCGACGCCGAGGGCGACGCCGCGGCGGGCCGGCGGGGCATGGTCGCCAGGTACGGCGAGGCCGGCACCCGCATCGCCCTCATCGTGGCCGCCTGCGCGCTCGCCGTCTGCCTCGACGTGGTGAGCGCGCGCCTGCTGCCCCGGCTGGCGTGGAGCGCCCTCGCCCTGTCGGCGGGGGCCGTCTGGGTGGCGGTGCTGGCGGCGGCGAGCGGGCCGGGGAGCCGCCGGCCGTACCGCGGGTTCATGGCCACGCAGTACGCGGCGCATCTGACCCTTCTGTTGCCGCTTCCCGACAGCTTGGGTCATGATGTGTGACGTTCGGGCTGTCACCTCTACGGGGAGGGGCCCGCGTGGACGGGCACGTGTACGACCGCGACCAGCCGTCACGGTATGCCCTGGCCGATCACCTCGACGCCGAGCGTCCCGCCATCCTGGCCGCCTACCGGGCCCGGCTGGAGGCCATCCACAGCCCGCTGGTCGGCGATCCGCTGGCCTGGCCCCAGGTGCTCGCCCACGCCGACTCCACGATCACCGACGTCGTGCGCGGCGTGCGCGCGGGCCGTGCCGACATGGACGACGCCTACAAGCTGCTGGCCTGGGACATCGGCACCGACCGGGCGGCCAGGCGGTTACATCCGCAGGCGTCGCTGCGCGCGGCGACGGTGCTGGTCGAGGTGGTGATGGAGGCCGCCACCCGGCACGTGCGCGGCCGGGAGCCCGCGCCGGAGCTGCTCGGCCTGGTGGCCCTGGCGCTCAACGAAAGCGTCGTCATGCGCATCCACGAGGCGTCGCTCGCGCACTCCTCCCGGCTGCTGCACGAGATCAACGCCGCGCACATCGAGGAACGCCGGCGCATCGCCAGGGACCTGCACGACCGGGTCGGCACCGGGCTCGGCGTCGCCCACCAGCAGCTCGAACTGGTCGACCGGTACCGGTCCACCGACCCGGCCAAGGCGCTGCACCGGCTGGAGGTCGCCCACCAGGCCATCCAGGACACCATGGCGAGCCTGCGCTCGATCACCTCCGACCTGCGCATGGACGAGCCGGTGCACAGCCTGGAGCAGGCGCTCAGGACGTTCATGGACACGATCGCGCCCAAGGACACGCGGGTACGGCTGCGCGTCAACGGCGACGAGGCGTGGGCCTCCCCGGCGGTGCGGGACGAGGCGTTCCTGATCATCCGGGAGGCGGTGCGCAACGCCGTCACCCACGGCTCCCCCTCCATGCTGCTGGTCAGCGTGGACATCGCCCCGCACGAGCTGCACGCCACCGTGGAGGACGACGGGCGCGGGTTCGACCCCAGCCGGGTCCGCCACTCCTCGGGCGTGGGCCTGGCCTCCATGCGGGAGCGCGCCGAGCTGCTGGGCGGCCGGGTCACGGTGACGACGCAGGTCGACCGCGGCACCCACATGGAACTCGTCGTACCGCTGTCGGAGCGTCGTGATGGATGACCGCACCACCGTCCTCATCGTGGACGATCACGCCCTGTTCAGGGAGGGCCTGCAGGAGCTGCTGGAGGGCGACGGCGACATCGCGGTGGTGGGCCAGGCGGGCGACAGCGCCGCCGCCGTCGCGCTGGCCGAACGGCACAAGCCGCACGTCGTGCTGCTGGATGTGGAGATCCCGGGCGACGACGTCACCACCACGGTCAGCCGGATCCAGGCCGCCTCCCCGCGCTCCCAAGTGATCATCCTGAGCATGTACGACGGGCCGTACCTGGTGCAGCGCCTGCTGACCCAGAACATCCGCGGCTACCTGCTCAAGAGCGTACGGCGGGCGGAGCTCCTCGCGGCCGTCCACGCCGCGCGGGCCGACCACGACCGGGTGATCCTGGCGGTCTCGCGGGAGAGCCTGGCCCAGGTGCAGGGCGCCGCCGCGGCCCCGCTGTCGGCGCGCGAGCAGCAGGTGCTCGAGCTGGTGGCCGAGGCGCTGAGCAACGGGCAGATCGCCACCCGGCTGGGCCTCACCGAGGCCACCGTGAAGCGGCACCTGCGCAACGTCTTCGTCAAGCTGGGGGCCGTGTCGCGGGTGGACGCGGTGAACAAGGCGGTGGCGGCGAACCTCATCAAGCCGCCGTCCACCCACCCGTGAGGGGGCTCAGTCCCACGGGAACAGGCCGTCCAGGCCGGCCAGGTCGGCGTCGACGGCCGCCGCGGAGACGTTCATCTCCAGGTGGACCCGGCTGCGGGTGCTGGGGATCGGCACGACGTCCCCGCCCCGCGCCAGCAGCCACGCCAGGGCCAGGCGGCCCAGGCCCAGGTGGAGGCGGGCGGCCGTCTCCTCGGCCGGGCGCAGAGCCCGCAGGCCGCGCTCGATCGCGTACGGCTCGAAGCGGGGGTCGCCGTGCCGTACGTCGCCCTCGGCCAGCTGGGCGGCGGAGCGGATGGTCCCGGCGAGGAAGCCCCGCCCCAGCGGGCGGCAGGCCACCACGCCGATCCGGTGCTCCCGCGCGGCGGGCAGGCGGTCCAGCTCGGCCTGGCGCCGCCACAGCGAGTACTCGCACGCGATCACCGAGACCGGCTGCTCGGCGGCGGCGCGCCGGATCTGCTCGGCCGACGGCTCCGACAGCCCGATGTGCCGGACCTTCCCGGCCGCGACCAGGGCGGCGAGCTCGCCGACGCCCTCCTCGACCGGCCGCCGCCACGTGGCGCAGTCCAGGTAGTACACGTCGATGTGGTCCACGCCGAACCGGCGCAAGGCCGCGTCGCACGCCCCGGCCAGGCCCTGCCGCCGCCCGTCCGCGCGGGCCAGCGCCGCGAGCACGACCCGGTCGCGGCGCCCGGCGATGGCCCGGCCCACCAGCCGCTCGACCTCGCTGCCGGGGAAGCTGCCGGGAAACCGCGCGGTCGCGTCCAGCATGGTGACGCCGAGATCCAGGGCGTGGCGGATGACGCGGACGCTCTCCCGGGCGTCCGCGGGCCCGTAGGCGCCGGTGAACGCCGCCGTGCCCAGGCCGATGGCCGAGGAGACCAGGCCGTGGCGGCCCAGCGTCCTGGCGTCCATCGCCTAGGAGGCCGCCCGCGGCGGTGGGCCGAGTCCCGCCGCGCCGAGGTCGAGCAGGCGGTACGTCACGCCCCCACGATGGGCAGGCGGGATCGAGTCCCGGTGGATTTCCGCTGGTTTCCCGGAGCGCGCCGGAAGGGTGTCCGTCGATCGGTGGACACCGGTGTCCATCCGTCGCACGTGCCGCCGCCACCCGTCCTCCCGGCACCGTTGAGGCATGGAGATCGCAGTGAGCGTGCGCGGCCTGACCAAGCGCTACGGGCAGGTCGAGGCGGTGCGCGGCATCGACCTGGAGATCCGGGCCGGGGAGACCTTCGCCATCCTCGGCCCGAACGGAGCCGGCAAGTCCACCACGGTGGAGATCCTGGAGGGGCACCGCGGCAGGGACGGCGGCGAGGTGCGCGTGCTGGGCGTGGACCCGCGGCGGCCCACCCGGCGATGGCGGGCCAGGATCGGCATCGTCCCCCAGGAGGCCCAGGACGTGGCCGAGGTGACCGTGCGGGAGGCCGTCCGGCACTTCGCCGGGTTCTACCCCGATCCTCTCGACCCCGACGAGGTCATCGAGCAGGCCGGCCTGACCGAGAGCGCGGACCGGCGCGTCAGCCGGCTCTCGGGCGGCCAGCGGCGGCGGCTCGACGTCGCGCTCGCCGTGGTCGGCCGGCCCGAGCTGCTCTTCCTCGACGAGCCCACCACCGGGTTCGACCCCGAGGCGCGCCGCCGGTTCTGGGACCTCATCAAGCGGCTGCCCGGCACCAAGGTGCTGACCACCCACTACCTGGAGGAGGCCGAGGTCCTGGCCGACCGCGTCGCGGTGATCGCCAAAGGCCGGGTCGTGGGCGAGGGCGACCCGGCCACGCTGGGCGGCCGTGCCCAGGCCAAGACCCTCGTGAGGTGGGCGGACGGCGAGGTGCGCACCGACAGCCCCACCGCGACCGTGGCCGAGCTCACCGCCCGCTACGGCGGCGACATCCCGGGCCTGACCGTGACCCGCCCCACCCTGGAGGACACCTACCTGCGCCTGATCGAGGAGGCGGTATGACGACCGTCGCCGCGCCGATGCCGTCCACGCTGAGCATCGGCCTGTCCCGGGCCGCCTACGAGCTGAAGGTCTTCTTCCGCGAGAAGGACCAGGTCGTCTTCACCTTCGCCTTCCCCATCGTCTTCCTCGTGCTACTCGGCTCGATCTTCGCCGGGACCATGGAGGGCGTCAGCGTCTCCCAGCTCTACACGGCCGGGCTGATCGGCGCGGGCGTGCTGAGCGTGAGCATGCAGAACCTCGGCATCACCATCGCCATCGAACGGGAGCAGGGCATGCTCAAGCGCTTGTCCGGCACCCCGATGCCGCGGACCGCCTACTTCCTCGGCAAGATCCTCAGCGTCCTGGTCATCGGCGTCGTCGAGGTCGCGCTGCTGCTGGCGGTGGGCGTGACGATGTACGACCTGCGCCTGCCCTCCGACGCCGCCGGCTGGCTCACCTTCGCCTGGGTGTTCGTGCTCGGCCTGACGGCCGGATGCCTGCTCGGCATCGCCCTCAGCAGCCTGGCCAGGTCCGACAAGAGCGCCTCCGCGGTCATCACGCTGCCGTTCATCGTGCTGCAGTTCGTCTCGGGGGTCTACATCCCCTTCAACCAGCTGCCCGACTGGCTGGCCACGGTCGGCTACGTCTTCCCGCTGAGCTGGATGTGCCAGGGCTTCCGGTCGGTGTTCCTGGGCGAGGCGGGCGCGGTGCTGGAACGGTCCGGCGGCTACGAGCTGGACCGGGTGGCCCTCGTCCTGGGACTGTGGATCATCGGAGGATTGGTGCTGTGCCTGACGACGTTCCGCTGGAAGAGCCGGCGCGAGGGATGAGCCGGGCCGGGCGGCACGCCTGGGAGAAGCTGTGGGGCTGGGAGCTGCTGCTCCTCGTCACCGTGGTGGTCCCGGTCGTGTTCGCCCTGCTCGGCGACCTGCCCGCGCGAGAGAAGGCCATCGTGGCCTGCTGCCTGCTGGCGATCCTGCCGCTGTACGCCTTCATGGGCCGCCCGGCGATCGCCAGGGAGGACCGGCGCACGGGCCTGGTCTACCTGGCGCTGGTGACCGTCCTGTACACCGTCGGCGTCCTGCACTTCTCCGAGACCACGTTCACGCTGTTCGGGCTGTGCCCGCAGTGGTTCTTCGTCCTGCCGGCCCGGCGGGCGGTCTTCGGGGTGGTCGCGCTCAGCCTGCCTCCCGCACTCGTGGCCCTGTCGGAGGAGGAGCCGGTGGGCGCCTTCTTCGACGTGATCGTGATCCTCATCACGGCGGTGTTCTTCTCCACCGCCTTCGGCATCTGGGTGGAGCGCATCACCCAGCAGAGCCAGGAGCGGGCCGAGCTGATCGAGCAGCTGGAGGCGACCAGGGCGGAGCTGGCGCGGCTGTCGGCCGAGCGCGGCGCCCAGGAGGAGCGGGAACGGCTGGCCGGGGAGATCCACGACACGCTGGCCCAGGGGTTCTCCAGCATCATCATGCTCATCCAGGCCGCGCAGACCCAGGCCGATCCCTCGCGGCACCTGGCGCTGGCCGTCCAGACCGCCAAGGAGAACCTGGCCGAGGCGCGGGCGCTCATCTCGGCGCTGACGCCCGCGCCGCTGGAGTCCTCCTCGCTGGTGGAGGCGATGCGGCGGATCGCGGCCAGGACCGGCGAGGAACTGGGCGCGCACGTGGGCTTCGAGGTGCGCGGCGCCGCCCGGCCACTGCCGACCCGCGTCGACATCGCGCTCGTGCGCGCGCTCCAGGAGGGGCTGGCCAACGTGCGCAAGCACGCCGCCGCCCGCGAGGTGCGGGTCGTGCTGGAGTACGGCGAGCGCCTGGTCCGGCTGGAGGTCGGCGACGACGGCGCGGGGTTCGACCCCGGCGCGACCGAGGGGTTCGGCCTGCGCACCATGCAGAGCAGGGTCGCCCAGGCGGGAGGCACGCTCCAGGTGCGCAGCGCCGTGGGGGAAGGGACTACGGTGACGGTGGAGGTGCCCGCGTGATCCGCCTGCTGATCGTCGACGACCATCCCGTCGTGCGGGAGGGACTGCGCGGCATGCTGGAGGCCGACCCGGGCATCACCGTCGTGGGCGAGGCCGCCTCGGGCGGCGAGGCGGTCGTGCGCGCCCGCGACCTGCGGCCCGACGTGGTGCTCATGGACCTGCGGATGCCGGGCGGCGACGGGGTGAGCGCGACCGGCCGCATCCTGGCCGACCGGCCGCAGACGCGGGTGATCGTGCTGACCACCTACGAGACCGACCAGGACATCGTGCGCGCCGTCGAGGCGGGCGCGGCCGGTTACCTGCTGAAGGACACCAGCACGGCCGACCTGCTGGCCGCGGTCTCCGCGGCGGTGCGCGGCGAGACGGTGCTGTCGCCCTCGGTGGCGACCAGGCTCGTCAGCCGCATGCGCGCCCCGGCGGCCGAGTCGCTGACCCCGCGCGAGACGCAGGTGCTGGCGCTGGTGGCCAAGGGCATGAGCAACGGCGAGATCGGCAGGGCGCTGTTCATCAGCGAGACGACGGTCAAGACCCACCTGCTGCGGATCTTCGGCAAGCTCGGCGTCTCCGACCGCACGGCCGCCGTCACCACGGCCATGGACAGAGGGTTGCTCTAGTAAGCGTTGCCTTACGGCATTATCGTGACGGCATGACGGTGACCTCCGAATCAACGACCTTCGATTCGACGAACCCGGCGACCGGCGAGGTCGTGGGCAGCTACCCCAAGCAGACCGCCGAGGAGGTGCGCGAGGCCGTCGGCAGGGCGGAGGAGGCGGCCCGGTGGTGGGCGGACCTCGGCTGGGCCGAGCGCAGGCTGCGGCTGCTGGACTTCAAGGCCGTCCTCACCCGCGAGGCGCGGTCGCTGGCCCGGCTGGTCCACGAGGAGACGGGCAAGCCGGTGGGCGACGCCGCGCTGGAGATCGTCCTGGCCGTCACGCACCTGGACTGGGCCGCCCGCAACGCCCGCAAGGTGCTCGGCCCGCGCCGCGTCCGCACCGACCTGGTCACCCTCAACATGGCGGCCACGCTGGAGTACCTCCCGCTGGGCGTCGTCGGCGTCATCGGGCCGTGGAACTACCCGGTCTTCACCCCGATGGGCTCGATCGGCTACGCCCTGGCCGCCGGCAACGCGGTGGTCTTCAAGCCCAGCGAGTACACCCCGGGTGTCGGCGTACGGCTGGCCGAGCTGTTCCGCGAGTCCGTGCCCGAGCAGCCGGTCTTCCAGACGGTGACCGGCCTGGGCGAGACCGGGGCGCACCTGGCCGGGGACCCGCGGGTCAAGAAGATCGCCTTCACCGGGTCCACGGCGACCGCCAAGCGCGTCATGGCCGCCTGCGCGGAGAACCTCACGCCCATCGTGGCCGAGTGCGGCGGCAAGGACGCCTTCATCGTCGACGCCGACGCCGACGTGGCGGCCGCGGCCGACGCCTGCCTGTGGGGCGCGATGTCCAACGCCGGGCAGACCTGCGTCGGCGTCGAGCGCGTCTACGTCGTCGACGCGGTGTACGAGCCGTTCATGAAGGCGCTGCGCGAGAAGGCGGCGGGGATCAAGGCGGGCGAGCAGTACGGGCCCATCACCATGCCGGGCCAGCTCGACGTCATCAAGCGGCACATCGACGCCGCCGCCAAGAGCGGGAAGGTCGTGCTGGGCGGCCCGGAGTCGGTCCGCGCGCCGTACGTCGACCCGGTCATCGTCGAGGACGTCCCCGAGGACTCCCCGGCCGTGCGCGAGGAGACCTTCGGGCCGACCATCACCGTGCGCCGCACCCGGGACGCGCAGGAGGCGCTGGAGCTGGCCAACGCCTCGTCGTACGGCCTGGCGGGCACGATCTTCTCGCGCAACGCCCGGCGGGCCACGGAGCTGGCCAGGCTCATGCGCAGCGGCATGACCGCCATCAACTCGGTGATCTCCTTCGCCGCCATCCCCGCGCTGCCCTTCGGCGGCGTCGGCGACTCCGGCTTCGGCCGCATCCACGGCGCCGACGGGCTGCGGGAGTTCGCCCGGCCCAAGGCGATCTCGCGGCAGCGCTTCGCCGTTCCCGGCATGAACCTGACCAGTTTCACCCGCGGTGAGGCGGAGATGGAGCGCTTGTTGAAGCTGGTCACGTTCATCCACGGCCGCCGGAAAAGGTAAGTCTTTTCCAAATTGGATCATCCGTCGATAATGGTGGGTTCTGGGGGCCCACGATCACGACGGACGGGGTGCGGATGAACCGGTCCTACCGGGGCATGTCAGCTGAACAACGGCTGGCCGACAGACGAGAGCGGCTCATGTCGGCCGCATACACGCTGTATGCGAGCCTGGGCTTCGCCGCGACGACGATCGAAAGGCTCTGCGCGGAGGCGCGCATCTCCAACCGCGCCTTCTACGAGTGCTTCGGAAGCAGGGAGGAGTTGCTTCAAGCGGTCCACAGCCGCTGCATGGAAGAAAGCCTCGCCGTGGTGTCCCAGGCCTTACAGGAGGCCTCGGACGAGGGCATAGACCAGCAGATCAGGGCGGGCATCGAGGCGTACATGGCGTTCGCGACCTCCGACCGGAGGCGGGCCCGCATCCTGCACCTGGAGGTGCGCAGGTCCGGACATGTCCTCACCAACGCCCGGCAACGCGGCGTCGAGGCCTTCGCCCAGCTCATCGAGGACACGATGAAGGACACCGCGCCTTCCCCTCGCATCAACCCCCACCTGCTCGCCCTGGCGCTCATAGGAGCGATCCAGGAGCTGCTCATCGAGTGGGTCGTCAACGATCCGCCGCCGCCGGTGGAGCAGCTCGCCGAGGTGGCCGTCCACATCTTCCACAGGGCCTACCTGCCGGCCGGCGACCCGGCATGAGGGAGGGGCAGGAGCGGCTGATCGCCACCTGCCCCTCGTCTATCGGCTTCCGGCGCACTCCCGAACCCACCGGAGACCGCCCTCACGCCGCCGCTGCCGCGGACGCCTCCACGCACAGGACCCGATTCAGCCGGGTCACGGCCAGCACCCGCATCACCCGCGGCGGCACATTGCGGAGCACGAGGCGGCGATGCGCGCCAAGTGCGCGCCGATGCGTGCCCACGAGCACACCCAGGCCGGTGGCGTCGATCATCTCCACCGCGGACAGGTCTGCCACCAGATCTCCGTCGCCGGAGTCGACCGCCTCGTGCAGCCTCTGGCGCACTCCCGCGACGGTTCCGGCGTCGAGCCGCGATCCGATCACGACCACCTGCGCTCCGGGAGTACCGCGAACTCGCATGCCTCCTCCTCATCTACGCCGCGGTCGTCACGCGGCGTAGCCATACACCCTCAGGCGGTGCACTTACTTCCTTAGGGCTACCCCGTTACAGCCATCCCATGTCAGCCGCGATGCGGATCGCCGTGATCCGGTTGCCCGCGCCCAGCTTGGTCATGGCGCTGGACAGGTAGTTGCGGACGGTGCCCTCCGTCAGGTGCATGGCCCGCGCGATCTCGCCGACCGACGAACCGGCGGCGGCCAGCGCCAGGGCGTCGCGCTCACGCTCGGTCAGCGGGTTCTGCGCGGCCATCATCGCGGAGGCGGCCAGCTCGGGGTCGAGGTAGCGGCCGCCGGCGTGCACCTTCCTGATCGCGTTGGCCAGCTCGGCCGCGGGGGCGTCCTTGGGGATGAAGCCACGCACCCCGGCCGCCAGCGCCCGGCGCAGGTAGCCGGGGCGGCCGAAGCTGGTGAGGATGACGACGGCGTGCCCGGGCGGCAGCGACTCGGCCACCGCGATGCCGTCCTTGCCGGGCATCTCGATGTCGAGGACGAGCACGTCGGGCCCGTGCCGCTCCACCGCGGCGGCCACCTCGTCCCCCCTGCCGACCTGGACGACCACCTCCAGGTCCGGCTCCAGGCCCAGCAGGGTGGCGATGGCCTCCCGCACCAGGTGCTCGTCGTCGGCGAGCAGGATCCTGATCACTTACCCAACCTCTCCACCGTGCTCACCGTGCTCCGGGCGGCGCGGCGGGCCGCCGTACGGGATCTTGGCCGACAGGACGTACTCGCCGGGCCTGGGGCCCGGTCCGGCGGTCAGCGTGCCGCCCAGGGCGGTGACGCGCTCGGTCATCCCGATCACGCCGCTGCCCGCCGTGCCGGCCGGACCCCGCATCCCGTCGTTGGCCAGCGTGAGCTCCACGCGGTCGGGCGCGGCGGCCACCGTGATGCGGCACCACGTGGCGTCGGCGTGCCGCAGCACGTTGGTGCTGCCCTCGCGCACCAGCCAGGCCAGCACCGTGCCGACCTCGTGCGGCAGCTCCTGGCCGGGCAGCCGCAGCCGGCAGGCGATGCCGGCGGCCTCCAGCACGGCCCGCACGCTGCGTAGCTCGGCGGCCAGGTCGACGGTGCGGTAGCCCTGCACGACCTCCCGGATCTCGCGCAACGCCTCCCTGGCCAGCCCGCGCGCCTCCCTCATCTGCGTCTCGGCGGCGGCCGCGTCGGTTCCGGCCAGCCGGGCGGCGAGCTCGCACTTGACCGCGATGGCCGACAGCCTGTGCCCCACCACGTCGTGCAGGTCGCGGGAGAACCGCAGCCGCTCCTCGGTGACCGCCAGCTTGGCCTGCGCCTCGCGGCCCTCCTGGGCGGCCGCCACCACCTGCCAGAACCAGAACTGGAACCGGCTGGCCAGCACGGTGATGCCGCCGACCACGCCGTAGAAGAACAGCACGCCCTCGCCGGGCGACAGCGCGTAGCTGACGGCGAGCGTGCCCAGGTAGACGAGGACGGCGACGAGGCGGGTCGTGTTCAGCACGGCCAGCGCCCCCCAGCAGATCCCCAGCAGCCCCATGGGGATCGGCTCCCGGTTGAAGACCACCATGAGCGCGACGGCGATGGCCGCGGTGGCGGCCAGCTCCCTGATCGCGACGCGCCCGGCGACGGCGGCCCTGGCGGCCCGCACATAGAGATGGCTGAACAGCGCCAGCGCCGGGACGGCCACCGCGAACCCCAGGAGCAGATTGTCCGGCTTGTCCGTCAGGTAGACCGCCAGGCCCATCCAGGGCATGACGACGACCCCGGCGACCGACCACAGGGTCGCCCGCCGGAGCCGCTCGAACTGCCGGGTCATCCGCGTCTCGGATCCCACCGGAACAGCCACCTCGCCAGCAGCGTCGCGACGATCAGCCACGCCACGAGGGCGCCGAAAGAAGGAAGCGCGGCCAGCCACTGGTGCACAATATCCACTTTGTCACCATTCGGAGTGACACCCGAGTAGGCCATCCGCATCAGCCCCACGATCGGGGTGGACGGCAGGATCTCGGCGGCCACGCGCATCGGCGTGGGCATGTCCCCCAGAGGCACCATGACCGGCGAGACGAACAGGGCCAGCAGGATGACCGGCGTCACGGCGAGCTGCGCCAGCTCGGCGTTGCGCGAGATGCCGGAGAAGGCGGCGGCCAGCGGCTCGAACACCGCCACGCCGAGCACCGCGGCCACGATCATCAGGGGGACGTTGACCGGCAGCTCGCCGGTCTTGTGGTGGATCCAGACCGCCAGCACGGCCAGCTGCACCGCGTAGACCGCCAGCGCGCCGAGCCCGGCACCCCCCATGATCGCCACCGGGGAGGGCTGGCCGCCGAGCAGGCGCTTGAGCACCAGCTCCTCCCGCCTGCTGGTGAAGGAGCTCACGAGGTTGAGGAACACCGCGAACACCAGCATCATCCCCGGCAGGCCGGTGAGCACGAACAGCCCCTGCGGCCCCTCGGCCCCCATGCCGAACATGAAGCCGAGCAGCAGCGGCATCAGCATCGCGTTGAACAGCGCCGTCTGGTTGCGTCCCAGCAGCCTCAGGTCGACGCGCGCCAGCCGTACGGCATGCAGGATCTCGGTCCTCACCATCCCGGTCCCTATCTCGATCCTCATCGCCTGCCCGCCTTCACCACGCCGAGGAAGACGTCCTCCAGCGTCCCCGGCCGCACCTGGAGCCGGTCGAGCGCCACCCCGTGCTCGTCGGCCCAGGAGAACAGCCGGCGGAGGGCGTCGTGCGCCCCGCCCGGGAGCGTGTAGACGACCTGCCTGCCGTTGACCACCGGCGCGACGCCGCCCAGGGCCGGAGGCGGCACCTGCGGGATCCGGAAGGCGATCCGGTCGCCGCTCCCGGCCACGACGTCCTCGACCGTGCCGTAGGCGTGGATCACGCCCTCGTGCATGATCGCCAGCCGGTCGGCGAGCCGCTCGGCCTCCTCCAGGTAGTGCGTGGTGAGCAGGATCGTGGCGCCCTCGGCGCGGAGCTTGCCGATGACCTCCCAGGTGGCCAGCCGCGCCTCGGGGTCCATGCCGGTCGTGGGCTCGTCGAGGAACAGCACCTCCGGCCGGGACACGACGGCCATGGCGAGGTCCAGGCGGCGCTTCTCGCCGCCCGACAGCTGCCTGACCTTCGTCCTGGCCCTCGCCGTGAGGCCCACCAGCTCCAGCGGATCCTCCTCCAGCGGGGCGCGGCCGGTGTCGGCGCACATGCCCCGCCACAGCTGGATGGTCTCCGCCGTGGTCAGGTCGCCGAAGAAGCCCGCCTCCTGGAGCATGATGCTCATCCGCGGCCGCAGCACGCGCCGGTCGCGATACGGGTCCAGCTCCAGCACCCGGACCCGGCCCCCGTCTGCCCTGGCGAACCCCGCCAGGACCTCCATCGTGGTGGTCTTGCCCGCGCCGTTGGTCCCGAGCAACGCGAACAGCTCCCCCGAGCCCACCTCGAACGAAATCCCCCTCACCGCCTGGTAGCCGCCGTAGCTGCGGCGCAACTCCTCGACCTCGATGGCGTTCATGGCCTCGATCCTGGTCGAGGCGCGATCTCGCAGGTAGTCGCCGATGTCAGCGGTTCGGGATGAGGAGCGCGGAGCTCGCCCATGACATCTGTCATGGACGCCGCCCCGCCCCCAGGGGCCCGGATCAGCCGAGGGCCTGGGCCAGGCGCCGCCGCGTCGTCGCCCACGCCTGGCTGCCCGGGTCGATGACCTCGAAATGGCCGGCGCCCGGCAGGCCGATCAGCTCGCAGTCGTCGCCCGCCGCCCGCGCCGCCCGGTGGTAGCGGACGCTCATCTCGTAGGGCACCGAGTCGTCGGCGGTGCCGTGCACGAGGATCTGCCGCACGCCCAGCGGCAGCAGCTCCGCCGGGGAGGCCAGCCGGTAGAGCTCGGGCGCCTCCTCGGCGGTGGCGCCGACCAGCTCGGCCGCCGCGTCGTCCGACAGCCTCCAGGCGTGGGCCAGCCGCAGGTCCGCGACGGGCGCGAGCCCGACGACGACGCGCAGCCGCACCTTCCCGCCGGCGCCCCACGGCGTGCGCGTCCTGGCCGGCAGCCACGCGGCCAGGTGGCCGCCGGCCGAGTGGCCGACGACGCCGACGCGCGCCAGGTCGAGCGGGTACGCGGCGGCCAGCTCCGCCAGCGCCTCCAGCCCGGCCGCGACGTCGGCGAAGGTGCCCGGCAGGCCGCCCCCGGGGTCGCCGACCCTGCGGTACTCCAGGTTCCACGCGGCGAAGCCGGCCGTGGCCAGGTCGTGCGCCAGGGCGTGCATGAGGTCCAGGCGGTAGCGGCTGCGCCAGAAGCCGCCGTGGACGAGCACCACGACGGGGTGCGGCGGCGTGCCGGCCCGCGGCAGCCACAGCTCGCCGTACTGGTCGGGCTCCTCGCCGTACGGCACGCGCACGCCCCCGCCGGGCACGGTGAAGCGGGACAGCTCGGGCGGATAGGCATTGCCAGGGACGGCCACGCAGGCTCCACAGCTTCTCGGAGAACCGCTTGGTGAGTGTCGATCGTAGAGAGCCCACGCCCGGGGAGCCACCCGTCCCGCCGGCGATCCGCTCCGCCACGGGGGTCAGGGAGAACAGCGGGGCCCGGCGGGAAGGGCCTCGGAGCGAAGACCGGCCCGTGTCTAGACTGGCTCCGTGCGCGTTCTTCTGGTCGAAGACGATGATCGGTTAGCCGCGGCGCTGACCACCGCGCTCCAGCGGCACGCCATCGTGGTCCGGCGGGTGGCACGCGCCACCGACGCCCTGCGCCTGGCCGGCGACGCCGACTTCGTCCTGCTGGACCTGGGCCTGCCCGACATGGACGGCGTGGACCTCCTGCGACGGCTGCGCCGGGTGTCGACCGTCCCGGTCATCGTGCTCACCGCCCGCTCCGAGGAGCGCGACGTCCTGCGCGGCCTGCGCAGCGGGGCCGACGACTACCTGGTCAAGCCGTTCCGCACCAGCGAGCTGCTGGCCCGCATGGAGGCGGTGGTCCGCCGCGGCACCCGCCCGCTGCCCCGGACCGACCAGGTGGTCACGGTGGGCGACGTGCGCATCGACCTGGCCGCCAGGCAGGTGAGCGTGGCGGGCGAGCCGGTCACGCTCACCCGGCGGGAGTTCGAGGTGCTGGCGATGCTGGCCCGCCAGCCGGGCGTGGTGCGCAGCCGCGAGGAGATCCTCGACGAGGTGTGGGGCGACCCGCTGCTGTCGGCCTCGCGCTCGCTGGATGTGCACGTGGCCGGCCTGCGCGCCAAGACCGGCCGTCCCGGCCTGGTGGAGACGCTCCGAGGCACCGGATACCGCCTAGGCGTGTCGTGAGGCGCCGGCTGGTCGTCACCTTCACGACGCTGATCGTGCTCATGATCGCGTCGCTGGCGGTGCCGCTCGGCCTGGCCTACTCCACCCACCGCACCAACCGGCTCCTGCTCGACCGGCGGGCCGACGCCACCCGCTTCGCCGAGCTGGCCGACCTCAGCGTCCGCGACGGCGAGCCCACCGCCCTGGCCGAGGAGATCACCCGCTACGCCGAGCTGTACGGCGCGGCCGTCAGGGTCCTCGACCGCGAGGGCGGCGTCCTGGCCCAGGCCGGCGTCATGACCGCCGACCACCGCGAGGCCGTACGGCTGGCGCTGTCCGGTAGGACGACCGAGGACCTGCCCGCCATCACCCCCTTCGGCCCCGCCACCGTGCTGATCGCCGAACCGGTCGGCAGCGACTCGCAGTTGTCCGGCGTCGTGCTCCTCCAGGCCCCCGCCACCCAGGCCCGGAGCGAGGTCGCCGTGGTGTGGGGAACGCTGGCGCTGGCCGCGGTGATCTCGCTCGGGTACGGCGTGCTGGCGGCCAGGCGGCTCACCCGGTGGATCATGCGCCCGGTGATCGAGCTCGACCGCACGACGCAGGCGATCGCCGAGGGCAAGCTCGACACGCGCGCCGTACCGGAGGCCGGCCCGTCCGAGCTGCGCGAGCTGGAGGAGCGCTTCAACGCGATGGCCGACGCCGTGTCCGCCGCGATGGAGCGGCAGCGGGCGTTCGTGGCCGACGCCTCGCACGAGCTGCGCACCCCGCTGACCGGGCTGATCCTGCGGATGGAGAACCTCGAGCCCTACCTGAAGGAGTCGGGCAGGGAGGAGTACGAGGAGGCGCTGGCCGAGGCGTCCAGGCTGGCCCAGCTCGTGGACGACCTGCTCGCCCTCGCGAGGATCGAGGCGGTCGGCGTGGTGAAGAAGACCGACGTGGCCGCCCAGCTGGCCGCCCGGCTGAGGACGTGGCGCGAGGTGTACGCGGCCAAGCGGCTCACGCTCACCGCCGACCTGCCCGCGTCCTGGACCGGGCCGGAGGCGATGATCAGGATCGCCGACATCGCCCTGGACAACGCGCACAAGTTCGTCCCGGAGGGCGGGACCGTGTCGGTGACGCTGTCGGGTAGCACGCTCCGCATCCAGGACGACGGGCCGGGACTCGACGCGGAGCAGCGGCGCGACGCGCTCAGCCGGTTCTGGCGGTCGGCCGAGCACGCGAACGTGCCGGGCAGCGGCCTCGGGCTGGCGATCGCCGCCGAGCTGGCCCAGCTGTGCGGCGGCACGCTGCGGCTGCTGCCCGCCGAGCCCCGTGGCCTGGTGGTGGAGTTCTCTCAGCCGTAGACGGACCGGTAATAGCGGGCCGCCCCCGGGTGCAGCGGCACGACGCCGGTGCCGATGGCGTAGCGCCTGGCCAGCACCATGCCCGGCGCGTTGGGCGCGCCGATCTTGTCGCGGCTCTCGAACAGCACCCTGGTGACGTCGTAGGCGACGTCCTCCGGGAGCCCGACGCGGCACACCATGTAGCTCGGCGTGCCCACCGTCTGGACGGGCTCCGGCGAGCCGTACACCCCGGTGGGCACCAAAGCCGTCTCGTAGACGATGCCGTAGGTCCTGCGCAGCCGGCCCACCACGTCGCCCAGGGGCACCAGCCGCAGGCCGCGCCGTGCCGCCAGGGCGGGCGTGGGGACGCCGCCCGACCAGAACGCCGCGTCGATCGCCTTCGACTGCAGGGCGTCGAGCGACTCGTCCAGGCCCATGTTGCGGGTCTGGACCCGAAGCCCCATGATCTCCAGCACTCGCAGCGCGGTGAGCTGCGTCCCCGAGCCCTCCAGGCCGACGGAGACCTTCTTCCCGGCCAGGTCCCTCGCCCTGGTGATCGGCGAGGAGGCGGTGACGACCAGGTGCACGTAGTTCATGTACATCCTGGCCAGGGCCGCCACGGGCCGGCGCCGGTGGCGGACGAACGTGTCGGCGCTGTCGGCCAGCGCGAGCCCGAGGTCGGCGTGGTTGTCCGCGAGCTTGGTGAGGTTCTCGACGCTGCCCGTGCTCGGGATCGCCGTGGTCGTCAGCCCGCTTGCGGTCAGCTCGGCGGCGAACCGGCTGCCCAGCGCTTCGTACAGCCCGCCCGCGGTCCCCGTCACCAGCCGCAGCCTGCCCGCGTTCGGCCTCTCGGCGGCGCATCCCGTCATCCCCAGCAGGCTCAGCAGCAGGAACGCTCGGCGGGATGGCGGCACGCCACAAGGCTGGCACGCCGACCGGCGTTCGCCAAGGGAAACGGCGGCGAAACGTCGGCGACACGAAAGGGCCGCCTCTCTCGCGGTGGAGGGGTCTCCCGCACGCCGCCGAGGCCCCTGGTAGCTTCGTTGTCCTCGAACTTTTGGCTTCTAACCATAGACATGACACAAACTTCAACGAAGTGGCGGCTTCTGGCCGCCGTCGTCGCGGTGAGCGCCGTCGCCTTCCTGCTGTCCCCCCGGCCCCCGTCGCTCGGGCCCGAGACCACCGGCGACGCCGCGCTGGCCCGGGCCGTACGGCAGGCCGCCGACGGCGGCGCCCACCGCGGGCTCGCGGTGGCCCTGATCGAGAACGGGCGGATCCGGCTGGCAGGCGTCGGCGTCACCGGCGGGCCGGCCTCCTCGCCCGTGTCGGCGACCACGGCCTTCGAGATCGGCTCCATCACCAAGGCCATGACCGGCATGCTGCTGGCCGAGCTGAAGGTGCCGGCCGGCACCAAGATCAGCGAGCTGCTGCCCGCGGTCCGGTTCGAACACCGCGAGGTCGCCGACGCCACGCTCGCCGAGCTGGCCTCCCACCGCGCCGGGCTGCCGCGCGTGCCGACGACGCCCAAGCTGCTGGCGCTGAGCTACCTGTTCAACCTCACCGGCCTGGACCCCTACCGGGGAACCGGCCCCCGGGAGCTGCTGGCCGACGCGGCGAGCGCCTCGGCCTCGGAGCGGGGCCAGGTCTCCTACTCCAACATCGGCATGGCCGTGCTCGGGCTGGCGCTCGCCGAATCGCAGGGCGTGCCGTACGGCGAGCTGTTACGGACGCGGATCCTCCAGCCCCTCGGCATGTCGGCCACCGCCGTCCTCGGCCCCGGCGACCCGCTGCCCGCCGGTCGCGCCCACGGGTCCAAGGCCAACGGCATGCCGATGGATCCCTGGCGCGGCCACGGATACAACCCGGCCGGGGTCGGCGTCTGGTCCACCGCACGCGATCTCGCGGTCCTCGTCAAGGCCGTGATGGACGGCTCCGCGCCCGGCGCGGAAGCCGCCGAGCCCCGCTTCGCCGACACTCCCAAGCAGCGCGTCGGCTACGGGTGGTTCACCACCGACTTCGGCGGCAGGCAGGTCACCTGGCACAACGGCGGGACCGGCGGCTTCAGCGGCTTCGCCGGCTTCGACCGCGCGGCGGGGCGCGGCGTGGTCGTCCTCGGCAACACCGACGCGAGCGTCGACGCGCTGGCCCTGCGGCTGCTGGGCGCCGACCCGTCGGACCGGGAGGACTCCCTGCCTATCCTCATGCTGCTCGTCACGCTCGTGCTGACGTTCAGCCCAGGACTGGAGGCGTGGTTCGGGCGCCGGCCGCACGAGCTGACGGCCGCCGCGTCCAAGGTGCTGTGGGGACTGTTCTCGCTGCTCCTGGCATGGGCGGTCGGCCCGTGGTCGATCCTTCCGCCGGTGGCGTGGGCGCTGGGCGCGGGCCTGCTCGCCGGCGGGGTCCTGCGCTGGCGGGGCCTGTCCTTCGCGCCGGCGGGGCCATGGCCGTGGGTGCGGATCGCGATTCCCATCCTGCTGGGCATCGCGTGGCTGGCCCTGTAGGGGCCGGGGCGATCTCGTGACTCTAGAGTGGGGGCATGACGCGAGCCGACAAGGACAATCCCGTCGTCCTGTCCAAGATCTACACCAGGACGGGCGACGACGGCACCACGGCCCTGGGTGACATGAGCCGGACGGCGAAGACCGATCCCCGGCTGGCGGCCTACGCCGACGTGGAGGAGGCCAACGCGCACATCGGGCTGGCGTTGTCCTTCGGGACGCTGGCGCCGGAGATCGCCCAGGTGCTGGGCCGCGTGCAGAACGAGCTGTTCGACCTCGGCGCGGACCTGGCCACGCCCGTCCGCCCGGACCCGGAGTTCCCGCCGCTGCGCGTCGAGCCGTCCTCCATCGAATGGCTGGAGTCCCAGTGCGACCGCTTCAACGCCCGGCTCAAGCCCCTGCGCAGCTTCATCCTGCCCGGCGGCGACCCCGCCACCGCCCAGCTGCACGTCGCGCGGGTCACCGTACGGCGAGCCGAGCGCACGACGTGGGCGGCCCTGCAGGCCCACGACGACGTCAACCCGCTCACCGCGAAGTACCTGAACCGCCTGTCGGACCTGCTGTTCATCCTGTGCCGGGTGGCGCACGACGGCACCGAGGTCCTCTGGAAGCCCGGCGGCACCCGTTAGTTCAGGTCGGGGGTCTCGACCTCTACCGTGCCGAGCGCCTGGGCGGCCTTGGCCAGGCGGAGATCGTGCGTCACCAGCGGCACGTCCAACACCTCCGCGAGCGCTACGTAGGCCGCATCGTAGGCCGACAGCGAATGGCGAAGGTCCCAGATGCGGCGCGACATCTCCGGCGTCACCGCATGATGACTCAGCCTGAGGCTGCGATAGAGCTCCAAGACATCCGCTACGCTCTCCGCCTCCAGCGACCCGCGTAGCGCCATCTTCCGGAGCACTGCATGCAGTTCGTAGTCGATGAGAAACGGCGCGCTGATCCACGGCACGCTGCTCAGCAGCAGATTCAGCTCTCGGACGTCATCCGCTTCCCCCGTCAGTGCGTCAACCACCGCCGAGGCATCCACGACCAGCGAGCTCACCGGTCCCGGTCCTCCCTGATCAGCTCGGCGGCGAGCCCGGGCCGAGGACGCTTCTTCCCTCGCATTCTCTCCTGAGCCGCTCTGAGTACCTCGCCGATGGGTGGCTTCCCCTCAATTTGCGCGATACGGCGCAACAGGTACTCCGAGATCGTCAGCCCTTCTTCGCGCGCGCGCTTGGCCACGGCCGCGTGCAGCTCCGGAGGCACGTTCCTGATCTGGAAAGTCTCAGCCATCACACCTCAACGCTAACATGCGCACTGCATGCACGTCCGGCGATTCAGCGATGCGGGGAGGGGTCCAGGTGCGAGGACGGCGGGGCCGACTCCAGCCACGCCAGGAAGCCCGTCATCGCGTCCTCGCTCATCGCCAGCGACACCTCGCCGCAGTCCACCGCCCACAGGCCGCCCTCGATGCGGCGGCGGGCGGAAACAGTCAGGCCGCGCCTCGCGATCGCGTGACGCGGCCTGAGCCGTACCCCCCACAGGGGGATCCAGTGGAGCTCGCCGGCGGAGTATCGGGCCACCCCGCTGCGCCAGCCCCGCGTGCCGGCGCTGAGGCGACACGGCACGGAGGCACGGGAGATCAGGAAACGGCGGAGGGCGACGAGCAGCAGGAGCACCAGACAAATGGACAGGATCGTCAGTGCCGCCCCCATCGCCGCCCTTTCGCGTGAGCCGTCAGGTCATACCTCTTCGCCGGCCGCCCGCAGGCGGGCCCTGGCGCGCTTGGCCTGGATCGCCGCGTCGGCGTCCTCCTGGTTGGCCTCGATGGAGGCCTGGGCGCGCGCGAGCGCGTCGCGCGCGGCCGCCACGTCCACCTCGGAGCCGAGCTCGGCCACCTCGGCCAGCACGGACACCTCGTTGTCGGCGACGGAGATGAAGCCGCCGTGCACCGCGGCGACGAGGTCGTCCTCGCCCTCCCGCTTCACGCGCAGCACGCCGCCCTCGACTAGGACGCCGAGCACGGGCGCGTGCCGCGGGAGGATGCCGATCTCGCCCTCCACGGTCTTGGCGATCACCATGTCGGCCTCGCCCGACCAGATCTCACGCTCTGGTGAGACGACACCTACTCGTAGCTTGGCCACGTAGGTTTCCCTTCCGGTTAGCGGGCGAGTTCCCTGGCCTTGGCCTCGGCCTGCTCGATGCCGCCGACCATGAAGAACGCCTGCTCGGGCAGGTGGTCGTACTTGCCCTCGCACAGACCCTTGAAGGAGGCGATGGTCTCCTCCAGCGGGACGAACTCGCCCGGCTGGCCGGTGAACGCCTCGGCGGCGTACATCGGGTGGGACAGGAACCGCTCGATGCGCCGGGCGCGGTTGACGGTGACCTTGTCCTCCTCCGACAGCTCGTCGATGCCGAGGATGGCGATGATGTCCTGCAGCTCGCGGTAGCGCTGCAGGATCCGCTTCGTCTCCTGGGCCACGGCGTAGTGCTCCTCGCCCACGATCTGCGGGTCGAGGATGCGCGAGGTGGAGTCGAGCGGGTCCACCGCCGGGTAGATGCCCTTCTCCGAGATCGGCCGCGAGAGCACGGTCGTCGCGTCGAGGTGCGCGAAGGCGTTGTGCGGCGCCGGGTCGGTGATGTCGTCCGCGGGCACGTAGATCGCCTGCATGGAGGTGATCGAGTGACCACGGGTCGAGGTGATGCGCTCCTGGAGCACACCCATCTCGTCGGCCAGCGTGGGCTGGTAACCCACGGCGGAGGGCATGCGGCCCAGCAGCGTGGAGACCTCGGAACCAGCCTGGGTGAAGCGGAAGATGTTGTCGATGAACAGCAGCACGTCCTGCTTCTGCACGTCGCGGAAGTACTCCGCCATCGTCAGCGCGGACAGGGCGACGCGCAGACGGGTGCCCGGCGGCTCGTCCATCTGGCCGAACACCAGCGCGGTGTCCTTGAGGACGTCGGCCTCGGCCATCTCCAGCCACAGGTCGTTGCCCTCACGGGTGCGCTCGCCGACGCCCGCGAACACCGAGGTGCCCTTGTGCTGGCGGGCGACGCGGCGGATCATCTCCTGGATCAGAACCGTCTTGCCGACGCCCGCGCCGCCGAACAGGCCGATCTTGCCGCCACGCACGTACGGCGTGAGCAGGTCGATGACCTTGATGCCGGTGACGAGGATCTCGGTGCGCGGCTCCAGCTGGTCGAAGGCGGGCGCCGGGCGGTGGATGGGCCACCGCTCGGTGATCTGGAGCGACGCGGTCTTGACGTCGAGCGTCTCGCCCAGCGCGTTCCAGACGTGGCCCTTGACCACGTCGCCGACCGGTACGGAGATCGGGGCGCCGGTGTCGGTCACCTCGGCGCCGCGCACCAGGCCGTCGGTCGGCTGCATGGAGATGGCGCGGACGAGGTTGTCGCCCAGGTGCTGGGCGACCTCGAGGGTCAGGGTCTTGGTCTCGCCGCCGAGGGCGACCTCGACCTTGAGCGCGTTGTAGATGTCGGGCATCGCCTCGACGGGGAACTCCACGTCGACGACGGCGCCGATGACGCGCGCCACGCGGCCTGTGCCCCCGGCCGCCGGGGTCTCTACAGTCTCAACAGCCTCTGCAGTCATTTCACTCTTTCCCCGCTGCGGCGTCAGCCAGCGCGTTGGCGCCACCGACGATCTCGCTGATTTCCTGGGTGATCTCGGCCTGGCGAGCCTGGTTCATGTCCTGGGTCAGGACCCGGATCAGCTCGTTGGCGTTGTCGGTCGCGGACTTCATCGCGCGGCGGCGCGCTGCCTCCTCCGAGGCGGCCGACTGCAGCAGCGCGGTGAAGATGCGGGACTCCACGTAGCGCGGCAGCAGCGACTCCAGCACCTCGTCCGCGTTCGGCTCGAACTCGAAGTACGGCGGGATGGTGCTGGTGTCGGTGGCCTCGGTCTCCTCGATCTCCAGCGGGAGGATCCGCTTGACCACGACGTTCTGCGTCAGCATGGACACGAACTCGGTGGAGACGATGTGGATCTCGTCGATGCCGTTCTCGTCCTTGAAGGACCCGATCAGCGTGTCGGCGATCTCCTTGGCGTCGGCGTACGCGGGCTTGCGCGAGAAGCCGGTCCACTGGCCGCCCATGTCCCGGCCGCGGAAGGTGTGCCAGGTGACACCCTTGCGGCCGGTGACGAACGGCGTGACATCCAGGCCGCGGCCCTCCAGCAGCCCGCGCAGGGCCTCGGCCTCGCGCAGCACGTTGGCGTTGAAGCCGCCGCAGAAGCCGCTGTCGCTGGTGACGATGAGCACGCCCGCCCTGGCGGGGTTCTCCTTCGCCACGGTCAGCGGGTGGTCGACGCTCACCGTGTTGCTGACGACGCCGGTGACGGCGCGAGTGATCTCGCGCTCGTACGGCAGCGCCGCCTGCATCCGCTGCTGCGCCCGCACGATCCGCGAAGAGGCGATGAGCTCCTGGGCGCGCGTGATCTTCGCGGTCGATTTGACCGAGTTGATCCGCCGCCGCAGCAGCCTGAGCTGGGCTCCCATGGCCTACTTCTTCTCCGCCGGGCGGACGACCTTCTTGATCTTCTCCTGGCCGACCTCGTCGGCGCCCAGCGGCGCGACGGGCTCGTCCTGGATCAGCAGCTCGCCGGAGGAGGTGGTGAAGCCCTTCTTGAACTCCGTGATGGCGTCCTTGAGGGCGGTCACCGTGTCGTCCGGCAGCTCCTTGGTCTCGCGGATGCCGTCGAGGATGCCCTTGTTGTTGCTGGCGAGGTAGTCGAGGAACTCGGCCTCGAAGCGGCGGACGTCCTCGACCGGGACGTCGTCGAGCTCGCCGGTGGTGCCGGCCCACACCGAGACGACCTGCTTCTCGACCGGGTAGGGGGTGTACTGCGGCTGCTTGAGCAGCTCGACCAGGCGCTGGCCACGCTCCAGCTGGGCGCGGGAGGCCGCGTCCAGGTCGGAGGCGAAGGCGGCGAAGGCCTCCAGGTCGCGGTACTGCGACAGCGACAGCTTGAGGTTGCCGGCGACCTTCTTCATCGCCTTGATCTGCGCCGAGCCGCCGACTCGGGAGACGGAGATACCGACGTTGATGGCCGGGCGGACACCGGCGTTGAACAGGTCGGTCTCCAGGAAGCACTGGCCGTCGGTGATGGAGATGACGTTGGTCGGGATGAAGGCCGACACGTCGTTGCCCTTGGTCTCGATGACCGGCAGGCCGGTCATGGAGCCACCGCCCATGTCGTCCGACAGCTTCGCGCACCGCTCCAGCAGGCGGGAGTGGAGGTAGAAGACGTCGCCGGGGAAGGCCTCGCGGCCCGGGGGACGGCGCAGCAGCAGCGAGACCGCGCGGTAGGCGTCGGCCTGCTTGGTCAGGTCGTCGAAGATGATCAGGACGTGCTTGCCCTGGTACATCCAGTGCTGACCGATGGCCGAGCCGGTGTAGGGCGCCAGGAACTTGTAACCGGCCGGGTCGGAGGCCGGCGCGGCGACGATGGTGGTGTACTCCATCGCGCCCGCCTCCTCCAGGCGGCCCTTGACCTGCGCGATCGTCGAGCCCTTCTGGCCGATCGCGACGTAGATGCAGCGCACCTGCCTGGTCGGGTCGCCCGACAGCCAGTTGTCGCGCTGGTTGAGGATCGTGTCCACGGCGATCGCGGTCTTGCCGGTGCCGCGGTCGCCGATGATCAGCTGGCGCTGGCCGCGGCCGATCGGCGTCATGGCGTCGATCGCCTTGATGCCGGTCTGCAGCGGCTCCTTCACCGGCTGCCGCTGGACGACCGACGGAGCCTGAAGCTCCAGGGCACGCAGGCCCTCGGCCTCGATGGCGCCCTTGCCGTCGAGCGGCTTGCCCAGCGGGTCGACCACGCGGCCGAGGAAGTTGTCGCCGACCGGCACGGACAGGACCTCGCCCGTCCGGCGGACCGTCTGGCCCTCCTCGATCCTGCTGAAGTCGCCCAGGATCACGACACCGATCTCCCGGACGTCCAGGTTCAGCGCCAGGCCGCGCGTGCCGTCCTCGAACTCCAGCAGCTCGTTCGCCATCGTCGAGGGAAGGCCGGAGACATGGGCGATGCCGTCGCCACAGTCGACGACGGTCCCGATCTCCTCGCGCGCGGCGCCTTCCGGTTCGTACGCCTGGACGAAGCGCTCAAGCGCGTCCCGGATCTCGTCCGGCCGGATCGTCAGCTCCGCCATCTCTTCTCTGTCTCCCTAAATCGCCTAGCCGGCCAACCGGCGGCGGACTTCTTCGATACGTGCCACAACGGTAGAGTTGATCTCGTCGTCGCCGATGCGGACCGAGAATCCACCGATCACTCGCGGGTCCACCTCGACGTTCAGGTGTACGTCACGGCCGTAGGAGGCACGCAACCACGCGCTCAGCCGCTCCTTCTGCTCCTCGGTGAGAGCCACGGCGCTGCGCACCACCGCCACCAGGCGCTGACGCTGCTCCGCGACGAGCAGTCCGAACTCCTCCAGCCCTGCCTCCAGGCTACGCCCTCTGGGACGCACCGCCACCTGCGTGACGAGCCGCAGGGTGGACGGCGCCACCTTGCCCTCCAGCAGCGAGCGCAGCAGCTGCTCCTTGCGGTCGGCGGGCGTGTCCGGGTCGGACAGCACGCGGCGCAGGTCGGGGTTGGCGGCGACGATGCGGCCGAAGCGGAAGAGCTCGTCCTCCACGTCGTCGATCGTGCCCTGGCTCTCCGCCTCCGCGCTCGCGGCCACGACCCCGAGCCGCTCCAGCACGTCGGGCAGGTCGCCGGCCCTGGACCACTTGGCGCGGACCGCCGCCTCGGCGGTGGCCAGCGCGGCCTCGCCGACCTTGCCCTCGAGCAGCACGCGCAGCGCCTGCGCCTTCTGCTCGGCGGGCCGGGCGGCGTCCGACAGCGCCCGGCGCAGGCCGTGCTCGCGGTCGAGCAGATCCGCGATGGCGAACAGCTCGTCGGAGAGCGTGCCGAGGTCGGCGCTGCCGGCCGCCGCGTTGAAGCGCTCCTCGACCTCTGCCAGCGAGCTCCTGCTCAGACCGCGCATCTACCGCACCGCCTGCTGGCTGGAGGCCTCCAGCTCGTCGAGGAAGCGGTCGATCGTACGGCGCTGCCGCGCCTCGTCCTCGAGGGACTCGCCGACGATGCGGCCGGCCAGCTCGGTCGACAGGCGACCGATCTCGGTGCGCAGCTGGGCGAAGGCCTGCTGCCGGTCGGCCTCGATCTGGGCGTGGGCGGCCTCGATGATGCGGCGCGCCTCGGCCTGGGCCTCCTCGCGGAGCTCGGCCTTGAGCTGCGCCGCCTGCTCGCGGGCCTCCTCACGCAGCCGGGCGGCCTCCTGACGGGCCTCGGCGAGCTGCTCACGGTACTGCTGCTGCAGCGCCTGAGCCTCGGCCTGGGCCTCCTCCGCACGCCTGATGCCGCCCTCGATCGCCTCGGTCCGCTCGGCCAGCGTCTTCTGGATGCGCGGCGTGAGGACCTTGATCAGGACGAACGCGACGACGGCGAAGGCCAGGGTCCCGATGACGAGCTCGTAGGCATGCGGCAGGAGCGGGTTGTACTCGCCCTCCTGTGCCGCGAGGAGCGTAGCTGCCTTAATCATGGGTGCAGCCTTTCGTCAGGGTTCTTCGATGAGGGATCAGGAGCCGACGCCGGCGAGGATGAACGGCGCGACCAGACCGATCAGGGCGAGGGCCTCGGTGAGGACGAAGCCCAGGAGCATGTTCTGGCGGATCAGGCCGTAGGCCTCGGGGTTGCGGGCGATGGCCTGGACACCCTGACCGAAGATGATGCCCACGCCGATGCCGGGGCCGATCGCGGCAAGACCGTAGGCGATGGCGGTGACGTTGCCGGAGACCTGAGCGAGAAGGCTCATTGTGTTTCCTTTTCTGGACGGCCGGTGAGTTGGTCGTCTCACCGGTCTGGACACTTGTTCAGGTGGTTCTTAGTGCTCCGGGTGGAGCGCGCCGCCGATGTACATCGCGGCCAGCATGGCGAACAGGAACGCCTGCAGGAACTGGATCAGCAGCTCCAGGGCGGTGAAGACGATGGTCATGACGACACCCAGCACGCCGATCGGCGCGCCGAGCGGCGTGAGCTGCTCGAACAGGAACCAGAAGCCCACGAGGCTGAAGAAGGCCAGCAGCATGTGGCCGGCGAACATGTTGGCGAACAGTCGCACCGCGTGGGTGAAGGGCGCGAGGATCATGTTCGAGGCGAACTCGAGCGGCGAGAGCAGGATGTACATCGCCTTCGGCACGCCGGGCGGGAACATCATGTTCTTGAAGTAGCCGATCGCTCCCTGGTGCTTGATGCCCAGGTAGATCTTGAGGACGTAGATCGTGAGCGCCAGGATGGCCGGGAAGGCGATGTGCGAGGCCACCGGGAACTGCAGCACCGGAACCACGCCCATCAGGTTCCAGACCCAGATGAGGAAGAACAGCGTCAGCAGCAGGCCCATCCACCGGTCGGCGTCCTTGCCCAGGAAGGGCCGGGCGACCTGGTCACGCACGAAGGTGTAGCCGATCTCGGCGACGTTCTGGATGCCGCGCGGCACGAGCTTGGGCTTGGAGAAGGCGCTCCAGCAGAAGGCGATCACGATGATCGAGCTGAGGATCGCCAGCAGGACGGGCTTGGTCAGCCAGCCGATGCCTGCGATCGGCGCGAGCTCGAACAGCTCCTGGGGGGTCGGAGGCGTGAACTTGTCCGGATCGGCGGCGAGGAGCGTCAGCGCAGTCACGCGGCGTTCCCTTCAAGGTGGTAGGTGATCACAAGGATGGCCTGGGCTAGCGGCCGAACTTCCGATAGCACAGGTAGCCGGCCAGCACGGTGCCCAGGACGATGCCTATGAGAAAGAACGCGGACGTGCCCAGCCAACGGTCGAGCAACCACCCGATGCCGCCGTAGATAGCCATCCCGGCGAGCAGATAGCTGGGGACCGACCACGCGGCGTCGGCGAAGTCGCGACCGTCGTCTTCCGGTCGGCGTTCCTGTTCGCTCATCGCGGCCCCGACGATAGCAGGCGGACGAAGGGCTAGTCATATCGAGCCCCGTCACTGCGTCGCGGCTCATGGCCTGCTCCCGTCGGGGTCGACGTAGAGCATCTTCGTCTTGACGAATCCCCGCACCTCGGCGGCGGTCCACACGATCGTGCAGACGATCACGGCCCAGGCGAAGGCCTTGGGGTTCCACGCCGTGGTGTCGCCGAACGCGCGCAGCACGATCATCAGGACGACGACCTTGACGATGTAGCTGCCGACGGCGGCCATCGCCATGATCTGGGGCGAGACTCGCGAGGCGTAGGAGACGGCCACCACGCTGATGCTGAAGAAGACACCCACCAGCAGTACGGCGAGGGCCGCGCCGAGCGCGCCCTTGCCACCCGCCACGACGGCGGCCACGACGGCGGCCACGACACCCACCGCGAGAGTGGGCAGCGCCGCCATCTTCAGCACGCGCACGTCATTGGGCTGCATGTGGTCTCCAGCACAGGTTGTCAAGCGAGCGGTTGCTTCCCATTGGGCTTGGGAACCCCTGCTCGTGAAAGATATCACAAGCTCTGGGATGCCCGCTTTTACCTGCCTTTTCTAGGGAGGTCAGAGGGAGGTCAGCGAAGCGCCGAGGACTCCGCCGTGATGGGCGGCATCGGGCCGGTGGGCGGCCCGTCGTCATCGTCGGGCACCCGTCGCCGGCCGGAGGCGTGCGACCCACGGCTGCGCCACCGCGGCGCCGCCATCAGCACCAGCACGCCGAGCGCCAGCAGGATCATGGCGGGGAAGAACAGCAGCGGAACGCCCAGCATCGACATGCCCACCAGGCCGAAGGCGAAGATGAAGGTCCAGGCGTACATGATCAGGACCGTGTGGCGGTGGGAGTGGCCGATGTCCATCAGCAGGTGGTGCAGGTGCCCGCGGTCGGGCGCGAAGGGCGACTTGCCATAGGAGGTGCGCCGCACGACCGCGGTGATGAGGTCGACCAGGGGCAGCACCAGCACCGACAGGGGGACCAGCAGCGGCACCAGGGCGCCGAACTTGTTGACGTCGTCGGGGATCAGCGTCGGATCGGCCGCGGGCGTCACGCTGATCAGCGACGTGGCGAGCACCAGGCCCAGCAGCATGGCGCCGGTGTCGCCCATGAAGATCTTCGCCGGGTGGAAGTTGTGCGGCAGGAAGCCCAGGCACACGCCGATGAGGATGGCGGTGATCGCCGCCGTGACGTTGATGCGGTTGTCCTCCAGCACCTGGTCGAGGCGGATCGAGTAGGCCCAGGTCGCCATGGCCGCGATGGCGACGATGCCCGCGGCCAGCCCGTCGAGGCCGTCGACGAAGTTCACGGCGTTGATCACCACGACCACGACGAGGATCGTCAGGACCGCGCTGGAGAGCTGGTCGAGGATGATCATCGACTCGCCCCAGTTGCGCGGCAGGGGGATGTAGGTCAGGCGCAGGTTGAAGTACACCAGCACGCCCGCCGCCGCGACCTGCCCGCCCATCTTGATGAACGGGTCCATGCCCCACCAGTCGTCGAGGAACCCGGTGAACGCGATGATCGCGCCGGCGAGGATCAGGGCCAGCGCGGTCTTCCCCTCGGCCAGCGCGGCCCCGGTGTGCGCCAGCTGCCCGGTCACCAGCAGCCCCGCGACCAGCCCGCCGTACATGGCCAGGCCGCCCAGGCGCGGTGTCGGGGTGGTGTGCACGTCCCGGTCTCGCACCTCCGGCATGGCACCGATGCGGATGGCGAAGCGGCGGACCAGTGGGACCAGCAGGTAGGTCACCACCGCCGCGACAAGCGCCATGTAGAGGTATTCGCGCACGGACCCAGTTTCCTCGATCTTCCCGCTCGCTGTGACCGGAAAACGGCACAGACTCGGCTTATAAATCGCTGGGATATGGCTGGTGGATGGCTACCATACTGGAAACCCGCGCCCGTACGGCAGCCGCGCTCTCCCGATCGCGCACCACCCGCGCCACCAGCGATCCGACCTCCTTCATCTCCTCCGGGCCCATGCCCTGCGTGGTGACGCACAGCGTCCCCACCCGGATCCCGGACGTGGCCGACGGCGGCTCCGGATCGTAGGGGATCACGTTCCGGTTCAGCGTGATGCCGGCCGCCGCGCAGCGGTGCTCCGCCTCCGCGCCGCTCACGCCGAGCGGGCGCAGGTCGAACAGCGCCAGATGGTTGTCCGTACCCCCGGTGACGGGACGCATGCCTTCGGCGGCCAGCGCCTCGCACAACGCCCGCGAGTTGGCCACCACGGCGGCCGCGTAGGCGGCGAACTCCGGGCGCAGCGCCTCGCCGAAGGCCACGGCCTTGGCGGCGATCGTGTGCATCTGCGGCCCGTCCTGGACGAAGGGGAACACCGCCCGGTCGATCCGCCTGGCCAGCTCCGCCGTGCACAGGATGGCGCCGCCGCGCGGCCCGCGCAGCGCCTTGTGGGTGGTGAAGGTCACCACGTCCGCGTACGGCACGGCCGACGGGATCGCGCCTCCCGCCATGAGCCCGATGGTGTGCGCCACGTCGGCCAGCAGCCAGGCGCCCACCTCGTCGGCGATGTCGCGCAGGACCGCGAAGTCGATCAGGCGCGGGTAGGCGGTCGCCCCGCAGACGACGACCTTGGGCTGGTGCCGCAGCGCCAGGTCCCTGACCTCGTCGTAGTCGATGAGCTCGGTGTCGCGGCGCACCCCGTAGGCGACCACGTCGAACCACCGGCCGGAGAAGTTCACCTTCGAGCCGTGGGTGAGGTGCCCGCCGTGCTCCAGGGCCATGGCCAGCATCGTGTCGCCCGGCTGGAGGAGCGCGGCATAGGCGGCCAGGTTGGCGCTGGCGCCCGAGTGCGGCTGGACGTTGGCGTGCTCGGCGCCGAACAGGGCCCTGGCCCGCTCGATCGCCAGGTACTCGGCCCGGTCGACGACCTCGCAGCCGCCGTGGTAGCGCCGCCCGGGGTAGCCCTCGGCGTACTTGTTGGTCAGCGTGGAGCCGAGCGCGGCCAGCACGGCGGGCGAGGTGAAGTTCTCGCTCGCGATGAGCTGCAACCCGCCGCGCACCCGCGCCAGCTCGTCGAGCAGGATCCTGGCCACCTCAGGGTCCTGGCGCTGGAGCCGGGCGAAGTCGGGGCCGTAGAAGGGCACTTCATGACTGTATGCCCAGGTCCGGGTTACGAGAAGGCATGCGGCGCGCCCGTCGTGACCGGCACCCAGCGCGGGGTGTCGGCCGCCTCGTCGCTGATGGAGGTCAGCACGGCCTGCCGGTACAGCCGCAGCCGCGTGCGCCACTCCCCGAGGTCCTCGACGTAGCGCGAGCCGACCGGCGCGTCCCACGTCTGCGGGCTCCTGGCCAGCTGGTAGGCCTTGTCCAGCGCGCCCGTGAGCTCCTCCAGCAGCGGCAGGACGCTCTGCCACAGGGTCACCAGGCGCTCGTACTCGGGGTTGAACCGCCATGCGGTCGGCTGCCCGTCCAGCGGCCCTGCGGTGCCCGCGCTGGGTGGCATCTCACCGGGCTGGCGCGGCTGCGGCGCGGGGGGATCGGCGTACATCTAGGCGGTTCCTCCAGGTGCTCCGGGCTCGACGGATCCGGGCGGACCGTCGGGCTTGACGTCCTTGGGCGCCCACTCGCCACTGCCCCACTCCCCCTTGGGCACCTCCACCGACGGCATGTCCATCGGCTCCACGTCGCGGCTGTTCTTGAGGATCTCGGCGACCCAGGCGTCGCTGGGCGGGGTGACCTCGACCGACACCACCACGCCACCGTCCGGCACCACCACATTTCCGGCGGTCGCCGTGACCGTGCCGGGCCGGCCGTCCGGCTCGGCGTCCTGCGGCCCGCCCCGGGGGTCCTCGGCCGAGGGCATGTCGGCGGGCGGGACCTCGCGGCTGTCGCGCAGCGTCCGGGCCACCTCCTCGTCGGCGGGCGGGGTGACCTCGACCGACACCACCTCGCCGTCCTCGACGCGGACGTCCAGGTCGACGGACTCGGGGTCCCGCGCCACGAGGTCGGAGACCTGCTGGGCGACGGGCGAGTCCAGCGGCACCTGCAGCATCCTGACCCCGTCGACCTCGACCACCCGGGGAACCGCGCGCCCGCCCTCGTCCGGGGTGCCCTCGGCCTCCCGGTCGCCCTTGGGCGCCTCCTCCTTCGGAATGCCGTCCTTGGGAGCGCCGTCCTTGGGAGCCTGCTCCCGTGGCGCCTCGTCCTTGGGGGTGCCCTTGCCGGATGTCTCGGCGGACGTGTCGGCGGGCGTCTCGGCAGGCGGGGTCTCGCGGGAGGCGGGCGGCGTCGTGGCGCGGCCGTCCTCCCGCTTCTCCAGCAGCGCCAGCCGGGCCGTGACGTCGCGGACCATCTCGTCGCAGGCGTCGGCCACCTGGGAGGGGCGGTGCGTCGTCCGGACCGCCACCCCGGCGGCCCCGGTCAGCTGGGCGACGCGCCCCTCGATCTGCCGCATCCGCGTCGCCGCGTGCCGTACCTCCGCCAGCAGCTCGCGGACGAGCTTGGGATCCATCCCGTCGAACTTGGCCACGCCCTCACGGTAGGGGCCGGGCGGGGCCGCGGCCCCGAGGGATAAGCAGAAGGTATGCCTCAGGCGTCGGTGGCCACGTAGCCGACGATGCCGCGCAGCTTCTCCACCGGGATGGCGCCCTTCCTCAGCAGCCGCGGGATCGGCGTGGTCAGGTCGACGATCGTGGAGGGGACGTTGTCGGCGCAGGGACCGCCGTCGAGGTAGACCGCCACCGAGTCGCCCAGCTGCTCCTCGGCCTCCTGCGCCGTCGTCGCGGCGGGCGCGCCGGAGCGGTTGGCGCTGGAGACGGCCATCGGGCCGGTCTCCTTGAGCAGCTCGAGCGCGACCGGGTGCAACGGCATGCGGATCGCGACCGTGCCCTTGGTGTCGCCCAGGTCCCACGACAGCGCCCGGTTGGCCTTGCACACGACCGTCAGCGGGCCCGGCCAGAAGGCGTCGATGAGGTCCTGCCCGTAGGGGCCCAGGTCCTCCACCAGCGCGGTGGCGGCCCGCACGGTGCCCACGAGCACGGGCGAGGGCATGTCACGGCCGCGTCCCTTGGCCTCCAGCAACGCGGTCACCGCCGCCGGGGTGAAGGCGTCGGCGCCGATGCCGTAGACCGTGTCGGTCGGCAGGACGACCAGCTCGCCACGCCGTACGGCTGCCGCCGCCTCGATCAGTCCGGCGGCTCGCTGGTCGGGGTCAGCGCAGTCGAATCGTTGTGCCACGCGGAAATCCTAGTCCTGGTCCTGGCCCAGCCTGGCCGTGACGAAGCGGTCTCTGCGCGTCAGGTCCTGGCGCAGCCGGGTGTCCTGCCAGCCGTTGGACTCGGGGAACAGCAGGTAGACGGCCTGGCCCTGGTCGTCGGCGTGCTCGACGGCCACCCAGCCGCCCGGCCTGAGCAGCCGCCGCGCCGTCCGCTCCACCGCCCTGACCTCGCCGAGGCCGTCGTCGCCCGTGCCGTACAGGGCCCGCCTGGGGTCGTAGTCGCGCACCTCGGGATCGCGCGGCACCGCGCCCGGCGGGATGTAGGGCGGGTTGGAGATCACCAGGTCGACCTTGCCGTTGAGCTCGGGCAGCGCGTCGGCCAGGTCCTCCGGGTGCAGGTGGACGCGGCCCTGGCCCAGCTCGGTGATGTTGCGCTTGGCCCAGGAGTACGCCTCGGGGTCCACCTCCACGGCGTGCACCTCGGCCAGCGCCACCTCCTGGGCGATCGACAGCGCGATGGCGCCCGAGCCCGTGCCGAGGTCGACCACGACCGGGGCGGCCACGTCCATCTCGCGCAGCCGCTCGATCGCCCACCCGGTCATGACCTCGGTCTCCGGGCGCGGCACGAACACCCCGGGGCCGACGTTCAGCTCCAGGTAGCGGAAGTACGCCTTGCCCGTGATGTGCTGCAGCGGCTCGCGCGCCTCGCGCCGGGCGACGCCCTCCCAGAACCGGGCGTCGAAGTCGGAGTCCTTGACCGTGTGCAGCTCGCTCCTGCGGACGCCGTGGACGAAGGCCGCGATCTCCTCCGCGTCGGTGCGCGGGGAGGGCACTCCCGCCTCGGCGAGCCGGGCAGTGGCGTGTGCGATCTCGTCCAGTAGGAATGTCATGAGTGTGCGGCGAGCTTCTCCGCCATCTCGGCGTCGATGAGGGCCTGGGTGACGGCGTGCAGGTCGCCGTCGAGCACCTGGTCGAGGTTGTAGGCCTTGAACCCGACCCGGTGGTCGGAGATGCGGTTCTCCGGGAAGTTGTAGGTGCGGATCCGCTCGCTCCGGTCGACCGTGCGCACCTGCGACTTGCGCTCGGCCTGCGCGGCGGCCTCCGCCTCCTCCTGCGCCATGGCCAGCAGCCGGGCGCGCAGGATGCGCATCGCCGACTCCTTGTTCTGCAGCTGGCTCTTCTCGTTCTGGCACGAGACGACCACGCCCGTGGGCAGGTGCGTGATGCGCACCGCCGAGTCGGTGGTGTTGACCGACTGGCCGCCGGGGCCGCTGGACCGGTAGACGTCGATGCGCAGGTCGTTGGGGTCGATCTGGACGTCGACCTCCTCGGCCTCCGGGTAGACGAGCACGCCGGCGGCGCTGGTGTGGATGCGGCCCTGCGACTCGGTGACGGGCACGCGCTGCACGCGGTGGACCCCGCCCTCGTACTTCAGCCGGCTCCACACGCCCTCGTCGCCCTTCGCCTTGATCGCGACGGTGACGTCCTTGTAGCCGCCCAGGTCGGAGTGCTGCGCGTCGATGATCTCGGTCTTCCAGCCCTGCCGCTCGGCGAAGCGCAGATACATCCTGAGCAGGTCGCCGGCGAACAGCGCCGACTCCTCGCCGCCCTCGCCCGCCTTGATCTCCATGATGATGTCCTTGTCATCGTTGGGATCGCGCGGGATGAGCAGGTGCTTGAGCCGCTCCTCCAGCTTGGGGACGCGCTGCTCCAGCTCGGCGGCCTCCTCGGCGAAGCTCTCGTCCTCGCTCGCGAGCTCCCTGGCCGTGGCCAGGTCGTTGCGGGCCGACTCCAGCTCGCGGTAGGTGGCGACGACGGGCGTCAGCTGGGCGTAGCGCTTGCCCAGCGTGCGCGCCCTGTTCTGGTCGGCGTGCACGGCGGGATCCGCGAGCTGCGTCTCCAGCTCCGCGTGCTCCTTGAGCAACTCGTCCAGGTTCACTGTGTTGTCCTGCCTCGCTCCGCTCGGCGGGTTCGGTCGCCTTGGGGCCGCCGTCTTCCCTCGTCGTGGCGAGGACGCTTCGCGTCCTCACCACTCCTCAGTCCAGACGACGGCACTCCCTCACCGTGCCGTCCTTCGCTCTTCGATGGGCTCCATCACCAACAACGCCGACCCGGGGGCACGTCTGTGCCACCGGGCCGGCGTCGTGGAAGCTAAGCCTTCTTGCCGAACCGCTTCTCGAAGCGCGCCACGCGGCCGCCGGTGTCGAGGATCTTCTGCTTGCCGGTGTAGAAGGGGTGGCAGGCCGAGCACACGTCGGCGTGGATCACGCCGTTCTTCGCGGTGCTGCGCGTGGTGAAGGAGTTGCCACAGGCACAGGTGACCTGCGTCACGTGGTACTCGGGGTGGATGTCCTTCTTCATGGATGTCCTTTCGAGATGCGGTCGCCGGGTCGCTCGACGGGCGGGAACCGGTACCGCGACGGTTCAGCTACCAGTGTGCCAGATCGTTGAACCACTCCAGGCCAGGACACATTCCCGGGCTTTCATGATCTGGACGGGTCACTTGCGTCACAATAGGCTCGCCAAACCGCACCATTCCCCTCATCCGCACATAAAGGAACCCCACATGGTCCAGAGGCTTCGGTCTCGGCTCGCCGCCCTCGCCGGAGCGGCGGTCTTCGTGAGCGGCGCGGGCCTCGTCGCCGCCGCGGCCGCGTCCATGCCCGCGCTGAGCGCCGCGGTCGACCCGATCGAGCTCGATCTCGGCTCCTCCGACCTGGTCGTCCCCCTGGAGAAGGACAACGAGGTCGCGTTCACCATCAAGATCAACTCCCCTTACAAGGCCAACGACGATCTGGCCGGAGTCTCCGCATCACTCCAGAAACCGGGCGAGACCACGCAGACGAGCATCCCGCTCTCTCCCACCACTGTGCCGCCCAAGCCGACGCCGTATCCCACGCCGTCGGCGTCTCCCACAGCGACGATCACTCCCAGCCTCCCCGGCTACCTGACGTTCACGGGCTCCTTCAAGATCACGAAGGCCGACAAGGCGGGCGTCTGGAAGCTGAACGTCACCGCGTTCCGCGTCGACACCGAGGACAGGAAGACCTTCGACCTGCAGGTCGACGACAAGACCTCGGCCGTCTCCGGCGGCGTCTCCCCCGCCCAGGTGCAGCTCAAGACCGGCACCGACGTCCCCGTCCGCGTCTTCGCCACCGTCAAGAACGCCAAGAACGTCTACGCCGACCTCAACCACGCCGACGGCTCGATGAACATCCGCGTCCCGCTCTACAAGGAGAGCGACGGCGTCTACCGCTACACCGCCTACATGGCCGACGACACGGTGCCGGGCAGCTGGTACCTCGTCATCCACGCCGAGCGGAACAGCGAGAAGATCGAAGCCCGCGGCATGGACTTCACCGTCCTGGCCCCCAAGGGCGGCGTCGCCCCCAAGGCCAAGTCGCGCGTGACGATCAAGGCCCCGGCCAAGGTCAAGGGCGGCAAGGCCTTCAAGGTGTACGGCAAGGCCTACCGCGGCACCAAGGGCTACGGCGGCAAGGTCCTGGAGCTGTACTTCAAGAAGAAGGGCGGCAAGTCCTTCGTCTTCTACGGCTTCGCCAAGACCACCTCCACCGGCGTGTGGGCCAAGAAGGTCAAGCAGAAGGCCGACGGCTACTGGAAGGTCGTCGTGCCGGGCACCAGCAAGACCAAGAAGTCCTCGGCCACCGACTTCGTCGACGTCAGGTGAGCCGCGTGCTCGCCGTGCCCAGGTAGGCCAGGACGGCGAGCACCCGGCGGTGATCGTCGGGGGCCGGTTCGAGGTGAAGTTTCTGGAAAATTCCGGAAATGTGTTTCTCGACGGCCCCCTCGGTCACCGCCAGCCGCGCGGCGATCGCCGCATTGGACCGCCCCTCGGCCATCAGCGCCAGCACCTCCCGCTCCCGGGGCGACAGCGAGTCCAGCGGAGCGCCCCGCCGCTGCCTGCTCAGCAGCTGCGCGACCACCTCGGGGTCGATCACCGTACGGCCGGCCGCCACCTGGCGCACCGCGTCGAGGAAGTCGGCCACGTCCGCCACCCGCTCCTTCAGCAGGTAGCCCATCGCCGGCCCGAGCAGCTCGCCCGCGTAGCGCTCCTCCACGTACTGCGAGAGCACCAGCACCGGGAAACCCGGCCGGGCGGCCCGCACCTCCAGCGCCGCCCGCAGCCCCTCGTCGGTGTGCGTGGGCGGCATGCGCACGTCCACGATCGCCAGGTCCGCGCCGGTCGACTCGATCGCCGGGAGCAGCGAGGCGCCGTCGCCCACGGTCGCGGCCGTCTCGATGCCGTCGTCGGCCAGCAGCCGGGCCACGCCCTCGCGCAGCAGCACGGAGTCCTCGGCGATGACCACCCGCATGGTCACCACTCGTAGGGCAGCTCGGCACGCAGCAGCGTGGGACCGCCCACGGGGCTGTGCAGGATGAGGATCCCGTCGATGGTGGCCGCGCGGTCGGCCAGGCCCGCCAGCCCGCCGCCGGGCCGTACCTCCGCGCCGCCCACCCCGTCGTCGTAGACCTCGACCACTACCTGGCGGCCCTCCTTGACGACCCGCACGGAGCCCTCGCGCGCCTGCGAGTACTTGGCCATGTTGGTCAGCCCCTCGGCGACGATGAAGTAGGCGATGCTCTCCACGGCGGCGGGCGGGCGCTCGGGCAGGTCGACCGAGACGTCGACGCGGACGGGCGAGCGGGCGGCCAGCGCCGACAGGGCGGCGTCCAGGCCGCGTTCGGTGAGGATGGCGGGGTGGATGCCCCTGGCCAGGTCGCGCAGCTCGGCGATGGCGGCCTTGGCGCCGCTGTGGGCCTGCGCGATGAGCCGACGCGCCGCCTCCGGGTCGGTGTCGAGCTTGGCCTGCGCGCGCCCGAGGTCCACCGCCACGGCCAGGAGCCGCTGCTGGGCGCCGTCGTGCAGGTCCCGTTCGATCCGGCGGCGCTCCATCTCCGCGGCGTCCACCCCGCGGGCGCGGCTGGCGCGCAGCCGGGCCGCCTCCTTGCCGTCGAGGGCACCGCCGAGCAGCAGCGTCGCGAGGGAGCCGTGCAACCAGGCCATCCCGCGTACGGCGTGCAGCGTCACCACGAGCATGACGACTCCGGCCAGGCAGCAGGCCAGCGCCTCCGGCCAGCCGTCGACCAGGCCCAGGACCCGGATCTCGGCGCCGGCGCCGTACAGCAGCGGGGCGCCGATCAGCCCCAGCGTCAGCGCCCACAGCACCACCGAGGCGGTGAACTCCACCAGGCTCAGCGGGAACAGCAGCAGCAGATAGCCCAGGTCGCGCCACGTCGCCGGGTCGGTGAACAGCCACTTGAGGAAGCCCCGCGGCGGCCGGGGGCGGTAGGGGTCGGCGATCCGCACGCCGAGCGCCAGCCCGAGCAGCCGCCGCTCCAGCATCGCCCCGCCCCGCCACAGCAGCATCGTGGCCAGCAGCAGCGGCACCCCGACCCACACGATCACCGTCGACAGCGACACGGACACCCCGACGGACAGGACCACGAACCAGCCGAGGCCGAAGGCGAGGCTCAGCAGCAGGTACGGCGCCGCCCGCCAGGCCGTGGGGTCCGCGATGACGCCCAGCGGTCCCGCGAGTCTCTTCTCCACCACCCTTCCAGCGTGCCCGGCGTGGGCGGCGCGGTGAATGGAGCGACCATGTGTCTCGGAGGTAGGGATACCCCCACCCCCGCGCGAAAAGGGGCGGCGCCGGCGTGCCTGAAGTGCGGCGACGTCGGCGCCTCGCGCGAAAGGGCCGGTCCGCCTCGGACCGGAGGCGGCGCACGCTCTGCCCATGCGAAAGCGGCGCCCCGGGACCTGGTCCCGGGGCGCCGTGCCGTACCGCTGGAGGAAACTAGTCGCGGTCGTTGCTCACCGTGGTCTTCTGGACCTGGAGCAGGAACTCGGCGTTGGACTTGGTCTCCTTCATCTTCTCCAGGAGCAGCTCCAGCGCCTGCTGCATCTCCAGGGCGTGCAGCACCCGGCGCAGCTTCCAGACGATCTGCAGCTCCTCCTTGGCCATGAGGATCTCCTCCTTGCGCGTGCCCGACGCATCGACGTCGACCGCGGGGAAGATGCGCTTGTCGGCCAGGGAGCGGTTGAGCCGCAGCTCCATGTTGCCGGTGCCCTTGAACTCCTCGAAGATGACCTCGTCCATCTTGGACCCGGTCTCCACCAGCGCGGTGGCGAGGATGGTCAGCGAGCCGCCGTTCTCGATGTTGCGCGCGGCGCCGAAGAACCTCTTCGGCGGGTACAGCGCCGTCGAGTCGACACCGCCGGACAGGATGCGGCCGGAGGCCGGGGCGGCCAGGTTGTAGGCGCGGCCCAGGCGGGTGATGGAGTCGAGCAGCACGACCACGTCGTGGCCCAGCTCCACCAGGCGCTTGGCGCGCTCGATGGCCAGCTCGGCGACCGTGGTGTGGTCCTCGGCCGGGCGGTCGAAGGTCGAGTGGATGACCTCGCCCTTGACCGACCGCTGCATGTCGGTGACCTCTTCCGGCCGCTCGTCCACGAGCACGACCATCAGGTGGCACTCGGGGTTGTTGCGGGTGATCGCGTTGGCGATCGCCTGCAGCACCATCGTCTTGCCGGCCTTGGGCGGGGAGACGATGAGGCCGCGCTGGCCCTTGCCGATGGGCGCCACGAGGTCGATGATCCTCGTGGTCAGGATGTTGGGCTCGGTCTCCAGGCGCAGGCGCTCCTGCGGGTACAGCGGCGTCAGCTTGTTGAAGTCGGGCCGGTTGCGGGCCTGCTCCGGGTCCATGCCGTTGACGGTGTCGAGGCGGACCAGGGCGTTGAACTTCTCGCGGCGCTCGCCGTCGCGCGGCTGGCGGACGGCGCCGGTGACGACGTCACCCTTTCGCAGACCGTGGCGGCGGATCTGCGCGAGCGAGACGTACACGTCGTTGGCGCCGGGCAGGTAGCCGCTCGTGCGCACGAACGCATAGTTGTCGAGGATGTCGAGGATGCCGGCGATCGGGATGAGGACGTCGTCCTCGGAGATGACCGGCTCGTTGCTGTCGAAGCGGTCGCGGCCACGGCCACGGTTGCGCTCGCGGAAGCGGCCGCGGCGGCCACGGCCGCCGCGCTCGTCCTCCTCCACGGCGACGCCCTGCTGGGCGGCGGGCTGCTGCTGCCGCTCGCCGAAGCCGCGCTGCTGGTCGGCGGCCTGCGGCTGCTGGCGCTCGGCTCCGCGCTGCTGCTGGTCGCCCCGCTCGGCGCGATCGGTCCGCTCGCCGCGCTCGCGGCGGTTGCGACGCTCGCGGCGGCTCTCGCCACGGTCGCGGGACTCACCCTGGGCGAGGTCGGACGGCTGCTGCTCGACGACCGGCGGCGCCTCCGCCACGGGGGCGGGCGCGGGCTCGGCGGCGACGGGCTCGGCGGGAGCCGCGGCGGGAGCGGCGGCGGGCTCGGCCGCGACCGCGGCGGGCGTCGCCTCCTCGCTCTTGGCGCGGGACCGTTCCCGGCGGCTGCGGGTGGGCCGCTCGGCGGGCTCGGCCGCCGGGGCGGCGGGCGCCTCGGCGGGCGCTGGGGCCCCTTCACCCGTCTTCTCCTGGATCGCGGCGATGAGCTGGCTCTTGCGCATCCGGCCGGTCCCGCTGATGCCGAGCTCGGCAGCCATCTTCTGCAGCTCGGGCAGCACCATGGCGGACAGGCCGGTGCCGGAGCGACGCGCGCGAGGCTTGGCCGCGGCGCGGGTGGGGGTGTCGCCGGACGCGCTTGCGTCGGAGAGGAGTTCGGTGGTGTCGCTCAACTAAAGGTCCTTCCCAGGGGTCGGGCGCCGGCTGCTGTCACCGGTCGTCCCGGAGGTGCTGCCGATCCGGCAGGACAAACCGGGTCGGGGTGCACATCTGTGATCTTCGGTCACCGCTGCGGATGACCGCCACTTGTGGGGAGGGGCTTGTCCACGCGCGCCGCAGGACGAAGCGCGTGATGGAAAACCCCCCAGATTTGCTGTCGCCAGATGGTTCGAACCGTGCAGCCCCGTCGTCGCCGCCTCGTGTCGGGCCAACCGGGTGTGGGCCGATCGGAGGCGACGTGTTCCGGGGAGACAGCCGTGCCGCTCACGCCTCGCGACGTGAAGCATGATGCAGCGATGGCCGGCTGACAAGCACGCACCCGTCATGGGGGCATCTGGTGCGGCTATCAGCCTAACATCACCAGCGCACACGGCTATTCCCTGGAGGTCGAAAGAATTTAGCGTGTCTCGGGGAACCGAACGCTCGCACCATCTGGGTCGACGTCCAAATGCTGGATGTGCCAGTCATTACCCACTTCGGGCGCGATCAAATCCTGCGTTTCCGGCATGGAAAAGGCAAGAACGGTCGGGCCCGCGCCGGAGACGACGGCGGCCACGCCCTTGGCACGCAGCCGCCCGACGAGGTCGGCCGTCTGCGGCATGGCCGGCGCGCGGTAGGTCTGGTGGAGCCGGTCCTCGGTCGCCGCGAGCAGCAGCCCCGCCTCCGGACGCTGGGTCAGCGCCGCGACGAGCAGGGCGGACCGGCCGGCGTTGAACGACGCGTCCTTGTGGGGCACGTCCTTCGGCAGCAGCCCTCGCGCCGTCTCCGTCGACAGGCGGAACGCGGGGACGAGGACCACCGGCCGCACCCGAGGGTCCGGCGCCAGCTTCACCATACGCGGCGCGCCGGAGTGGTCGCTCCACGCGACGGTCAGCCCGCCGGCCAGGCAGGGGGCGACGTTGTCGGGATGCCCCTCCATCTCGGTGGCCAGGGCGAACACCTCGTCATCCGACAGCTCGCGTGTTCGCTGAGAGCCGAGCGCCGCCTCGGCGTGCGGGCCGTCCGGATGCGGCAGGGCCGCGTACGGCTGCCGCGCCAACGCCCCGGCCGCCAGCAGACCGGCGCAGATGGCCGCCGAAGAGGAGCCCAGGCCGCGGGCGTGCGGGATCGCGTTCCTGCAGTGCAGCCTGATCCCCGCCGGCTGCGGGGCGCCCATCCGGGCGAAGGCCGCGCGCATCGCCTCGACGATGAGGTGCCCCTCCCCCAGGTCCAGCTCGCCGGCCCCCTCGCCGTCCACGGTCACCTTGACGACCCGCTGACCGCTCTGGGGAGTGAAGAGCTCGGCCTCCACCTCGTCGTACAGGCCCAGGGCCAGGCCGAGGGCGTCGAAGCCCGGACCCAGGTTCGCCGACGTGGCCGGGACGCGCACGACGACCCTGCTGGTGGTCATTCGTCTCCTTCTTCGGTGCTGGGCGGCGATGTCACGCCAGCGACAGGGCCGACGCGGCGGCGTGCACGTCGATGGGGACGGTCACCGGGGCCGGGGCGCCGGAGATGGCCCAGTCGGGGTCCTTGAGCCCGTTGCCGGTCACCGTGCACACGATGCGCTGACCCGCCTGGAGGAGCCCCCGCGAGTGGGCCTGCAGCAGCCCGGCGACGCTCGCGGCCGAGGCGAGCTCGACGAACACGCCCTCCTCCTGGGCCAGCAGCTTGTAGGCGGCGGCGATCTGCCGGTCGGTCACCGAGTCGATGAGCCCGCCGGACTCGTCCCGGGCCGCCTCGGCGAGCTTCCAGGAGGCCGGGTTGCCGATGCGGATGGCGGTGGCGATGGTGTGCGGGTGGGTGACGGGCGCGCCCTTGACGATGGGCGCCGCGCCGGAGGCCTGGAAGCCGAACATGCGCGGGGTCCGCGCGGCCAGCTTGTCGGCGTGGTACTCCTTGTAGCCCATCCAGTACGCCGAGATGTTGCCCGCGTTGCCGACCGGGATGCAGTGGATGTCGGGCGCGTCGCCGAGCGCGTCGACGATCTCGAAGGCGGCCGTCTTCTGCCCCTGCAGGCGGAACGGGTTGACCGAGTTCACCAGCGCGATCGGGTAGTTCTCCGACAGCTTGCGCGTCATCTCCAGGCAGTCGTCGAAGGAGCCCTCGACCTGCAGCAGCGTGGCCCCGTGGACCAGGGCCTGGGCGAGCTTGCCCATCGCGATCTTGCCGCGCGGCACCAGCACCGCGCAGGTCAGCCCGGCGCGCACGGCGTAGGCGGCGGCCGAGGCGGAGGTGTTGCCGGTCGAGGCGCAGATGACCGCCTTGGCGCCCTCCTCCAGGGCCTTGCTGATGGCCACGGTCATGCCGCGGTCCTTGAAGCTGCCGGTGGGGTTGGCCCCCTCGACCTTGAGATACACCTCGCACCCGGTGAGCTTCGAGACGCGCTTGGCGGGGACCAGCGGCGTGCCGCCCTCCAGGAGCGTGACCACGGGGGTCTTCGCGGTGACCGGAAGCCTGTCTCGGTACTCCTCGATGAGGCCCCGCCATGCCCTGGCCATGATCGTCTCCTAGGATGCTACCTGCGGTGTTGGGCACCGAGTGTAGGCCCATCGGCCGCGGTCCGAGACGGACGGTCCACAGCTCGGACATTCCCTCCCACAGCCATCCCTCAGGCAACGCCCAGCAACTACCGCTAAGGTCTGCGCAGGGGGTCATCACCATGCTGCTGCGGCAGAACGACTATTCGCCTCTGACACCGCCCCGCCTGGGGGCGTGGACGCCGAGCCTGCCGGTGAGCGTCGTCATCCCGGCCAGGAACGCGCCGCATCTGGACCTGGTGCTGGCGGCGCTGGCGGCCCAGACCTACCCGGCGCACCTGCTGGAGGTGCTGGTGGTCGACGACGGCGGCGATCCGCCGCCGCGGCTGCCGGAGATCCGCCCGGCCAACACGCGCATCGTGCCGGCCGGGCCCGGCTGGGGCATCTCCTGCGCGGTCAACGCCGGGGTACGGCAGGCCGACGGCGAGATCATCCAGCGGCTCGACGCGGACATGGTGGCCTGCCGCGAGCACATCGAGGCGCTGGCCCGCTGGCACCACGTGGCCGACTACGTGGTGGGGATCGGCATGAAGAAGTTCGTCGAGCCGCCCGCGCTGACGCCCGCGCGGGTGCGCGCGGCCGGGAGCCTCGGCGAGCTGTTCGACCTGGAGTCGGCGGTGCCCAGCTCGACCGAGGCCACCATCGCCAAGACCGACGGCCTGCGCAGGAGCCGCAACCCCTACCACGTGTGCACGGGCCCCACGGTCTCGCTGCGGCGCGAGGTCTTCCACGCGGTGGGCGGCCTGGATCCGGCCGTGCTGCGCGGCGAGGACACCGAGTTCGCCTACCGGCTGGCCATGCACGGCGTGGTGTTCGTCCCCGATCCGCAGGCCCAGGCCGTCCACCTGGGGCTGCCCGCGCAGCACCGCGACAGGGACCGCGCGGTGCGGGCGGTCGAGCCGTACCTGGCCCACCGGGTGCCGCTGCGCCGCGACCTGCGCAAGGAGCGCGGGCGCAGCTGGCTGGTGCCGTACATCGAGATCGTCTACGAGGTCGCGGGCGTCCCGGCCGAGACGGTACGGCAGGCGGTGTCGGCCGCGCTCGACGGCAAGCTGCACGACGTGGTGGTCACGCTGGTCGGGCCGTGGTCGAAGCTCGGCGAGGAGCGGCGCCCGGTGCTGGACGACCCCGACTTCGAGCTGCGCCGGCTGCGCGACCTCTACCTGCACGACCAGCGGGTGAGGCTGATCGACGAGGCGGCGCCGACGCCCGCGCCCATCCCCTTCCGCTACCGGGGCCCGGTGGAGGTGCCGCTGCACCGGGTGACGCTGGAGCGCATGGTCGAGACGATCCAGGAGGACCTGAGCGGCGTGCTGGTCGTGGAGCTGCCCGAGGGGCGCGCGGCCCGGCTGGAGCGCACCTCGGCGCTGGGCCGGGCGCTGCTGCTGGGCTCCACCGATCTCGACGCCGACCTCGACGGCACGATCGAGGCCACGCACGGCGTCCGCCACGCCTCCCCCGACCGCTACTGGCCTCCCGCCTCCCCGCCGAAACAGCCCGCCAAGCCCCGGGAGCCGCAGCCGGCGGTCCGCATCGCCGAGCCCGCCCCGGGCCTGCTGGGCCGCCTGCGCTCCGCCCTGCGCCAGAACTGACCGGGGTCACGGCTGCTCGAAGTACTCCCGCTGCACGTCGTGGTGGAATCCGTGCGGCATGGCGACGGATGCTAACCGTGGACGCCCCGGCGGATCATCTGCTTCACCGAGGCGGCCACGCCGCGCCAGCTCGGCCGCCGCAGGGCGCCCAGCTCGCGCCGTAAGGCGCCGACCTCGCGCCGCAGGTCCACGCTCTTGCGCCGCCACTGCGCGGCCTCCTCGCGCCACCGGGCGACCTGGCCGCGCAGGCGCTCGACCTCGGCGGCCAGGCGCGCCGCCTCGGCCTCGGCCTGGACGCGGGCGCGGTAGGCGCTGCGGCGGCCGGTGGGCGGGGCGGCCTCGCGGGCCCAGCCGTACTCCTGGCCCTCGACCCAGCACACCCCGAACACGTCGTCCACGACGTCCTCCAGCGCCTCGCCGGGGCGGGCCAGCAGCGCGGCGCGGGCGAAGGCGGCCGTGCGCTCCAGCCGGGCGGCCACGACGGGCGACTCCTCCAGCAGGACGGCGACCATGCCGAGCTCCTGGCCGCGGGCCAGGTCGAGCAGCCGCGCCAGGGTGTCCTCGCCGGGGATCCACCCGGCCGGCACCCGCAGCACGTACGGCACCGCCGGGTCCGCCTCCTCGGTGGCCGCCAGCCGTACCCGGCCCTCGTGCGCGTAGTGCCCGCGCAGCAGCACCAGGTCCAGCCCGGGGTCGCGCAGCGGCGCGCGGCGCTCGCGCGCCAGGCTCTCCCACGGCCCCGCCAGCACCACCGACACGTCCGGCACGGTCCCCGCCAGCAGCGCGTCGACCGTGGCGCGGGTCTCCTCGTAGCCCCCGGCCCGCACGACGGCCGTCACGTACGGCACCTTCCACTGCCGCGCCGGATGCGAGCGCAGCCACCGGTACGTCGGGATGCGGTCGGCCACGAACGCATGGCTGACCCGGTCGATGGGCGCCTTGTCGCGCATGCGCATGGTCGACCCGAGGTGGTAGGCGCGGGCCGACGGCTCGGGGACGAAGACCGCGCCCGCCTGGGCCAGGCGGTAGCCCATCTCGGTGTCCTGGCCGAGGATGAGCTCCTCGTCCATCGGCCCGGCGGCCCGCAGCAGCGCGGCGTTGACGGACGTCGCGCCGCCCACGTGGATGCTGAAGGGCCGCTCGGTCCTGCCGGTCAGCCCGTCGGTGCGGTCCAGCAGGTCGACGATCCACCCGTGGGGCTCGGCGGGCTCGAAGGCGGCCTCCAGGTCCTCCGGCAGCTCGGCGGGCACCGGGGCGGAGGTGAAGCGGATGGTGCCGGTCACCGACAGGTACGGCGCGGCGTGGTGCCAGCGCATGTGCGCCTCGACGGCGCCGGGGGTGAGGACGACGTCGGAGTCGAGCCAGTGGATCACGTCGCCGGTGGCCGCCGCCAGCCCGGCGTTGCGCGCGTTGGCCCGGCCCGGCGCCGGGCACCGCACGAGCCTGACCCACGGCGGCACGCGCAGCGGCGGCTCGCTGCCGTTGTCGACGACGATCACCTCGGTCAGCGAGGCGGGGTAGGTCTGCCGGGACAGCGCCGCCAGGACCAGGTCGAGCTTGTCCTGCGCGCCGTAGGCGGGGATGACGACGCTGACCCTGAGCGTGGGCGTCCAGTCGCCGCGGGGCGGCCGGAGGGTGCGGTAGTCGTTGGCCCGCACGCGGTCTGGCGGCCGATTCGGCGACCGGTCGGGCTCTGCGTGCTCCAGCAGCCGGCTGGGCCGGAAGCCGTGCCACTGGTTGGCCTGCACGCGCAGGAAGTGCGCCAGCGGCAGCCGCCAGGTGTGCTCCTCCGCCGCCGCCCGCCGCAGCACGTAGCCGAGCCCGTGGGTGCGGTAGATCCGCGCGCCCGCCTCGCTCGCCGCCTGGAGGAAGTGCCTGTCCACCGCCCTGGGCAGGGCCGGGAAGCCGCCGAGCTCGCGCAGCCGGTCGCGCGCCAGCAGGATCGTGCCGCCCGCCACGTGGTCGGCCCACACCTCGCTGGGGTAGGAGGCGCCGCTGGCGAAGCGGACCCGCCGGATCGTGGTGTCCAGCCGCTCCAGGTAGAAGAACTCCGCCGTGGTGCCCACGATGTCCGCGCCGGTGGCGCGCATGGCCCTGATCAGGTCGGCCAGGTGCTCGGGGCCGTACCAATCGTCGTCGTCCCACTTGGTCACGTAGTCGCCGGCGGCCCGCTCGGCCGCCAGGTTGAGCACCTCGCCGAAGGGCAGCTCGGCGGGCGCCTCCACCCAGGTCACCGGTAAGGGCGCGGCGCGGGAGTCCAGGGTCACGCCGTGCAGCGCGACGACGGCCTCGACCTCGACGTGCCTCTGGCGGGCCATCTGCGCCAGCGCGGAGGCGACCAGGTGGGGGCGGACCGTGGCCATCACCACGCTGACCCTGGGCCGGCCGGTCGGCGGCGCGGCCAGGCGGCGCAGCCGTACGCTGTGCTCCTCGCGGCGCAGGTCGGCGACGCAGCGCAGGGTGCCGTCCGGCTCGCACGCGAGCCAGGAGCGGTCGGTGAGCAGGGCGGCCAGGTCGGCGGGTACCCAGGCGGGCGCGGTCTCGGCGGTCAGCGGCACGCCCGCGGCGGCCAGGCTCAGGACCTCCGCCAAGGGCGCGGGCTCGGCGGGCCACTCGACCTCCAGGCCGCGCAGCGCCCGCAGCTCCGCCGGGTCGGGCGCCCGCCCGTCGACCCGCCATCCGCCGGGCGTCCAGCGCAGGGCCGCCATGCCCTTCTCCGGCGTGCGGACGAAGCCAACAGGCGCGGTCATGGGGGGTGAGCTCCTCGTGTTGACTGGGACTCGCCTACCTTACGCCCGAACCCTCCCCGGCCCTGAGCTGCCAGGAGGCTTTCAGCGTCTTCTGAGGAAGTATGAGGTTGGAGTTGTTTAAGGTGTAAATATCCCTTCCCTCCGGAGTCAACCGAAAGGTCTGTGCGGATGGTCACGCCCCGCCGACTGGCCGCATTCGTCGGAGCGCTCGCCGCACTCGCGTCGCTCGCCGTCGTGTGCTCCCTCACCGGCGTGCTCTCATACGGCCAAGCCGTCGCCTTCGGCGCGACGCTGCTCGCCCTCGCCTACCTCGTGATGCTCGCCCGCCGCCTCGACGCCAAGGCCCACCGCGCCGAGCTGCGGGCCAAGCGGCACGAGGAGACGCTCAAGCGCGTGGAGGACAGGCTGGACCGGCTCGAAGTAGCCATGGCCGACGCGGCGGCCCAGCGCAACGAGGACCTGCGCGCCATCCTCGCCTCCATAGGCGAGGACCGCGTCTACGCCATGGAACTGCGCGCCATGCTCAAGGAACGGCTGTGAGCGTTCTCATCAGGCACAACGACTACGGCTCGCTGGACCCGCCCGCGCTGGGCACGTGGGAGCCGGAGCTGACCGTGTCGGTGGTCATCCCGGCGCGGAACTGCCAGGAAGGGCTGGAGCGCACGCTCGCCTCGCTGGCCGAGCAGACCTACCCGCGCGACCTCATGGAGGTCGTGGTCGTGGACGACGGCAGCGACCCGCCGCTGCGCGCCGAGGGCGCCAGGGTCGTGCGCGTCGCGAACGGCTGGGGCCGCGGAGCCGCGCGGCAGGCCGGGGCCGACGCGGCGTCCGGGCAGGTGATCCACTGGCTCGACTCCGACATGATGCTGGCCGAGGACCACATCGAGGCGCACATGCGCTGGCACCACCTCACGCCTTATGTAGTCGTCATCGGCGATGTGACGTTTCTCACACCGGAGGAGGTCAAGCCCCGGTACACCGCCGACATGCTGGAGTCCACCCGGCGGCTCAGGGACGCCGGCGGCAGCGCCTACCTGCTGCACACCGGTGCGACCACGTCCGTGCGCGCCGCCCTGCTGCGGGCCGCGGGCGGGGTGGACGCCTCGCTCAACATGGCCGAGGACACCGAGCTCGGCTACCGGCTGGCGCAGGCGGGGGCGGTGTTCGTGCCCGACGAGGAGGCGCGCGCCTGGCACGTCGGGGAGTCCACCGTGATGCGCCGCCAGCAGGAGGTGCACCGGCACAACTGGTCCTACCTGGGCGACTACATCCCCGACCTGCGGTGGCTGCGCGGCCATCCGCGCCGCCAGTGGCTCGTGCCGTACGTCATGGTGGTGGTCGAGGCGGGCGGCTACGAGGAGACCCGGGCCAGCGTCGACTCCGCCCTGGCCGGGACCGTCCCGGACGTGGCCGTCACGCTCGTGGGGCCGTGGAGCTCGCTGCCCGGCGGGCGGCGCGAGTGCCTGGACGAGCCGCTGCTGGACCTGCGCCTCACCCGGCACCTGTACACGCACGAGCCGCGCGTCCGCTTCGCCGAGTCGCCGCCCGCGAGCGTGGCGCCCACGCCGTACCTGCTGCGCCTGCCCACCGGCTGGTCGCTCGGCGCCGACACGCTGGCCCGGCTGGTACGGCTGGCCGAGGCGGACACGCTCGGCCTGGTCAGCGTCGCCCTGGCCGAGACGCCCGAGGGGGTGGTGACCGCGCGGCTGGAGCGCACCGCCGCGTTCGCCCGCGCCCGCTTCCACGACGGGCGCCCGGACGACGTGGTGGACGCGCTGTTCGGCTCGATGTGGGTGAGCGGTGAGGAGTACGGCTTCGCCGCCGAGCCCGAGCCGCTGGCGGGCGATCCGGCCAAGTGGCGGGCCGTGGCCGCCGAGCGTCAGAAGGAGATCGAGCGCCTGCGCGCCGAGCTGGAGCGCCTGTCGGCCCGCACGCCGGACAGCCCGCTGAAGGCCCTGTTCCGGCAGCTGAGGAGCGTCGGGTGAGCGCCGTCTCCGACCTGCTGGCGCGGCTGCCGAAGGCGCGCGTCTTCACCGTCGGCGTCGAGGTCGGCGGCCAGGCGGGCACAGGCGGCGGCCAGGCGGGCACGGGCGGCACCGACCTGGACCGCGAGCTGCCGGACCCGTCGGCGGGGCGGGCGCGCGAGGTGCTCGTGCTCGCCGGGACCCCGGCCGACCTGCGGCGCGCCGCGACCCTCCACAAGCTGCTCCCGGAGGCCACCCACGTGGTCGTCGCGGTGCTCGACACGCCGCCGGCGCACCCGGCGCCGGTGCCCACGCCGACGCCCGCGCACCGCTGGCGCGCCCTCACCGACCTGCGGGTCCACCAGCCCAGCCAGCGCGTGTGGGTGGTCGAGGCGGTCTTCTCCAAGCCGACCCCGGCGGGCCGCCTCCTCACCGCCACCTCCCGCGCCTTCGCCGGGCACCGCCTCGACGTCGTCGGCGTCCCGGCCGCCGCCGCGCTGGCCGGGGTGGGCGCGGCCGACTGGCGGCCGGGCGACCCCAACGCCACCCCCGCCGAGCCCGCCGGGCCCGTGCCCGAGCGGGTCGGCGCCCCCGGCGGCGACGTGGTGCTGCGCACCCTCGACGTGCCCGGCGAGCCGGAGTTCGCCGGGGAGGAGGACCCCATCGACCGGCCCACCCCGGCCGCGGCCAGCTGGGAGAGCCTGGGCCGGCCCGGGGGCAGGGAGCTGGCCGACCCCGAGGTCCTGGGCGACCCGTCGATGATCCCGCCGGTCGACGAGCGGCTGGTCAACCCGCAGGGGTTCGTCACCACCCCGGCCCGCGGCATGGCCTCGCTCGCCGAGCGGGCGGGCCGCTGGGCGGTCGTCCTGGACGGGCAGGTCGTGGTCGCCTTCGCCGAGTCCGGCGGCGTGACCGACGCCGACGTGGCCAGGCTGCGGCAGATCCGCGGCGTGCGGATCGACTGGCGGCACGCCCACAGCGGGCCGCTGGCCGCCGTCCGCGTGCTCGCCGGCCTGGCCGCCGCGGGCGTGCCGCTGGTGGCCGACTCCGCGCCGCTGTGGGCCAGGGCGCTCGGCGAGCCCCTGGTCGAGCTGATCACCTCCGGGCCCGACCTGGAGGACGACCTGCGCCGCGAGGAGTACAGCATCCGGCTGCGCCGCGAGGCCCTGCGCACGCACTCCGTGGCCGCCCGCTGGCGGCAGCTCGGCGCTCCCCCGCCCACGCCGCAGCTCACCTCCGTCCTGCTGGCCACCCGCCGCGCCGAGATGGTCGGCTTCGCGTTGGAGCAGGTCGCGCGGCAGCGCGGCGCCGAGCTGGAGGTCGTCCTGGCCCTGCACGGCGTCTCGGCCCGGCATCCCGACGTGGCCGAGGCGGTCAAGCGCTTCGAGCGGCCCATCACCGTCTTCGAGAGCCGGTCGGTCTTCGGCGAGGTGCTCAACCAGGCCGCCGCCCGCGCCTCCGGCTCGTTCCTGCTGAAGATGGACGACGACGACTGGTACGGCCCCGACTTCCTGGCCGACCTGCTGCTGGCCCACTCCTACTCGGGCGCGCAGGTCGTCGGCACCGTGCCGGAGTTCGTCTATCTGTCCTCCATCGACGTGACCGTGCACCGGCAGCAGATCACCGAGCAGATCACCAGCTTCGTGGCGGGCGGCACGATCCTGGTGGAGCGCTCGGCCTTCCAGGCGGTCGGCGGCTTCCGCCCGCTGCCCCGGTCGGTCGACACGCAGTTCCAGGAGGCGCTGCAGGCCGCGGGCGGGCAGATCTACCGCACCCACGGCCTGGGCTACATCCTGCGCCGCGGCCCGGCGGCCAACCACACCTGGCAGGAGCCCATCGGCACGTTCCTGCAGCGCAACAAGCGGCAATGGCGCGGCTTCCACCCCAGCCGGCTGATGGAGCTCACATGAGGATCAGGCACAACGACTACGGGGTGCTGCCCGTGCCCGAGCTCGGCTCGTGGGAGCCCGCGCTGAGGGTCTCGGTGGTGATCCCGGCGCACGACTGCCAGCGGACGCTGGACCTGACGCTGGCGGCGCTGTCGGCGCAGACCTACCCGCGGGAGCTGATCGAGGTCGTCGTCGTGGACGACGGCAGCCCGCAGCCGCTGCGCGCCCCCGCGGGCGTCACCGTGCTGCGGGCGCCGTCGGGCGGGTGGGGGCGGGCCTGGGCCGTGCAGGCGGGGCTCGACGCGGCCTCGGGCGAGGTGACGCTCGTGCTGGACGCGGACATCGTGCCGCACCCGCAGCACGTCGAGGCGCACCTGCGCTGGCACCACCAGGCCGACTACGTGGTGGTGCTGGGCTGGCTGGACTTCACGGACTCGCCGCTGCCGACGCCCGAGGAGGTCGCGCGCAAGCCGTACGACGAGCTGTTCCGGCTCGCGCCGCAGCGGCACGACTGGGCGGAGGCCCTCATCGAGGCCCACGACGGGCTGCGCAAAGCGCCCAGCTCGCTGGCGGGGCACGTCCACGTGGGGGCCAGCGCGTCGTATCCGACGTGGTTGCTGCGGGCGGCCGGCGGGCTGGACGTCTCGCTGGTGCTGGCGGAGGACACGGAGCTGGGCTATCGCCTCACGCAGGCGGGGGCGGTGTTCGTGCCGGACCCGGCGGCGCGGGCCTGGCACGTCGGGTTGCCGACCGCGATGCGGGACTACCCGGCGCTGAAGCGGCACAACGACCCCTATGTGGCCGATCGCGTGCCGTACCGGCGCTACCTGCGGACCGATCCGGGGCGGCAGTGGCTGGTGCCGTACGTGGAGGCGGTGGTGCACGCGGCGGGGTACGAGGACGTGCGGGCGACGGTGGACTCGCTGCTCGCCTCCAGCGTGCCGGACCTGCGGGTGACGGTCGTGGGACCGTGGGGCTCGCTGGGCCGCGAGCGGCGCTCGCCGCTGCGGGACCCGGACCTGGACCTGCGGCTGGTCAGGGCGGCTTTCGAGCACGACCCCCGGGTACGGCTGGCCGCTCCTGACGAGCCGCTCCCCGGCGAGGCCCTGCCCGGAAAGGCCGGCGGGGCGGGCACGGTGGGCACGGTGGGCGCGGTGGCGCCGTTCGTGTTGCGGTGCCCGGCCGGGTGGACGGCGGGGGCCGACACCGTGGCCAGGCTCGTGGAGCGGCTGGAGGAGACCGACGGCGGCGTGCTGTGCGCGGTGCTGGAGGAGACCCGCGAGGGGGTGATGACGGCGCGGCTGGAGCGCACGGCCGCGCTGTCCCGCGCACGGCACCTGGCCCAGCCGGACGAGCACGTCGACGACGTGGTGCACGAGCTGTTCGGCGTCGAGTGGGTCGACGGGCCCGGCTACGGCTTCGCCAGGCGGCCCAAGGTCTACCCGCCGCGCAGGCGCCGGCAGCCCGAGCCCACGCCGCAGGACAAGGAGCTGGCCCGGCTGCGCAAGCGCAACGCCGCCCTGCAGGCCGAGGTGGCCAGGCTGCGGCGCGAGGCGGCCAAGGGCAAGCGCGACACCGAGCGGTGGCGCGCCAAGGCCGAGAACTGGCGCCGCGAGGCCGTGCGCAGGGAGCGCACGGTGTTCCGGCGGGCGGCGCGCAAAATCGGGCTGACCTCTTTCGTCCGGCGTCCGGGCCCGTCATCCTGAACCTTCACCGACGTTGGGGAACGGCACATGACGGGGCTTGTGGTGGGGAGCCCGGGCGGGCGGGTGGAGCTCGCGCCCGGGCAGCGTCTGGTCATCGGGCGCGAGGGCGACGTGGTCATCGTCGACGCCCGCGTGTCGCGGCACCATGTGGAGATCTTCTTCCAGGGCGGCCGCTGGCTCCTGCGCGACCTCGGCAGCCGTAACGGCACCTACCTGGGCGAGCGCCGCGTCTTCGAGGTGGAGGTGACCGGGGGCTGTGCCGTACGGCTCGGCGGCCCCGACCACGGACCGCTCGTCAGCCTGGAGCCGCGCGCCCTGCCCGGCACGCCGCCCCCTGCACCCTCCACACCTGGCACGCCGCGCCCGGTGCCCGACATGCCCGTCACGATGACCGGCAAGCCCACGCACCCGGGCCTGCCCAGCGGCCCGCCGCAGCGCACGCTGCCCCTCGGCGCGCGCCTGCGCGTCGGCCGCGCGCCCGGCAACGACCTGCCGCTGCCCGACGACCTGCTGGTCTCCCGCCACCACGCCGAGCTGACCCGCGCGCCCCACGGCTACGTGGTGCGCGACCTGCGCAGCCGCAACGGCACCTACGTCAACGGCCACCGCGTCGCCGAGGCGTCCCTGCGGCCCGGCGACACGATCTCGGCAGGCCACCACCGGCTGGTGTTCTTAGGCGACCGCGTCGCCGTCCACGACGAGTCGGGAGCCGTCTCGCTGCACGCCGAGGAGCTCACCGTGCGGGCCGGCCGGAGCGTGCTGCTGGACCGCGTCAGCCTGCGGCTGGACGCCCGCAGCCTGATGGCCGTCGTGGGCCCCTCGGGCGCGGGCAAGTCCACGCTGCTGGGCGCGCTGACCGGCTTCCGCCCCGCCACCGAGGGGCGGGTGCTGTACGAGGGCCGCGACCTGTACGCCTGCTACGACGACCTGCGCCACCGCATCGGCCTGGTCCCCCAGGACGACATCCTCCACAAGGAGCTGACGGTCGAGCGGGCGCTGGCCTACTCGGCGGCGCTGCGCTTCCCCCAGGACGTCTCGCGCGCCGAACGGCAGCGGCGCATCGACGAGGTGCTGGGCCAGCTGGACCTCGACGAGCGCCGCGGGCTGCGCGTGGACCGGCTCTCCGGCGGCCAGCGCAAGCGCACGAGCGTGGCGCTGGAGCTGCTCACCAAGCCCTCGCTGCTGGTTTTGGACGAGCCGACCTCCGGCCTGGACCCCTCGCTGGACAAGGAGGTCATGAACACCCTGCGCGCCCTGGCCGACGACGGCAGGACCGTCGTGGTGGTCACCCACAGCGTGCTGCACCTGAGCGTGTGCGACCGGGTGCTGGTGCTGTGCCGGGGCGGCAAGATCGGCTACTTCGGCCCGCCCGGGGAGCTGCTGGGCTTCTTCGGCGTCAGCGAGTACGCCGACGTGTTCAAGATGGTCTCCGAGGAACCCGACCGGTGGGCCGAGCGGTTCCGGCGCTCGCCGTACTTCGCCCGCTACTGCGGCGCCCCCGGGCGGTCCGCCGCCCACGTGGCGCAGCCGGCGCCCGCCCCGCCCCCGCCGAAGCAGAGCCTGGCCCGGCAGTTCGGGATCCTCGCCCGGCGGATGGCCGCGGTGATCAGGTCCGACCGGCTCGCCGCGCTGTCGATGATCGGCCTGCCGATCGCGCTCGCCCTCATGACCCGCGTGATCGAGGGCTCCGACGGTCTGGGCGTGCCGAAGGGACGCACGGAGGAGGCCGGGACGCTGCTGATCATCCTGATCTTCGGCGCGGCGCTCATGGGGCTCATCGGGGCGATCCGCGAGATCGTCAAGGAGAAGCCGATCTACCGCAGGGAGCGCGCCGTCGGCCTGTCCCCGGCCGCCTACCTGCTGTCCAAGCTGCTCGTCCTCGGCGTCGTCAACGTGGCGCAGGCGGCGGTGTTCGTGCAGCTCAGCCTGATCGGCCGCAAGCCGCCCGCCGACCCGCTGGTGCTCGGCCCCGTCGAGATCGTCGCCGTCGTGTCGCTGGTCGCCTTCGCATGCAGCGTGCTCGGCCTGCTGGTCAGCGCCCTGGTGTCGACGAACGAGCAGGCCATGATGGCGATGGTGGTGCTCATCATGGCCCAGTTCGTGTTCATCGGGAAGCTGATCGAGGTGGTGGGACGCGCCGGGCTGGAGCAGATCGCCTGGTTCGTCCCCACTCGGTGGGGTTACGCCGCTGCCGCCGCCACCGTGGACCTCCAGCGCGTGGACGTCTCACCGCTGCGGGACGCCCTGTGGGACCACAAGGCGTCCACGTGGCTGACGGACATGGGCGTCCTGGCCGCCATGGCCCTGCTGCTGGCGGCAGCCGTACGGCTCGCGCTCGCCAGACGCGGGTGAGAGCGGTCAGTCGTCGCCCTCCACGCGCATGACGCTGGCCACCGCCCTGACGATGTCGAGCTCGCGAAGGCCCTCGATGGTCGCGGTGAGCGCGGCGTCGGTGGCCCGGTGGGTGACGATGACCAGCTGGGCGTCGTCGCCGTGGCCCTCCTGGCGGACGGTCTGGATGGACACGTCGTGCTTGGCGAACTCCTCGGCCACCCGCGCCAGCACGCCCGGCTTGTCGGCGACGTCCAGCGCCACGTGGCAGCGCGTGATCGTCTGGCCCATGGGGTGGACGGCCAGCTCCGCGTAGGTGGACTCCTCCGGGCCGCGGGTGCCGGCCAGGCGGTTGCGCGCCACCGCGACGATGTCGCCGAGCACCGCCGAGGCGGTCGGCGCGCCGCCCGCCCCCTTGCCGTAGAACATCAGCTGCCCGGCCGACTCGGCCTCGACGAAGACCGCGTTGTACGCCTCGCGGACCCCGGCCAGCGGATGCGTCCGGGGGATCATCGCCGGGTGGACGCGGACCCCGATCGACCGGCCGTCGTCGGACTTGGCGCAGATGGCCAGCAGCTTGATCACATAGCCCATGGCCTTGGCGCTGGCCACGTCGGCCGCGGTGATCTCGGTGATGCCCTCGCGGTGCACGTCGGCGGCCGTCACGCGGCTGTGGAAGGCCAGCGAGGCCAGGATCGCGGCCTTGGCGGCGGCGTCGAAGCCCTCGACGTCGGCGGTCGGGTCGGCCTCGGCGTACCCGAGCGACTGGGCCTCCTCGAGCGCGTCGGTGAACGACATGCCCGTGGTGTCCATCTTGTCGAGGATGTAGTTCGTGGTGCCGTTGACGATGCCGAGCACGCGCTTGACGTGGTCGCCGGCCAGCGACTCGCGCAGCGGGCGCAGCAGCGGGATGGCGCCGGCGACGCTCGCCTCGTAGTACAGGTCTCCCCCGCCCGCGTGGATCGTCGCGCCGTCCTCGGCCAGCAGCGCCTTGTTCGCGGTGACGACGGCCTTGCCCTTGGCCATCGCGGCCAGGATGAGCGTGCGCGCGGGCTCGATGCCGCCGATCACCTCCACCACGATGTCGACGTCGTCGCGGGTGACCAGCGCCTCGGCGTCGGTGGTGAGCAGGTCGGCGGGCACCTCGACGTCGCGCTTGCGCCCGATGCGGCGCACGGCCACGCCCGCCAGCTCCAGCGGGGCGCCGATGCGGGCGGCGAGGTCGTCGGCCTGCTCGCGCATGAGCCTGATGACCTGCGAGCCGACCACGCCACACCCGAGCAGCGCCACTTTCAAGGGTTTCACAGTTGCCCCCTCAACAGGTCCTCTTCGGTCTCCCCCCGCACGATCACCCGCGCCCGGCCGTCGCGCACCGCCACGACGGGAGGCTTGGGCAGGTAGTTGTAGTTGCTGGCCAGGGACCGGCAGTAGGCGCCCGTGGCGGCCACCGCCAGCAGGTCGCCCGGCGCCAGGTCGGCCGGCAGGTAGTGGTCGCGCACGACGATGTCACCGCTCTCGCAGTGCTTGCCGACGACCCGGCTGAGCATCGGCTCGGCCGCGGACTCGCGGGAGGCCAGCAGGCAGGTGTACTCCGCCCCGTACAGGGCGGTGCGGAGGTTGTCGCTCATGCCGCCGTCGACGCTGACGTAGGTGCGCAGGTGCTCCACGTCCTTGACGGTGCCGACCTCGTAGAGCGTGATGCCGCCCGGGCCGACGATGCCCCGGCCCGGCTCGACGGTCAGGCGCGGCACGGGCAGGCCCGCGTCCGTGCAGACCTTGGCCACGATCTCCCGCAGCGAGTCGGCGATCTCCTTGATGTCGGGCGCGTCGTCGCCCTCGACGTAGGCGATGCCGTACCCGCCGCCCAGGTCCAGCTCGGGCAGCACGACGCCGTGCTCGTCCTTGATCTGCACCAGCAGCGCGGCCAGGCGCCGCGCGGCCACCTCGAACCCGGCCGTGTCGACGATCTGGGAGCCGATGTGGGAGTGCAGGCCCACCAGCTCCAGCTGCGGCAGCGCGAGCACGCGGTGGACGGCCTCGGCGGCGGCGCCGGAGTTGAGCGACAGGCCGAACTTCTGGTCGTCGTGCGCGGTCGCGATGAACTCGTGGGTGTGCGCCTCCACACCGGTGGTCACGCGGATCATGACCTTGGGGCGCACGCCGCGCTCGCCGGCGAGGAAGCCCAGGCGGGCGATCTCCTCGAAGGAGTCGACCACGATGCGGCCCACGCCCGCCTCCAGCGCCCTGGACAGCTCCGCGACGGACTTGTTGTTGCCGTGCATGGTGACGCGCTCGGGCGGGAAGCCCACGCTCAGCGCCACCGCGAGCTCGCCGCCGCTGGCCACGTCCAGCCCCAGGCCCTCGTCGCGCAACCAGCGGACGATCTCCTTGCACAGGAACGCCTTGCCGGCGTAGTGGACGTCGGATCCCGCGAACGCCTCGGCGTAGTCGCGCATCCGCGAGCGCACGTCCTCCTCGTCGATCACGAACAGCGGCGTGCCGTACTCCCGGGCCAGGTCGCGGACGTCCACACCGCCGACGGTGAGCGCGCCGCCGGCCCGGCCGGACGTTCGGGGCCAGATCGCGGGGTTGATCCGGTTGAGGTCGGCGGGCGGCTGGGGAGGCCGCTCGTGGGGCAGCATCTCGGCGTGCCGGTCCCCGGCGGGATGGGCGAATCGACTCACCCGAAGCAGGCTATCCGACCTGCGGCGAACCGTGGACACCGTGACCATCTGTCGAGACGGTCAAACCGAAGGATTTCCATCACAACCAGCCCGGACCAGGAAGGACTTTGCTCACGGCGCCCGCGAGCCGTACTCGTGCCGTGTGGAGCGGCTTGATCGCCTCGTCCCCCTTCGGCAGGGCCGGGGCGCATTCGAAGGCGTCGTGGTAGGCCAGCGCGAGCCGTACCAGGTAGCTCTCCCAGGCGGGGTCGCGGCTCAGCCGGCGCGCGGGCAGCTCGGCCAGCACCCGCAGCACCTTGCGGTCGAGGGGATGGTCGAGCAGCTCCGGCAGGAAGGGTCCTTCGGGTACGCCGAGGTCGCGCGCCCACCGCTCGGTCCAGCACGCCCGCACGTGCCCGTATCTCACGACGAAGCCGGGGTTGTCCCACGTGCGCGGGAGGTCCGGCCACTCGTCCGGCGGGCGGACCGGCTCGACCTCCTCCACCAGCTCGCCCGGCCGCTCCACCACGATCCGCAGCATGCCGTTGGGCAACACGCTCGCCCCCGGGATCCGCCCGGCCAGCTCGCGCGGGTCGACCCGGCGGCGCAGCGCGGCCGCGGACAGGTAGACCGCCTCCTCCGCCCACGTCCCCTCCGGCACGGGCGGCTCCCCCAGCAGGGCCGCCAGGCGCCGCACTAGATGAGCGCGTACGGCTCGGCGGAGCCGTACTCCACCAGCTGGGCGGCGCCCAGCAGCCAGCGGTCCTCCTCGCGCACCTTGACGTAGCCGAACCGGTCGGCGGAGAAGACCCTGACGCCGTCGGCGCGGCACTGGCGCATGAGCACCTGGTCCCAGCCGTCGGTGAGGTCGGCGATGCCCAGCTCGCGCAGCGCGCCGCGGCGGGCGAGCACGGTGCCGCCGGTGATCTCCGGCAGGTAGGAGTACTCGGCCTCCGGCTGCTTGAGCAGCGTGGCCATGGGGCCGCGCAGGTGGGCGTAGTAGGCGGCCTTGCCGACGATGTCGGCGGTGGTGTAGAGGAAGGCGCGCCTGAGGTCGGACAGATAGTGCCTGCCGTACACGTCGCGCGCGTCCATGATCGCCACGAGGTCGGCCTCGCACAGGTCCAGGCCCCGGTTGAGCATTGCGCCCGTGGTGAGCGACGGGTCGCGGTCACGGCACACGACCTCGACGCCCGGCATCGCCTCGCGCGCCTGCTCCCCCGCCTCGCGCGGGCCGAACAGCACCAGCTGCGTGACGCCCGACTGCCGCGCGACCTGGGCCAGCGCGGTCCCGAAGTCGTCGGGCAGCACCATCATGACCGACACATCCAGCGTGGCCCGGTGGCTGGGCAGGCCGACCGCCTCCAGCAGCTCGTCGACGCGGTCGGTCATCGTCCCTGAGGCGTAGGCGCGCCGCAGCGCCACGTGGGCGCGCCGCGAGTCGGGCTCGGGGCCGATGGGCGTGCCGCAGGCGGCGATCTCCGCCAGCAGCCACTGCGGCGTGCCAGGCGGCGCCTCGACGGCCGCCGGCCAGCGGTAGGAGGTCAGCACGTCGGGGTACGGCAGGCCCTCGGGCAGCAGCTGGTCGAGCGTGAGCACCCGGTCGATCCGCCCGCCGGACAGCGGCAGCGGGTTGTGGACGCGCGGCTGGATCCCGAACGGCAGGCGCGGCCAGCCGGAGGCGGTCTCGGTGGTGAAGCGGTGCTCGAACAGCTCGGCCGCCGCGGCGTAGTCGGCGATGCTGCCCTTGGTGTGCCAGAACACCGTGCGGATGCCGCGATCGGCGCACCAGGCCAGCAGCGCGCGCAGCCCCTCGCCGGGCTCGCCGACGATCTCCTCCGCCCAGGGCCCCCCGGTGACCGACTCGACGACCAGCAGGTGCGGCGTCTCCTGGGGCAGCACCCGGTGGAAGTCGCGCGGGGTGAAGCCGACGGTCTGCCGCCACTCGTAGCGCAGCAGCGCCTCCACGTGCGGGTCGGCGATGACCGCGGCCGTCAGGTGGGGGCGCGTGTTGGGCCCGGTCGGGATGCGGAACGGCTTGAGCCGGAAGGAGGCGCCCCCGACGGTCCGGGTCGAGCGGGTCGCCTGGAACTCCGCGCCCGGCCGGTCGTCCTTCCTGGCGACCGGGATCGGCTTGCGCTTGGGCGCGGCGGGGCGCTTGACCGGCTTGGCGGCCGTGCGCAGGCCCTTGGCCAGCCGCACCGGGTTGCTCTTGCCCGACTTGATGGCGTCGCCGATGCGGGTCCAGCGGGCCACCTTCATCGAGGACAGCTTCCACTGCGCGACCTCGGCCTGGTAGCGCTGCTCTGCCAGCTCCTTGCGCAGCCGGTCGGCCGCCTGGCGCTCGCGCTCCAGCTCCTCGGTGACCTCCTGGAGCCGGAGCGCGAGCGCCTTGGCCTCCTCGGCGGCCCGCTCGGCCTCGGCCAGGCGCTCCTGGGCGACGCCCAGCAGCCGCTCCAGCTCGGCCGCGTGCTCGGCCTGCGCGACGGCCTCGCGAAGGGCCCGGCGAGTGCTCTCAAGCTCCATGCTCACGGGCACGAAGGATACTCTTTGCGGGAAGTCGGCTCGAAGGGAAACAGTTCGGTGCAGTTCATCGTGCGGCCCTACGTCTGCGGCGCCCTCGGCCGGATCGACGACGCGCTGCTCGACCGGCTCACGGCCGCCGGTCCGCGCGCCAGGCCCGCCCTGCGCACCGCCGAGGCGGCCCTGTTCAGCAGCCAGCCGCTGCCGCCCTACCACCGCTCCGGCGAGCAGTTCGCCTTCGCCTGGGGCGAGCGCAGGCCGTCCGTGTCCGACGACTGGATCGACGACTGGATCACGGTCGCGGAGACCCACGAGACGCCCGGCCTCATCGGCTCGCCCTCGCGCGTCGTGCTGCACGCCGGGGCGCTGGGCCTGGTGGACGTCTACTACGTACGGCACGGCGACGCGGTCTACTTCTCCTCGCTCATCCGGCCGCTGCTGGCGCTGGCGGAGCCCGAGATCGACTGGACGGCGTGGGCGTCGATCATCCAGGTGACCTTCCCGCTCGGCGACGCCACGCCGTACACCCGGATCAGGCGCCTGGCCGGCTCCAGCGCGCTGGTGCTCGAAGGCGGGCGCGTGTCGGTGGAGCGGCGGCTGCCCCGCTGGCTGCGGCGGGAGCCGTACGAGGCCTGGACCAGCGCCGCGGAGCTGCTCGACATCCTGCACGAGGTCTACAAGGACTACGAGGGGCGGCCGCTGCTCGTGCCGGTCTCGGGCGGCTACGACTCGCGCCTGCTGGCCAGCGTGGCGGTGGCGCGCGGCTTCGACGTGGAGTCGTGGACCACCAGCCCCGACGACGGCACCGACACCGACATCGCCTTCGCCCGCGCGATCACCCGCGAGCTGGGGATCCCGCACCGGATCATCGGCCAGGACGCCGCCGGCTACCCGCGCGACGCCCTGGAGGTGGCGCGGCGGCTGGAGTACCTGACGCCGCACCACGCCTGGTACGCGCCCTTCGCCAAGGAGGTCCACAAGGCCGGCAGGATCCTGGTCGACGGCCTGGCGGGCGGCCCGCTGCTGAAGAACTTCATGGTCAGCGGCTCGGCGCTGACCGCCGCCACCCAGGAGCAGCGCACGGCCGCGCTGCTGGAGTCGCTGTCGCTGGGCGCCCCGTCCATGCCGATGCTGTCGCCGCAGGCCCTGGAGTGGATGGCCGACACCGTCCGCGCGGCCTTCGCCGAGGCCACCTCCATGCTCCACGGCCACCGGGCCGAGCTGCCGCTGTCGGTCCTGCACACCCGCACCGTGCGCGGCATCGCCCGCTCTGCGGTCAACCTCGTCGGCCCGGAGGCCTCCTTCGCCGCGCCGTTCATCCACCCCGACTTCTTCGACGCGGCGCTGTCGGTCGGCGTCGCCCGCAAGGACAAGGGCCGCTTCTACCGCGAGCTGCTCCACGCGGCCAACCCGCGCGTGGCGGCCCTGCCGTCCACCAACGTGGTCAAGCAGCCGCTGCGCCGGGTCCCGCTGCGCTCCACGGCCGCGCGGGCGCGGGCGTACTCGCACTCGATGCTGTCGGTGGTGGCCGAGCGCGTGCCGCCGCTGCTGTCGGAGGAGCTGCACGCGGTCATCGCCGAGGGGCCGGACGCGCTGGCCCGCTTCCACGGGTGGAACGACCGGTTCTGGGTGCGGGGGCTGACACTGTTCGGGGCGTGGTTGCGGGACATGGAGCCGGACGGGCTGACACCGCCGTTCAGCTAGGGTCATCCGGGGTCTGTGACCATGCATCGCCGATGATGTTGCTGTACCCCAGGGATCCGCGGAGGCGGAGCTGCCGGGCCTCCTCGCCGATCCTTTCCGGGCTCCTTGCGAAGATCGCGTCCATCACGTCTCGCACCTGCGTCCGCACGTTCTGGGGCGCGTTGTCGTAGAGGGTCTTGGCCGTCTCGTCGGCCTCGCGGGCGCGGCCGGCGTGCCCCGCTTGGCTGAGATACTCGCCTTCGCTCGCCAGGCACATGATGAGCGGCCCGAGAAAACGCTCGGGGTCGTCCTTCGCGGGCTCGCGGTATGCCGACGCCGCCAGGTGCGCTGCCTCTGCCGCCTCCTCGAAGCGCCCCAGCCTGCCGAGGCAGTCGCCGAGGCCCGACAACGCCTCCGCCAGCTCGACCGGGTCGTCGCCGTCCCGTGCCATCGCGACGGCTTCCTGAGAGGCTTCCAGCGCCTCCTCGCCGCGCCCGAGTTCCAGCAGGATCACGGCCAGGCCACGGAGCGAGCTGGCCAGGTCCGCCGCCGACCGGTGTCCACCCGTCCTCCGGAGGAGGGTCACCGCCTCCGTCTGGGACGACAGAGCCTCTTCGAAGCGGCCGGTTTCGGTCAGCGTATAGGCGAGGAGGTGGAGCATGGCAGCCAGGGTCGGCGCATGGGCTTCGGGACCCGTTTCCACGAGCGATCGCATGATGCGGACGGCCTCCGCCGCGGCTGCCGCGCCTTCGGCTACGCGGCCGACGTCGGCCAGCACTCGCGCGTGGTTCGCGAGCGCGATCGCCGCGTGCTCGGTGTAGGCGTCGGGATTGGCCGCGGCCAGTTCCCTGTAGATGCGCGTCGCTTCGGCCGCCGCTATGAGCGACTCTTCGTCGCGGTCCAGTTCGCTCAGATAGCCCACGAGGTTGTTGAGGGTCATCGCGAGATCTGGCAGGTAGGCGTCACTTTGCTCCGCCAGCCGTCGAAGCAGGACCAGCACCTCTTGGCCGGCCGCCAACGCCTCCGCCGCTCTGCCCGCGTCGCTGAGGCAGACGGCCAGGTTGTGGAGGGCGAGAGCGAGCTCCGGCAGGTGGGCCTCCGGATCGCTCGCCGACAGGCGGCGGTAGAGCGCCACCGCCGCTTCCGCGGCCCGTTCCCGCTCGGGCAGGTCCTGGCTGCGAGCGGCGGCATTGATCAGGGCACGGCCCAGGCCGGGCTCGTGCCCGAGCGGGTCGGTCGCCGCGAGCTCCTGGTACAGCTCCAACGCGAAGGTGGCCACGCTCGCGGCGTCGCTCGTCCTGCCCACCTTGTCCAGCCGGATGGCCAGGTCGTTGAGGACGGACGCCAGCTCCGGGCGCTCCTCGGCCAGGTCGCGGTCGATGAGCGCCGCGGCGAGAGCCCAGGTCGACTGGGCCGCGAACTCCGCCAGGAGGGTGGTCTGGGTCGGGAGCGCGGCACGCAGGCGGCGCAGCTCGTCCAGCTCCGCCGACTCGATCAGCTGGAAGAGGCAGGTGACCAGCGAGGCGGGGTTCTCGATCTCGAGCGCCACCCGCACCCCTGCGGACGGGCTCCGCTCCACCACCCGCCTCAGGTACGGCTCGGCCGCCGGATGAGAGCCCGCAGCCCGCGCCAGGACGGTCACGGCATGGTGCAGCTGCCAAGGAGACACCCGGTCCAGCGGCGACAGAATGGTGTCGGCGTTCCGCCCGAGCTCGCTCACGACCAGCAACGTGGCAAGCTGGTCGGGGCGAGGCCGTCCCCACAGCCTGCCCTCCTGCGGGAACAGGTGGGCCAGCCATTCGACGACCGAGGGATCGTCGACGACCGCACCGGCCTCCTCCTGGTTCCGCGCGCCCCACAGCGCCGCGGACGCGGCCCAGGTCCGGCAGGCGGCCGCGTCGAGGGGAAGACCGAACCGCGAGGCCGCCTGGAGCCAGTACCCCTCCTCGATGGCCAGGAGGCTGTCCAGCGCGGGATCCACGTCCGCCGGGTCGTGGGGGAACGGCTCGGTGAGCGCCACGAGGGCGGCCATCTGCAGGACGAGGGCATTGGCGAAGGCGTCGTCGGCCAGGTCCGGCACGGCCGCCGCGGTGGTGCTCACGAAGCGGTCCCACCCCTCGGCCGTGTCGTAGCCGGGCAGCGTCGAGACCGCCCAGCCGAGCTGGCGCACGACCGCCGGCCATGCGCCCGCCCGGGCGGCGTGGTCCGGGTACAGAGGCTGCAGGTGGTGGATTTCGATCGACTCCGGTCCGGCGATCCACTCCCCGGCGCTGCGGGCGAGCAGCAGCAGGCGCAGCGGCGGACGGTCGGGCCGGGCGAGGGCGCGCAGGCCGGCCACCCGTTCGGCCTGCGTCTCGGCATGGTCGACCACCAGCAGCACGGGGCGGCGGCGCTCCGCGAGCGCGGTCAGCGCCTCCTCCGGCGGCGCGTCCGCCAGGAAGCCCGCCTCCCATCCCGCCTCGCGCATCCTGGCGACGAGCTCGGCCCCCAGGCGGGTCTTCCCCTCGCCTGCCGGAGCCACCAGGAGCCGCACCGCGAAGTCGTCGGGGTTCTCACACCAATCGGTGAGGAGGCTCAGGTCCCACTCGCGCCCGGTGAACCCGACGACCGCGGCATGGGGATCCAGGAGCCCGGCGGGCGTGGCGGGCAGCACCGAGAGCTCCGTCCTGCCGAACAGCTCCCACAGGTCCACGCTCGCCAGCGGTGCCCGTCCGAACGCGCTGCGGAATAGTTTGGTCTGCGTCACCTCTCGCAGGGGGACCACTTCCGTCGCGGACCTGACGAGGCCGACCAGCAGATCCCCGGCGAACACCGGCGCGCCCGACATGCCGGGATACACGCTGGGCACCTCCAGCCGCAACTCGCCCTCTCCGCCGACGGTGGCGTTCAGCACCCCGGAAGTCCCCTCCCAGACCTGGGCGGGATAGGCATCGCGCAACCCCCACCACTCACCCCAGCGCACGGCTCGGGGAGCCGCCTCGGCGCCGAAGACCTCCAGCACCGCCACGTCGGCCCTCACGTCGCGCCAAAGCACTCTGGCCGCGGCCCTGGTCCCGCCGGTCTCGACCGACAGCGGCTCCCGGCCCATGACCGCGTGCGCGACTGTCAGGACGTTCGTGCCCACCCGGTAGCCGGTCCCCAGCCATGTCGTGCCGTAGATCCGCACGACCCTGTCGTGGGACGGCCGCCGGTCCTCCGCCACCCTGCGCAGCAGCACAGGCTCCGCCGTACCGAGCTCGTAGACCACACCTCGCGCCGTCCGCAGCCGCACCGGTCCGCGCCCGGCCCGCACGCGGACGGTCTCCCCTTCCGGCACCGCGACCAGGCGCGGCTGCCGGCCCTGCACCAGCACCTCGAGTAGCCGCGGACGGGTGTCGGGCACCAGGACCGCCTGCTCGGCCTGACCGCCCAGCTCCAGCTCCGCCCCCGTCAGCCGGACGCCCAGGGCCACGTCGGGCAGAGGCTCCACGACGACCGCGGCGTCCTCCACGGTCAGGTGCGGCATGTTCGCCGCCAGCGCCGGCCCGGCCTCCGGCAGCAGGTCCGGCGACAGCTGGGCGAGCTGCCAGGACGTCCGCCGGGTGCGAAGCTCCTCCGGCAGCCGCTCCCAGGCCCCCGCGAACCAGTCCGACACCCCGGTGCGCCCCTCCTCGACCAGCGCCCGGAGGGCCTGCCTGAGCAGCAGGTCCGCCTGCTGTACACCTGCCTCCCCGCCGGAGACGGCCAGCCAGGTGGCGTACTCCTCCAGGAAGAGCGCGGGCGGGATCCCGGCGTGCACCCGCTCGATCACCTGCCAGATCCCGTGCAGGGGATGGGTGGGCGGCGCCTCGCGCAGCCGCGCGGCCAGCCGTCGGCGCAGCTCGGGCAGCAGTTCGGGAGCCAGCACGATGGCGTCCGGGCGCCGGGCGGCGACCATGTCGCCCCACCACAGGTCCGCCTCGGCCGCGGCGTCGGCGGCGGGTACGACGATCAGCCGCATGGCGCGGATCAGCTCGGGCTCGATGCTCGTGGCCACGCTGAGCGCCATGGCCAGGTCCAGCACCTCCGCGCGCTGCTCGTCGAGGACGGCCAGGCCGGGTGTCATCGCGGCCTCGCCTTCGCGGCGGTGACCGTGCGGTCCCACTGCACCAGGGGGAACAGCTGCCGCAGCCACCGCGGCCAGCGGCCGGGCCCGTAAGGAGTCAGCCCCACGGCGCCGCAGCGATGCTCGGCGAGCAGCTTGGCCAGCGCCTCCCACTCCTCTCGGCGCGAGACCCGGGGATCGTACGGCGGGCCGCCCAGGCCCAGGTCCGACACCACGATCACGCGGGTGCCGGGGTCGGGCGGGACGTACGGTTTCCAGGTCCACACCGGGCCGGGACCGGCGCCACGCAGCGGCGCGTACGCGAAGAACCTGACCTGTGTGGACTCCCGCCCCACCACCGCCTGGACCCTGCGCGCCAGCTCGGCCTGGTCGCGGGCGAACGGCTGCATGCCGGGCCCCTTGTCGATGAGCAGCTGCACGCCGTACCGCAGGCTCGGCTCCGGCGTGCGGGGCAGCCTCTCCAGCGGCTCGCCCCGGGCCAGCCGCTCGACGGCGGCGACCACGTCCACCGGCCCCTCGGGGACCGGCCGGGCGGCCAGCGCCTGGATCAGCCCGGCCGCCGAGCGCGGGGCGAACAGCGGCATGTGCGGCGCGGGGCGGGCGGGGGCCGTCCGCGGCAGCGGCGGGACACTCCAGGGCAGCTCCGGCGGCGGCTCGTGCGTGACCGGCTGGAGCAGCCGCGTCCCGGCGGGCACCGACGCGGGCGGGCCGGGGCGGCGCGCGGGCCTGGCACGTGGGGCGTGCCGGGGCGGGTCGCGCAGGTCGCCGGGCAGGTCGGCGTGTCCAGGCGGGCGCTCGGCGGCGCCGGCAGGTTCCTCGGCGGGGGGATGCGCCGGGCGGTGCCGGGCCAGTCCCAGGAGGGCCGCGATCTCGCCCGGGTCGGCCTCCGGGACGGCGGCGCAGGCGCGGAGCAGGTCTCCGAGCCAGTTCACGCGCTCACGTCCTCGCCTCGCTTCAGCAGCACGAAGTCCCGCAGGTCCGACCAGGCCTCGTCGGCCACCCCGATGCCGAGCTCGCCGCAGGCGCGGAAGGCGTCGAGAAACTCCGCGGTGCTGGGCGGGCGCAGGGCGCGCTGCCGGGCCTCGGTCCTGGCGACGCCGAGCTGGTGCGCGACGGCGGCGGCCAGCTCGGCGTCCCGCTTGGTCCATTTCCGTTCCACGATCGTGTGCTGCCTGGCGATCTCGACCAGCCCGTCCTCGTCCGGGGCGGTCAGCGCGACCACCACGCACCTGCGTAGGAACGCCTGGGGCAGCTCGCGCTCCTCGTTGGTGGTGATGACCACGAGCTGGGAGCCGGTCTTCCGCACCGTGAACCCGGTCTCGGCCACCGTGAACTCGTTCGAGCCGAGCGGCACGAGCAGCCCGTTCGGCACGTCGGGGTCGGCCTTGTCGATCTCGTCGATCAGCAGCACGGACCGCTTGGCGTGGCGGTCCCGGTTGACCTCCGCCATGGGCTCCACCGGCGGCCTGGTCGGCGTGAGGCCCTCGGGCATGCCGCGCCGCCTGGCCGAGTCCGGGTCGTAGGCCCACCACAGCATGCCCGGCTCGACGTAGTCGGCGTCGCCGAGCAGCGTCTCGGCCTGGGCGTCGGCGAGCCTCCTGACGGTGTCGAAGGACCACAGCAGGTCGCGTGGCTGGGTCTTGGACGTGACCACGAGCTCGTAGTACCGCCAGCCGCGTTGCCTGGCGACGTAGGCGGCCAGTGAGGACTTGCCCGAGCCAGGCTCGCCGCGCAGCAGCAGCGGGCGGCCGGTCGCCAGCGCCACGCGAACGGCCAGCTCCACCCGGTCGGGCAGCACGTAGACCAGGCCGTCGCGCCGGTCGGCCACCCGGGACGTCCCGCCGTCGAGCTCGCTGTTCATCTCATTTCCCCTTAACCAGGGCGATCAGTTGGTTGACGTAGGTCCTGCCGAGGAACTCCGCGTCGCCTTCCAGGCCGGTGTCCACGCGCGCCGCGTCCGCCAGGCCCAGGGCCCGCACCGCCTGCTCGTCCGGCAGCCGGCGCCCGGTCAGCAGCACGACCACCACCCTGGGCGCGCGATCGTGCAGGTTCCTTACGGCCTGCGCCACCGCCTTCATCGGCGCCCTTCCCGGGTCGACGATGAGGAACAGGTGGCTGCCGATCTCGTCCCACGGGACGGTCTCCAGCGTCATCCCGTAGGCTGCCAGGTCACCGCCCAGCATGTCCTCGACGGCGCGCTCGTAGGCGGCGGTCAGCTCCGTCACGGGGTCCTCCCCCGCCACCGACGTGACCTGGACGAAGTCGTAGCCGGTCGCGGCCAGGCAGGTCGCCCGGTGCAGGTAGTCCACCGCGGTCTCCTGCTTGACCGCGTTGAGCAGGATGACCAGCCGGTGCGGCCGGCTCCTGCCGGGCAGGAGGCGGCGCGCCTGCGCGCCGTCCACCCAGACCGGGATGACCTCCTTGACCAGGTACCTGCGCGGGTCGCCGTAGGGGATGCGCGTGGTCAGCTTGGACAGGGCCTGAACCGTCCTGGGGCCCAGGTCGCCCGCGAGGAACTGGTGGGCGAGGAACATCCGGCCGCCCACCAGCCTGACCTGCTCCAGGTCCGGCTCGGGCACGCCCAGCGCGCGCGCCGAGTCCACCAGCGGGTCCTCGTCCTTGACCTCCCGCAGGTAGGTCTCGATGCGCTCGATCCACTCGCGCATCGGGTCGCAGCTCACGGCCGCGGTCGGCACCTCGGCGAAGCGGTCGGCGATGTGCCTGGCCAGCTCGGCCGGGTCGGGGCCGTCGACCCGGCTGAACTCCAGCGGCTTCAGCTCGCTGAAGCCCATGTCGACGTCCTTGCTGGTCAGGTCGCCGAGCAGCGCGGGCACGATGTAGACGGGCGAGCCGAGGGCCTGGCGCCACAGCAGGATGTTGACCTCCCGCTGCACCCACGGGCTGGCCTCGACCGCCCGCCGGTTGAGCAACACGACCGCCGCGTCGCACTCGCCGAGCCACTGGTAGATGCAGGCGGCCCAGCGCTCGCCGGCCCGCAGCCGCTCCCTGTCCACCAGGACGTCGTAGTTCTTGCGCTTCATGAGCTCGGTCAGCTCGTCCAGGACCGCCGCGGCGTAGGGGTCCTTGCTGGCGCTGTGGCTGATGAAGAGCTTCGGCTTCAAGGGACGTCCTGTCCCTCCTGGCGCTCCTCGGCGCCGCTCAGCCGGGCCATCCAGGCGTCGTTCTGGATGGAGATGACCTGCTCGCAGTCCCTGACGAGGTCGTCTTCCGAGACGGGAGTGGTCAGGTGCCGCACCCGCAGGTCCTCCAGCTCGTCGGCGGTCCTGGAGTACTCGATCTGCTGGAAGGCCAGGCGTTCGGCCGCGGCGTGCGCGAGGACCGCCCCGGACACCGTGGTGACCACGCCCACCCAGGCGGACAGTCCCCTGATCTCCAGCACGGCCGCCGCCGCGGCGAGCACGACGCCCACCGCGCCGAGCGTCACCTCCGCCAGCCGGACCACACGCAGGCGCTCGCGCATCTCGCGGGCCTTGGGGCGGTAGTAGCCGTCGATCTGGCCGCCCACGCGGTGCTCCAGGTAGGAGGGGACGTCGTGGACGGGCGGCGGCGGCCGGTCCGCCGGTTCGACGTCGGCCACGTGCTCCCGCAGGTCGCCGACCTTGTCCAGGAGCGCCTTGGCGCGGTCGAGGAGGAGCCGGTCGCGGTCCTCCCCGCGGAACGGCGCCACCCCCGCGAGGTAGGTGTAGGCGTCGGCCTTCAACGCCTCCGCCACCGAGCGGAGCCTGGTCTGGTCCCGTACGGCTGCCGCCGACGCGCCGCGGGCGGCCAGCGGCCCGAGCCCGACCGCCACCGCGGCGGCCAGCGCCATGGCCCGGCCCGCCCCGGAGCTCACAGCGCTGACCTGGGCGGCGGCCACGCTCAGCACGGCGGCCGCGACCCCCAGCGCCAGGGTGGCCAGCCTGCTGCGGCCGATGGCCGCCTTGGCCCGGTTGGCGGCCTGTGACCAGACGCTCTGCAACCGCCAGACCCGCTCGATCCCGCCTAACTCCTCGCCCGTTGTCACGGTCCCATGGTGAGGGAACAGGCCGCGCCGCGCGAGCGGATCCAGCGAGGGAAACGCTGGGTAACCGGCCGGTTACGTCCACGTCTCGCGGGTATGACGGGCTCGAGACGATATTGGGTTCCGGATACCCCGGGGCCTGATAGTGTTCGGCCCGTAAGCGCCGCGAACAACCGGGCGACACCCGGAACGGGCACGGAGATCGCAGGGATGACGACTCCAGGCGGCGCGGTCACCACACAACTGAAACCGGTGCAACCGGTGACTTCGTCCTGCCCACATCTCCTTCTGTGAGCGTCCACATGAGCAACGCATCCCCGTCGCCAGATCCGGTGAGCGAGTCCTTCGTCTCGGAGGACCCGCTCTGGTACAAGCGGGCGGTGTTCTACGAGGTGCTGGTCCGGGGGTTCAAGGACTCCAACGGAGACGGCACCGGCGACCTTCGCGGCCTGATCGAGAAGCTCGACTACCTCCAGTGGCTCGGCGTCGACTGCCTGTGGCTGCTGCCGCTGTACGAGTCGCCGCTGCGCGACGGCGGCTACGACATCTCCGACTACATGAAGATCCTGCCGGACTTCGGCGACCTGGCGGACTTCGTGGAGCTGGTCGAGAAGGCCCACCAGCGCGGCATCCGCATCATCACCGACCTGGTGATGAACCACACCAGCGACCGGCACCCGTGGTTCCAGGCCTCCCGGCACGACCCCGAGGGCCCCTACGGCGACTTCTACGTCTGGGCCGACGAGCCGACCGGCTACCCGGACGCGCCGATCATCTTCGTCGGGGCCGAGGAGTCCAACTGGACCTACGACCCGGTGCGCAAGCAGTACTACTGGCACCGTTTCTTCCACCACCAGCCGGACCTGAACTACGACAACCCGGCCGTGCAGGAGGCCATGCTGGAGGTGCTGCGCTTCTGGCTGGACCTGGGCATCGACGGCTTCCGCCTGGACGCGGTGCCGTACCTGTTCGAGCGCGAGGGCACGGCGTGCGCGGGCCTGCCGGAGACCCACGCCTACCTCAAGAAGGTCAGGGCCGAGGTCGACCGCCTCTACCCCGACCGGGTGCTGCTCGCCGAGGCCAACGGCTGGCCGGAGGACGTCGTGGAGTACTTCGGCGACCCCACCACCGGCGGCGACGAGTGCCACATGGCCTTCAACTTCCCGCTCATGCCGCGCATCTACATGGCGGTCAAGAAGCAGTCGCGCGAGCCGATCTCGGAGATCATGTCGCGCACCCCCAAGCTCCCCGAGAAGGCCCAGTGGGGCATCTTCCTGCGCAACCACGACGAGCTCACGCTCGAGACGGTCACCGAGGAAGAGCGCGACTACATGCACAAGGAGTACGCCAAGGACCCGCGCATGCGCGCCTACCTCGGCATCCGGCGGCGCCTGGCGCCCCTGCTGGACAACGACCGCGACCGCATCGAGCTGTTCACGGCCCTGCTGCTGTCGCTGCCGGGATCGCCGGTCATGTACTACGGCGACGAGATCGGCATGGGCGACAACATCTGGCTGGAGGACCGCGACGCGGTGCGCACGCCCATGCAGTGGACGCCCGACCGCAACGCCGGCTTCTCCACCGCCGACCCCGGGCGGCTCTACCTGCCGGTCATCATGGACCCGATCTACGGCTACCACGCGGTCAACGTGGAGGCGCAGCTGCGCAGCGAGGCGTCGCTGCTGCACTTCACGCGGCGCATGCTGCAGATCCGCAGGCAGCACCCGGTGTTCGGCACGGGCGCCTACACCGAGCTGTGGTCGTCCAACCCCGCCGTGCTGTCCTTCGTCCGGGAGCAGGGCGAGGACATCATGCTGTGCGTGAACAACCTGTCGGGGCACCCGCAGCCGGTGGAGCTGGACCTGCGGCGGTTCGAGGGGCTCACGCCGGTGGAGGCCCGCGGCGGGGTGCGGTTCCCGGTGATCGGGGCCGCGCCGTACGTGCTGACCCTGCCGGGGCACGGGTTCTACTGGTTCGCGCTGCGCCGGGTGTGAGAGGTTTCCGCGGTCTCCGAGGTACGGCAGTGCGCCGTCGCGGTCAGCGTAGGAGCGACCGCGACCGGGAACATCCCTCTTCCCCGAGGCGAGGAGGATCCGTGATTCCTGGGTGTGGCAACTGCCAGTGCGTCGACCTCATGCATGAGGGCACTCCGCCACGGTGGACCCAGCTCCACGTGGAGTAACGCTCATGTCAGCGGGCTGGCCCCTCGAGATCTTCCTTGGGGGCCAGCCGTTGGCCGTGCGGTTCGCGCCTCAGAAGTCCATCCCTTCGATCGGGTAGCGCACACGGGTGCGTCGTAGACCGTCACGCCCCACGGCGAACACGAAGGGTTCAGTGACCCGGCGGGCAGCATGAACGATCTTGGCTTCGTTCAGGAGGAAGATCTCAGCCATCTCCGTACCCACGACGCCGGCATTCGCCAGTGCGAAGATCCGGGCACCACTCATGTAGATCACCCGCGCCTCGAGAGGATTACGGGTTACAGCCAGGTCCTTACACAGCAGGATGTCCCCGCGTAAGGTCGCTTCTTCAATCCATCGAATGTCCTCGACGCGCTGGGATTCAGCTTCCCGTAGCGTTCGTCCATGGTTTCGACAAGCCACCCAGCAGCTCGCAGGGCACACGGCACAATGCGGGAACCAAGCCCCCGGTCGAGGAAGAACGTTAGTCCGGACTCCTTCGCCTCACCCGCCATGGAGCTCCTCTAGGCCGCCTGGAGACGAAGGGCCTCGACCTCACTCAGATCGAGGTCGTAGTCCTCGGCGACATCTCGGCTGTCCTCTCCGGCGCCCAAGCGGCTCAACACGTCGGCAACACGTATGCCCCGCCGTGTCAGCGTCGGCTGACCGCCGTTGATCCAGGGGTCGACGGTGACCTCCACCTGCTCATATCTAGGCAGATGGATACTTTTTATCCATCCGTCCTGATAGGTGACCCGCCGAAGGTAGTTTCGGACGACAGGACGGAACACCTGCTGACCGCTGGTCACCACGACGAGCCCGTCCACTGCGTCTCGCTCCGCGGGATCGGTCGTCTGTTCCCTGAAATCCCACAGCACCTCGGCTCCGTCGGTCATCAGCCGCTCACTGGCCAATGCCTGCTCAAGGCCGATGTTCTCCTCCAGCCATCGGATCGCGGGCCGGATGCGCCGCATCGGGACTCCTGCGCTGCGGAATGCCGCCAGCATGTAGGCCTCGGCCAGCCCCACAAATGGCACGGTAGGTCCGCTCGCCCCGGCCGTCGTCACGAGGGGCTCGGCTGCCACGACCACGCCGTCCATCCGCTTGTAGGCATAGCCCACAGCCCAGTTGCGGAACGATTGCCTGGGCACCCCGATCAGATCGGCTGCCTCGGCCTTGGTGTAGAGCGGGGTGACATAGCGGAAATCGCTGATCAGGCCAGTCCCTGGTCCGCCCGTGCGCGCATGCACGATCGCCACCTCCTCTGGTCATAGATTAGAGAATCCACCGATGAGGCGCATGTGATCTCTACGTGTCACCTCGTGAGTCTTCAAGTCACTGCACTCTGGGGCTGGCCACACTCGTGGAGGACCATGCCGTCAGCGGGCCGTCACCGGCACGCGGGCCGCCCGGCGGGCCGGGATGAGCGCGACCGCCAGGGCCGCCCCGACGGCCGCCAGCACCGCCAGCCCGAGCGTCACCGGCTGCGGCGCGCGGCCGATCCCGGCGCCGACGCCGCTCGCATGGCCCTGCAGGTCGATGAGACCCCTGACGAACAGGGCGCCCAGCGCGGTGCCCAGGAAGACGCCCAGGACCACGAGCAGTCCCGTCGCCGTCACCAGCGTCGCCGTCACCTGGCGCGGCGTCAGCCCCATGGCCTTGAGCACCGCCAGGTCGGATGCGTGGTCGCGCAGCCCGAGGGCGCTCGCGGTGAGCAGGTTCGCCAGCCCGATGAGCGCCAGCACCGCGATCAGCGCCACGATGACCACGCGCAGGATGGTCAGCCGCTCGGCCGGGTTGACGACCCGCTGGACCTCCAGCCCCTCGCCCGAGGCCGCGAGCAGGCGCGCCCGCACCTCGTCGGGGTCGGCGCCCTCGCGCAGGTGGAGCGCGTAGAAGCCGGGCGGCACGCTGTCCTTGGCCGCCAGGCTGTCCAGTCCCAGCGACAGCACCTCGCCGTCCAGGTCGGGCTCCACCGCCCTGCCGACGATGCGTACGATGAGCGGCGAGCCGCCGACGGTGAGCCGTACCCGGTCGCCGATCCTGACGCCGAGCAGGTCCAGCAGGCCCTGGCCCGCCACGGCCTCGCCGGGCCGGGTGTACATGCGGCCCTCGGCGACCGGGAAGGGGTAGCGCTCGGTGGAGGTGCCGATGGCCCGCACCCGCACCGAGCGGGCCTCGCCGGGGGCGAGCGCGTTCACGGTGCTGCCCGGGTAGGCGTGCCGGACGTCGGGGTCGCGGGAGACGAAGAGCTCGGCCTCGGCGGGCGTCAGCTTGCCCTTTTTAACGATCAAACTCGCCGTTTGTCCCACTTGAGCGGGATTTTTCAGGAAATTGTCGAGCGTCGCCCACACGCCCAGCCCGATCGTGATCATCATCATGGGAACGGCGAGGCCGAACACGGTCAGGAACGCCGGAAGCCTCCGGGTGAACGCATCACGTGTCCCCAGCACCAGCGCCGGCGGCAGCCGTACCAGCAAAGCCAGCCTCGCCAGCCGCGACAGGTGCCCCCGCGGCGGCGCGGCCGGGGCGGCGGGGATGGGCGGCGTGCGGCCGCCCCGCCAGGCGGGCAGGCCCACGGCGGCCAGCACCACCAGCGCGGTCCCCCCGGCGATGGCCACCACCGGCAGCGGCGCCAGCGACGTGGAGCCGAAGACCGCCATCGTGACGCCGAGCCCGCCGACGGTGCCCAGGCCGATGCCGAGCAGCCCCAGCGCCCCGTGCTCGACGATGAGCAGCAACGCGACCTGGCGCCGCGTGAAGCCGAGCGACTTCAGGGTGGCCAGGTCCCGCAGCTGGCCGAGCACCCGCCCGCCGGCCGCGTTGGCCAGCGCGAGCGCCGCCGCGACCAGGCCGACCACGCCGAAGAGCGCCAGCAGCGTGCCCAGGAGCCGGTTGTCCAGCTCCATCGCGGCCCGCACCTCGCGCCAGGTGTGGACGCGCTGCAGCTGCTCGTCCAGGGTGACGACGACGCGCTGCGCGACGACCTGGGTGGCGTCCTCGTCCTTCAGCCGCAGGCCGGTCACCCACTCGCTGCGGCCGAGGCTGGGCTCCACCTGGTCGAGCGTGACCGGCAGCACCCACACCAGGCCGGGCGTCCACTCCGGGTAGAAGCCCTGGTCGGCGGTGTCGGCGATGCCGCGCACGTACAGGACCCTGCGGGCGCCGCTCAGCGTGTTCATGGCCAGCGGCTCGCCGGGGCGCAGGCCGAGGGAGCGGGCGAAGGAGCGCTCGACGACCACGCCGTCGGGCTGGGCCGTGCTCAGCCACTGGCCCTCCACGATCACGGGCCGGGAGACCTCGGGCGGCGTCGCGGGGACCGCCCGCAGCGCGGCCGGATCCTTCCTGCCCTCCTGCACCACCGTGACCGGCGCCGAGCGGTACGGCCCGGCCGCCCGTGCCACGCCGTCGAGCGCGAGAAGCCTGCCGAGCTCGGGCTGGTCACGGGTGTGGGCCCAGACGTGGGCGCCGTTGGTCTGGGCGAACAGGCCGCGCCACGGGTTGGTGCCCTCCTCCAGCAGGGTGGCCGCGGTGAGCAGGGCGGCGACGATCCCGGCGACCGCCAGCACGGTCAGCAGGGCCTGCCCCCTCCTGGCCCGCAGGTCGGCCCGGATCCACCGGCTGCCGGCACGGACTGTGCTCATCGCAGGTCGATCACCTCGCCCGCGGTGCCGGTGGCCGGGCGGCGGCGCGGGATGCGGCCGTCGTCGACGATCTCGCCGTCGAGCAGCGAGACGACCCGGTCGGCGAGCGCCGCGACCCTCGCGTCGTGCGTGACCATGACGATCGTCTGCCCGTCGCGGTGCACCTCCCCGAGCAGGCGCAGCACGTCGCGCGTGTTGCGGCTGTCGAGGTTGCCGGTGGGCTCGTCGGCCAGCAGCAGGCTGGGGCGGTTGGCCAGGGCGCGGGCGAGCGCGACCCGCTGCTGTTCGCCGCCCGACAGTTGCCCGGGCGGCGCGTCCGCGCGTTCGGTGAGGTTGAGCCGGGCGAGCAGGTCCTCGCGGCGCTCGCGCGCCTCCCGCGGCGAGGCCCCCGCCAGCAGCGCGGGCAGCTCGACGTTGTCGGCCACGGTCATGTTCGCGACGAGGTTGAAGTTCTGGAAGACGAAGCCGACCTTGCGGCGCCGCAGCAGCGCCCAGCCGCTCTCCGAGAGCGTGTCCACCCGCCTGCCGTCCAGCCAGATCTCGCCGCTGGTGCGGGCGTCCAGGCCGCCCAGCATGTGGATGAGCGTGGACTTGCCCGACCCGGAGGGCCCCATGATCGCCACGAACTCGCCCGCCTCGATCTCCAGGTCCACCCCGCGTACGGCGTGCACCGGCACCCCGCTGTCGGTGTAGACCTTCACCAGGTTGACGGCCTTGAGCACGACGCTCACAACAATTCCTCCTGGCAGCGCTGCAGCCAGTCGAGATCGGCCTGCAGGTGCAGCATGGCCCCCTCGATGAGCAGCAGCGCCACCCTGTTGGCCTGGTCGGTGCGCTCGGCCAGCTCGTTGAGCTCGCGCATCAGGCCCAGGTAGTGGCGCCGTTGCCGGTTGATGAGCGCCATGCGGTCGGCGATGCCGGTGAGCGGGGCCAGGATCAGCTTCATGTAGAACTCGTCGCGGACCCGCGGCCCCTCGGTGGGCTCCTCCACCCACGTCGTCAGCGCCTCGCGGCCCCTGGCCGTCAGGTAGTACACCTTCTTGTTCGGCCGGTTGGACTGCTCCACGTCGACCGCCCTGACCAGGCCGTCCTGGGTGAGGCGGTTCAGCGTCACGTATATCTGGCCGATGTTCGGGGAGGGGTAGGCCGCCCCGAAGGTCTGCTCCAGGGCCTGCTTGAGCTCGTAGCCGTGGGCAGGTTCCTTGGCGAGAAGCGCGAGGAGGTGAAACCGCACCCGTCACCTCCCTGTTATGCAGGCGTTACGCCACCCTCCGTTGACGGCCAGTTTACGGCTGTGCATAACATGAATGCATCTACCTAACACGTATGTAATACGGAGGTAACGCGGTGTTTCGCCTGCTCCCCGTGGCTCTCGCCCTGGTGGTGGCCGCGGGGTGCGCGGGGGCGGGCGAACAGGGCGGCGGCGCAGACGGCGACGGCACGGGCGGCGGGGGACGCGGGCCGATCACGTTCGCCACCGGGCGCGACACCACGGCGTACCTGCAACCCCTGCTGGATCGCTGGAACCAGGCCCACCCGGCCGAGAAGGTGACGCTGCTCGAGCTGCCCGAGGCCGCGGACGAGCAACGGGCGCAGATGGTGGCCAACCTCCAAGCCAGGAGCGACCGCTACGACGTGCTCGGGCTCGACGTCGTGTGGACCGCGGAGTTCGCCGACAACGGCTGGATCATCCCCCTGGAGCGCGGGGCCTTCCCGCTCGACAGGTTCCTGCCGCCCGTCGTCGAGACCGCGATCTACCAGGGCAAGCTCTGGGCGGTGCCGTACACCAGCAACGCCGGGCTGCTCTACTACCGCACCGACCTGGTCAAGCGGCCGCCCAGGTCATGGGCAGAACTTCGCCAACAGGCCCTAGAGATAACCAAGAAGCACGATATCGGAGGCTATGCGGGGCAGTTCCTTGCCTATGAGGGTCTGACCGTCAACTTCTCCGAGGCCGTCCAGGCGGCCGGCGGGCAGATCCTCAATCCCGACGGCACCCAGGTGACGCTCGAGCTCGACAAGGCCAAGACCGCGCTCGGGTACCTCACCCAGGGCCTGCGGGAGGGCTGGATCCCGAAGGAGTCGCTGACGTACAAGGAAGAGGAGACGCGCCTGGCCTTCCAGCAGGGACGGCTGGCCTTCGCGCGCAACTGGCCGCACGCCTACGGCCCCGCGACGCTCCCCGCCTCCCAGGTGCGGGGCAGGTTCGCGGTGACCAGGCTGCCAGGGCCCAGCGTGCTGGGCGGCGTCAACCTCGCCATCAGCGCCTACTCGCGGCGCCAGCAGACCGCGCAGGAGTTCATCCACTACTTCACCGGCCTGGACAACCAGCGCCGCGTGCTGACCGAGGGCTCCTTCCCGCCCGTGTGGAGCGAGCTCTACGACGATCCCGACCTCATCAAGAGATTCCCCTATTTGCCCGTGCTCAAGGAGAGCATCCTCGCGGCCAAGCGACGCCCGGCGAACGCCAACTACAACCAGCTGAGCCTGGTGATCGCCAGCAACGTCGCGAAGGCCCTCGCCTCGCCGTACACCTCAGACGACGTAGCGGCATCCCTGACGGCGGAGCTCTCTGAGGTCTTGAAAACCCAGTGAACCAGTGAGGCACCATGAGAAAAGCACTCACCGCGGCGGGGCTCGCCCTGGCCATCGCCGCCTGCGGCAACGCCCCCACCACGACGCCGGGGCAGCCCACCGCCACCGGCGCGGCGCCGACCGGCGGCCAGTCCCTCCAGGGCGTCAAGATCGAGGTGGCAGCCAAGTGGACCGGCGCCGAGCAGCAGAACTTCGAGAAGGTGCTCAAGGCCTTCTCCGACAAGACCGGCGCGCAGGTCACCTACGCCTCCACCGGTGAGGACACCGGCGCCTACCTCGGCCCGCGCATCCAGAGCGGCAGCCCGCCCGACATCGCGATCCTCCCGCAGCCGGGCCTGGTCCAGCAGTACGCCGACCAGAACGCGCTCAAGCCGCTGTCCGACGCCGTGATCAAGCAGCTCGACGCCAACTACACCGACTACTGGAAGGAGCTGGGCTCCGCCGACGGCAAGGTGTACGGCGTGCTGGTCAAGGCGGCCCACAAGTCGCTGGTCTGGTACCGCCAGCCGGCCTTCGACGAGGCGGGCGTGCAGCCGCCGACGAACTGGGACGAGCTCCTCAAGACCGCCCAGACCATCGCCGACTCCGGCACCGCGCCGTTCTCCTTCTGCGGCGCCTCCGGCTGGACCCTGACCGACCTGTTCGAGAACGTCTACCTCTCCACCGCGGGGCCGGAGAAGTACGACCAGCTCTCCAAGCACGAGATCCCGTGGACCGACCCCTCGGTCACCACCGCGCTGGAGAAGATGGCGCAGATCTTCACCAAGAAGGAGTTCATCAACGGCGGCACCTCCGGCGCCCTGCAGACCGACTTCCCGACCTGCGTGACCCAGGTCTACGGGCAGAAGAAGGCCGCGATGGTGATCGAGGCCGACTTCGTCGCGGTCTCGGCGGTGGAGTCCGGCGCCAAGGTGGGCGAGGACGCCAAGACCTTCCCGTTCCCCAAGGTCGGCGACACCACGCCGGTCGTGCTCGGCGGTGACATCGCCGTGGCGCTGAAGGACACCCCCGGCGCGATGGCGCTGCTGGAGTTCCTGGCCTCCAAGGAGGGCGGCGAGATCTGGGCCAAGCTGCCCGGCTACCTGTCGCCCAACCGCAACGTCTCGCCCGACAACTACCCCGACCCGCTGACCAAGCAGCTCGGCCAGACGATCATCTCGGCCGGCGAGTCGGTCCGCTACGACATGTCGGACCTCGCGCCCAGCGCCTTCGGCGGCACCGACGGCAAGGGCGAGTGGAAGGTGCTGCAGGACTTCCTGCGCAACCCGGCCGACGTCAAGGGGGCCCAGGAGGCCCTGGAATCCGAGGCCAAGAAGGCCTGGAAAGAGTAGGAAGGGACGGCCGTGACCGAACGGTTGAACGGCCCGCAGGGCCCGTCGTCCGACGACGGGCCCCCTCCCGGACCGTCACGCTCCTCTGACGCCGAGGGTTCCGCCGTCGCGGGCCCCGGCGCCACACCCCCCGAATCCGGTACGGCGAGCACGCCCCAGGCGGCCCCCGAGGTCGCGACGGCCGGGGCCGCCGCCCCGACGGCGGTGGCCACGCGCCGCGGACGCCTGGGCCCCTCACCGATGATCGCCTGGATCTTCCTGCTCCCGGCGGCGCTGCTGCTGGGCGTCTGGGTGATCTATCCGATCGGCTACTCCCTGTATCGCAGCCTCTTCGACGCCTCCGGCCAGTCCTTCGTCGGCCTGGCCAACTACGGCACCATCTTCACCGACCCCGGCACGCTGACCACCATCCGCAACAACCTCATCTGGGTGGTCGTCGCGCCGATCCTGGTCACCACGCTGGGACTGATCTTCGCGGTGCTCACCGAGCGCATCAGGTGGGCCACCGCCTTCAAGCTCATCGTGTTCATGCCGATGGCCGTCTCGCTCATGGCGGCCGGCGTCATCTTCCGTCTGGTCTACGAGCAGGACCCGGACAAGGGCGTGGCCAACGCGATCCTCACCACCGTGCGCGACACCTTCTCCCCCAGCCAGGGCTACCCCGACGCCCGGCCCCGGGAGGGCGACACGGTCAGGGCGGCCGACGGCGGCGTGGTCGCCACCGGCCAGCCGGCGCTGATCCCCCTCGTCGGCATCAAGGCCGCCGACATGCCGCCGAACGCCCAGCCCGCCAAGCCGGGCGGCTCGGGGACGGTCTGGTTCGACTTCACCCCCGGCGGCGGCGGGCGCAACGGCCAGATCGACGGCACCGAGAAGGGCCTGCCCGGCATGACGGTGGAGGCCGTGCAGAACGGCAGGGTGGTGGCCACCGCCACGACCGCCGAGGACGGCACCTTCAGCTTCGAGGGCGTCAACGGCCCCTATGAGGTACGGCTGCCGCGCTCGAACTTCGAGGCGCCCTTCAACGGCCTGAGCTGGCTGGGCCCCACGCTCATCACACCCGCGATCATCGGAGCCTTCGTGTGGGTGTGGGCGGGCTTCGCCATGGTGCTCATCGCGGCCGGCCTGTCCGCGATCCCGCGTGATGCGCTGGAGGCCGCCCGCATCGACGGGGCGACCGAGTGGCAGGTGTTCCGCAAGATCACCGTGCCGCTGCTCTCCCCCGTCCTGCTGGTGGTCTTCGTCACGATGATCATCAACACGCTCAAGGTCTTCGACCTGGTCTTCATCATCGCCCCGCCCTCGGTGCAGCCCAACGCCAACGTGATCGCGCTGGAGATGTGGCGCGTGTCCTTCGGCGGCGGGAACAACCAGGGCCTCGGCAGCGCGCTGGCGATCTTCCTGCTCGTGCTGGTGCTGCCCTTCATGATCATGAACATCCGCCGGTTCAGGAGGGAGCAGTCATGAGCATCGCTCCTAGCCCCGCCGAGGAGGCGTCATGACGGCGACGACGGTCGACCGGCCCGCGCCCAGGCACGCGGGCGAGATCAAGCGCGGCGTCGTCGGCAGGCTGGTGGACGCCCTCGGCAGCGGCGTGGTCCAGGTCGTCATGGTGCTCATCGGCCTGTTCTGGCTGGTGCCCACGCTGGGCCTGCTGGTGGTCTCCCTCCGCGACGAGGCCGTCAACAACGCCGAGGGCTGGTGGACCGTCTTCACCAAGCCCGCCCAGCTGACCATCGAGAACTACTCCAACCTGCTCGCCACGGGCTTCACCGCGTCCTTCTGGAACACGGTGTTCATCACCGTGCCCACGACGGTCCTGGTCATCGGCATCGCCGCCATGGCGGCCTACGCCTTCGCCTGGATCGACTTCCCGGGCCGCGACACGCTCTTCCTCATCGTCGTCGGCCTGCTCATCGTGCCCATCCAGATCGCGCTGATCCCCATCGCCGCCCTGTACGGCGGGCTCGGCATCTTCGGCACCATCCCCGGCGTCGTGCTCTTCCACGTCGCCTTCGGCCTGCCGTTCGCCATATTCCTGCTCCGCAACTTCTTCGTCGGCATCCCCGCCTCGCTGCTGGAGGCCGCCAGGATGGACGGGGCCACCGAGTGGAAGATCTTCTCGACCGTCGTCTTCCCGCTGGGCAAGCCGGCGATCGCCTCGCTGGGGATCTTCCAGTTCCTGTGGGTCTGGAACGACATGCTGATCGCCCTGGTGTTCGCCAACACCGAGTCGCAGCCGATGACCAAGGCGCTGCAGTCGGAGATGCGGCAGTTCGGCACCAACGTCGACATCCTCGCCCCCGGGGCCTTCATCTCGGTCATCATCCCGCTGATCCTGTTCTTCGCCTTCCAGCGGTACTTCGTCCAGGGCATGATGGCCGGTTCGGTCAAGTGATCGGCGCCGGGCGCCTGCCTTTCACGGGGGCGGGCAGGCGCCCGGCACACGGAGAACCGGCGACGATCATCCTCAAAATCGGGAATGCCGTAACACTTTCCACCAAATGCCCGAAAATCCTGCATGAAGCGACTCCTGGCGCTCCCCGTAGCAACGCTCCTCACCCTCACCCTCGCCGTCCCCTCCTCCGCCGCGACCGCCGGAGCTCCCGGCGCGGGCGACCCGTACTTCCCCACCCAGGGCAACGGCGGCTACGACGCCCTCCACTACGACCTGGCGCTCGACTACAACCCCAGCTCCGACGCGCTCCTCGGCGTCGCGACGATGAACGCGCGCGCCACCGAGGAGCTCAGCCGGTTCAACCTCGACCTCGTCGACGACCTCACGGTCCGGTCCGTGACCGTCCAGGGCGCGGCGGCGGCCTTCTCCCAGAGCGGCACCGAGCTCGTCGTCACCCCGGCGACCGCACTGCCCAATGGACAGGCGTTCACGGTCGTGGTCCGCTACGACGGCAAGCCGACCCACGTCGTGGACCCGGACGGCTCGCGGGACGGCTGGATCCGCACCAGCGACGGCGTCTACAACGCCAACGAGCCGCAGGGCGCGATGACCTGGTACCCCGGCAACCACCACATGACCGACAAGGCGACCTACCGCTTCACCGTGACCGTCCCCGACACCAGGGTGGCCGTGGCCAACGGCGACCTGACGTCCAGGAGCTCGGGCGGCGGGCGCACGACGTACGTCTGGGACGCCAGGGAGCCGATGGCCTCCTACCTCACCACGGTCTCGATCGGGAAGTTCCACCTCAAGGACGAGAAGGTCGGGAATTTCAGGGTCATCACCGCGGTGGACCCGAAGCTGGCCGACAAGGCCACGGCGTTCGCCCAGCGCCACGCCCCCGTCCTGGACTACTTCAGCGGGCTCTTCGGCCCCTACCCCTTCTCCTCCACCGGCGGGATCATCGACCACGAGCCGAACGTCGGCTACGCCCTGGAAACCCAGACCCGCCCGATCTACCCCGTCGTCCCCTCCGAGCGCCTGCTCGCCCACGAGCTCGCCCACCAGTGGTTCGGCAACTCGGTGACGCCTGCCCGCTGGCAGGACATCTGGCTCAACGAGGGCTTCGCCACCTACGGCGAGTGGCTCTGGCAGGAGAAGACCGGCACCCGCACCGTCCAGGCCTCCTTCGACGCCGCCTACGCCACCCCGGCCGACGACGCCTTCTGGCAAACGCCCACCGCCGACCCCGGCGGCCCGGAGAACCTCTTCCACGACCCCGTCTACGACCGCGGCGCGATGACCCTGCACGTGCTGCGCGAGGCGGTCGGTGACACCGCGTTCTTCGCGATCCTCAAGGCCTGGGCCACCGAGCACAGGTACGGCAACGCCGACACGGCCGCCTTCATCGCCCTCGCCGAGCGCGTGTCCGGCAGGCAGCTCGACGCGCTGTTCGACGCCTGGCTCTTCAAGCCCGGCAAGCCGGCGCTGTGAGGCGCTGACCCGGCGCGGCGCCGTACCCCACCAGGCCCGGCTTGTGAAACGGCTCGGGACGCTCCGCCTAGCGCCGCGCGCAGAGCCGTTCCGGAGCGAGCTCGGGAGCGTAGCGCCGCCATTCCTCCGGGGTCAGCTCGCGGCCCGCGCGAGCGCACGCCTGGGCCACGGCCAGGTCGGGGTCGACGACGTGCCGGGTCAGCAAGGTCGCGCGCTCGCCGCTGGAGGGTCCCGTCAGCGTGAGCCAGGCGCCGCGGGCGTCGAAGGCGATCGCCGAGGTGAACTCGGCCGGGCTCGCCACGACGGGGCCGAGCTGGCGGCCGGAGGCCAGGTGCCACAGGCGTGCCTTCCGGTAGTCGCCCTCCTCGACGGCGGCCAGGAGCCTGCCGTCGGGAGAGAAGACGACCCGGTCGCCGCCGGCGAGCGGCCTTCCGGCACGCCGGCCCGTGCGCGTGTCCCACAGGACCACGGGCCCGTATCCCGCCGTCGCCAGCGTGCGGCCGTCCGGGCTGAAGGCCAGGTCGAGGATGGGGCGGCGGTCCAGCCAGAGGACCTGCCCCGTCCCCAGGCGCAGCAGGGCGGTGCGGTTGCCCGCGTGCACGGCCAGGGTGGTCCCGTCGGGACTGAACTCGGCGAGCTCGGCACGGGTCCCGTCCTCCTGTCGCGCCACGTCGTCGGTCAGGCCGAACGTGCGCGTCCGCACGCCGCGCGCGACGTCCCACAGCTCGACCACGGGCCCCCGCGGGGAGCCGGAAGCCGTCGCGAGCAGGCGGCCGTCGGTGCTCACGGCGATCGTCTCAGGAGACGCGCCGGGCAGCCGCAGCGACCGGCCGGGACGCCATCGCGCGAGGTCCCAGAACACCAGCCGCGACTGCGCCTCGGCGTTCAGGTCGAGCAGGAGCGTGCCGCCGTCCCGGCTGAGCAGGGCGCGGCTCCAGGACTCAAGCTCGGCCTCCGGCTGGAGCTCGCCCACGTCGATCACCGGACCCGCGGGCTTGCCGTACGGCAGGCGCAGCAGCTCTACGCGCCGCGACTCGGGCCGGGGGCACACCAGCAGGAGCCGCTCGCCGTCGCCGGCCGGGTCGCAGTCGCCGGTGCCCGGCAGCGACGGCGGCCGGGTCAGCGGCTCGACGTCCAGGACCAGGGTGCCGTAGAGGCCGGAGAGGCGGTCGAAGACGAGCCGGCGGCCGTCCGCCGTGAAGGCCGGTTGGGGGAACTGCCGCCGGCTGACCGGGGAGGTGGGGTAGGACAGCAGCCGCGTCCCGTCCTCCACCCGCCACAGCGTGAGCGTGGTCTCCTCGGCCCCGGCCAGAAAGCCGCCGTCGGCGTCGAGGGCGAGGTCGACGAGGGGTGCCGGGATGTCCTCGCGCACGGGCTTCCAGCTGCCGGCCCGCAGCAGGCGGACCGACTCCCCCGCGCCGACGGCGAGCAGCCTGCCGTCGCCGCTGAAGGCGGCGCTCGGCTCGTCGGGCGCCGACACCCGGCCGCGGGCGAGGGTCGTGGTGGCCCCGCCGTGCCGTGACCACGCCTGGGACGAGCCGTCCAACCTCTGGACCACCACGTGCCGGTCGTCGGGGCTCGGCACGAGGGCCGTCACGCCGCTCCAAGTCCTGACCGGCTCGCGCGCCCGCATGTCCCACAGCCGCCACCGGCCGGGGTCCGTGCAGGCGGTCAGCACCGCCAGCGCGCCGGAACGGCTGAAGCTCTCCGGACACCAGCCGGGCGCGAACGGCACGCCGACCGGCTTGCCCGTGGCGGCGTCCCACAGCCGGATGCCGTCCTTCGCCCTGGCCGCGAACATCCTGCCGTGGTGGTCCAGGGCCGCGTGGACGGGGATCTCGGCGGTGTGGGCGAACGCGCCGACCTGCCGTCCCGTCTCCGCGTTCACGATCCTCACCGAGTCGTGCGACACGTCCGCGTAGGTCGTGCGGTCGCCGCTCCAGATACGCTCGCCCGCCGTGGTCTGGTCCGGATCGGGCAGGAGGGCCCGCTCGACCTGGGCCGCGGACGCGACCAGGCTCGACCACGCCTCCACGGTGCGCGCGGTGCGCCAGGCGGCCACGCTGAGCAGCATGCCGACCGCGGGCTCGTCGGCCCTGACGTCGTCGGCCCGCGCCGCCAGCACCCGGGACAGCGCCTGGTTCCCCTGTTCCACGGCGGTACGGCGCTGCCGTTCGGCGAAGGCCACCGCGCCGAGCGAGACCGCCAGGAGCAGGGCGAGCGTCGCGGTGACCGCGCGGCGGACCCGGGTCCGCCGTCTGACCTGGGCGGATCCCGCGTCGAGGTACTCCCGTTCGAGCCGGGTCAGGGCCAGGTGCCGCCGCCCGGTGGCGAACCAGCGCAGCACCCGGTCCAGGCGGTCGCCCTGGACGAGGTCCGCGGGGTGCCGCCCGTTCCTGTCCCACTGCCGGGCGCCCGTGGTCACCCCGGCGACCAGGGCCAGGCCCTCGTGGTCCTCGGCGACCCAGTCGCGTAACCGGGGCCAGGCCGTGACCAGGGCGGGGTGGCACAGGGCGAGCTCGCCGTCGTCGTCGGCCAGGAGGCCGGCCGCGCCGTACACCGAGATCAGCGACGTGGCGGCGGCCACCCACGGGCCGGGCCGGCTGTCGAGCAGCTCCTCCTTGGCGAACGGCCGGACCGCCGTCTCGCCGTCCCCGGTCACGGCGACCAGGCGCAGGAACACCTCGGGCGCCACCTCGCGCTCCCGCTCGGACAGCTCCCGGTACAGCTCCTCGGCCACCGACCCCAGGTCGGGTTCCACGGCGGCGGGCCGTCCCGCCACCTCCGCGGCCTCGCGCCCACCGGCCGCCAGCAGCGCCTCCGCGCCGGATTCCGGCAGGTTGAGCAGCCGGAGGAGGACGGCGCGCGCCGTCGGCCGGGCCTGGGGATCACGGGCGAGCGCGCGGGACACGAGGTCGCGCAGGTCCTCGGGCAGGTGGCCGAGCTCGGGTTCGAACCGCAGCACCCGCCCCATCACCTCGACCGGTTCCCCGCCGGGGATGGCGTCGTGGCCCAGCGACGCGAACAGCACGACCAGCGCCCACGACCACAGGTCGGCGCAGGCGCGGGCCCGGCCGCCCGAGTAGACCTCCGGAGCCAGGTAGTTGGGCGAACCCATGAGCGGGCCGGTCGAGGTGGGGGTGAACCCGTCGGTCCTGGCCAGCCCGAAGTCGATCAGGCGGGGCCCGTCGGGGCCGATGACGATGTTGTCCGGCTTGAGGTCGCGGTGGACGATGCCCGCCTCGTGGATGGCGGCGAGCCCGGTGGCCACGCCGATGGCCAGGCGGCGCAGCGCGCCCGCCTCGTACGGCCCGGCCTCCTCGACCACGCGCCGCAGGGTCCGTCCGGGGATGTACTCGCTGACGATGTACGGCTGGGCGGACGGATCCATGCCGGCCTCGTCGACCCGCGCCTCGACGACCTCCGCTGTGCAGAAGGACGCCACCCGCCGCAGCGCGCGCACCTCCCTGGCCAGGGCGTGCCGGGACAGGGAGCTGTCCAGCCGCGGAACCTTGATCGCGACCCGGCGCCCGTCCTCGCCGTAGCCCTCGTAGACGACGCCCTGCCCGCCGGAGCCCAGCCGGCCGGCCAGCCAGTAGTCCCCCAGGCGTTGCGGGTCGGACGGCAGAAGCGGAGACAGCGGCACCCCGTATTCTCCTGTTTGCGAATGTCTGCGAACGGATCCCCTGACGAGCTGAAGTGGATTCTTGTCAATGGCGAGTGGTCCGGCAATGAACTTACGAATTATGGGCGGGCTTGACCTGGTTGTGGAGGGGCGAAACCTGACCCCCACCGCGCCGAAACACCGCGACCTCCTGGCCGTGCTCGCCCTCAACGCGGGCCGCCCGCTGACCGTGGAGCGCCTGCGCCGGATGCTGTGGCCCGCCGAGGACGGCGACCGGTCGGACTCCCTGATCCGCGGCTACGTCGGCCGGCTCCGCGGCGTCATCGGCAAGGACGCCATCGCCAACGTCCCCGGCGGCTACGTGCTCAACGTGCCGGACGACCGGTTCGACGTGGCCCGCTTCCGGTGGCTCGTCCAGGAGAGCGCCCACGACGCCGAGCGCGCGCCGGAGATGCTGCGCGAGGCGCTCGCCCTGTGGCGCGGGCAGGTGCTGGAGGACGTCGACCCCGACGGCACGCGCTGGCGGGAGACCGGCAGGCTGCGCCGCGAGCTGGAGGAGTTACGCCTGTTCGCGCTGGAACGGCGGATCGAGCTGGACCTCGACGCCGGGCGCCACCGCGAGCTGCTCGGCGAGCTGCGGCGGCTGGTCGAGGAGCACCCCACCTGGCAGCGCTTCCGCGGGCTGCTGATGCTGGCCCTGTACCGCAGCGGGCGCCGGGTGGAGGCGCTGGAGGCCTACGCCGAGCTGCGCACCGAGCTGGACGAGGGGCACGCCATCGTCCCCGACCCCGACCTGCAGCTCCTCTACCACCGCATGCTCCACGACGACGTGTCCCTGCACGTCTCGGTGGGGCCGCCGGTGCTCCTGCCGTACGACGTGGCCGACTTCGCCGGGCGCGAGGACCAGATGAGCCGGCTGGCCGAGCTGCTCGACCGGCCCAGCCCGGTCGTGATCCACGGCATGGCCGGCGTGGGCAAGTCGGCGCTGGCCGTCCACGCCGCCTGGACGTACCGGACGCGGTTCCCCGACGGCATCCTCTACGCCGACCTGCGTGGCCGGCCGGGCGACGCGGGCACCGCCTCGGCGCTGCTGGAGGACTTCCTGCGCTGGCTCGGCTGCCCCGCGCCGGCCATCCCGGCCGCCCTGGAGCGGCGCGAGCAGCTCTTCCGCGCCTACACCGCGGGCCGCCGGATGCTGGTGCTGCTGGACAACGCCACGTCGGAGGAGCAGGTCAGGCCGCTGCTGACCTCGTGCGCCACGGTCGTCACCAGCCGCTCGCCGCTCGGCGGGCTGACCGAGGCGGTCCGCCTGCCCGTGGCCGAGCTGCCCCACCGGGACGCCGTCGACCTGCTGCGCAGGCTGATCGGCCAGGATCGCACCCGCGACCCCGCCCCGGTCCACCGGCTCGGCGAGCTGTGCGAGGGGCTGCCGCTGGCCGTCCGCATCGCCGGCGCCCGCCTGGCCTCCCGCCCCGGCTGGACCGTGGACTACCTCGCCGACCTGCTGGAGGACGAGCGCGCCCGGCTCGACCACCTGCGCTCGGGCGGCCGGTCCGTGCGCGGCGTGTACGCCATCGGCTACGAGGACCTGCCCGGCGACGCCCGCCGGCTGCTGCGGCGGCTCGGCGCGCTCCCCGCGACCGGGATCTCCGACTGGATCGCCGACCACCTGGGCGGCGGGGCCGACGTGCTGGTCGAGGCGGGCCTGCTGGAGACCGTCGGCGTGGACGAGGCCGGGCAGCTGCGCCACCGCATGCACGACCTGACCCGCCTGTACGCCAGGGAGCGGCTGGTGGACGAGGAGGGCGAGGACGCCGTGCGCCGGGTGCTGGCCGCTCTCGCCCCGGTGGTCCTGGCCCGGGTGCGGGCGTCGCGGTTCCTGCCGGTGTCCAGGCCGGAGCAGCCGTTCACCACGATCGACGTGCGCGAGTCGGTGAACTGGCTGCTGGCCGAGCGGGCCTTCCTCGTCGGCCTGACCGGCGACCTGCACGCGCACGGGCTCCGGGAAGAGGCCTTCCGCCTGGCCCACCTGCTGCCGCCGTTCTTCGAGCGCCACGCCTTCCTGGACGACTGGGACCGCACCAGCCGGGTCGCGCTCGACGCCGCCCCCGACGACCGCGCCGCCGCGTCCGCGCTGCGGGACCGGGGCGACCTCCACCGGGCCAGGGGCGAGTGGGAGGCCGCGCACGAGTGCCTGCGGCGGGCGCTGGCGACCTGCCTGCGACTGGGCGACACCCGGGGCGTCGCCCAGGTACGGCGCCGCCTGGGCCAGGTCCACCTGGAGCAGGGCAGGCTCGGCGACGCCGAGCGCAACCTGGCCGCCTGCCTGGCCGAGCTCGGCGGCCGGGACGCCGACGCCCACCGCGCCTTCGGGCTGGTCGCCCACCGCACCGGCCGGCACGAGCTCGCCGAGCGGAACCTGGAGCTGGCCATCGGGCTGCTGGCCGAGCTCGGCGACCGGCACAGGCGGGCCGACTGTCTCCTGGACCTAGCCGCCGTACGGCTGTCGCGCGGGCTGCTCCCCGAGGCCCACGCCCTCGCGCAGGAGGCCAGGACCATCGCCGCGCGACTCGCCGACCGCCGCCTGGACGCCCGCGCGCTGGCCACCCTGGCCGACGTCGCGCGGGCGGAGGGGCTGTCCCGCCGGGCCGGCGACCTCGCCGCCGAGGCCGCCGCCCGCTACGCCGGCATCCGGGGGCGTTAGCGGCTCCACAGATCCTCAACATGGCCTCAACGCGCCCCGCCCTACGTTCTCCTCACCTCGGCAGAGGACCTGCCGAGCGAGAAGGGAGAACGAAGATGATCAGCACTTCGGCCCGCGCGGCGCTCGCCGCGACCGCGCTCGCCGCCACCGCGATCGTCGGCGGCTCGGCCCTGGCCGCCCCCGCCACCGCCTCCGCCCAGTCCGCCGCCTTCGCCGGCACGTCGGGCTCGTGCAGCAAGAGCGGCGCCTACATCAACTTCACCGCCCACTACCACAACAGCAGCCGCCACCACGTCTTCACCTGGTTCGAGTGGACCATCGGCGGCAACGGCGTGCGCAACAAGAACAACGTCGAGGTCAGGGTCAAGCACGACAACCGCCTCGGCCACGACCCCATCTACTGGACGTGGGTCTCCCCCGACAACATCCGCAAGGGCCGCTCCACGCTGACCCAGGACCAGCGCAACGGCGCGCCGGTCCCGCGCGGCGGCGTCAAGGTGCCCAAGAACCAGCGCGCCTACACCGAGTTCAAGGCCGTCTTCGACAAGCGCGGCGACGACCCGCGCTGCACCGGTCACACCCGCAACGTCTGACCCGGTCGATTCTGAGGAGCGGGGTCACGCCTACCACCGGCGTGACCCCGCGCCCTTGCCCACGCCCCTGCTCCGTGCCCCTGCCCCGCGCCTATGCCCGCGCCCTTGCCCTGCCCCGCGCCTACGCCCCGCGCCCCTGCTCCGGGAGGCTCCCATGCGCATGTCCACCCGTTCCCGCCTGTTCGTGGGCCTGGCGTCGGCCCTCGCGCTCGCCGGCTGCGCCGCTCCCCGGGCGGACCGCCCCGTCGCCGCCGGCCCGCCGGTGATCCTGACCGGCACCTCGACCGGCGTCGTCGTCGCCGACCCCGCCAGCGGGTCCTACCGCGGCTACACCGCCACGGGCCGGCTCGTCTGGACCGACCGGGACGCCTACGCGCGGAACGCCGACGTGGTCTGCACGGCTCGCTGCCCCGAGGCGGTCGTCTCCGCCCCGGGACCCGGGCGGCCGCGCCGCCTGTCGGAGGCGGCCGGCACCGCTCTGCCGTACACCGGCCGTGTCCTCAGCGTGCGGGGCGACTCCGACGCCGTCGTCGCCTCCGCCCGCGGACTCCAGGTGTTCAGGACCGACGGCAAGCCGCTGACCATCACGGCGCCCGAGGCCGCCTGGCAGGAGGACCCCACCCGCACGGTCGCCCTGGCCCTGACCGGAAACGGGCACCTGTGGTTCGCCCGCGACCGCCACGGCTGGCGGGCCGCGGGCCGTACCCCCGCGGCCCCGGGCTCCTGGGGCGCCTGCCTGGCCGAGCGGGGGGCGCTGGCCGTGCTGGTGGGGCCGCACCCGGTCCTGCTGGTCAACCGGCGGCCCGTGCCACTTCGGACCGATCTGAAGGTCGTGGGCGAGTGCGCCGCCGGCCGCCACGGCGCGGCCGTCGTCGACCGCTGGATGGATGGCGCGGGGACCCGCCACACGGGCGTCCGCGGCGTGGCGCCGGACGGGCGCCAGACCTGGTCCCGCGACATCGCCGCCGAGGCCGAGGTCGCCGCCCACCCGTCCGGCCGGAAGTTCGCCCTGGTCCACGGCGGCGCCCTGGAGGTCGTCGACGACCTCGGCCGCACCGTGCTCCGCCGTCCCGGCGTGGGCTCCGCCCTGTTCACCGAGACCGGCACCCTCATCGTCGCCACCCTCGACGGCCGCGTCGCGCCCGTGTTGTGATCGTTTCGGTACGGCTCCCGCCGCCGTTCGGGGCGCGAGCCGTACCGGGCGCGAGTAAGGTGAGCGGACATGGCCGGTCGTCCCCTGCACGAAGTCGTCGAAGCCGGATGGGCGAGGGCGCTGGAGCCCGTCGCCGATCAGATCGCCAAGATGGGCGAGTTCCTCCGCAAGGAGATCGCGGAGGGAAGGCAGTACCTTCCCGCCGGAGCGCACGTCCTGCGGGCCTTCAACCAGCCCTTCGACGATGTCAAGGTGCTCATCGTGGGCCAGGACCCCTACCCCACGCCCGGGCACCCGATCGGGCTGTCGTTCTCCGTGGCCGCCGACGTGCGGCCGCTGCCGGGCAGCCTGGTCAACATCTACAAGGAGTACATGGCCGACCTCGGCTATCCGCCGCCCTCCAACGGCGACCTGACGCCGTGGACCGAGCAGGGCGTGCTGCTGCTCAACAGGGTGCTCACCGTCATGCCCGGCAAGCCCGCCTCCCACCGCGGCAAGGGCTGGGAGGTGGTCACCGAGCAGGCCATCAGGGCGCTGGTGGCGCGCGGCAAGCCGCTCGTGGCCATCCTGTGGGGCCGCGACGCGCGCAGCCTCGCCCCGATGCTCGGCGACGTCCCCCGCATCGAGTCGGCCCACCCCTCCCCGCTGTCGGCGCGCAGCGGTTTCTTCGGCTCCAGGCCCTTCAGCCGCACGAACGAGCTGCTGGTTCAGCAAGGCGCCGCTCCCGTGGAGTGGAAACTGCCCTAGGCTCTCGGTTCATGAGCGATGAAGAGAAGTTCCTGCGCCTGTCGCTGGAGCTGACGGTCGAGGTGCTCGACGTCGCCGCCCTGCAGGCGGCCGCGCTGGCCAAGGTCCACGACCCGGAGGCCGAGCTCAGCGACGAGGAGCGCAAGGAACAGGCCGAGCTGGTCTCCACGGACGAGACCGGAGCGACGGCGCTGTACTGGCTCATCGAGCCGGATCACGTGCTCCAGCTGGTCAAGCACATCCGCGAGGTGGAGCCCCGCGAGGCCGAGCTCGGCGTGGAGCCCTCCGAGGGGCCCAGCGACGAGGACGACGAGGACCACGACCACGACCACTGAGGCAGGCGGAGGCCGGGGCGGCGGCCCCGTCCCGGCGTCCGCGGAAGGAGCATCCGAGTGATCGTCGCCTTCTCCATCACCCCACTGGGCGTCGGCGAGGGCGTGGCGGAGCCCGTGGCGCGTGCCGTCAAGGTCGTGCGCGACAGCGGGCTGCCCAACCGCACCGACGCCATGTTCACCACGGTCGAGGGCGAGTGGGACGAGGTCATGGCGGTCGTCAAGCGGGCCGTCGAGGCGGTGTCGGAGGTGGCGCCGCGGGTGGGCCTGGTGCTCAAGGCCGACATCCGGCCCGGCGTCACGGACGCGATGACCGCCAAGGTCGAGTCCCTGGAACGGCACCTGTCCCAGGGCCTCCGGGGGTAGAAGCCTGGAGCTTCGGGGGTAGGGCCAGCACCACCCCCGAAAGGATGCTGGCGTCATGGTGGGCGCCCACGCCCGCCGCCTACCGTGACGACCATGGGGCAGTCGATCTACCGGGACACCGCGCGGATCTTGGCGGGCGTGCCGTATTCCCTGGCCGGTCTCGTGGTGCCGGCGGCCGGGCTGGCGCTGCCGGCCGTCTCGCTCCTGTGGCCGTCCGTCCCCCTCGCGCTGGGCGTGGCCGCCGGTGGCGCGGTGCTCGCCGTCACGCCGCCGGCCGCCTCGGCGCTGGCCGACCGCCAGCGGCGCCGCCTCGGGCTGGGCGCCCCTCGCCGCGGCGGCCAGTGGCGGCTGGACGTCGTGTACGGCCTGACCAGCTGCTTCGTCTGCCTGGCGACCGCGCTCGCGACCGTCGTCTGGTGGACGGTCGGCGTGGCGTGCCTGGCCTATCCGCTGTACGGCTGGGCCCTGCCGTACCGGCTGCCGACCATCGGCACGGCGTTGTGCGTCCTGACCGGTTTGCTCGTCGTCGTCGCGTTGCCCGCCGTGGTGGGCGCCTGCGCCCGGGCGCAGGTCGCGTATGCGCGGCTTCTCCTGGTGGTTCCCTCGCCGTCGCGCGAGGTGTCTCCGGTCCCGCTCGTCTCCTCCCGATAGCCCGCCTGTAATACTCGACTTCGGATATACCTTGACCGAATAGAAGACGCGACATATCGTGTCCCTGTCCATTGAGATGCGATATGTCGCGTCTTCTTCAGGAGGTCAAGGCATGAACCACGAGACCATCCCCGTCCTCATCGTCGGCGGCGGGTACGCCGGGCTGAGCGCGGCCACAATGCTGGCCTGGCGCGGCGTCCCCGTCATGCTCGTCGAGCGTCACCCCGGCACCTCGATCCAGCCCAAGGCCTTCGGCGTCAACTGGCGGGCCATGGAGCTGCTCCGCGTCGTCCCTGGCCTGGAGCAGGAGCTCACCGAGCTGTCCGGCCGCATCGGCGAGGGCATGCGCATCGCGATCGCCTCCAGCCTGCGCGACCCGGCGCCGCGCATGATCCTCGACGAGAACGCCGACCTCTCCTTCATCGCCGATGTCACGCCCGCGCCGAGCGTGGGCGTCCCGCAGTCGGCGGTCGAGCGCATCCTCCGGGCCAAGGCCGAGGAGCTGGGCGCGGACCTGCGCTTCTCCACCGAACTGGTCGACCTGGAGCAGGACGAGCACGGCGTGACCGCCACCCTCCGCGCCCTTCCTCGCACGGCGCCCGCGGCCACCCCGGGCACGGCCGACACCGGGACCACGGACAGCAGGACGACGAACAGCGAGGCCACGACGGTCGTCCGGGCCCAGTATGTGATCGCGGCCGACGGATGGCAGAGCCCCCTGCGCCGGCGGCTCGGCATCCCGGTGTCCGGCAAGGGCGAGCTGGGCCACATGTTCTCGATCCTGTTCGACGCGGACCTGTCCCAGCTGGTGCGGGAACGCGAGGTCACCCTGTGGTACCTGCAGAACGACGTCTTCACCGGCGCCCTCATCACGGGCACCGGCGTGGGCGGGCACGGCCTGGGCGTGAACTTCGACCCGGCCAAGGGCGAGAGCGAGGCCGACTTCACGCCGGAGCGCTGCGTCGAGCTGGTCCGCATCGGCACGGGCGTGCCCGACCTCGACGTGCGCATCCTCGACACCACCACGTTCACCCTCGGCCACGTGCTCGCCGAGCGGTACCGCGAGGGACGGGTCTTCCTCGCCGGGGACGCGGCCCACACGATGCCGCCCACCGGCGGCCAGGGCGGCAGCACCGCGCTCCAGGACGGCTGCGACCTGGCCTGGCGCCTGTGGCTGGTGCTGTCCGGCCAGGCGGGTCCCGGCTTCCTCGACACCTACGACGCCGAACGCCGCCCCATCGGCGCCCTCACGGCGAACGCCCAGCTCGCCAACCTGGCCGTCCGCATGCCTCCTTCCATGCGCTCGGACTACCCCGAGCCTCTCGAGGACCCGATCGCCGCGATCCTCGGGTACCGCTACCGCTCCTCGGCGATCATCCCGGAACCGGGCGACGACGGCTCGCTGCTGGAAGACCCTCGCACCCCCACGGGCCGCCCCGGCAGCCGCGCTCCCCACGTCCCCCTGAACTGGGAGGGCCGCACCATCTCCACGCACGACCTCTACGGCTCCGGTTTCGTGCTCGTCGCCGGGCCCAAGGGACACGCCTGGACGGACGCCGGGCGCGCGGTCAGGGACAAGCTCGGGGTACGGCTGGCGCCCCACCTGGTCAACGGCGAGCTCCAGGACATCTCGGGCACCTGGCAGCAGCTGTACGGTGTGGGCGACTCGGGCGCCGCGCTCGTCCGGCCGGACGGCTACGTGGCCTGGCGCAGCACGTCGTGCTCGCCGGACCCGGCCGCCGTCCTGGAGGACGCGCTCTCCCGGATCCTCTCCCGCACCTCCTGAGCTCTGCCATCCCTAACGCTCAGACACACCTCCTGAGCTCTGCGACTTCTTAACGCTCTGGCACCTCCTGACCGTCTCGCGCCTTCTGGCGCCTTCCCTCCCCGGTGCCCGTTCCTCGGCCTCTCACCGTCTTACGCCGCTTGGGGCACCATCGCTCTGCCTACCGGGCCGGTCCTGGCCGTGCGTGTCGGGGTGGGACCAACGGTGCCGACGTGCCGGTGTCCCCGCTTCGGCACCGCGCATACACCGCCCACGTGCCGGGTGGGACCCCACCCAGGTACGCGAGCCGCGCGCCGGCTTGTGCAGCGCACGGGGAAGCCACGGAAGGCGTCAGCGACCCGTGACGAGCGCGCTCGCCGGATAAACAGCCCGCCAAGGTGGGCAACGCTCCGGGGGAGACAGCCCGCCCGGATGGATAACCCGCGGGGTGGGGCGGCCGGGATCCCCAGCGAGCTGGATCAGGGGCTCTTCGTACCCGCAGGATCCCCTGCCCCAGGGACACGCAAGTGGTGGGTCTGCGCCCATCACGCCGCCCAGGCCTCATCCGCATCGACCGGCACCCGTCGGACGAGGCCCGGCCGCTGGGTCGCGCACAGCCAGTCGTTGAGCGTGCCCGAGAAGCCGGCTGGTGGGGCGACCTTGAGGCACGCCGCACGGTCCGTCGCCCCGGGAGCCGGGTCGACCCTGAGCCGTGGGACGGCGCCCAAGGACCCGGGGTCGTCGCAGGGCGTCAGCCGTACCAGGAAAGGCGTCCCGTCGTCGGGGGTGTCGCGGTCGACGTGGAGGTGGTCGCTGATCGTGCGGGCCGCCGAGCCGGGGTGGGCGGCGACGAAGGCGAGGTGGTCGGTGACCAGGCGGTGCGCCACGGCGCGGAGGAGGCTGACGGCGCAGAGGCTGTGCGCGCAGGCCGCGCCCTCCAAAGTGAGCTCCGGCAGCGCGAAGCGGCGCAGGCCGCGCGAGGTGACGCGAAGGCAGGCGCAGGCGTGGTTGTCCGAGGGGTTCCACGGCGGGCAGGAGGCGTGGTCGCGCACCTCGATGTCCCAGCCGACCCAGTCGTCGCCGAGCTGGAACTCCGGACGCTCGCCCGGGCAGCCGTCACAGGCGACGACCGCCGAGCCGGTGAGCGGGTCGACGACCAGGCCGCCGCACTCCTCGGCGAGCGCGCGGGCGGCCGCCCTGGCGACCTGGACCGCGTGAGGATGATCGTGCGGCGGCGCCGTACTGGACACCAGGACGTGATGGCGGGCCCGGCGAAGGAACCGCCGCTCGTCGTCGGGGAGGTTCACGCCCACCGGGCGCCAGGCGCACCGGCGATGGGTGACGGTGAGCGCGGGCGTGCCGAGGGCGGCGAGGGCCGCCCGTTTGTACGGCCTGCCGATGCGCCATGGCACGAGTGACTCCATCGCGACGGGCATCCGCTCGACGGCCACGACGAAGAGCGACGTCAGCGCGACGGGAAGCGAGATAGTGATCTCCATGACAGCCTCCGATGGCCTCCGGGGGAACCGACCGGAGCCAGGATGGAGGGTGGCGGAGGCCTCATGTGGGACCGAGCCGCGTTCTGTGGATAACTCGACGCCCCATGGCCGATGTCAAGGGCCGTAGGCCCCCGCATATTCGGCCAGCGGAACGCCTCCGGTGGTGGTCGCGGTCCCGAGCCGGTCGTTGGCCGAGCGCAGCCAGCGAACCAGGCGGCGTCCCTCCAGGCCGAGCTCCGCCCCGGCCTCCGGAGTGCTCAGCGCGGCTCCGAAGAAGTCGGCACGGGCCCAGCGGCAGACCAGGCGCTCGTCCACCTCGGCGGCCGTCAGGCCGAGGAGCTCGGCTCGGTCCGCGGCGGCCAGGTGGAGCAGCGCGCAGTGGACGTAGACGTGGAACGCGGCCATGGATCGGTCGACGCTGAACAACCGTCCCGCGCCACCCCACGGAACGAGGATCTTGTGACTCGTGTCGTCGCTGTACCCGTCCCGCAGCATCCGCCGCGTCAGTCTCACCTCCACGAGCTTTTGGTGCAGGCACTCGTGGAGCAGGGCGTCAGCCGTCTCCAGCGGATCCTCCAGCAGGTCTGCGCTGAGGTAGACCAGCAAGGGAGTGCCGTTGACGAACGCGCTGCTGAGATCGCCCTCGAAGAGGGCGAGCCCGCGGACGAGGGAGGTCGTCGGCGGCGCCACGTCCGGCAGCAGCTCGTGCAGCAGGTCGCGGGCGCGTTCGACGGCCGCCGCCGCGTTGGCCGACGGCTCCAGCATCTCGACGGTGAAGTCATGGCCGTCGTTGCGCATCGTCTGGTGGAACCTGTCGATGATCCGCTCGCCGAGCGGGTTGCCGGTCCAACCAGTCATGGTGACGAGGGGCTGTGACGGCACGTCTGGGCCGGCAGGCGCCTGGCCGAGGAGGTCGATCAGGTCGAGGGCCGTCTCCTGGGCGCGTTCACGGCTGGTCCGCAGGTGGATGAGCGACTCGTCCAGATATCCCCGGATGAGGATCTGATGGTACGGCGAGCCGGGCCACGGCCACGTCAGCGTGAAGCCGGGGAAGACGTCGGCGAAGAGTTCGGTCACGCCCTTGTAGAAGATGTCGGAGTTGGCCCTCAGCGAACGGCTGTCGCCGAAGATCCCCGTGGACAGGCCGCTCTCGACTTCCTTGGTTGTCACGAGACCATCTCCTTCGCCGGGCGGATGAGCCCCTGGGCGCACAGCGCGGACACGTGCTTGTCGAAGGCCGCCCGGGCCTGCTCGGCAGGCACCCCGCGTCCGGCGATCCCGGCGTATTTGGCCGCGGCCGTCTCCAAGGGGTAGGCCGTGGACAGTTCCAGCGCCAGCCAGCTCGACTTGTCGAGGATCAACACTCCTACGGGTTCCCTGAAGAACACGAAGGCGTTCGACATGTCCTCGTAGGGACTCAACGTCCACCCCTCGGTCTTCTCGTACTCGGGCCGCTCGCTCACGTCACCGTCATCCCTTCTCGCGCGGTCGGTTCGAGGTGCCGGTCCGCGCCGCGGACCGAAGGGGAGAGCATGCTCGCCGCCGCGACCAACGCGCCGACCACGGCGCACGCCCCGAGCAGGACCCCGGCCGCGCCCGCGTCTCCGGTCCCGAAGGTCTCGGCCAGGAATCCGTCGTCCATCAGGACGGACACATGGTCCGTGAGCGGCCCCGCGACCGCCATGGCGAACGGCACCGCGAGCTGGGCGACCGTTCGGCGCACCCCGAAGACCCTGGCTTGGAGGTCCAGCGGCACCGCTGACTGCCAGACCGACTGGTAGGCCCCGTTGATGACGGGGAGGACGAAGCCGGCGCAGAAGGACGCCGCCAGCCAGACAGGGGCACTCCAGCCGAGGGAGGTGGCGAAAGGCCCGAGCAGGCAGCCCGTGATCATGCCGAGGAGGATGAGGGGGATCCGGCGGGTCCGGTGCAGCACGAAGGACGCCGACAGGCCGCCGAGAACTCCGCCCACCCCTCCCAGCGAGGTCACCAGCCCGAGCAGCGCCGCGTCGTCGCCGCTGCGCATCATGATGAGGGGAACGGTCAGCACCGATCCCATGGTCACGACGAAGTTCATCATGAAGAACACCACGAGGAGCGCCCGCAGGGCCGGCCTGGCCACGATGAAGCCCAGGCCGGTGCGCGCTCCGGCGAGGCTCACGGAGATCGGCGAGCGCCGGCTGTCCTCGCGGGGCTCCCGGCCGGTTCGGGGTATGGCCGTCACCGCGAGAGACGCCAGTCCGATCAGATAGCTGGCGGCGTCGACGAGCAGCACCCCGGACAGACCGAAGGCGCTCAGGAGCACGCCGCCCGCGAGCGGGGCGAGCACGGTCGACAGCGAGTCGGCCAGGCCGATCAGCCCGTTCGCCCGGGACAACCCCTCCTCCCCCGCCAGCAGGAGGACCACCTTGGAGTAGGCGAGCCAGTGCGCCGTCTCCACGATTCCTTCCACGGCGCCCACGACGTACAGGTGCCAGAGACTGAGCTGCCCGGTCGAGTAGAGGGCGACCAGCGTCAGTGCGATCGCCGCGAGAAGGCCGTCGCACCAGAGCATGAGCGCCTTGGGCGAGACCCGGTCGACATGGGCCCCGATGAAGGGGGCGAGCAGCAGTCCGGGAAGGAAGTTCACCAGGAGCAAGGTGGACAACGCGGTCGCCGAGCCCGTCGACTGCCAGGCCCAGAGGGTGACCGCGAACCATGCGACGCCTCCGCCCAACGTGGAGGCCGTCTGACCGATCCAGATGAAATAAAACGGTCTGAGTCCTGCGCCAGAAGGCAGGAGCATGGCGCACCAAACCCCCGGTGTGTATTACTATCCCCTTTACTCAATGCCGTGGAGACCATCTCAGATCGCGACTCCGGCCGTCAAGCGCCGTATGCCTTATTCCTTTGTCGGCTCCACCAGAAACTTCTCGCCGGGAGAACCCTCATGTCTTACGACAAGGCGTCTGACTATCCTGACGTGTTCCATCACTTCGCCGTCGCGGAGAGTGAACGCGCGGCAGAGTCGTGTTATCTCTATGCCCCCGTCTTTCCCTCTCGAGTCGGGGGCGTCAAGGCGGTGATCAAGAGAACGACCGGTCCGATGAGTTCCGCCGTCGCGATCTCCCGTTGGGTCCGCGCTCTCGCCGAACAAGGTGTCGGCGTGGTGACACCTCTCCGTTTGGACTCCGACAACCCCGCACAGGTCGGCGACAGGGTATGGGTGGCCTACCCGTGGGTCGACGGCCGGCCGTACAACGGCTCGACGGCGGACATCGTCGCGGCGGGCGACCTCCTGGGCCGCATCCACGCCGCCCAGGCGCCCACCGCCGACATGCCGCGGTTTCCCTGGCCCGACCACGACGCGGACTCGGTGGAGGAGGACATCACGGGTCTGCAGCGCGTGCTCGGCAAGCACGCGCCCGAGATCCACGACGAGGTGCTGGCGCGGATGGCTCCCTGGCTCGAGTCGTTCATGACCGAGACGCTCCCGCCGGTGCGTGACGGCGGGCTCCCGCGAGCCGTGGTCTCCATGGACTTCAAGGCCAACAACCTGGTCTACGTCGATGACGAGCCCGTCCTGATAGACCCCGACAACGCCGAGTACGCTCCGAGAATCCTCGACCTGGCGCTGGCCGCCCTGCTTTTCCACAACGAGACGGCCACGGCGCCGCCCCGGCTCTTCACCGGAGCGGAGTGGGCGGCGTTCTCCTCGGCGTACGGCAGGCACGTCCGGCTCACCGCGGCCGAGCTGGCCCTATGGCCCACGGTCCTGCGCTACATGCTCCTCGAGTGGGGCGTCTGGACGCTGATCGACGCCGACGAATGGGATGACTGGGACGACCCGCATAAGCGCAACTTCCTTGTCGACCTCGCCACGGTCGACCTCGGCAGATTCCCGCTGCCGGCGGAACCATATAACTCAGAATTCCATTGAAGTCAACAGGCCATAACAATTTACTGACACTGGATAAGTCAGTCATGGCCTAGTAAGGTACTCAGGGCGTCCAACGGGGGCGCTCGCGCGATGCGTGTCGCCGAGAGTTATGTACGGAGGATTCATGTCCAACGCCCTGCAAGAACTCGAGGCCAAACTCGAGGCCGCTTTCAACACCAGCGACTGGAGTCTTGACTCCGACTCCGTCATTGGCGAGGACGCCCTGTCCGACGTGGAGGAATCCTCGATTCGTCCCATCAACATGGACCTCGTCCCGCTGGGCGGCAGCAGGCCTCGCAGCAACTGAGAATCTGAACGACCGCCATTAGGTCGGCAGAACTCGGTGGGCGTCCTCGCGCCCACCGAGGGTCCACCAGCACACCACGGGGTTGACGCACACATGATCGTGCGCGATGTGGTTCCGCGCGCCCTTCTTGACGCCGCCGCGACGACGCCGACACCCGCCGTCCTCTACGACCTCGCGGCGATCGGCGAGACCGTGGCCGAGTTGCGGCGGGATCTGTCCCCGATACCAGACGTCCTGCTGTGTTTCGCGGTCAAGGCCAACCGTTGCCCGGCTGTCCTGCGGCACCTGGCCGGTCTCGGGCTCGGCGCGGACATCGCGAGCCCGGCCGAACTGGATCTCGCCCTCGCCGCGGGCATGAAGGTCATCACCGCGACCGCGCCCGCGCTGAGCGCCCCCGACCTGGCCGGCTTCCACGAACGGGGTGTCCTCCTCGACGTCAGCAGCGTCTCTCAGCTCCGGGTGTTCCTCGACGAGGTGGGTCCCGGCGCACGGCTCGGCCTGCGTGTGCGCATCCCGGTCTCCCCCGCGGAAAGGACGGGGAAGGGCATCGAGTGGAGCCGCTTCGGCGTCGATCCGGCGGATCCCGAACTGCATGAGCTGTTGCGCCGCTACCACGTGGAGGTGGTCCGGCTCCACGCGCACTCGGGCGAGCTCATGACGGCGCGCCGGGCGCGACAGCTCACGACGGCGCTCCTGGCCTGCGCCGAGCAGTTCCCCGCGGTCACGACCCTCAACCTCGGCGGGGGGCTCGCCGCCCTCTACACGCGGCCGGCCGAGGCCCGGCAGGCGTGGGCCGAGGTCTCCGCGGCTCTGGCCCGGTTCGCCGACGAGCGGGGCAGGCGATTCCAGATCGTGGTGGAGCCGGGGATGCTGCTCACCGCACTGGCCGGCTACCTGGTGGTGTCCGTCCGTGCCGTGGACGGGCACCCCGCCGGACACCGCGTGGCCACCGTGGACGCCTCGGCGTGGAACCTCCTGGCCTGGACCGCACCCCGCCTGGTCGCCCAGATCCCCCACCGTTCCACCCCCGTGGACACCTACGCCGTCGCGGGTGCGAGCTGCTATGAGGAGGACTACGTGACCCGCGAGACACGCGCCGCCGGCCTGCGGGTGGGTGACCGGCTGGTCTTCAACGCCGCCGGCGCCTACGTCACCAGCATGGCGCGGTCCATGCACGGGCTCGCCCTGCCGTACGAAGCGGCGCTCGTCCCCATTCAGCAAGGGAACTTCACAGAGTGAGCACTCATCAGGCGTTACTCGATCCGGCGGTGCTGCGCGCCCTCGACCCGTCCTTCATCGACCTGCCGTCCGAGGAGTCGGTCCTGGAGGGTGTGGCCTCGCGGTACGCCGTGCTCGAACTCGGAGCCGAGGATCCGCGGCGCGCGGCGGTCCTGGACGTCGTCGACCTGGCGGCCCTGCCCGGCGAACCGGACGTCGTCGTGGTGCGGCGTTACTCGCGCGGCGACTACGCGCTGCCCCACCGTTTCGGGGAGGAGGTCGCCGGCGCCGGCTGGGGCGTCCACGTGGCTCTGCAGGACTCCCTGGTCGACGGCCTGACGTTCTGGGACGGACAGGAGTTCACGCGCGTTCTGGACACAGCCGGGACACCGGTACGGCCGGCCATGGACGCCTGGTGCTGGACCAGTCCCGTCCGCGCCGACGTCCGATACACGGTCACGATCGGAGGACGCGCGTGAACGGCATCTCGATCACTCCCGACGTCGTGCGCGGCTGCGGCGAGATCATCGCCATGGCCGAGCGCTACCGGCGCCTGTTCAGCGACTATCCCGACCCGGCGGCCAAGCGGAACAGGCCGGCCGACTGGGACCCGCTCAACCCCTACCGGGACTCCGAGTACGAGGACGACGACAGGTATCACGTGCTCCAGATGGCGCAAATGCCCCGCGACCTCGCGCTGACCATCCTGAAGGGCATCGCCACACCCGATTGCGACCTGCGGAACTTCTACTTCCAGATCAACAGGTACGACATCGGCGACTACATCCTTCCGCATCGCGACAGCCTGCAGCAGGGCCTGTACATGCTCACCGACTCCGAGGTCGACGGGCTGGTGGTCCAGTCCGGACCCGGGCGCATGGAGTTCGTGCCCGACCGCGCGGGCACCCTGATCGAGCACGACCCGGCCGCCTGGCACTGGGTCGATCCGGTGCGCGACCACGTCCGCTACACGTTGGTGACCATTCCGGCACGTCCCCCCGCCCGCAGAGGCTGAAAAGGAGCCACGATGGCAGACCTCAGGGTTGAGCCGCTCATGTCCCAGCCTTCCTGGCGGCTGTTCGAGGCCGCCGCGGAGGTGGAGACCCCCGCGCTTGTCTACGATCTGCCGGGGATAGCCGCCACGGTCCGGCGCATGCAGCAGGACATTTCCACGGTGGAGGGCGCCAGGCTGAATATCGCGCTGAAGGCCTGTCACACGCCGGAGATCCTGGCCTACCTGGCGCGGATGGACGTGGGCGCCGACGTCGCCAGCGTCGGCGAGCTGGACCTGGCCGAAGAGGCCGGGTTCCAGGAGATCTCCGCGACCGGCCCCGCTTTCTCTCCATCCCACTTCGCCCGCTTCGCACGAAGCGGCATCGTCGTCGACCTGGACTCCCGAGGACAGATCGACCTCTACGGGCAGCACTTTCCCGGCACCGACGTGGGCCTCAGGGTCAGGGTTCCGCTCCCTGCCCGCCTGGAGTCGGATGCGACCTTCGGCGGCAACAGCAGGTTCGGCGTCACGATCACCGATCCCGAACTGCACGCCGTCCTGGAACGGCACCGGCTGCGCGTCACCAGGATTCACCTGCACACCGGGCAGATGACCCCCGAGTCGCTCCTCTACAAGGTCACCTACACCCTGATCATCGCGGCGCAGTTCCCCGACGTGCACACCATCGATCTGGGCGGCGGCTTCTTCCACCTGTACGCGCACCGCGGCCGGGCCATCACCGCGTTCCGGCGGATGCGGGAGCTCGTCGACGAGTGGCAGGAGCAGCATGGGCGGCAGATCTCCTTCAGGTTCGAGCCGGGAGGGGCGGTGCTGGCCGTCTACGGCTACCTGTTCACCGAGGTGCGTTCGGTCGAGGAGCACCATCCCCACTACGGCACCAGGGTGGTCACGGTGGACTCCTCGGCCTGGAACCTTGCGCCGTGGCACAGACCCGAGGTGCTGTCAGCCGACCCGGCCGCCGACTCCGCGCAGCGGGAGCCGGGCCTGATCGCGGGCAACACCCTCTACGAGAACGACTTCTTCGGCACCGACATCAAGGGGCGCGTCCAGCGGTTCGACTTCCCCAAGTGCCAGGTGGGCGACCGTCTGGTCATCACCGCGTCGGGCGCCTACACGATGACCAACTCGCGCCGCTTCAACCGGATCCCGCCACCGGCGGAGTACGGATTCGACGGCGTCGCCCTCACCCGGCTCACCACGGCGGCGTTCGCGTGAACGGCGTGCTCGTCGTCAATCCCCAGCTGGTCAGGACCGGCGAGGAGACCTTCTGGGACGTCGCGGAGGGCAGGGAGATCCGGCTGGGCCGCGCGTTGACCGCACTGGTCCGCCAGTTCGCCGTGCCGAGCACCGTTGACGCGGCCATCTCCAGCCTCGGAGCCGGGGACGCCGCGACCACGGTCAGCTCCGCCGTCGAGGAGCTGCTGGCCAGGCGGGTGCTGGTCCGTCACGAACCGCGGGCGGCCGTCGCCGGGCGGGCGGGCGGACTGTTCCGCAGCCCGGTGCTGACCATGGCCGAGGCTCTCGGCGGTGACGTGGCCGACGCGGTGGTGCTGGGCATGCCGTACGACGTGGCCGTGACGTACCGGCCGGGGACGCGCTTCGGCCCGGAGTACCTGCGCCGGGTCAGCGGCTCGCTGTTCCAGTACCGGGTCGTGGAGGGCGTCCCGAGCGGCATGCACGATCCCGTCCGCGGCCGGAGAGTCCTGTCCGGTGTACGGCTGGCGGACATCGGGGACGTCACCGGGACGGTGTTCAGCCGCAACGGAGCCGGATTCGACGCGGTGGAACAGGTCATGGCGCGCCTGGCCGCCGCGGGGAGGTTCCCGGTGCTGCTGGGCGGCGACCACTCGATCACGCTGCCCGCCGTACGCGGGATGCTCGCCGCCCATCCCCGCCTCGGCGTGCTGCACGTCGACGCGCACGCCGACTACGCGGTGGCGCGGACCGACGACTGGCGGGAGGACTGCCATCACGGCAACTTCATGAGCTGGATCGTGGGCGACGACCGGGTGGAGAGGATCGCCCAGTTCGGCATCAGGCAGCTCACCGAACAGGAGCCCTACACGCCCGACAAGGTGATCCGCTGGCCGGGGACGACGGCGAGCGGAGCCGTGTCCACGGTGCTCGACGGGCTGCCCGATGATCTGCCGTACTACCTCACCGTCGACGTCGACGGGCTGGATCCCACGACGATGCCCGCCACCGGCACCCCGCTCCCCGGCGGGTTCAGCGGCCCCCAGCTCATCTCCTTGCTGGAGGCCGTGTGCGCCGAACGCCGCGTCGTCGGGATGGATCTGGTCGAACTCCTTCCCGACGAGGCCGATCGTTCCGGTCTGGTCGCCGCGGAGATCATCCTTCGTGTCCTGGACGCGACGCTGGGACGAGGGCGCCGATGAGCGACGGCTTGCAGCTGGAGATCGAGACGCTGGCCGAGCTGACCCGGCTGTGCCGGTCCTCCTCCGACGACGAGCGCCGGTTCAGGCCGATCGCCGACCGCCTGGCAGCCGTGAGCGCGCTGACGCGAACCGCCCCGCTGGCCGCCGAGCGCGAGCTGGAGCAGATCGCGGTACGGCTCCGCCGTACCCTGCTGGCCAGGGCGCACGAACACGCGGACCCGCACTTCCGCTCGCCCGTGCACGGACCGGCCAAGGCTCTCCCTTCCGGCGACACGATCAGCTACATCTACGAGCGCAGCGCCAACCCCACCGGCCTGGAACGGCGCGTCGCCACGGCGGCGCCCGCCCCGCGAGGCTGGCGCGCCGACCACGTGGCGTTCAGCAGTGGCATGGCCGCCATCTCCGCCGTTCTGCAGTGCTATCGCAGCATGGTCAGGGCCACGGAGCAAGATCCGCTGCGTGTGGGCGTATGGGGCGGTTACTTCGAGACGGACATGGTGCTCGAACTGCTGAGATCGGGGTCGTTCACGTGGGAGGCGATCCCCGACCTGCTGTCGGCGGTCGGCCGCGGAGGGTTCGACATGCTGTTCGTCGAGCCGGTCCGCTACACCTGGGACCTGACCGCTCTCGACCTGGGGGCCTTTGCCCGGGCCTGGCGGGGAAGGAGCCACCGCAGGACCCGGGCGCTGGTCTTCGACACGACGCTCGCGTCCTTCACCTGGCCGGGTGGGCGGGTGCTCGAGGCCCTGCGGGACGGGTCCCCCCTGCTGGTGATCGAGGTGCGTTCGGGCCTGAAGCTGGACCAACAGGGACTCGAGCTGGCGAACCTCGGCATCGTCTCGATCTACAGCTGCCACGAGGACGAGGGCACTCCCACAGCCGAGCAGTTCGGACAGTACCTACGGATGATCAGGTCCATCACCGGCACGGCCCTGTCGATGGACGCCATCGCCGCGCTGGACGCGCCGTTCCTGGCAGATCCGGTGTGGCTTGCCCGTCACGCAGGTCAGGTCTTCATCAACAACCGGGATCTGGCGGGAGCGCTGGCGCACGAGACGGGCCTGTTCAGCAAGATCGCTCATCCGAGCCTGACGGTCGTGGAGGGCCCGCTGCGACACGCGCCGTTCGTGGTGTGCCAGCTGGCCGAGGACACCATCGACAACCACGGCTTCCTCCTGGCCGTCGTCCGGGAGGAAGCCCGCCGCCAGGGCATCTGCCTGGACTGGGGGTCCAGCTTCGGCTTCCGGTCCCACCGGTGGGAGACCATCATCCCGCGGGTGCGAGACCGCCGCGGCCTGTTCAAGATCGCGATGGGGGCGCGGACCGGCCCGTCCTTCCACGCCGCCATCGAGCTGTTCCGGCGGCTGGCGCGGTATCCGGACTTCGCCACGCTGCGGCGCGACTATCCCGGGCTGGCCCCGTTGGATCTCATGGCGATGGCCCAGCCGGAGCCGTCAGCCTCTGGCGTAGACCGTCCACCGGTGGGCGACGACGAAACCGGCCTGCTCGTACAGGCGCAGAGCCCCGGAGGCGTCGCCTGAGTCCACGCTGAGCGAGGCCCGCTCGTAGCCCAGGTCACGGTAGGCGGCCAGCGCGTGGGCGAGCAGCGCGCCGGCGACTCCCCGGCCCCGGGCGGCCCGGATGGTGCCCAGCGTATGGATCCACGCCTCCTTGACCCCGGTGACCTCGGTGTCGGCCGGATAGTAGTGGGCGAGGAGCAGCCCGAGCACCCTCGCACCGCCGGCTTCGGTCATCAGGAAGGACAGCTCCGGCCGGAAGGCGGAGCTGGCAACCATGCTGTGCCACTCCCTCTCCGATACGGGAGCCCTGCCCCAGTGACCGGAGAAGGCGTCGTTGCAGGCGGCACGCACGGCCTCGGAGGGACGAGCGTCGAAGCCGACGACCGCCATTCCCTCGGGGACGGGAACGGCTCTGATGTCCTGGTCCAGGGTTCGCTCCAGGTCGAGCAGCCAGCGAACCGGGTCGAAGCCCGTGGCGGCCATGAGAGCCGCCTGGCCTTCGTTGCGCTCGCTGGCGTGGACGCGGAGCTCCAGCGACCGGCCGGGGAAGTCGCGACGCCCGACCACCGCCGCCTGTTCGGCGAACCAGTCGATGAGCTGCCTGCCGAGCCCCTGCCTGCGGTGCCGGGGAGCCACCGCGCCCTCCATCGTCGCGACGAGCACCGCGGCTCCCTGCGGCCGGAAGCGGATGATTCCGTATCCGGCGAGCTCGGCTCCGTCGAAGGCGCCGACGCTGGCCGTGGCGAGATCGACTCGTGGATCGGCGAGCTGGTCGTGCAGATCCGCCAGGTCGTAGTTCTCGCCCTTCTTGTCGACGGCCTCCACCTGGCTGAGGAGGTCCGCCCACGCGGGCACGTCGGACAGTCTCAGCGGCCGCCAGAGAAGATCCACTCTGGCAGCATAACGGCCTGTTCGCCCGCCGCAACCCGCCTGGTGCGGACAAGCGGAACCCCCGCCCGGGACGAGTCCGGACGGGGGCCTCCGCTCAGGTGAGATCAGGCGGTGAACCCGATCTCAGTCCAGTTCTTGAACTTGTAGCCGAAGGAGCCGAAGTTGGCCAGCGTCTTCTTGCACGCCTCGATCTGCGGGCGCTGGTACAGCGGGATGGTGTGCACCATGTCCCAGATCAGCTTGTCGGCCTCGTTGGCCTTCTGAACGGCCTTCTCGGGGTCCATCTCCGTGACGGCCGCCTCGATCGCCGCGTCGAGCGCCGGGTCGCTACCCTTGGGGAAGTTGCTCTCCGAGCCCGTCTTGTAGATCTGCTGGAGGCCGCTCAGCGGCAGCGGGGTCCCGATCCAGGAGAAGGGCACCAGGTCGAAGTCACCGTCGATGATGTAGTCGGTGAAGAACTTGTCGTCCGGCACCGCGCTGATGTTGATCTTGATGCCGACTTCCTTCAGCATCGCCTGGACGAGCTCGCCCTCGGTCTTGGCGTACGGCACGCCCGCGGGGACGACGAACTTGAGCGCGAACTCCTTGCCGTCCTTCTTGCGGTACTCGCCCTCCTGCTTCCAGCCCGCGGCGTCGAGCAGCTGCTTGGCCTTCTCGGGGTTGTACTTGCCCAGGTCACCGGAGTTGTCCTGGTAGCCCTTGTGGTTGGCCATGTAGACGTGGTTGTTCAGCGTGGCGATCGGCCAGTCCATGTCCTTCAGGTCGGACTGGGCGATGACCTCACGGTTGATCGCGTAGGCGACCGCGTGCCGGACGGACTTGTCCTTGAGGAACTCGGACTGGTTGTTGACGGTGATGTGCCGCCAGTTGGGGGCGAACGCCTTGCGGATGTCGGCGTTCGGGACCTCCTTGGCCCGCTTGAGGTCGGCGGGGCTGCCCGGCGGGATCTCGACGGCGTCGAGCTCGCCGTTGGCGAAGGCGTTGACCTGAGCCGCCGGCGTCTCGATGGTGCGGAAGATGATCCTTTCCAGCTTCGGCTTCTTGCCCCACCAGTTCTCATCGCGCACGACGGTGAGTGTCTTGGTGGCCTCGTCGATCTTCTCGACCTTGAACGGGCCCGCCGTCACGGGGATCTTCTGCAGGTAGTCCTTCTCGTACGCCTCGGGCGTCGAGATGTGCTTGGCCGGCATGAGGTGCGGCGACCGGGAGAACTGCCCCATCCATTCCGGGTCCGGCTTGGAGTAGGTGATGATGACGTCCTGGTCGGTGTCACCCTTCTTCACCGACTCCATCTTGTCCCAGCCGCCGGTCGAGGCGGGCTTGAACTTCTTGTTCTGGCCGTTGTTGGCCTTCCAGGCCGCCTCGAAGTCCTTCCAGGTGATCGGCGTGCCGTCCGACCACTTCGCCTTCGGGTTGATCTTGTAGGTGACGACCTGCTTGCCCGACGACATGTCGCTCTTGGCATCCAGCAGGTAGTCGGGGTTCGGCGTGAAGTTCGCCTTCTCGTCGGACACCATCATGATCGGCATGACGGTGTCGAGCATGTCGGCCGTGTCGCGCTGGTTGCCGTCGATGTGCATGCCGTTCCACTGCGACGGCCACTGGCCGACGGCCAGCGTCAGCGTGCCGCCGTCCTTCACCTGCTCGTAGGGCACGGGATTGATCGAGATGCTCGGCATCTCGGCCGCGAGCTGCTCATTCTTCTTCGACTGCTCAGCGTTCGGCTGGCCGCCGGTGCTACCGCCGCCACCACCGCAAGCGGTGACAGCCAGGGCGAGAACGGCGACTGCCGCCGCAGCCCGGAAACGAACCTTCACTTCTCCTCCAGATCGTCCGAGGCCGGGATGACCTCGATCTCCTCCGCGTAGTGGCAGGCGGCGCCATGGTCGACGGCGTTCGCCAGCTTGATGACTACGGGCTCTTCCTCCACACACCGCCGCCGCTCGTGCTCGCTGAGCCGGGCGAACTTCGGGCAGCGGGTGCGGAACCGGCAGCCCGATGGCGGGTCGGCCGGGCTGGGCAGGTCGCCTTCGAGGATGATCCGCTTGCGGGTCCGCTCCATCTCGGGGTCGGGCAGCGGGATCGCCGACAGCAGCGCCTGCGTGTAGGGGTGTGCCGGCCTGTCGTAGACGTTCTCGACCGTGCCGATCTCGGCGATGCGGCCGAGGTACATGACCGCGACGCGGTCGGCCAGATGCCGGACCACGGCCAGGTCGTGCGCCACGAACAGGTAGGACAGGCCGAGCCTGTTCTTCAGCTCCTCCAGGAGGTTGATCACACCGGCCTGGATGGAGACGTCGAGGGCGGAGACGGGCTCGTCGAGGACGAGCACCTTGGGTTCGAGCGCGAGGGCCCGGGCGATGCCGATGCGCTGGCGCTGGCCGCCGGAGAAGTGCTGCGGGTAGCGCTCGGCGTGCTCGGCCGCGAGGCCGACGAGCTCCAGCAGCTCCACCACCTTGGCGGAAACGTTCTTCTGCCCGTGGGCGCGCAGCGGCTCGGCGACGATGTCGCCGACCGGCATGCGCGGGTCGAGGGCGGCCATCGGGTCCTGGAAGACGATCTGCAGGTCGCGGCGCAGCGCCTTGCGCGAGGCCTTGTCGAGCTTGGCGCTGTCCTTGCCGAGCACGACGATGCGGCCGTCCTGCGGCGGCTCCAGCTGCATGATCTGCTGCAGGGTGGTGGTCTTGCCGCAGCCCGACTCGCCCACCAACGCCAGCGTCTCGCCCTCGACGATGTCGAAGCTGATGCCGTCGACCGCGTGCACGGTGCCGACGCGCCGCTTGAACACCGCGCCCTTCATCAGCGGGTAGTGGCGGACGAGGTTGTCCAGCTCCAGCACCTTGGCCCGCTGCTCGCGCGGCACCCGCTGGATGTCGCTGGGCGGGATCACCGGCACGGGGTAGACGTCGGTGCTGGAGAGGTTCTTGTGCTCGATCTCGCGCGAGCGGATGCACGCCACGTGGCGGCCGTCGCCGATGGTGACCAGCGGCGGCTCCTCCTGCTCGCAGGCGTCGATGCGCATGGGACATCGTGGCGCGAAGGGGCAGCCCGGCGGCAGGTTCTTGGGCGAGGGCGGCGCCCCCTCGATCGGCACCAGCGGGCCCTCGGCGCCGTCGACGCGCGGGATCGAGGCGAGCAGGCCCATCGTGTACGGCATGCGCGGCCGGTAGTAGATGTCGTCGACGCGGCCTTCCTCGACCGGGCGGCCCGCGTACATCACCAGCACGCGGTCGGCCATGCCGGCGATGACGCCCAGATCGTGCGTGATCATGACGATGCCCGCGCCGGTCTCCCGCTGCGCGGTCTTGAGCACGTCCAGGATCTGGGCCTGGATCGTCACGTCCAGCGCCGTGGTGGGCTCGTCGCAGATCAGCAGGTCGGGGTCGTTGGCGATGGCCATGGCGATCATGGCGCGCTGGCGCATGCCGCCGGAGAACTCATGCGGGAAGGCCTTGGCCCGCACGGTCGGGTGCGGGATGCCGACGAGGTCGAGCAGCTCGATCGCCCGCTTGAACGCCTTGTCCTTGCCGACCTTCTGGTGGATGCGCACCGCCTCGGCCAGCTGGTCGCCGATGGTGTAGACGGGCGTGAAGGCCGACAGCGGGTCCTGGAAGATCATGCTGATGGCCTTGCCGCGGACCCTGACCAGCTCGTCCTCGTCCATGCCGAGCAGCTCGCGCCCGTGGAGCCTGACCGAGCCGCTGATGACGGCGTTCTTGGGCAGCAGCCCCATGACGGCCAGCGAGGTGACCGACTTGCCGGAGCCGGACTCGCCGACGATGCCGAGCACCTCTCCGCGCGAGACCTGGTAGCTCACGCCGCGGACGGCCTGGATGCCGCCGGGGAAGGTGACCGTCAAGTCGTTGACCTCGAGGATGGGGCTCATCTGACCTCCTCGCCTAGCGGCTCGTCGGCCGCGTGAGCCCATGGGCTGCTGTGCTTATTGGTTCGCTCGACAAGCTCGCTCACGTGTTGCTCCCGGGGTCGAGCGCGTCGCGCAGTCCGTCGCCGATGAGGTTGATGCTCAGCACGAGGGCCACCAGCATCCCGGAGGGGAAGACGAACAGCCAGGGGTAGCCGGTGGCGTTGCGGGCGCCCTCGGCGATGAGGGTGCCGAGCGACACGTCCGGCGGCTGGATGCCGAAGCCGAAGAAGGACAGGGCGGCCTCGCCGATGACCGCGCCGCTGACGTTCAGCGTGGCGTCGATGATCAGCAGGGACGACAGGTTGGGGACGACGTGCCGGAAGATGATCTTCCATTGCGGGATGCCCATGTAGCGGGCGGCCTGCACGTACTCCCGCTCGCGCAGCGACAGCGTCATGCTGCGCACCACCCGGGAGGTGATCATCCAGGCGAAGACGGCCAGCAGCACCACGAACCACAGCCACGAGGCGTTCTTCAGCCGGGGCGAGACGATCGCGATGATGAGGAAGCTCGGCAGCACGAGCAGCAGGTCGACGCCCCACATCAGCACCCTGTCGACCCAGCCGCCGAAGTACCCGGCGAAGGCGCCGACGATCGCCGCGAGCGTGGTCGCGATGAGCGCCGTCAGCAGGCCGATGATGATCGACTTCTGCATGCCGCGCAGCGTGATCGCGTACATGTCCTGGCCGATCGTGGTCGTACCCCACCAGTGGTCGGCCGACGGCGGCGACAGGAACGCCATGAAGTCCTTGTCGGTCCACTCGTACTGGCCGAAGAAGGGGCCGACGTAGGCCAGGAGGACCAGGAGCAGCAGCGCGATGGACCCGTACCGCGCCTGCCTGTTACGGACGAGTCGCGCGAGGACGACCTTGGACCGCATCTAGCTCACCCGCACCCGAGGATCGAGGGCCGCCACCAGCAGGTCGGACATGAAGGCGGCCAGCAGAATGCACGCGGCGGTGAACAGGCTCACCGCGGCGACGGAGTTGACGTCGTTCTGGTTGATGGCGTCGACCAGCCAGGCGCCCATGCCGTGCCAGGCGAAGATCTTCTCGGTGAAGATCGCGCCGACGAAGACCGTGCCGAGGGCGAAGGCGAAGTAGGTCGCCGACGGGATCAGCGCGGTGCGCAGCGCGTGCTTGAACAGCGCGGTCCTGCGCCGCAGGCCCTTGGCCATCGCCGTGCGCACGAAGTCCTGGCCCAGCACGTCGAGCATCATGTTGCGCTGGATGCGGCTGTAGAAGGCGATGGACCCCACGCTGAGCGAGATCGTCGGCAGGATCAGGTGGTTGAGCCTGTTGAGGAACTGGTCCCAGCCCGACAGGCGGGGGTTGTACTCGCCGGTGTACTCGATCAGCGTGAACCCGAGCCCTCTGTTGAGGTTGTAGGTCGCGATGGCCAGCAGCGTGGCCAGCACGAACACCGGGACGGCCATCACGACGAAGGAGCTGACCCCGATTATTCGGTCCTGGATCTTGTACTGCTTGACCGCCGAGTAGGCCCCCAGGATCACGCCGATGGCGAAGCCCAGGATGGTGCCGATGAGCAGCAGGCGGAGGCTCACGCCGATCCGGCGGCCCATTTCGTCGTTGACCGAGGCGCCGTTCCAGGTCTTGCCGAAGTCGCCGGTCACGACGCCGGACGCCCAGGTGACGTAACGCTCGAAGACCGGCGTCTTGTCGTTGAGGTTGTAGGCGTCGAGCGTCGCGTCGATGACCGCTTCCGGGACGGGAGGTTGGCGGCCCTCATAGGAGGCACGAGGATTCATGGTCGTGGCGGCGAGCATGTAGGCCAGGCTTGCCGCGATCGCAACCAAGACGGCGTTCATCGCCAACCTGCGCAGCAGGTACTTGCCCATCACCCTCCGATCGCACTGGACGGGGGATCGGTTGACCCCCTTGACGAAGGCCACCCCCAGCACGGGACAACGTCAAAGCATCTTGAAAATCCCTTGACGCGCCCATGACGCCAATGCGCAGAGTACCCGTAGAAATGTAACAGTCAGCTCGGCTGACTATAACGGTCACGTCACCGCGCGAAAGATCACGACGCTTTGCGGGGGGAGACGCAGCCCATCCTGACCAGCGGAAACGCCCTCATCAGCGAGCAATATGCATGGTACTTCTGAGAGGCGATATGTCACAGGATTGGGACAAAAATTTATGACTACGGAGAGTGAACCCCGGCGCATTGCAAACCATTGCCCGTCGGGGTCCGGCTCGGCCTCCACACTGCCCGGACGGGGATCGGTCAGCTCGGGCAGCGCCTTACGGAGCGCGATCAGGTCGCGGTACCAGCACAGCAGCGACCAGTGCTCCTCCAGCTTGAGCTCCTCCCAGTCCAGCTTGGAGCGCTCGAAGGTCTCCGGATCGCCGGGCTCGGGCGCGTCCCACTCGTAGCCGAACCCCTCGAACTCCCGCCGCCTGCGCTCGCCCTCGCCCTCGCGCAGCGCCGGATCCTCGTGGTCGGTGAAGAAGTAGAACGGCGAGCGGGCGCCCCACTCCTCCCCCATGAACAGCATCGGCGTGAACGGCGAGGTCAGCAGCAGCGCCGCGGTCAGCCGGAGCTGGGCGGGGGTGAGCCGGTCGCCGCGCGGCCGGTTGCCGACCTGGTCGTGGTTCTGGGCGCAGCACACCAGCCGGTGCCGCGGCCCGTGGTACGGCGCGCCGTGCGAGCGGCCGCGGAAGGAGGAGTGGCCGCCGTCGTGCACGAAGCCCTTGGTGAGCGCCTTGGCCAGGGCGGCCGGGGAGGCGAAGTCGGCGTAGTAGCCGTGGCTCTCCCCCGTCACGTTCGCGTGCAGGGCGTGGTGCACGTCGTCGTTCCACTGGGCGGTCATGCCCAGCCCGCCGGCCTCCCTGGGCGTGACCATCCGCGGGTCGTTGAGGTCGGACTCGGCGATCAGCGTGAGCGGGCGGCCCACCGCGCAGGCCAGCGCGTCGACCTCGTCGGCCAGCTCGGCGAGGAAGTGCGTGGCCCGCTTGTCGTGCAGCGCGTGGACGGCGTCCAGCCGCAGCCCGTCGACGTGGTAGTCGCGCAGCCACTGCACCGCGTTGTCGATGAAGTAGCGCCGCACCTCGTCGGAGCCGGGGCCGTCGAGGTTGACCGCCTCGCCCCAGTAGCTGCCCTGCGTGCCGGTCAGGTACGGGCCGAAGGCGCCCAGGAAGTTGCCCGACGGGCCGAGGTGGTTGTAGACGACGTCGAGGACGACGCCCAGCCCGGCGCGGTGGCAGGCGTCCACGAACGTCTTCAGCCCGTCGGGCCCGCCGTAGTTCTCGGTCACCGCGAACAGGTCGACCCCGTCGTACCCCCAGTTGCGCGTGCCGGGCACCGGCGCCACGGGCATGATCTCCACGAAGTCGACGCCCAGCTCCACCAGGTGCGGCAGCTTGCCGACGGCCGCCTGGAAGGTGCCCTCGGGGGTGAAGCAGCCGACGTGCAGCTCGTAGATCACCGAGCCGCGCAGGTCGCGTCCCGTCCAGTCGTGGTCCTCCCAGGTGAACCTGGCGTGGTCGTAGACCGTGCTGGGGCCGAAGATGCCGTCCTTCTGCCGCCGCGACCTCGGGTCCGGGTAGGGGCCCTGGCCGTCGACCAGGTAGGCGTAGGCCGATCCGTGCCCCGCCCCGCCGACCTCGGCGCTCCACCAGCCCCCGTCCCGCCGGGCCATGGCATGGCGGCGTGAGTCGACCTCGATCTCGACCGTCGTGGCCTTCGGCGCCCAGACTTCAAAGATCATGTCTCTCCAGGAGTGCGACCGGATACCTGCTCAGGAGATGCGCGAGGGGGATCTTGCCGGTGTGCGTGGCGCCCGTCAGCAGGTCCCGCCAGGCGCCCGTGGGCAGCATCAGCGTCGTGGCGCCCCAGCCGGAGGCCGCCAGCCGTACCGGGAAGCGGGTGGCCACGGCGACCGCGGCGCCGTCCGGGCGGTGCCGTTCCGGGCCGGACAGCCAGCCGCGGGCGAAGGCGACCACGTGCCGGGCCCGCTCGCCGTCGGCGAACAGCGGCGTGTACGGCGCCGCCGCGTCCAGCCGGCGGCGCAGCCGCAGCGCCTGGGAGGTGAGCAGCAGCTTGGCCGCGTCCCAGTCCGACACCGGCACGCGCGGGTAGGCGACCGGGCGCCGGTTGTCGGGGTCGACGAGGGAGAAGTCGGTCGTCTCGTTGCCCTGGTAGACGTCGGGCACGCCGGGCATCATGAGCTGCACGAGCTTCTGCCCGAGCGAGTTGCTCACCGCGTAGCGGTCGACGAACGCGGTGAACTCGCCGACGGGCATCTCCATCGCCCGGCGGGCGAACTCGCGCAGCCCGTCCTCGTAGGCGGGGTCGGGACGCACCCACGACGTGCGGGTCTTGGCCTCCCGCGCCGCCTTGAGCAGGTAGTCGGTGAAGCGCTCGACCGAGATGGGCCAGGCGGCCATGAGGTTCTGCCAGGCCAGGTAGTCCAGGTGGGGGTCGAAGCGCACCTGGCGGGCCCAGCCGCGCACGGTCTCGGCCCACGTGTCGGGCATCTCCGACAGCACCGCCAGCCGGGCGCGCACGTCCTCCGACCGCTTGGTGTCGTGGGTCGACAGCGTGGTCATCGTGTACGGCGGCAGCGACAGGCAGAAGTCGTGGAAGTCCTCGGCCTCGATGCCGAAGTGGTCCGGCTCGCCGCCCACCTCGTTCAGGCACGACAGCGGGAACCAGCGGTACAGCGCCGTGTCCTCCACGCCCTTGGCCATGACCGGGCCGGAGGTCTGCTGGAAGCGCGTGATCACCTCGGCCGGGCCGTACAGGACCTTCTCGGCCAGCGGCCGGACGGCGGGCGAGCAGGTGGCGGCGGCCCGCTCGACGATCGCGACGGCCTCGGGCGGCGGCTCCTCCCCCGGCACGACGTAGGTCCGGTAGACCGGCATGGCCACCAGCAGCTCGGCGACGGCCTCGGGCGCCGCCCCGGCGGCCCGGGCCAGCCGCCCCACCTCGGCCTTGAAGAACAGGTCGATGACCTCGCGCTTGGCGTCGAGCATGACCGGCTGGTAGTCCGCGGGCCAGCCGGTCATCTCGCGGAACAGCTCGACCAGCCGCGGCCGGGCCTCGGGGTCGACGAACAGCCGGGTGATCCGGTTGAGCGCCTCGTAACCGGTGGTGCCGTCGCACGCCCAGTCGGCGGGCAGCCGCTCGTCGCCGACGAGGATCTTCTCCACGACGGTCCACACGCCGCCGCTGCGCTTGCGCAGCCGGGCCAGATAGCCGCGCGGGTCGGCCAGCCCGTCCGGGTGGTCGACCCGCAGCCCCTCGGCCAGCCCCTCGTCCAGGAGCCAGAAGATCACCTCGTGGGTGGCGAAGAACACCTCCGGGTCCTCCACCCGCAGCCCGATCAGGGAGGAGACGTCGAAGAAGCGGCGGTACCCCGGCCCCTCGCGCCAGTCGACGAGCCGGTAGTGCCCGGGGTGGGGGAACACGTGGTCGTGGTAGCGCAGCACGTCGCCGTCCACGACGGGCTCGGTGTCGTCGCCGACGACCGGCATCGCCACCTTCCCGTCGACCCACTCGATGTCGAACCACCTGGCGTACGGCGAGGCCGCGCCGTCCTTGAGCACCGACCACAGCTGGGCGTTGCCGGACTCGGGCACCGGCACGGTCATGTGGTTGGGCACGATGTCGAGCACGATGGCCAGGTCGCCGGCGGCCAGCCGTTCGGCCATCTCCTTGAAGCCCTTGGCCCCGCCGAACTCCTCGCGGATGCGCGAATGGTCCACCACGTCGTAGCCGTGCCTGGACTCCGGCGTCGCCTGCAGCACCGGCGAGAGGTAGACGTGGCTGACGCCCAGGTCGCGCAGGTAGGGGGCGAGGTCGGCGACCTGCGCGAAGCCGAAGTCGGGGGTGAGCTGGACCCGGTAGGTCGAGATGGGCCTCTGACTGGCACTAGACACGGCGCAGCACCCTCACCGATCGTCCGTTCACGGGCACGTGCTCACCCGCGCGGCAGACCCGCGTCTCCACGGTGATCGGCATCGCGGTGTCGATCTCGGTCAGCCACATGTCCCCGTAGTCCTTGGGGACGGTGAACTTGATCGTGTCGTGGTGGGCGTTGAACAGCAGCAGGAAGGAGTCGTCCACGATGCGCCGGCCCATGCGGTCGGGCTCGGTGATGGCCTCGCCGTTCAGGAAGACCGCCAGCGACCTGGCGTAGCCGACGTTCCAGTCCGCGTCGGTCATCGGCTCGCCCGCCGGGGTGAGCCAGGCGATGTCCTCCAGGCCGCGCACCGGGCGGCCATAGAAGAAGCGGCGGCGGCGGAAGACCGGGTGCTCGCGGCGCAGCTTGGCGAGCCGGGCGGTGAACTCCATCAGCAGCCAGTTGCCCTTGACGTCGGACCAGTCGACCCAGCTGATCTCGTTGTCCTGGCAGTAGGCGTTGTTGTTGCCCCGCTGGGTGCGGTTGAGCTCGTCGCCGTGGCTGAGCATCGGCACGCCCTGCGAGACGAACAGCGTGGTGAGGAAGTTGCGTTTCTGCTGCTCGCGCAGGGCCTGGATCGCCGGGCCCGCGGGGCCTTCCTCGCCGCAGTTCCACGAGCGGTTGTCGTCGGCGCCGTCGCGGTTGCCCTCGCCGTTGGCCTCGTTGTGCTTGGCGTTGTAGGACACCAGGTCGGTAAGGGTGAACCCGTCGTGGCAGGTGACGAAGTTGATCGAGGCGGCGGGGCGCCTGCTGTCGTCCTGGTACAGGTCGCTGGAGCCGGTGAGCCTGCTGCCGAACTCCGGCAGCGTCGCCGGCTGGCCCCGCCACAGGTCGCGGATGGTGTCGCGGTAGCGGCCGTTCCACTCGGTCCACCGGGAGGGGAAGTTGCCGACCTGGTAGCCGCCCGGGCCCACGTCCCACGGCTCGGCGATCAGCTTCACCTGCGACAGCACGGGATCCTGCTGCACCAGGTCGAAGAAGGCGCTCAGCCGGTCCACCTCGTGCAGCTCGCGCGCCAGCGTGGAGGCCAGGTCGAAGCGGAAGCCGTCCACGTGCATCTCGATGACCCAGTAGCGCAGCGAATCCATGATCATCTGAAGCGCGTGAGGGCTGCGCATGAGCAGGCTGTTGCCGGTGCCCGTGGTGTCCATGTAGTAGCGCGGGTCGCCGTCGACCAGCCGGTAGTAGTTCTGGTTGTCGATACCGCGCCAGCTCAGCGTCGGGCCCATGTGGTTGCCCTCGGCCGTGTGGTTGTAGACGACGTCGAGGATGACCTCGATGCCGGCCTCGTGCAGCGCCCTGACCATGGCCTTGAACTCCAGCACCTGCCCGCCGCGCTGGCCCTGGCTGGAGTAGCGGTTGTGCGGGGCGAAGAAGCCGAGGGTGTTGTAGCCCCAGTAGTTCGTCAGGCCGCGCTCCACCAGGTGCTGCTCGGTGACGAACTGGTGGACCGGCATCAGCTCGATCGCGGTCACGCCCAGCCTGGTCAGGTGGTCGAGGATCTCCGGGTGGCCCAGCGCCGCGTAGGTGCCGCGGATGCGCTCGGGGATCTTCGGGTGGCGGATGGTCAGGCCCCTGACGTGGGCCTCGTAGATGACCGTGTCGTGGTACGGCGTGGCCGGCGGCCGGTCGTGCCCCCAGCCGAAGAACGGGTTGATCACGATGGAGCGCGGCACGTAGGGCGCGGAGTCCTTGTCGTTGCGCGAGTCGGGAGCGCCGAAGCGGTAGCCGTACACCGCCTCGTCCCAGCGCACGTCGCCCTCGATGGCCTTGGCGTAGGGGTCGATCAGCAGCTTGGCCGGGTTGCAGCGCAGGCCGCGGGCCGGGTCGTAGGGGCCGTGGACGCGGTAGCCGTACCGCTGGCCGGGGCCGACGCCGGGCAGGTAGCCGTGCCAGACGAAGCCCTCGCACTCGGTGAGCGTGACCCGCGTCTCGGCGTTGGCCTCGTCGAACAGGCACAGCTCCACGCGGTCGGCCGCCTCGGTGTAGAGCGCGAAGTTGGTGCCCGCGCCGTCGTAGGTGGCGCCGAGAGGGTAGGGGTCTCCAGGCCAGATCTCGTGCATCAAGGCTCCCTTGCGCTCTGCACCATGTTCACCCAGGACCCGACGACTGCCTAGAGCCCGGCTTCGTGGGCGGCGCCTGCCGATCTTAGTCATCAGGGGGCTGACGTGCGGATTCACCGTGCCGATGCGGCTGGTCAAGTCTTCGGCCACGCCATACCGCGGCCGGCGGCGTTTGATCCGCTCCCTCGTGGCAACTTTGCGTGGGCATGGGTGGGTTCAAGAAATTCCTGTTACGCGGCAACCTCGTCGAGCTGGCCATCGCCGTCGTCGTGGGCGCCACCTTCAGCGGCCTGGTGCAGGCGCTGGTCCGCGACCTCGTCACCCCGCTGATCGGCGCCCTCACCGGCGGGCGGCAGCCGGACTTCTCCCAGTACAGCTTCACGATCAACGGCAGCCAGTTCAAATACGGCGACTTCCTCAACCATCTGATCAGCTTCCTGATCATCTCCGCCATCGTCTACTGGCTGATCGTCGTGCCGATGAACCGCCTGGTCAGCCTGTTCGACAGGCACAAGGAGGCCACCGAGAAGAAGTGCCCCGAGTGCCTGAGCGACATCCCGGTCGAGGCCCGGCGGTGTGCGTTCTGCACGGTGGAGCTCGTGCCGGAGAGCGAGAAGCCGCCTGCCTGACACAATGGCAGGGTGAGCGTTGAGCTGCTGGTGTGGCGCGAGGACGGGCCGGTCTCCCGGGAGCGCGCCCGCGAGGCGCACCGGACGCTGCGGGAGACCGCGCCGTCGCCGGCCAGGGACGGCGGGCTGGCGCGGCTGGCCGAGGAACTGCCCGGGCACGTGACGACCTTCCCCGGCGCCGCGCTCGTCACCATGACACCCGAGGAGATGGACCAGGTCTCCAACCACGCCTTCGCCGCCGCCCGGGCGCTCGGGCTGGTCTGCTACGACCCGCAGCGCGACCTCGTCCACAACCTCGGGCCGCTGGGCGTCCACCCGGGCATGCAACTGCACACCGGAGACGGCATGGTCGTCGTCGATCCCGACCTCGGGCTGGTCCACGACGTGCTGGGCACCCTGTCGCCCGCCAACCCCTTCGCCGCCCTCGTGGTGTTCGGCAGCCACTTCATCCAGGTCTCGCCCGGGGACGAGCCGGAGTACGAGCTGGAGTACAAGGAGGGCGTCCTACGCCGGGCGACGGTGGCGGAGCTGGCGGAGGTACGGCGGGCGTTCGCGGAGTACGCCACCGGGGAGCGCGCCTTCCTCGGCCGCCACTCCTGGTCGCCGGTCACCTCCTGAGGCCCGCGGGCTCCTCCTCGTTCAGCGCCTCCCGGTACAGGTCCGGGTCGACGTTGCCGCCCGACACGATGGCCACCGTACGGCCCGCCGGCACCCTGCCCGCCTCCACCTTGCCCGCCAGCACGGCCGCGGTCGCCACGGCCCCGCTCGGCTCGGCGACCAGGCGGGCCCTGAACGCCAGGTGCCGCATGGCGGCGCGGATCTCCTCCTCGCTCACCGTGACGATGCCGTCCAGCCGGGCCCGCAGGATCGAGAACGTCAGGTCCGACAGGTCGGCGCGCAGCCCGTCGGCGATCGTGCGGAACGTGCGGGCCGCCTCCCACGACACCCGGCGCCCGGCCGCCAGCGACTCCGCCGCGTCCGCCGCCAGCTCGGGCTCGACGCCGTAAACGCGGGTCGCGGGGCTCAGCTCCTTGACCGCGGTCGCGATGCCCGAGGCGAGCCCTCCGCCGCTGACCGGGACGACGACGACCTCCACGTCGGGCAGGTCGGCGATGATCTCCAGCCCGATGGTCCCCTGCCCGGCGATCACCGCCGGGTGGTCGTAGGGAGGGATCAGCGTCAGGCCCTGGTCGGCGGCGTGCTTCTCGGCGGCGATCACCCGCTGGTCGGGCGGCACGACCACCAGCGTGGCCCCGAACGATCTGATCGCCTCCACCTTGACCCGGGGCGTGCCCTCCGGGACTACGACGGTGCACGGCACGCCCGCCTCCCGCGCGGCGTAGGCCAGCGCCTGGCCGTGGTTGCCGGAGGAGTGCGTGACGACGCCCGAGGGCCGCAGCGCCGCGACCGCGTTGAACGCTCCCCTGATCTTGAAGGAGCCCACGCGCTGCAGGCTCTCCGGCTTGACCCACAGGTCGCCGCAGCGGACGAGCGGGGTGCGCACGGCGACGTGGGCGATGCGGGTGGCGGCGGCGCGGATGTCGTGGAGATCCATGGCTCCACCCTAGAAGCGGGCGCCGGCCGCCGCCGGGGCGGCCCTAGGCCCGCCCGATCACCCTCTCGTACATCTCCAGGTAGCGGTCGGCCATCACGCCGGGGGAGAACCGGGCGCGCGCCTCCCTCCTGCACTCCTCCGGGTCGATCTCCTCGGCCCGCAGGACGAGCTCGGCCAGCTCCTCCTCGGTGTCGGCCAGGAAGCCGGTGCGGCCGTGGTCGATCAGCTCCGGCAGGCAGCCCCGGCGGAAGCCGATCGGCGGGATGCCGAGCGCCATGGCCTCCACCACCGCCGTCCCGCCCGGCTCGTCCCACTGGATGGGGAAGAGCGCGGCGCGGGCCGAGGCGTAGACGCGGTCGCGGTCGGGGCCGCCGACGCCACCGATCCACCGCACCAGGTCCCCGTCGAGGTAGCGGGAGACCTCCTCCTGGTGGTAGCGGACGTCGGGATGGCCGTGCAGGGGGTGTTCGGGGTCGCTCAGCACCCGGTCGAGCTCCGCGGGCGTGTTCAGCCCGCTGACCGGCCCGGCGAGCACCAGCGGCAGGCCGAGCTTCTGGCACACCCGGGCGGCGATGTGCTGGCCCTTGAGCCCGCAGATCCGCCCCATGACGACGAGGTGCTCCTCGCGCGGGGCGGTGACGGGGGCGTCGGCGAGCGGCGTGGCGAGATGGATCGCGCCGAGCGCGGCCTCGCGCAGCGCCCTGGGCGCCCGTTCCAGCTGGGAGCGGGAGACGCCGTTGACGGCGATCCCGGCCGGCCACGCGCCGTAGAAGGCCGGATGCTTGCGCAGGTCCCAGTGGAGCGTGTGCAGGACGGGCGGCCCGCCCGAGCCGCCGCGGAAGGCCGACAGCACGGCCGGGCCCACGACCTCCAGGTGGTCGTGGACCAGGTCGATGTCGTCGCGGCGGCGCAGCTCCGCCACCACGCGGGCCTGGTGGGCGTGCGCCAGGCCCATGACCTGGTTGTAGGGCTTCTGCAGGTGGCGGAACTGGCCCTCGTCGAAGACGCTGACGAGCTCGTCGACCTCGATGGCGCTCTCGCCCACCGAGGCCAGCACCACCTCCACGCCGCGGGCCCGCAGCGGGGGCACCAGCGTGGCGACGACGTTCTCGATCCCGCCGTACCCGCTGGGCGGGACGGGCAGCCACGGCCCGGCGTTCATGAGCACCTTCATGCGGCCTCCCTCATGACGATCGAAGCGAGCGGGGGCCGCTCGGCGACGGCGACGGAGGTCGTGGTGGGGACCCGGTCCAGACCGAACTGCAGCAGCGTGGTGGCCGGGGGTTCCGAGGCGACGATGCGCCCGTCGCGTTCCAGCCGCGACCAGGCGGTGAGCAGGATCTGCCCGGCCATCCGGCCCAGCGCCGCGGTGGACTGGTGGCTGTGCTCGCGGCAGCCCAGGTCGACCTGGGCCATGGCGTCCAGCCCGATGAGCCCGAGCAGGTCGATGAGCAGCGCCGTCTCCACGCCGTACTCGGTGACGAAGGGCACCTGTTCCAGCACCCGGCGGCGCCCGGCGTACTCGCCGCCGAGCGGTTGGATGAAGCCGGCCAGCTCCGGCCAGAAGAGGTTGAGCAGCGGCCGCGCCACCAGCTCGGTCACCCGGCCGCCCTCGCCGGGCTTGCTGCCGAGCGGCCGGTCGTAGGCGGCCTTGACGTAGTGGATGGACGGGTCGGTCAGCAGCGGCCCGAGCAGGCCGGTGACGAAGTGCGAGCCGAAGTTGCGCAGATCGGCGTCGATGAAGACCACCAGCTCGCCCCTGGAGGCGGCCAGACCCTTCCACAGGGCCTCGCCCTTACCCGACATGGGGGGAAGGTGTGGCAGGACGGCGTCCTGGTGCACCACCCGGGCCCCGGCCGCGGCCGCCACGGCCGCGGTGGCGTCGGTGGAGCGTGAGTCCACCACCAGCACCTCGTCCACCAGACCGGTCAGGTCCCGGACGATGGCCGAGACGATGACGCCGACCGTGCGCTCCTCGTTGCGTGCGGGGAGCACGACGCTGACCGTGCTGCCGCCCTTGGCGGCCAGCAGCCGGTCGAGCGGCCAGTCGGCGGCGGTGCTGGTGTGCGGGCCCAGCCACTTAAGTGCTTCACTTTCCATGCAGTCTGCCCCGATCTCTCAGGTCCTGGTCGCTGCATCTGCCCCGGCGGGTGCTCTTCGAACATGTCTCGTTTGTCGAAGGGCATGAGTGGGATATGCCGACCATGACGCCTAGTACTCGAGGGACCCCGAAAACCCGAATCGGTCTCATCGGCGCCGGAAACGTGGCGGCCCGCCACGCGGAAGTGCTGTCGGGCTTTTCCGACGTGGTGATCGCCGGAATCGCCGACACGGATCTCCGCAGGGCCGAAGCCCTGGCCACGCGGCACGGAGCTCCCGCGTACGGCGGCCACGCCGACCTTCTGGATGCCGGCGGACTCGATGCGGTCTACGTCTGCGTTCCTCCCTTCGCGCACGGTAACCCAGAACTTGACACTTTGTCATGTAATGTGCCGATATTTGTCGAGAAGCCACTTGCGTTGGATCTCGCGACCGCCGAAAAGATCTCAGCGGAGCTGGAGCGCCGCGGCCTGCCGTCGGCCGTGGGCCATCACTGGCGTTACTTAGACGTTCTGGACCGCGCCCGGGATCTGCTCGACGGCCGCGAAATCCGGCTGGCGCTCGGCCACTGGCTGGACAAGGTGCCGCCGGTGGCCTGGTGGCTGCGCCGCGACATGTCCGGCGGCCAGGTGGTCGAGCAGGCCGTACACGTCCTGGACCTGGCCCGCGTGCTCGTCGGCGAGGTGGAGATGGTGCATGCCGTACCGGCCGGCAACACCGCCGACGGCGAGGTCGACCGGGCCACGGCGGCGGTGATGCGCTTCCGCGGCGGGGCGGCCGGGCTGCTGGCGGCCAGCTGCCTGCTGGAGCACAAGCACCGGATCGGGCTGGAAGTGCACGCCGAGGGGCTGGCGCTGGACGTCAGCGAGACGCGGCTGCTGGTCGACGGCCGGACCTCCTACGACGATCCGGGCCAGGCCAAGGTCCGCATCGACCGGGAGTTCGTCAACGCCGTCCAGGGCCGGCCCGCCGACGTGCGCGTGCCGTACGGCGAGGCGCTGCGGACCCACCGGCTGGCCCTGGCGGTGGCGCGGTCGGCGGCCGAGCGCGGGCCGGTGATGCTCGATGACTGAGCACAGTCAGCAGATCGCCCGCGTGCTGAGCGTCGAGGCGCCCGGCGAGGTGGTCTGGGCCGAGGAGAAGCTGCCCGAGGTGCCCGAGGGCGGCTTCCAGGTCGAGACCCTCTACAGCGGCGTGTCGGCCGGCACCGAGCTGACCTACGTCAAGGGCACCAACCCGTACCTGTCGGCCAGCTGGGACCGGGCGCTCGGGCTGTTCCTGCCGGGCGAGCCCGGCATCGGCTATCCGGTGCGCGGGATCGGGTACATGCAGGTCGGGCGGGTCGTCGCCAGCCGCACCCGGGCCGTGGAGGAAGGGGCCCGGGTGGCGATGGCCTACGGCCACCGCACCGGGTACGTCGCCGACCCCATGGCCGACCGGTTCGTCGTGCTGCCCGGCGACCTGGACGACCTGCTGGGCATCTACGTCGCCCACATGGGCCCCATCTGCGCCAACGGGCTGCTGCACGCCGCGCACGACCTGCACGGCCCGGCCGTGCAGGATCTCGGCGACGGCGTGCGCGGGCGGCGGGTGGTGGTCACGGGCGCCGGCGTGGTGGGGCTGCTGGTGGCGCTGTTCGCCGAGACCCGGGGCGCGGCCGAGGTCGTGGTGGTGGACGAGACGCCCGAGCGGCTGAGCATCGCGGAGGCGCTGGGGCTCGGCACCATGACGGCCGAGCAGGATCCGGCCGTGGAGCTCAAGCGGCGCTGGCGGCACGCGCCCGACGACAGGGGCGCGGACGTCGTCTTCCAGTGCCGGGGACAGGCCAGGGCGCTGGCCCTGGCTCTGAAACTGCTGCGCCCGCAGGGCACCGTGGTCGACCTGGCCTTCTACACCGGCGGCGCCGGGGAGGTACGGCTCGGCGAGGAGTTCCACCACAACGGCCTGGCCATCAGGTGCGCCCAGATCGGCCGGGTGCCGCGCGGGCTGGCCCACGCCTGGGACCGCGAACGGCTGTCCCACGAGACGATCGGCCTGCTGCGCGAGCGGGGCGGCCTGCTACGCCGGCACCTGGTCACCGACATGGTGGGCTTCGCGCAGGCTCCGGATTTCCTCCGCGACCTGGCGGCCAGGAGGCGCCACACCGTCCAGGCCGTGCTGTGCGGCGACGTCGAGGACGAGGGCGGCTGACCAGCTGAAGTCGCGGCAGCCGTGCCCCTGGAGGGTGAAGGGGTCGAAGTACTCGCGGAAGCCCGCGTGCGCGACCGCCCTGACCATGCCGCCGGCCAGCAGCCCGGCCAGGTCGGGGCGGCGCTCGCGCAGGCCCTGCCACACCAGCCAGGTGAGGTTGATCCAGCTCGGCCCGCGCCAGTAGCGGGCCGGGTCGAACTCCGGCATGTCCGGCGCGAAGCTGGGGATCAGCCCGCGCTTCAGCTCGAAGCGGTCCAGCGCGGTGGCGACGAGGGCGGCGGCCGCCTCGCGCGGCAGGTCCGGCAGCATGAGCGGGACCAGCCCGGCGGCGCTGCCGGAGCGCAGCAGGCAGCCGGAGCGCCGGTCGCGGGCGTGGAACAGGCCGTCGTCGTAGAGGTGCTCGACCATGGCGGCCGTCGTCGCGGCGGCCTCGCGCTCGTGCGGCGCGGGGTCGGCGCCGATCACCGCGGCGATCTTGGCGAGGGTGGCCTCGGCGACGCCGTAGGCGGCGTTGAACAGCGGGCACTCCACCTCGAAGGCGCCCGCGCGGCGGTAGCCGGTGTCGCGGTAGGCGCGGGCCAGGGCGGTGTAGCGCTCGTAGTCGCGGTCGGTGGGCCGCTCGTCGGGGCTCACGTGGGCCAGGTCGCGCCGGGTGACGCCCATCGGGCCGGCCACGACGGCCGCCAGCGGCAGGTCCCAGGCCGGGCTGTTGTCCATGCCCGACTCCCACGGGTGGACGATCGAGATCAGCCCCTCGGCCGAGCGCCTGGCCGTGCGCAGGAACTCCTGCTGGGCCACGAGCTTGGGGTAGATCCTGCGCAGGAACGCCGGGTCGGGGTCGGCCAGGTGGACCCGCCAGGCGGCCAGGGCGTGGACGGGCGGCTGCACGATGCCGGAGGTGGCGCTGCCCGAGGGGGCGCGCACCTCCCAGAACTCCGGCCCGGGGAAGTAGGCCCCCTCGGGCACCGCGGGGTTGAAGACGATGTGCGGCACCCGGCCGTCCCGCCACTGGGCGCCGAACAGGCTCAGCAGCTCCGCTCGCGCCCGGCGGGGCGCCCAGTGGGCGTTGCCGATGGCGATGAAGGCCGAGTCCCAGCTCCACTGGTGGGGGTACAGCCGCCGGGAGGGAACGGTGTAGCTGCCGTCCCAGTTGGCGACCAGCACACGGACGGCATCTCGAAGGATCATCACAGGAACTTTCGGATGAAGGCTGCTGTCTGGGGGAGGACGATCTCCGGTTCGCCCCGGAGCCTGCACTCCAGCGCGAGGTAGCCGTCGTAGCCGACGGCGTCGAGCGTGGCCAGCTGCGCGCCCCAGTCGATGTGGCCGGTGCCGGGCTGGTTGCGGTTGGACTCGCTGATCTGCATGTGGGCCAGGTACGGCGCGGCGTCGGCCAGCGAGCGGCAGGGGTCGTCCTCCTCGATGTTCATGTGGTACGTGTCGCCGGCGACCCTGATGGAGTCCATGGCGCAGTACGAGACGGCGTCGGCCAGGGTGTTGACCATGTGGTTCTCGTAGCGGTTGAGCGGCTCGAGCATGATGAGCACGCCGTTGCGCGCGGCGTGCTCGCCCAGGATGCCCAGCGCCTCGGCCAGGACCTTGCGATCCTCCTCGGCGCTGCGCGGCGGCTCGAACGGCGGCAGGCGGCGGGAGAACTGGCCCCACGAGGCGGGGGTCATCACGCCGATGCCGCCCAGCTCGGCGATGACCGACAGCTGGGACCTGAGCTGCTGGACCGCGTCCTTGCGCTTGGCCGGGTCGAAGTCGCCGATGAAGTGCGGCATGTCCACGCACACCGTCGGCATGACGACCCCGTCGGCCAGCGCGCGCTTGAGCTCGGTCAGCCGCCCGGCGAAGTGGAAGTCGCCCTTGCCGCGCAGCTCGATGGCGTCGAAGCCGGCCTCGAGCGCGAAGGCGAACTTCTCCTGCAGCGTCCGCCCGGGCAGGAGCTGTTCCTGGACGGCGAGCTTCATGAGGTCCCCTCGAAGGTGAAGACGAGCTGCAGCACGTCGGCCGCGTGATTGTCGAGCAGGTCGAACGCCTCGGCGGCGCGCCCGGCGGGGGTCACGTGGGTGACCAGCCTGCGCACGTCGACCTCGCCCCGGTAGACCAGCTCCATGAACGTGCGCTGGAGGCGCTCGACGTCCCAGCGGTGCGCCAGCCAGGAGGCCACGCCGCCGATCTGGCTGGAGACCAGCTGGACCTGGTTGTGGTGGAACTCCTCGCCCAGCCGCAGGCCGACGCCCTCGCCCTGGTAGAAGCCGGCCGCCACGACGCGGCCGCCCTGCCGTACGGTCCTGATGGCCTCGTGCAGGCCGGCGTGGGTGCCGCTCAGCTCGATGGCGCTGTCGGCGCCGACGATCCGCTTGCGCACGAACTCGGCGCACGAGCCGGTCAGCACGTCGAAGACCTCGGCGGCGCCGAACTGCCTGGCCAGCTCCAGCCGGGCGGGGATGCCCTCGGCGGCGACCACCCTGGCGCCGCTGAGCTGGGCCAGGCGGGTGGCCAGCAGGCCGATGACGCCCTGGCCGAAGATGGCCATCTGGTCGCCCAGGTGCACGTCGGCGGCGTGGACGGCGTTGAGCGCGATGGCGCCCACGCGGGCGAAGACGCCCACGAGCGGGTCGACGCCGGGGGGCAGCATGTGCCCGGCCAGCTTCTCGGCGGGGAGCACGGCCTCCTCTCGGTGGCCCCAGATGCCCCACACGAGGCTGCCGACGGGCGGGTCGACGACGTCGGGGGCGGCCTCGACGACCTCGCCGACCTCCTGGTAGCCCCAGCCGGCGAGCGGGTAGCTGTGGGTCTGCCCCTCGAGGAAGAGCCGCCGTTCGGCGTCCCACCTGCGGCTGAGGTAGGGGTTGGTGCCCCGGTAGGCGGTCAGCTCGGTGCCCGCGGACACGCCGGAGTAGATCGTGCGGACTCGCACGGTGCCCGGTTGGAGAGGCTGGGAGCGTTCCAGGCGCACGCTGACGACGCCGGGCTGTTCAATAGTTATGACGTGCATAGCCCACACTTACGCTTTTTGATCAAACAAAAGTTAAGGATTTAGCGCGTCTCGTCAAGCGATAGTTGCGCCGGTGATACTCACAAGTCTACGGCTTTCGTCGGAGGGTAGCATGATGAAATTGGGATTCCTGACAGCGTGTCTTCCGGAAAGCAACCTTTGCGACATCGCGTACTGGGCAGCCGGCCAGGGCTTCGAAGCGCTCGAAGTCGCCGCCTGGCCCACAACGGATGACCGAAATCACATCAGACCCGACGCCTTCGACGAAGCAGAGTACTCCCGTGTCGCGAAGATCTTCGAGGAGACCGGCCTGACGCTCTCGGCGCTGGCCTACTACGAGAACAACCTGCTCCACCGCGAGGTCAACGAGCACCTCATGCGGTGCGTCGACGCAGCCGCCGCGCTGGGCTGCCCTCTGGTGGGCACCTTCATCGGGCGCGACCCCGCCCGCACGGTCGCCGACAACCTCAAGCTCGCCGCCGACGTCTTCGGCCCGCTGGTGGAGTACGGCAGGCGCCACGGCGTCACGCTGATGATCGAGAACTGCCCGATGAAGTCGTGGCACCCCGACGGCTACCCGGGCAACCTGGCCTACTCCCCCGAGCTGTGGGAGTGGATGTTCACGCTCGGCCTCAAGCTCAACTACGACCCCTCACACCTGGTCGCGCTCGGCATCGACCCCGTCGCGGCGGCCGTGCCGTACGTCTCCCAGATCGCGCACGTGCAGGCCAAGGACACCGAGATCCTGCCGGGCAAGCTGGACCGCTACGGCTTCTACGGGCCCGTCAGCGGCGAGAAGGGCTGGTACCGCTACCGGGTGCCCGGACGGGGCCAGGTGGACTGGGTCCGGGTGATCGACGCCCTCCAGGAGGGCGGCTACGACGGCGTCGTGTCGGTCGAGCACGAGGACCCCGTCTGGAGCGGGAGCACGAGTCGGGTGCAAAGCGGTCTCGGTATCGCCTACCGCACGTTGCGCCCGCTTGTCATGGGGTAAGTGCGGCACATCACCTGGGAGAGGGAGCCTCGCCGGGGTGCGGCGGGGCGGCCCTCGAGTACGGAGGAGCGTGCCATGCCCCACAAGGTAACCGCCGTCCTCTCCGCCGCGCTGCTGGCCGCCGGCCTGGCCGCGTGCGGCGGCGGCGAAGAGGACCGGCAGGCCGCCAACGAGATCACGGTGTGGACGGAGGAGAACCTCGCCGACCGCATGACCGTGCAGCAGCAGATCGCCGACCAGTTCACGCAGAAGACCGGGATCAGGGTCAAGCTCGTCGGGGTGGCGGAGGACCAGTTCAGCCAGACCCTCACCGCCGCCGCCGCGGCGGGCGAGCTGCCCGACGTCATCGGCGCGCTGCCGCTGACGGCCGTCCGCGAGATGGAGGCCAACGACCTGCTCGACACCGAGACCCCCGCCAAGGTCGTCGACCAGCTCGGCCGCAGCACCTTCTCGGCCCGCGCCCTGGAGCTCAACACCTCCGGCGGCAAGCTGCTGGCGGTGCCGAGCGACGGGTGGGCGCAGCTGATCCTCTACCGCAAGGACCTGTTCGACAAGGCCGGGCTGCAGCCGCCGGACACCTACGAGCGGCTGGAGGCGGCGGCCAAGGAGCTCAACGCCGGCGGGGTCGCGGGGATCACGCTGGCCATCGCGCCGAAGGACTCCTTCACCGCGCAGAGCTTCGAGCACGTGGCCCTGGCCAACGGCTGCGAGCTGGTGGACAAGGCCGGAACCGTCACCCTCGACTCCCCGCAGTGCGTCAGGGCCTTCGAGTTCTACTCGAACCTGGCCAAGAACTACTCGGTCAAGGGCAAGCAGGACGTCGACACCACGCGGGCGACCTACTTCTCCGGCAAGGCCGCGATGACCATCTGGTCGTCGTTCATCCTCGACGAGATGGCCTCGCTCCGCAACGACGCGCTGCCCTCCTGCCCCGAGTGCCGCGAGGACAAGGAGTGGCTGGCCAAGAACACCGGCGTCGTGACCGCGCTGAAGGGCCCCGACGGGACCGCGCCCGCCCAGTACGGCGAGATCGTCTCCTGGGTGATCACCCGGGACGCGGCCAAGGACTCCGCCCAGAAGTTCGTCGCCTACATGATGAACGAGGGCTACGAGCGCTGGATCGGCATGGCCCCCGAGGGCAAGTTCCCCACCAGGACCACCTTCGCCGAAGCGTGGAACAAGCTGCCCGCAGGCGTGAACACCAAGAAGCCGCTGGCCGAGATCTACCCCGCCGACGTGCTGGAGGCCCTGCGCAAGAGCCCCGACACCTTCGCACGCTGGGGCATCCCCCAGGGCCAGGGCAAGCTCGTGGGCGCCACGATGGGCGAGCTGCCCGTGCCCAAGGCGCTCAGCGGCGTCGTCGACGGCTCGCTGACCCCGCAGCAGGCCGCCCAGCAGGCCAAGAGCGAGGTCGAGACCATCAAGCGCGGGATCCGCGGATGACCAAGAGCAGGACCCTGAGAGAGCAGGAGGGCCGGGCCGGCCTCCTGCTCATCTCCCCCACTCTGCTCATCACGCTGGTGGTGGTCGTCCTCCCCCTGCTGTGGGCGATCATGCTGGCCTTCCAGGACGTGCGCCTGATCAACATCAGGCGGGCGGGCCTGTTCGGCAACTACACGCTGGAGAACTTCACCTACGTGCTGGAGGAGCCGGGCTTCTGGTCGGCGCTGGCCAACACGCTGATCTACACGATCGCCGGGACGGCGCTGTCCATCGCGATCGGCCTGGTCGCGGCCCTGGCCCTGCGAGAGAAGTTCAAGGGCCGCACGATCGTGCGCGCCTCGATCCTCATCCCCTACGTCGCCCCCGTCGTGGCGGTCGCCTTCCTGTGGGAGGTGATGCTCAACCCCCAGTACGGCATCGTCAACACCTGGCTCAGCGAGCCGATCGCGTTCCTCAGCCAGGCCAGGGGCACCTTCCTGGGCGTCCAGGTGCCCGTCGCCCTGCTCACCGTGATCGCCTTCGAGGCGTGGCGGTACTTCCCCTTCGCCTTCCTGTTCATCCTGGCGCGCCTGCAGGCGATGCCCCACGAGCTGGAGGAGGCGGCGACGGTGGACGGGGCGACGCCCACGCAGCGCTTCCGCTACGTGATCATGCCGCAGCTGTGGCGGATCATCGCCCTGCTCAGCGTGCTGCGGTTCGTCTTCACCTTCACCAAGTTCGACGACGTCTACCTGCTGACGGGCGGCGGCGCGGGCACCGAGGTGGTCAGCGTGCGGGTCTACAACTTCCTGACCGCTCGCGACGACATCGGCGCCTCGGCGGCGCAGGCCATCGTGCTGGCGGTGGTCCTGGTCGTCTTCCTGGTGGTGTACCTGCGGTTCTTCGGCAAGGCGGAGGAGAGGACGGCGTGAGCAGAGACGCCTTCGAAAGAAGCCTGCTGCGGGTGCTCAGGCCGGTGACGATCGCCGTGCTGTTCCTGGCCACCGCGTTCCCGTTCTTCTACATGGTGACGCTGTCGGTCCGCGACATCCAGGAGCTCATCCTCGATCCGGGCTCGCTGCTGCCCGACCGCCTCACCCTCGACACCTACAAGGACGTCCTGACGCGGCAGGGCTTCCTGACGTTCATGGGCAACAGCGCGATCGTGGCGGTCTCCTCGGTCGTGATCACGTTGCTCATCTCGATCCCGGGCGCGTACGCGGTGGCCAGGCTGAGCTTCTTCGGCCGCCGCCAGGTGCACTTCCTGTTCCTGGCCGTGTACCTGTTCCCGGCGATCGTGCTGGCCATCCCGCTGTTCGTGCTGTTCACGATGCTGGGGCTGCGGGGCTCGCTGCCCGGGTTGATCCTGGTCTACATCGCCCAGACGGTCCCCGTCACCGTGTACATGCTGCGCAACTACTTCGAGACCGTCCCGGCCAGCGTGGAGGAGGCGGCGGCCATCGACGGCTGCAGCCGTATCTCCACGATCTGGCGGGTGGTGCTGCCGCTGTCCAAGCCCGCGCTCATGGCCACGGGGCTGTACGCCTTCATGATCGCGTGGAACGAGTTCCTGTTCGCCCTGCTCTTCCTCGTGGAGCGCAGGGACAGGTGGACCGTCTCGCTGGGGCTGTCGCAGCTGGCCGGCAGTATCGAGATCCCGACGACCGTGCTCATGGCAGGATCAGTTGTCCTGACACTGCCCATCGTGGTGGTGTTCTTCGCCGGCGAGCGGCTTCTCACCGAGGGGCTCACGGCGGGAGCAGAGAAGGGGTAGGAGATGTTGACGGCAGGGCAGGTCCTCCAGCTCATCAGGGAGGGCTCCTGCCGTACCCGCAAAGAACTGATCGAGTTCACGGGGCTGTCCCGGTCGACCATCACCGAGCGGGTGGACCGGCTCATCGAGGCGGGATACATCCACGAGTCCGGTGTCGCGTCCTCCGGTGGCGGGAGGCCGCCGAGCGTGCTCGACGTGGACTCCACCAGGCACCTGGTGCTGGTCGCCGACCTCGGCGCCAGCCACGCCAGGGCGGCGCTGACCGACCTGGCCGCGCGCCCCCTGGCGGAGGAGTACACGGAGATGCGCATCGAGCTGGGCCCCGATCGGGTGATGAGCTGGGTACGGCAGGCCTTCCAGCGCCTGTTGGACCGCACGGGCAGGGACAAGACCCAGGTCCGCGGCATCGGCCTGGACCTGCCCGGCTCGGTCGACCACACCTCGGGCCGGGTGATCAGGTCCTTCCTCATGCCCGGCTGGGACGACCATCCGATCAAGGACGCGGTCAGGGAGATGTTCGACGCGCCCGCCCTGGAGGCGGTGCCGATCCTGGTGGAGAACGACGCCAAGGCCATGGCGCTGGGCGAGTGGTGGGCGCGCTGGCGCGAGACCCGCTCGCTGCTGCTGGTCAAGGTCTCCACCGGGATCGGGGCCGGCATCGTCCTGGACGGCCGCATCTACCGGGGCGTGGACGAGGCGGCGGGCAACATCGGCCACGTACGGCTGCGCGAGACCGACGACCGGGTGTGCACCTGCGGCTCGCGCGGCTGCGTGGCCTCGCTGGCCAGCGGCAACGCCATCGCCACCGACCTGGGCCAGGAGTCCAGCCGCGACGTGGTGCGGCTGGTGCAGGCCGGCGACCCGACGGCGATCGCCCGCGTCCAGGAGGCGGGCCGCACGCTCGGCGTGGTGCTGGCGACCGCCGTCAGCCTGCTCAACCCCGGCGTGCTGGTGCTGGCCGGCGACATGGCCGAGACGCGCGAGCACTACCTGACGGGCATCCGCGAGAGCGTCTACCGGCGCAGCCTGCCGTACACCACGCGGAACCTGGAGATCGCCACCAGCGCGCTGGGCGAGCGGTCGGGGATCGTGGGCACGGCGGTCATGGTGATGGAGCACGTGCTGGCGCCGGAGACGGTCGACGCCGAGCTGGCTCGCTCCGCCTGAGCAGCACCGCGCGGACCGCCACCGCCAGGCACACGGCGCCCAGCAGCACCCCCCACAGCACGTCGGAGAAGTAGTGCATGCCGCGGTAGAGCCTCGACAGGGCCACCGCGAGCGGCGCCAAGGTCCCGACGGCCCACCACAGCGGGTGCCACGGGCGCCGGGTGTGCAGGGTCAGCACGATCGCGACCCCGGCGTAGAAGCAGACCGCGGCGCTGACGTGGCCCGAGGGCCAGCTGGAGGTGGGCGGCGCCGGGTCCAGGTGCGGCACCTCGGGCCGGCTCCTGCCGACCAGCTCGGTGGTGGCCAGGAACACCAGCGACTGCGACCAGACCGCCACGACCAGGAACACCGACTCCCGCCAGCGCTTGAACGCCAGCCGGAAGGCGATCGCCGCGATCGCGGTCATGGCCACGACGTACGGCGTGTCCGACAGGCTGGAGCCGATGTCGCTCAGCGTGTCGAGCAGGGGCGTACGGGCCCGTGCCAGCTCGCGCATGGGCGCGGCCTCGGGGGTTCCCAGCCCGGTGACGGCCTTGCCCACCCCGAAGGTGACCACGGCCAGTGTGACGAGAGGCGCTAACAGGGTGCGCAGGTACTCAGCGATGGGACATCTCCTCGGCTGCCTCGGGTTCCACACCTTCGATGTACGGCTCGGCCGGCCGCCGGCCGCTCTCGCGCCGCCACCGCTCGAAGCCGATCGTCGTCGCCGCGATCACCCCGACGCCCAGCAGCACGCCGCCCAGGGCGTCGCTGACCCAGTGGACGCCGAGGGCGACGCGCGTCCAGGCCACCGACAGGGCCAGGAACGCCGCCACCGCCCAGACGGGGATCCTCAGCCGGCGCGGCAGCACGGGCAGCAGCATCAGCACGATGACCCCGGCGCCCAGCGTGGCGGTGAGCGCGTGGCCGGACGGGAACGACTCGCCCGGCGCCAGGGCCACCGGGTCGGGGAAGGCGGGCCTGGCCCGATCGGTGATGATCTTCAGGAGCCCGCCGGTGAGCCCGCCCACCGTGATCGTGGCGATCGCCCAGATCGCCAGCCGCCGCGCGCCGCGCAGGGCCGCCCACGCGGCCATGCCGAGCACCGCGACCCGCCACGGCCACGGCCCGAGGACATCGGTCCAGACCGCGACGAACCGCGTGAGGTCCTGGTTGGTCACGGCGTAGTCGTGCATCTGGCCCGCCACCGACTTGTCCAGCCAGTGCAGCGGCTCGAAGGCCACCTTCACCAGCAGGGCCAGCAGCGTGAACGGCACGAGCACGGCCATGGCGACGGCCGAGGCGACGCCGAGGTTGAAGCCGAAGGCGAGGCCGGACCGGTCGGGCATCAGAACTCCCTCCATCCCGGGGGCCGCCCGTCGGGGTCGACGGCCAGCTTGTACAGCGGGAAGGCGAGCATGCGGCGCGTCCTGGTCAACTCGGGTGCCGAGTGCGGGCGCAGCCGTCCCGGCGGCCTGGGGCCCCTGCGCCCGCCGCGGTGCCAGGACTCCAGCCGCGCGGCGCACTCGGCGAACGCCTCGAAGACGTCCTCCCCGGGCGCCTCGTCGACGCCCAGGTGCTCGGCCGCCAGGGTCAGCCGCAGCGAGCGGGCGAAGTCGTGGTCCAGCACGGCACAGCTCAGCTCGGAGTCGTAGGTCCACGAGCGCAGGTTGACGTTGTCGGAGCCGACGGTGGCCCAGGTGTCGTCGACCACGCACACCTTGGCGTGGACGTAGATGGGGGTGCCCTCCTCGTTCTCCAGGTCGTAGACGGCGACCCGGTCTCCCCCGGCCTGCTTGAGCCTGGCCAGCGCGTCCACCCGGCCGATCAGGCTCGCCGCGCCGGCCAGCCAGCCGTCCTGGTCGGGGTGGCGCGGCACCACGATGATCATCCGGAGGTCGCCGTGGCGCTCCAGGGCCCGCGCGAACGGCTCGATCACCTCCCTGGACCACAGGTACTGGTCCTCCAGGTACACCAGCGACCGGGCCTGCCGCAGCACCTTGCGGTAGGCGCGGGCGACGCTGCGCTCCCCCATCGGCGCGAACGGGTAGGCCGGGCGCTTGTAGGGGTAGGTGCGCAGCAGCTGCACGGGGTGCGGGCCGCACTCCGCCGGAGGCGGGCCCGGCTTGGGCAGCGGCGGCTCGTCGTCCAGGTGCTCGATGTGGTCGCGCAGCCGGCGCAGCGGCTGACGGGTCTCGGGCGTCGGGTCCTCCCAGCGCTCGCAGAAGACCTTCTCCACCTCGGCGACCGCCGGGCCCTGGATGGCCACCTGCGCGTCGTGCCAGGGCGGGCGCGGGCCGTACACCTTAGGCATGGGGGCGGCCTGCGGGTCTCCCAGGTGCTCGGCGGTGTCGCGGCGGCTGTGGCACAGGTCGATGCCGCCCACGAAGGCCACGTCGTCCTGCGGGCGGCGGTCGTGCCGGATGATCACGAACTTCTGGTGGTGCGATCCGCCCGCCCGCACCCGCGTGTCGAGCAGCGCCTGCCCGCCCGCCGCCTCGATGTCCTCGCCCAGGTGGCGGTTCTCGGCCGAGCTGAAGCGCATCAGGTCCAGGTGGGAGCGCCAGATCAGGCCGCGCACCAGCGCGCCGCGCTCGGCGGCCTGGGCCATGACCCTGGCCACGCCCGGCCCCCCGTCGGTCAGCCGCTCGTCGGGGTCGCCGCGCCAGTCGGTGAACAGCAGTAAATCGTCCTTCTCCAGGGCGTCCACGCAGCGCTTGAGCTCGCGGAAGTAGGTGGCCCCGTGGATGAGCGGGCGCACGAGGTTGCCGGTGGTCCACGGCTCCAGCCTGGTGGCCGGGTTGCCGCGCTCCTCTTCGGTCAGAAACCAGTCCTCGAGCCGCACGAGGCCCCGGCTACCCGGCTAACGGCCGATCATGCGCCCCAGCACCTCGGGCGCCTCCACGAGGGACGGGCCGTACCAGGTCAGGTGCCGCCCGCTGACCAGGGCGGTGCGCAGGCCGGGGAAGCACTCCGGGCCGTCGTCGGCGCTGAAGGCGTACGGCTCGTCCGGCAGGACCACCAGGTCCGGCCGCCGGGCGACCAGCTCCTCCAGCGGGACCTTGGGGTAGCGCTCCGGGTGATCCTCGTAGAGGTTGTCCACGCCGAGCCTGCGCAGCACATCGCCGGTGAACGTGCCGCTGCCCACCACCATCCACGGCCGCCGCCAGATGGGCACGACCGCGGTCCGCCTGGGGCCGGGCCGGACCGCCGCCCACACCCGCTCGGCCTCCTCCAGCCAGGCGGGCCTGCCGGTACGGCAGGCGTGCTCGAACATCCGGGCCAGCGAGGAGAACGCCTCCTCGACGGTGCGGATCCTCGTCACCCAGACCGCGATGCCCGCCTCGCGCAGGGCCCGGATGTCGGGGTCGCGGTTCTCCTCGAAGTTGGCGAGCACGACGTCGGGACGGAGGCGCTTGATCGCCTCGATATCCGGATTTTTCGTGCCCTTCACCCTGACGACGTCGAGGCCGGGCGGATGGGTGCACCACTTCGTGGCCCCCACGAGCTTGCCGGTGTGGGCGACCGACTCGGTGAGCGAGGGCACGATCGACACGATCCGCTCCACCGTGTCCGGAACCCTCACCTCGGTCCCGAGATCGTCCTTCATGCGCCGAGCCCTCCCTCGCGGAAGCCGACTATCCCGAGCCTAGACCCGTCCCCGAAGTTCCCCCGAAGCGGGCCCGCGGGTGAGGTCGCCCGCGGGCCCGCACGTGTCGATCGCTCAGGCCTCCAGCGCCTTCAGCGCGCCGTCGTAGTCCGGCTCCTGGGTGATCTCCGGCACCAGCTCCGAGTAGACGACCTTGTCGTCGGCGTCCAGCACGACCACGGCGCGCGCGGCCAGCCCCGCCAGCGGACCCGACTCCTGCGCCACGCCGTAGTCGGTGAGGAACTCGCGTCCGCGCATCAGCGAGAGCATGACCACGTTCTCCAGCCCCTCGGCGCCGCAGAACCGGTTCTGCGCGAAGGGCAGGTCGGCCGAGACGCACAGCACGACCGCGTCGGGGTGCTCGGCGGCGACCGCGTTGAAGCGGCGGACCGAGGCCGCGCACACGCCGGTGTCGACGCTGGGGAAGATGTTGAGCACCTTCTTCTTCCCGGCGAAGTCGGCGAGCGTGACGTCCGCCAGGTCCTTGCCGACCAGGCGGAACGCGGGAGCCGAGTCGCCCGGCCGCGGGAACGAGCCGCCCACGGTGACAGGATTGCCCTTGAACGTGATGGTGGACATGATTCCTCCAGGGATGAGTCTTCGCCCTGGCGGATCATACTGGGCAGGCGATCTAGCGCTTCGGCCAGCTCCAGGGTGGGCCGTCGAACGGGCCGTACCCGGCCACGACCGTCTCGCCGTACTCCTTGACCAGCTCGATCGTCCGCGCCCCGCGCTCGCGCAGCGCCGAGACGAGCGGCCGCGCGTGGCTGACCAGCACGATCTGCGTGGTGGCGGCGGCCGCGGCCACCAGGTCGGCGAGCGGCTCCAGCAGGTCGGGGTGGAGGCTGGTCTCCGGCTCGTTCAGCACCAGCAGCGCCGGCGGGCGTGGGGACAGCAGCGCGGCCACCCACAGCAGGTAGCGCAGCGTGCCGTCGGACAGCTCGGCGGCGGTCAGCGGGCGCAGCAGGCCGTGCTGGCGCAGCGTCAGCTCCAGCCGCCCGCCGCCCAGCTGGACGATCTCCACCGTGCTGCCGGGGAAGGCGTCCCCGACGGCCTTGTGCAGCGCCTCCGGCTCGCCGACCTCGATGATCGTCTGGAGCGCGGCGGCCACGTCGGCACCGTCGGGGCTCAGCACGGGGGTCCGGGTGCCGATCTGCGCCACGCGCGCCGGCGCCTGGGCGTCGGCGCGCAGGTGGTCGTAGAAGCGCCACGACCTGATCCGCTCCCTCACCATGATCAGGTCCAGGTCGGCGACCTCGGTGAACATGCTGTCGAAGGGCCCGATCCGGTACGGCAGGCGGTCCCAGCCGCCGGGGCGGCGCAGCCGTACGGCCGGCCCGTGCCGCTCGGCCATCAGCGTCGCCGGGCGCAGGATCGGCCCGCCCCAGACCGCCTCGCTCTTGATCTCCGGGTCGTGGTTGAACGCCGAGAGCTCCTCACCCGGGATCGGGAGCCCGAAGTCGACGGCGTAACCGGCCTCGTCGCCCGCGAAGCCGAGCTTGAGGCTGACGGGCCCGGACCGGACCGTGCCCTGCACCGGGTGCTCGCCCCGCCGTACGGCGCCGCCCGGCCGTTCCGGTCCCGCCCACAGCGTGGACTGCAGCCCGCCCTCGCGCGCCAGCGCGGCCACCGCTCCGTTGCGCGCGGCGTCGGCGAGCAGGCGCAGCGCCCGGTACAGGTTGGACTTGCCGCTGCCGTTGGCGCCGGTGACGACCGTGAGCTGGGACAGCTCCAGGACCACCCGGCGCAGCGAGCGGTAGTTCTCCACCGCGAGCGTCGTGATCATCCGCGCCCCGCGCCCCTCAGCCCCGGTGGAAGCGGCGGTGCAGCTCCCGCACCTCCTCGGCCAGCTCCGCCACCGGCCCCTCGACCGGGATGCCCGGGGCGACCTCACGGATCGGCAGCGGGCGCACCGGGGGCGGCGGCACCTCCAGCTCGGCCAGCCAGGCCGACAGCTGCTCGGAGGAGGTGGCGTAGACGATGCGCCCCAGGCCCACCCAGGCGTGCGCGGCGGCGCACATGGGGCAGTGCTCGCCGGAGGTGTAGACCGTGGCGGCGGCCCGCTCCTGCGGCGTCAGGTGCGCCGCCGCCCACCGGGCCAGCTCGAACTCCGGATGCCTGGTGCGGTCGCCCGAGGCCACCTCGTTGTGCCCCTCGGCCAGCGCCTTCCCCTCGCCCGACACGAGCACGGAGCCGAACGGCTCGTCGCCCTTCGCCAGCGCCTCCGCGGCCAGCTCCACGCATCGCCTCAGGTGGCGCAGATCCATCTCGTTCACGCCGGTCACCTCCACCGCGCAGCGGATCGGACACTCGACGACGATACTGCGGCGGGCGGCCGTCCGATCACGCGGCGTGCCCGCGCAGCCACGCCAGGGCCTCCGCCGCGGCGGTGAGAACGGAGATGTGCCCCCGGTCCGGGTACTCCCGCAGCTCGGCCGAGGGGCAGCGGCGGGCCAGCCACCTGCTGTGCGAGATCGGCGCCACCCGGTCCTCCCGGCCGTGCATGAGCAGGACCGGGGCGGCCACCCGGGCCGGGTCGAATCCCCAGGGAGCGGCATAGGCGAGGTCGTCGTCGATCAGCCCGCCGGGACCGGCCTGCAAGGCGGGTCCCACGACCTTGCCGAACCACGACCACGCCCCCTTCAGTGCCGCGTGGTCGGCCTGCGTGAACTCCGGATCGTACTCGGCGCCCGACGCCTCGTGGGCCTCCTTGGCCGCCCGCCCCTGAGCGGCGGCGCGCAGGGACGCCACCCCGGAGGCCGCCATGCCCGCGTACCAGTCGAGCCCCTCGGCGTCGTGGGGCGCCAGCCCGGCGACGCCGGCCACCGCGATCACCCGGTCGGGCGCCAGCGCGCCGCACGCCAGCGCATGCGGGGCTCCACCGGAATGGCCCATGACCGCGAACCGCTCGATGCCCAGCGCGTCGGCGACGGCACGGGTGTCCCCGGCCGCCGAGGCGACGTCGCGGCCGGGACGCGGGGTGGAGCCGCCGTATCCCGGCCGGTCGTAGGACACCCAGCGGATGCCGAGCCGTCCGGCCTCCGCGAAGAGCGGCTCGGGCGGCGCGCCGATGTTCGGGGTGCCGTGGTGCCAGAAGACGGCCAGGCCGCCGCCACCGCCCCCGGCGGTGTCGTAGGCGTGCAGGACTCGGCCGTCGCCCGCGTCGAGGTCGAACTCGGTCACCATGGGCCCGATCATTCCATCCCGCGCCGGCCCGCCGTCAGGAGTGCGCGACGCGCAGCGTGACGCCCTGGGCCCGCAGCGGGGCCAGCTCGCCCTCCCCCGCGCCCCCGTCGACGATCACCAGGTCGAAGGCGGTCAGCGGGGCGAGCTGGTGGACGCCGCGCTTGGCGAACTTGCTGTGGTCCACCAGCAGCACGCGCCGGTCGGCCGAGTCCATCATCGCCCGCTTGACCGCCACGGTCTCCTGCGACTGGTGGTAGCACGAGCCGTTGGTGACCGCCGTGGTGGAGGCGAACAGGACGTCGGCGCGCAGGGAGCGGATGGCGTCGGTGGTGCGCATGCCGAGGAAGGCGTCGTAGGCCGGGTAGTAGGCGCCGCCGAGCGCGATGAGGTCGACGTTGGGCTCCCCGGCAAGCTGGTTGATCACCGACAGGAAGTTCGTGATCACCGTGACCGGCCCCCTGGCGGGCAGCAGCGCGGCGACGGCCAGGCCCGTGGTGCTCTCGTCGAGCATCACCGACATGCCGGGCTCGACCATGGTGACCGCCGCCTCGGCCAGCAGCTGCTTCTCCCGCGCCATGGCCTGCATGCGGTGCCGTACATCCCCGTGGTAGAGCGCGGAGGGCTGGGCGGTGGCGCCGCCGCGCACCTTGCGCAGCCAGCCCTCGCTCTGCAGCACGTCGACGTCGCGGTGGATCGTCATGACGCTCACGCCGAAGCTCTCGGCGAGCTCCTCCATGCGGACGAAGCCCTCCTGCTGGACCCGCTGGCGGATCTGGTCGCGGCGTTGCCGGGGGCTCAGCGCCGTCTCGCCGTCTGCCACGTGCCTGTCCTTCCGATCCTGTGATGTCGGCGATAAATCTAACATCCCCTGTTCAGCAGCACGTCATGGGATGATCTTTAGATTTATAACAACTTGATGTGTGCGTTCTCTCAGATACTTGACACGTTCCTGAGATGTCATGTTGGGTTCCTCACATCGGCGACAGCCTGTTGAGAAGGTTCGAGGAGCTGCAATGAAGAGGGTCCCCAAGCGTGGCCTGGCGGTCTCCGCCGCGGCCCTGATGGCGCTGGCCGCGTGTTCGTCGGGCGGCTCGACCCAGAGCGCCACCGGATCGGGCGACAGCGGCGGCGCGCAGAACGCGAAGATCGCGTTCCTCATGCCCGACATCGCCTCCACCCGGTACGAGCTCTACGACGCCCCGCTGTTCAAGGCCAAGATCAAGCAGCTGTGCCCCAGCTGCGAGGTGCTCTACCAGAACGCCAACGCCGACGCGGCCAAGCAGCAACAGCAGGCCAACGCGATGCTCGCCCAGGGCGTCAAGGCGATCGTGATCGACCCGGTCGACTCGGCGGCCGCCGCCACGATCGTCCAGGCCGCCCAGTCCCAGAAGGTGCCGGTCATCGCCTACGACCGGCCCATCCCCAAGGCCAAGGCCGACTACTACGTCTCCTTCGACAACGAGAAGATCGGCTCCTCGATCGCCCAGTCCCTCGTCGACCACCTCAAGCAGACCAAGGCCGAGGGCGGGCTGCTGGTGGTCAACGGCTCGCCGACCGACGCCGCCGCCCAGCTGATCAAGAAGGGCATCCACGCGGGCGTCGACCCCAGCGGCTTCAAGGTCCTGGCCGAGTACGACACCCCCGGCTGGCAGCCCAACAAGGCGCAGGAGTGGGTCAGCGGCCAGATCGCGCAGTTCCCCGGCCAGATCGCCGGCGTGGTGGCCGCCAACGACGGCACCGGCGGCGGCGCGATCGCCGCGTTCAAGGCGGCGGGCGCCAAGGTGCCGCCGGTCACCGGCAACGACGCGGAGCTGGCCGCGATCCAGCGCGTCATCGCGGGCGACCAGTACAACACCATCTCCAAGCCCATCAAGATCGTGGCCGAGGCCGCCGCCGACGTCGCCTACCAGTTCGTCCAGGGCAAGAAGCCCGAGGCCAAGACCACCCTGTTCGACACGCCCTCGGCCCTGTTCGAGCCGACGGTCGTCACGCAGGAGAACGTGGCCGAGGTGATGTTCGGCCCCGAGGGCGCGCTCAAGGCCGCCGACGTGTGCACGCCCGAGTACAAGGCCGCCTGCGACAAGCTGGGAATCAAGTAGATGTCCGGCACGGTCCTGTCGCTGCGCGGCATCACCAAGACCTTCGGGGCCGTGGCCGCGCTCACCGCCATCGACCTCGACGTGCGCAGGGGCGAGGTCGTGGCGGTGGTCGGCGACAACGGCGCGGGGAAGTCGACGCTCGTCAAGATCCTCTCCGGGGTGCACGCCGCGACGGAGGGGACGATCACCTTCGAGGGCCGGCAGGTCACCATCGCCGGCCCGGCCGACGCGCACGCGCTGGGCATCGCCACGGTCTTCCAGGACCTGGCGCTGTGCGAGAACCTCAACGTGATCGAGAACCTCTTCCTCGGCCAGGAGCTCGGCCCCTACCGGCTCGACGACGTGGCGATGGAGGTGCGCTCGTGGGAGCTGCTGCGGCAGCTGTCGGCGAAGATCCCCTCGGTGCGCACCCCGATCGCCTCCCTGTCCGGCGGCCAGCGGCAGACCGTGGCCATCGCCCGCTCGCTGCTGGCCGACCCCAAGGTCGTCATCCTCGACGAGCCCACCGCCGCGCTGGGCGTGGCGCAGACCGCCGAGGTGCTCGGCCTCATCAGGCGGCTGCGCGAGCAGGGGCTCGGCGTCATCATGATCAGTCACAACATGGCGGACGTGAAGGCGGTGGCCGACACCGTGGCCGTGCTCAGGCTCGGCCGCAACAACGGGGTGTTCGCCGCGGACGAGGTCTCCGAGGAGGAGATCGTCGCCGCGATCACCGGCGCCACCCAGAACGCCATCGGGAACGCCTCCGGGAACGCCATCGGGAACGTCTCCGGGAACACGGGAGGGCTGCGGTCGTGAGCACACCCACGGACCTGCTGGACGAGCGGCTCATCGGCCGCGCCGGCGTGCGGGGCGCCGCCGAGGGCATGCTGGACCGCGTCAGGAGCGGCGACCTCGGTGTCCTGCCCGTCGTCATCGGGCTGCTGGTGATCGGGACGGTCTTCCAGCTGCTCAACCCGATCTTCCTGTCCAGCACCAACCTGGTGAACCTGACCCTGGAGCTGGTGCCGGTCGGCGTCATGGCGCTCGGCGTCGTCTGCGTCCTGCTGGTAGGGCAGATCGACCTGTCGGTCGGCTCGGCCGGCGGCCTGACCTCGGCGGTCATGGCCGTGCTGTTCGTCAGCAAGGGCATGCCCGCGGTCGTGGCCGTCCTGGCCGCGCTGGCGCTGGGCGCCGTCATCGGCTGGATCTACGGGCAGATCCTCAACCGCTTCGGCGTGCCGAGCTTCGTCATCACCATGGCCGGGCTGCTGGGACTGCTCGGCGTCCAGCTCTACGTGCTCGGCGCCCAGGGCTCGATCAACCTGCCGTTCGACTCCTCGCTGGTGGCCTTCGCCCAGCTGGCGTTCCTGCCGCCCTGGCTGTCCTACGCCCTGGTCGTGGTGGCCGCCGTCTGGCTGTTCCTCAGCGGTCACCTGCACGCCCGGCGGCGTCGCCGCGCCGGGCTGTCGGCCCGCTCCGTCAACCTGCTGCTGGCCCGCAGCGCCGCGCTCCTCGTGGGCGTCGGCGCGGTGGTCTGGTACCTCAACCAGACCCGCGGCGTCGGCTGGATGTTCGTGCTGTTCCTCGGGCTGGTGCTGGTCATGCACTACGTGCTGTCCCGCACCCGCTTCGGCAAGTCCATGTACGCCGTGGGCGGCAACGCCGAGGCCGCCCGCCGCGCCGGCATCAACGTCAAAGCCGTCTACACCAGCGTCTTCGTGCTGTGCTCGACGTTCGCGGCGGTGGGCGGCGTGCTGGCTGCGGCCCGGCTGGCGGCGGTCAACCAGGCCAGCGGCGGCGGCGACGTGAACCTCAACGCCATCGCCGCCGCGGTGATCGGCGGCACCAGCCTGTTCGGCGGGCGCGGCACGGCCTTCGCCGCGCTGCTCGGCATCGTCGTCATCCAGGCCATCTCCAGCGGGCTGACGCTGCTCAACCTGGACTCCTCCTTCCGCTTCATGGTCACAGGCGCGGTCCTGCTGCTGGCGGTGGCGGTCGACTCGGTGGCGCGCCGCTCGCGCGTCTCGCACGGGCGGGCCTGATGGCGGTCGTCTGCGTGGACGCGGGGACCACGCTCATCAAGGCCGTCGCCTACGACACCCGCGGCGCGGAGGTGACGATCGCCCGCCGCCGGACGGCCGTGTCCCGGCCCCGGCCCGGCTGGGCGGAGCAGGACATGGCCGCGGTGTGGGAGGCGGTGGCGGCGTGCGTCCGCGAGGCCGCCGCCGACGTGGTGGGCGACGTGGAGTTCGTCGCGGTCACCGCCCAGGGCGACGGCTGCTGGCTGGTCGGCGCCGACGGCGAGCCCACCGGCCCGGCCATCCTGTGGAACGACGGCCGCGCCGCCGGGATCGTCGAACGCTGGGCGGCCGAAGGGATCCTCGACCGGGCCTTCGCCGTCAACGGCTCGCTCACCTTTCCCGGCCTGCCCAACGCCGTCCTCGCCTGGCTGGCCGAGCACGACCCCGAGCGCCTGGAACGCTCCGCCGCCGCGCTCACCTGCGGCGGGTGGATCTTCTCCCGGCTCACCGGGCTGCCGGCCGTCGACACCTCCGACGGCTCGGCGCCGTTCACCGACCTGCGCACCGGCCGGTTCTCCACCGCCCTGCTGGAGCTGTACGGCATGCCGTGGGCCGAGCGGCTGCTGCCCCGGCTCCTCGGCGACGACGAGCGCGTCGCCCCCCTGACCGGCCCGGCGGCGCGCGAGCTGGGCCTGCCGCCGGGCACCCCGGTCGTCATGGCCCCCTACGACATCGCCGCCACCGCCATCGGCCTGGAGGTCACCGAGCCGGGTCAGGCGTGCGGCATCCTCGGCACGACCCTCTGCACGGAGATCGTCACCGATCGCCCGGAGCCCGGGGACAAGCCGGTCGGCTGCACCGTCGCGCTCGGCCTGCCGTACCGGCACCTGAGGGTCTTCCCGACGCTGGCGGGCGGCGAGGTGATCGAGTGGGCCCGCGCCCTGCTGGGGCTGCGCGACCCCGAGGAGCTCGGACGGCTGGCGCTGCGCGCCGCGCCGGGGGCCGACGGGCTGACCTTCCTTCCCTACCTGTCGCCCGCCGGGGAGCGGGCGCCGTTCCTCGACCCGCGGGCCAGGGGATCCCTCCACGGCGTGACCGTCGAGCACGGGCCCGAGCACGTGGCGCGAGCCGTACTGGAAGGCCTGAGCCTGGTGATCAGGGACTGCCTGGAGGCCGCCGGGGAGCGCCCGCGGGAGCTGCGGGTGTGCGGCGGCGGGGCGGCCAGCGAGGTGTGGACGCAGCTGATCGCCGACGTGACCGGGCTGCGGGTGCTGCGGTCGGCGGACGCCGAGGCCGGCGCGCGCGGCGCCTACCGGCTCGGCAGGCTGGCGACCGGCGGCGATCCCGGCACGGCACGCATCAGGGACGCCTTCGAGCCCCGCCACGACTACGACGCCCACTACGCCCGCTTCCTGGAGATCCGGGAGACGGTGGCGGCGACCTGGGGGCGGCCGTGAGCGTCTGGATCGGGATCGACCTGGGCACCCAGAGCGTCCGGGCGCTCGCGGTGACCGGCGACGGGCGGGTCGCCGGCCTGGGGACGCGGCCGCTCACCGGCCGCCGCGACGGCCCCCGCCACGAGCAGGACCCCGAGCAGTGGTGGCGGGCGGTCGGCCTGGCCTGCCGCGAGGCGCTGGCCGAGGTGCCGCCGGCGCAGGTGCGCGGCGTGGCGGTCGACGCCACCTCGGGCACGATCCTGCTCGCCGACCGCGACGGCCGGCCGCTGACCCCGGCGCTGATGTACGACGACACCCGCGCCGCCGCCGAGGTGGACCGGATCAACGAGGTCGGCGGCGAGGTCTGGGCCGAGCTCGGCTACCGGCGCATGCAGGCCGCCTGGGCGCTGCCCAAGCTCCTGTGGCTGCTTCGGGCCTGCCCTGCCGCGCGGGACGGCAGAGCACGGCTGGCCCACCAGAGCGACTTCGTCAACCGCCGCCTGGTCGGCCACGACGTCCCCACCGACCTGGGCAACGCGCTCAAGACCGGCGCCCACCTGGTCGAGGAGCGCTGGCCCGCCGAGGTGCTCGACGCGCTCGGCGTGCCGGAGGGCCTGCTGCCCGGCCTCGTCCGGCCCGGAACGCCGCTCGGCACGGTGTGCGCGCAGGCGGCGGAGGCGACGGGGCTGCCCGCCGGCACCCCGGTCGTCGCCGGCACCACCGACGGCTGCGCGGCCCAGCTGGGCGCGGGCGCGCTGACGGTCGGCAGCTGGAACTCCGTGCTCGGCACGACCCTCGTCCTCAAGGGCGTCACGCGGGAGCCGATCCGCGACCCGCTCGGCGTCGTCTACTCGCACAGGGCACCCAACGGCGACTGGCTGCCCGGCGGGGCGTCCAGCACCGGCTCCGGCGTCATCTCGCGCGACTTCCCCGGCCGTGACCTGGCCGCGCTGGACCGGGCGGCCGCGGCCTTCGAGCCCGCCGGAGTCGTCGCCTACCCCCTGGTCTCGGCCGGGGAGCGCTTCCCCTTCGTGGCGCCCTCGGCGCGCGGCTTCCTGCTGGGCGAGCCGTCCGGCGAAGCCGAGCACTTCGCCGCCCTGCTGCAGGGCGTCGGGTTCGTCGAACGGCTCTGCTTCGACTACCTCCACCTGCTGGGCGCCCCGGTGGACGGCCCGCTCACGCTGACCGGCGGCGCCACGCGCAGCGACTACTGGTGCCGGCTGCGCGCCGACATCCTCGGCCGCCCGGTCATCCTGCCCGAGAACGCCGAACCGGCGCTCGGCATGGCCGTGCTCGCCGCCTCCGCCGGGCGGGACGCCGCCGAGGTCGCCGCCCGGATGGTGCGCGTCCGCCGGACCGTCGACCCCCGGCCGGAGGCGGCCGGGCGCTTCGCCGAGCCGTACGTCCGCCTGGTGGAGGAACTGGCCCGCCGCGGCTGGCTGCAGGAGGCCGTCGCCGCCCACGCGATCGAGAGGACACGCCCATGACCCGCCTCGTCCTGGTCCGCCACGGAGAGTCGGTCTGGCACGCCGAGAACCGCTACGCGGGCGTGAGCGACATCGCCCTGACCCCGCGGGGCCTGCGGCAGGCGGAGCAGCTCGCCGACTGGGCCGGTACGGCCCGGCTCAGCGGCATCTGGACCTCCACCCTGTCCAGGGCGCGCGTCACCGCGCAGGCCAGCGCCGAGCGCACCGGCCTGGTCCCGCAGGTGGACGAACGGCTGCGCGAGCTCGACTTCGGCGACGCCGAGGGGCTGACCAGGACCGAGATGTCGCGGCGCTTCCCCGAGGCGCTGGACGCCTTCCACGCCGACCCCGTCGCCTGCCACCTGCCGGGCGGCGAGGACCCGGTCAAGGCCGCGGAGCGCTTCACCGAATGCCTGGCCGACATCGCCGTCCGGCACCCCGGCGGCCGCGTCCTCGTCGTCGCCCACACCACGGCGATCCGGCTGGCGCTGTGCCGGCTGATCGGCATCCCGCTGCGCGAGTACCGGCGCGTCTTCCCCTTCCTGCGCAACACCGCGCTCACCGAGATCAAGCTCGAGGACGGGCACGCGGCCGTCCTGGAGTACAACACCCCGCTCCACCGAGGAGGTACGGCATGACGGTCCGGCTGCTGGCCGCCGGCGACCACTTCGTCCTCAACCGCCTGCTCGTCGACGCCGTCCGGGCCAGGGTCGCGGCCGACCTGGACGTCGTCGAGCTCACCCTGCCCTGGCCGGTGGAGCCCTTCGGCCGGGTGGCCGAGGTGGCGGAGGCGTCGGGCGGCGAGGAGGAGATGATCGAGGCGCTGCGCGGGGTCGAGATCTGCGTGACCCAGATGGCGCCGCTCACCGAGCGCATCCTGGCCGCCTCGCCCGCCTTGAGGCTGTTCTGCGTGGGCCGCGGCGGCCCCGTCAACGCCAACCTGGAGGCCGCCGCCCGCCACGGCGTGAAGGTCACCTACGCGCCCGGCCGCAACGCCACGGCTACCGCCGAGCACACGCTGGCCATGATCCTGGCCGCCGTCCGCCGCATCCCGCAGACGCACGCCGACCTCAGCGAGGGCACCTGGCGGGGCGACTACTACCGCTACGACAGCGTCGGTCCGGAGCTGGAGGGCGGCGTGGTCGGCCTGGTCGGCTACGGGGCGATCGGCAGGAAGGTCGCGGCGATGCTGGCGGGTCTCGGGGCGAGCGTGCTCGTCCACGACCCCTACGTGCCGGAGGTGAGCGTCCCGCTGGAGGAGCTGCTGTCGCGTTCCACCATCGTCTCCCTGCACGCCAGGGCCACCAGGGAGAACGCCGGGATGATCGGCGCCGCCGAGATCGCCGCCATGCCCCGCGGCTCGGTGCTGGTCAACTGCGCCCGCGGCAGCCTCGTGGACTACGACGCGGTCTGCGACGCGCTGGAGTCCGGGCACCTGTTCGCGGCGGCCTTCGACGTCTTCCCCGAGGAGCCCGTCCCCAAGGACTCGCGGCTGCTCACCACTCCCGGCATCGTCATGACCCCGCACCTGGCGGGGGCGAGCAGGCAGACGGCCGAGAAGGCGGCGGCCATCGTCGCCGAGGAGGTGGCCCGCTACCTGCGCGGCGAGCCGCTCCTCCACGCCGCCAACTAAGGGGACGCCTTCAGCGGTAGCCGGCCAGCCCGTCCGCCAGCTGTTCCGCGTCGCCGTCCCGGTGCGCGGACAGGGCCTGCTGGAGGGCGAAGGTCGCGCGGATGGCGGCGATGCGGGTGGTCGTGCTGTCCGGCCAGCCGCCCAGCGTGCGGACCCGATGCGCGAAACGCGAGCCGTAACCGGCCTCCACGGCCGCCAGGTCCTCGGCGGGATCGCCGATCGCGACCTCGTCCCAGTCGATCACCCCGCTGAGCCGCGGCAGCCCGTCCTCCCACTCCCAGAGGACGTTCTCGGCACCGAGATCGCCGTGCACCGCCGCTGAGAACGAGGAACGGCGGCTCGTCCGTGCCGTGAGCGCCGCCCTCCGCCAGGGGCCGAGGCGTGGCGAAGCCGAGATCGAGCCCGGCGAGCAGGCGCAGGACGGCGGCCCGCTGCGGCAGCCGCGCGGCCGCCGCAGCGGTGCGGGGCAGGCACACGACACGGTCCGCGCCGATCACCACCTGGTGGAACTGCCCCTGGCGGACGGTGAGGTCCTCCGGTTCGACGCCCGGCAGCAGCCGGCTCAGCAGAGCGCGATTCGGCGGCGGGATCTGCATGAGATGCGAGGTGTCCTTTCTTCAACGCCCTTCTTCAACGCCCTTCTTCAACGCCTTTCTTCAACGAAACGGGCGGCGTGCGTCAAAGCCGGGCGTGGGAGGCGATGTCGGCCGTGAACCGCTCGATCATCGCCGGGGTGACGGTCGGCTTGCACTGGCCGATCGCCCACAGGTAGTCGGCGGTGCCGGCGCCGGCCGGGCCGTCCGGGTCGCCGCCGGTCGCGAGGTCCCGCTCGAAGGCCGCCTGCGCCGCGATCCTCGCGGCGTGCTCGATGTCGGCCGGCGTGAACAGCTCGCTGGCGGCGGCCAGCGTGTCCAGGTCCACGTCGGCCCGATTGGCGGAGTAGCGCCGCCAGATCGCCGAGCGGGCGGCCGCGTCCGGCGGGCCGATCGGCACCACGTAGTCGAACCGGCCCGGCCGCAGGAATGCCGGGTCCAGCGAGCTGATGGCGTTGGTGGCGACCACCAGCAGCCGCTCGTCCCGCTCGCGGAACCCGGGGATCAGCTTGAGCAGTTCGTTGGTGATGCCGTGGCCGCCGGAGCCGGGGCGGTCCCCGCGCACCGCCGCGATCTCCTCGACCTCGTCGATGAACACCAGCACCCGTTCCAGCTCGGCGATCTGGGCGAAGGCGCTGCGCAGGGCCGCCGCCAGGTTGCCGTCGTCGGCCAGGCGGGAGGGCAGCAGCTCGACGAACGGCCAGCCGAGCCGGGAGGCGATCGCCCGGGCGAAGGTCGTCTTGCCCGTGCCGGGAGGACCGAACATGGCGATGGCCCGCGGCGGGCGCACGCCGTGCCGCGCGGCGCGCTCCGGCTCGGCCAGCGGCAGCACGATCCGCTTCTCGATCAGGTCCTTCTCCACCTCCATGCCGGCCATCCTGTCCCACAGGTCGCCGGGCAGCACGCGGCCGCCCAGCTCGGCCAGCAGGTTCGCCCCCAGGCCGACGGCGGGCTCGGTCTTCTCGAAGTAGGCCACCGCGGGACGCCTGGTGTAGCCGGCCTTCACCAGCCCCTCGCCGATCAGCTCCTCCTCGGGCAGCACGTAGGCGATGCGCCGCACCCGCGCGTCGATCAGCCTCCGCTCCAGCTCGCGCAGCAGCGCGCTGGCCAGGCCGCGCCCGCGCCACGCCGCGGCGATCGCGATGCGCATCACCCACGCCCGCTCCCCGGCCACGTGCGCGAGCGCCGCCCCGATCGGGACGCCCTGGTGGACCGCCACCACGGCCGGCTGCCGGGACGTCAGCGCGCCGATGCACTCGGCCAGCGAGTACACCGACTCCTGGCCGAGCCCGGCGGTGCTGTCGATCAGGTGCACGACGGCCGCGAGATCGTCCTCTCGGTAGTCATGAATGAGCCAGTTCACCCTTCGCCGCCCTTCTCGTCTCCTGGGAGCTACCGAAGGTAAAGGATCGAAGGAGAGGGCTCTTGCACCACCCCGCACAATCCGCCCATCTCGGCTGTGCCGGATGGAGGAGACTCCTGGGCTCTACGCCGACGCCTTGACGGCCGAGCCCGTCGCGGCCTGCGCCCGCGCGACGCGGCGGCGCCTGGCCGGCAGCCCGAACGTCGGGTTGGCGACGCCCCAGGCGGCGCCCTTGCAGATCAGCTCCTTGTAGACGGCGGCGAGCCGTCCGGTCAGTGCCCCCGGCAAGGCGCGGTCGTCGGCGGTCACGTACTGGATCAAGCCCTCCTTGCGGCCCAGCGAGATGCACTGGTTGAAGTAGCGGATCGGCACGTTCGGGAGCTTCCCGGCGGTCAGGCGCGCCACGATCGCGTCGACGGCCTGCCACGCGGTCGGAATGCCCGAGGCGCACGACATCCGCAGCGGCTTGTCCCCGGGGCCCATCGCCATGGCCGCGTCGCCGATGGCGTACACGTCGGGATGCGAGACCGAGCGCATGGTCTCGTCGACCACGATTTGGCCCGTGCCGGTGACTTCCAGGGCGGTCGCCTTCGCGATCGGGTGGACCGCGAAGCCGGTGGTCCACACGGTGACCGCGGCCGGGATGGCCTCGCCGCCGGCGGTGGTGACGTGGTCGGCTTCGACGCCGGTGACGGCGGTGTGCTCGTGCACGGTGATCCCGAGCTTGCCAAAGGTCTTCCGCAGGTGCGCCCGACCCTTGGGCGAGAGCCAGTCGCCGAGGCCGCCGTGGGCGACGAGGGCGACGTCGAGGTCCGGGCGGGCCTCGGCGATCTCGGTCGCGGCCTCCACGCCGGTGAGGCCGCCGCCGACGACGACCACGGCCTGCCCGGCGTCGAGGCGGGCCAGGCGCTCGCGCAGCCGGAGCGCTCCGGAGCGGCTGGCGATCTCATGGGCGTGCTCGGCGGTCCCGGGGACGCCTCGGGGGTTCCAGCCGCTGCCGAGGGCGTAGACGAGCGTGTCGTAGGCGAGTTCACCGTCGCCGTCGGCGCCGGTGACGGCGACGGTCTTGCGGTCGACGTCGACGCCGGTGACCTTCGCCAGCCTCAGTTCGACGCCGGTGCCCGCGAACATCTCGCTGAGCGGCCGGGGCTTGAGGTCCTGGCCGGTCGCCAGCTGGTGCATGCGGACACGTTCGACGAAGTCCGGCTCGGCGGTGACGAGGGTGATGGCGGCGTCTTCGCGCCGGAGCCGCCTGGCGAGGCGGCCGGCGGCGAAGGCGCCGGTGTATCCGGCTCCGAGGACGACGATGCGGTGCTGCATTTCCTCGCTCCTGTCTCACGCTGGTTTGCCCCTTGAACCGGGCGGCCCGGGGTTTCCTGACAGGAACGCGATGTGAATCGCCTCACACAGCCTCGCGCAGGCTCACGCCGCCTCATGCAACGGTCAGAACACGGTGAACAGGGGCTCCCCGTGGTCGGTGGCCGCCCAGCGGGCGGTCGCGCGTTGGAGCTTGTCGGGGTTCAGCTGGCTGCGGAACGCGGCGATGCCCTCGGCGGTGACCTCCAGGCACATGACGGCGACCACCCGGCCGTCCACGACGGCCACGACGGCCGGGTCGCCATTGGCGGTCCAGGCGTAGACCTCCGGCGTGCCGCCGACCATGGCGCGCTTGGACTCGCTGGGTTCGAACAGTCCCCGCAGGAACCTGGCGACCGCGACCGCCCCCTCGATCGCCTTGGCGCGGGCCGGGACCTTCCCGCCGCCGTCGCCGATCGAGGTGGCGTCCTCGGTGAGCAGGCGCACGAGCGGCTCGATCCGGCCGCTGGTGGCGGCCGTGAGAAACTCCTCGACGATCCGCCGGGCGGCGGCCTCGTCGATCCGGGTGCGGGCCTTGCCGTCCGCGACGCGCTTCTTGGCGCGGCGGAAGGTCTGCTGGCTGGCGGCCTCGGTGATGTCGAGGATCTCGGCGATCTCCCGGTGCGAGTAGTCGAATGCCTCGCGCAGCACGTACACGGCCCGCTCGCCCGGGGACAGGCGCTCCATGAGGGCGAGGACCGCGTACGAGACCGATTCGCGCTGCTCGGCGGTGTCGGCCGGGCCGAGCATCGGGTCGCCCGCGAGCAGCGGCTCGGGAAGCCATTGGCCCACATAGGTCTCGCGGCGCGCCCGCGCGGAGGTGAGCTGGTTGAGGCACAGGTTGGTGAGGACCTTCGTCAGCCAGGCCTCGGGGACCTCGATGCGGTCGACGTCGGCGGCCAGCCAGCGCATGAACGTCTCCTGCACGGCGTCCTCGGCCTCCGCGGCGGAGCCGAGGAGGCGATAGGCGATGGCCTCCAGGCGCGGCCTGGAGGCCTCGAACCGGTCGACGTCGTTCGCCGTCAAGGCCACGGCCCGATCCTAGCCCGCACGTCCTGCGGCCTCAGCGGCCGTCCACACGATGCCCAGAAGCCCACCCGGCGGCGCCCCTACACGTTGCGCCGGTACTGCCCACCGGCCTCGAACAGCGCCTCGGTGATCTGCCCGAGCGAGCACACCCGGGAGACCTCCATGAGCACCTCGAAGGCGTTGTCCTCCGACATCGCGACCTCACGCAGCCGCCGCAGCGCCGCGGGGGCCACCTCCCGGTTCCGCGCGTGGAAGTCCGCCAGCCGCCGCAGCTGGGACTGCTTCTCCTCCTCCGTTCCCCGGGCCAGCTCCAGCTTGCGAGGCGCCTCCTCGTCGCCGTTGGGGTTCCTGAAGGTGTTCACCCCGATGATCGGCAGAGACCCGTCGTGCTTGCGGGTCTCGTACAGCATCGACTCGTCCTGGATCTTGCCCCGCTGGTAGCCGGTCTCCATGGCCCCCAGCACGCCGCCCCGCTCCGACAGCCGCTCGAACTCCTGCAGCACCGCCTCCTCCACGAGGTCGGTGAGCTCGTCGATGATGAACGAGCCCTGCAGCGGGTTCTCGTTGCGCGCCAGGCCCCACTCGCGGTTGATGATCAGCTGGATCGCCATCGCCCGCCGTACCGACTCCGCGGTCGGGGTCGTGACCGCCTCGTCGTAGGCGTTGGTGTGCAGGCTGTTGCAGTTGTCGTAGATCGCGATGAGCGCCTGCAGGGTGGTCCGGATGTCGTTGAAGTTCATCTCCTGGGCGTGCAGCGACCGCCCGGAGGTCTGGATGTGGTACTTGAGCTTCTGCGACCTCTCGCCCGCGCCGTACCGCTCGCGCATGGCGACGGCCCAGATGCGCCGCGCGACGCGCCCCAGCACCGAGTACTCCGGGTCCATCCCGTTGGAGAAGAAGAACGACAGGTTGGGCGCGAAGTCGTCCACCTTCATCCCCCGCGCCAGGTAGGCCTCGACGTAGGTGAACCCGTTGGCCAGCGTGAACGCCAGCTGCGTGATGGGGTTCGCGCCCGCCTCGGCGATGTGGTAGCCGGAGATGGACACCGAGTAGAAGTTGCGGACCTTGTTCTTGATGAACCACTCCTGGATGTCCGCCATCATCCGCAGCGAGAACTCGGTGGAGAAGATGCAGGTGTTCTGCCCCTGGTCCTCCTTGAGGATGTCCGCCTGCACCGTGCCGCGGACCGTGGACAGCACGCGCGCCCGGATCTCCTGCTCCTCCGAGGGGGACGGCTTGCGCCCGTGCTCGGCCTCGAAGCGCTCCAGGGCCTGATCGACGGCGGTGTTGAGGAAGAAGGCCAGGATGGTCGGCGCGGGCCCGTTGATGGTCATCGAGACGGACGTGTTCGGCGCGGTGAGGTCGAACCCGTCGTAGAGGACCTTCATGTCGTCGAGGGTCGCCACCGACACCCCCGAAGTCCCGACTTTTCCGTAAATGTCGGGTCGCACGTCGGGGTCGTGCCCGTAGAGCGTCACCGAGTCGAACGCCGTGGACAGCCGCGTGGCGGGCTGCCCCTCCGACAGCAGCTTGAAGCGCCGGTTGGTGCGGAACGGGTCGCCCTCGCCCGCGAACATCCGCGTGGGGTCCTCGTCGTCCCGCTTGAAGGGGAAGACGCCCGCGGTGAACGGGAAGCGCCCGGGCAGGTTCTCCTTGCGCAGGAAGCGCAGCAGCTCGCCGTGGTCCTCGAAGCGGGGCAGCGCCACGCGGGGGATGCGGCTGCCGCTGAGCGTCTCGCGCCACAGCGGCGTGTGGATCTCCCGGTCGCGGACCTTCACGACCAGCTCGTCGGCGCCGTAGCGCCGCCTGAGCTCGGGCCACTCCTCCAGCAGCCGCCTGCTCTCCTCCGACAGCTCGGCCTCGGCCTGCCGCAGCAGCTCGCCGACGCGCCCGCCCTGGCCGCCCGCCGTACGGGACGCCGCGGCCACGGCGGCGGCGCCCATGCCGGTCCCCCCGGCGGGCGCGGGAGCGGGGTCCTCGCCCAGCAGCTCGCGGACGGCGGCCAGCTGCTGGCGCCGCCGGGCGATCTCGACCTGCGCCTCGGTCTCCGCGTGGTAGGCGCGGACGGTCTCGGCGATCTCCGCGAGGTACCGCACGCGGCTGGGCGGGATGATGGACTTGGCCACGCGCGAGGTGCGCCCGGAGACCTGCGGCAGCAGGCCGGGCCCGGCGGGCAGGCCCTTGTCCACGAGCAGGCCGCGCAGGTGATGGTAGAGCGCGGTCACGCCCTCGTCGTTGAAGCGGGCGGCGATGGTGCCGAAGACCGGCATCTCCTCGGGCGAGACGCCGAAGGCGCCCCGGTTGCGCACCAGCTGGCGGCGGACGTCGCGCAGGGCGTCCTCGGCGCCGCGGCGCTCGAACTTGTTGATCACCACGGCCTCGGCGAAGTCGAGCATGTCGATCTTCTCCAGCTGCGACGCGGCGCCGAACTCGGGCGTCATCACGTAGATCGGCACGTCCACGTGCGGCACGATCCCCGCGTCGCCCTGGCCGATGCCGGGCGTCTCCACGATGACCAGGTCGTATCCGGCGGCGCGGCAGGCCATGATCACGTCGTCGAGGTGGGCGGGCACCTCGGAAGCGGCGCCGCGCGTGGCCAGGGAGCGGAAGTAGGTCTGCGCGCCCAGGGCGTTCATCCTGATGCGGTCGCCGAGCAGCGCGCCGCCGCCCCGGCGGCGGGTGGGGTCGATGGCGATGACCGCGATGCGCAGCTTGTCGTCGTGGTCGAGGCGGAAGCGGCGCAGCAGCTCGTCGGTCAGCGACGACTTGCCCGAGCCGCCGGTGCCGGTGATGCCGAGGACGGGCGCGGCCCGCCCGGCCGCGCGCAGCCCCTCCACCAGCTCGGCGGGCGCCCGGCCCGCCTCGATCAGGGTGATGGCCCGCGCGAGCGCCGCCTGGTCGCCGGAGACCACGGCCTCGACCGACGGCGGGTCCTGCAGGGGGTGGTCGCACTCGCTGATGAGCTGGTTGATCATGCCGGGCAGGCCGAGGCGCTGCCCGTCGTCGGGGGAGAAGATCCGCGCCACTCCGTAGGCGTGCAGCTGGGCGATCTCGTCCGGCACGATGACCCCGCCGCCTCCGCCGTACACCCTGATGTGGCCGGCGCCGCGCTCGCGCAGCAGGTCGACGAGGTACTGGAAGAACTCGACGTGTCCGCCCTGGTAGGAGCTGATCGCCACGCCCTGGACGTCTTCCTGGATGGCCGCGGTGACGATCTCGTCGACGGACCGGTTGTGACCGAGGTGGATGACCTCGGCGCCCTGGGTCTGCAGGATGCGCCGCATGATGTTGATCGCGGCGTCGTGGCCGTCGAACAACGCCGCGGCGGTCACGAACCGTACGGGGTTGGCCGGAACGTGCACGCCCTATCACTCCTTCGTGAGGTGCCTCTACGAAAGATACTAGGACGTCCTACTATTTCCCAGCGTCGGCGGTCTCACGCTTCTTCTCGGGACTGTAGGGGTGGAGCCTCACCCGCTCCTCGGACGGCCGCTCAGCCACCCAGCGGCGGTGGGCGCCGCGGGGGCGGCCGGTGAATCGGAGCGCTCCAACGACGATGCTGAGCACCATGCCCAGCAGCAACACCACCGGGATCACCACGCCGTCGATCCCGGCTCCCGGCCCCTCGGGCCGCTCGCTGAGCACCGTGACGGTCTTGACTCCCGTGTCCTGCCGGGCGGCCGTCAGGGTCTCCTTGACCTTGGACGGCAGGCCGTACCCGACGACCTTGTCGGTGTCGCGCAGCTTGCGCCGCAGCCACACCCGGTCGACGTTGGCCTCGATGGTGCGGATCTTGCCGCCTTCGACCTTCTCCACAATGCCGACGTGGTCGACGCCCTTGTAGCTCTTGCCGCCGCTCCAGTCGAAGAAGACCAGCGCGCCGGGCTCGGGCTTGTCGGACCACGCGCCGTGCTTGATGAACCATGCGGCGTGCGAGGGGGTCCAGGCGAACTGTCCCACGTACTCGGCGACGCCGGCTTTGTCCGCCGCCCAGGCGATGAACATGTCGCACCAGGGGGCGTCCCGGTACTGGGGATCGGATAAGCGATCCGCGTACCATTCGCCGAACTTGGTGTGCTGGCCGCCCTTCTCCCGGTATCCGAGCTCGGGGCGCGCCGCCTTGAGAAGGTCTTCACCGATGGGGTCCAGGACGACTCCTTCGCGAACACGACACGCGGCTCACGATCGACTGTAGGTGAGCCGTGGACCGGACATGTCCAACATCGCGAAGTTGTCGATGGATGAGGTGAAATGTAACTCCTGTGGTGCGGTCTTCCCCTCAGGCGCCCGCCCCCACGCGGTAGACGGTCGTCTCGCCCTCCCCCGGCGCCACGACGTCGGCCACGATCACGGTCACGTTGTCGGGCGAGCCGCCCTCGTTGGCCAGGTCGATGAGCCGCTGGACGGCGGCGGCCGGCTCTGCCAGCGTGGTCAGCACCTCGTGCAGGGTCTCCGGCCCGAGCACGTTGGTGAGCCCGTCGGAGCACAGGAGGTAGCGATCACCCGGCAACGCCTCACGCAGCGCCATGTCCGGCTCCGCCCTGCCCTCGCTGCCGAGCACCCTGAGCACCATCGACCGGCGGGGGTGGACCGCGGCCTGGTCCTCGGTGATCCGCCCCTCGTCCACCATCGACTGGACCAGCGTGTGGTCCTTGGTCATCTGGTACAACGCACCGTCGCGCAGCAGATACCCCCGCGAGTCGCCCAGGTGGGCCAGCGCGAAGGTGTAGCCGTCGAACAGCATGGCCGTGACGGTCGTGCCCATCCCCCGGCGGGCCGGGTCGATCTCGGCCAGCTCCACGAGCCGGCGCCCGGCCTCCTGCACCGCGCCTTCGAGGGCCGCCACCAGGTCGGCGCCGCCTTCCGGCAGCTTGGCGTCAAGCTCCCGCATGACGGCGATCGCCGCCGAGCTGGCCAGCTCCCCCGCCGCATGACCGCCCATGCCGTCCGCCACGGCGAGCAGGCGCGAGCTCGCGTAGCCCGCGTCCTCGTTCTGCTCTCTGCGGCGGCCCACATCTGACCCTGCGGCATAGCGGATGTTGTGCTTCATGGACACCAGTAAATCATTGGTTGAAAGACTTCACAAGCGTGCTACGGTAGATTCATGAACCAAGACCCGACCGTCAACGCCGGGGACATCGCCCGGCTCGCCGGTGTCGGACGGGCCGCGGTCAGCAACTGGCGCCGTCGCCATGACGACTTCCCCCAGCCCGTCGGCGGGACGGCCAGCCAGCCTCTGTTCTCGCTCCGCCAGATCGAGGCGTGGCTGAGCCGCTATGGGAAGTCCTACCAGGTATCGCTCGCGGATCGGGTGTGGCAACGCCTGAAAGCCGCGGGAGATTTGCGGTTGGGTGAACTGGTCGCGGCGGCCGGGGCGCTCCTGACCGGCCAAGATCACGCTCTGGAGCGGGACGTCGCGGCTCTGGTGAGCGAGCTGGCCGCCGAGCAGGGCGCCGCGCGGGCCTACGAGCTGCTGTGCGAGCGCTACCTGGAGGCGCACTCCCGGCAGCTGTCGGTGACCCGCCCCGAGCTGGCCGCCCTCATGGTCGAGCTGGCCGGCGCCAAGGGCGGCACGGTGCTCGATCCCGCCTGCGGCGTGGGCACGCTGCTGCTGGCGGCCGAGCCGTACCGGGCGCTCGGGCAGGAGCTGAGCGAGACCTCGGCGCGCATCGCGGCGGCCCGCCTGCGCCTGCGCGGCATCGACGGCCGGGTGGCGGCGGGCGACTCGCTGCGGCGCGACGCCTTCGACGGTGAGCAGGCCGACGCCGTGGTGTGCGACCCGCCCTTCGGCGAGCGGGCCTGGGGCTATGAGGAGCTGGTCGGCGACACCAGGTGGGAGTACGGCGTGCCGCCGCGCGGCGAGCCGGAGCTGGCCTGGGTGCAGCACTGCCTCACCCACGTCAAGCCGGGCGGCACGGTGGTCGTCCTCATGCCCCCGGCGGCGGCCAGCCGCAAGGCCGGCCGCCGCATCCGCGCCAACCTGCTGCGCGCGGGCGCGCTGCGGGCCGTGGTCAGCCTCGGCGCGGGCGACCTGTGGCTGCTGCGCCGTCCCCGCCCGGGCGACCGGCCGCCGGGCGAGGTGCTGCTCATGGAGGGCGGGCCCGGCCTGACGGCCACGGCCGTGGCGCGGCGCGAGGGCAACGTCCGCATCATCGACCTGCTCACCGACGACGTCGACCTGACCCCCGCGCGCCACAAGCAGCGCGACGACCTGGGCCGTTCCTTCGCCGAGGCGCGCGAGCGCTACCTGGCCACCAGCGCCGTCCCCCCGGACCTGAAGGTGCTGGAGCGCCCGGTCGACCACCCCGCCACCACGGTCGGCGAGCTGGTCAGGGCCGGGCTCATCACCGTCGCCCAGGCCCCGGCGCGGATGAGCCTCAACGGCGGCGAGGTGCCGGTGCTGACGGCCGACGACCTGCTGTACGGCACGCCGCCCTCGGGCCGCACCGGGCCGGGCGAGGACCTGGTGCCCGTCGAGCCCGGCGACGTCGTGGCGTCCTACTCGACCGTGCGTGTCGTCACCTTCTCCGGCTCGGTCCTCGGGCCGCACCTGACGCTGTACCGGGTGGACCCGGCCCAGCTCGACCCCGACTTCCTGGCCGGCTTCCTGCGCTCGGCGGGCAGCCGTACCACCACCGGGTCCAGCCGCTTCGACGCCCGCCGCACCCGCCTGCCGCGCCTGCCCCTGGCCGAGCAGCGCCGGTACGGCCAGGCCTTCAGAAGGCTCACGGCCCTGGAGGACGCCCTGCGGGAGACGACGGCGCTCGGGCAGGCGCTCGTCGACCTCGGTTTCGAAGGTCTCGCCGAAGGTCACCTGCGTCCCTGACGGTGTAGTTTTTCCGCAGGCGACGCCAGGGCGGGGCATTCGCCGCAGGCGAGGCAGGGAGGGGCAGATGGTCATCGGCGACCGCTACGTGCTCGACGACCTTCCCCTCGGCCAGGGCGGCATGGGCGCGGTCTACGCGGGCCACGACCGGCGCCTCGACCGGCGCGTGGCGGTCAAGCTGCTGCGCTTCACCAGCCTCCCGGACGAGGAGCTGGAGCGGCGCTTCGTCCGCGAGGCGCGCATCCTGGCCCGGCTGGAGCACCCCGGCGCGCCGGTCCTGTACGACTTCGGCGCCCACGAGCAGCGGCTGTACCAGGTGATGCAGTTCATCGAGGGCGTCACCGTGGCCGACGTGGTCAGCGAGCACGGCCCGCTGCCGGTGCCGTGGGCGTGCGCGATCGCCGCCCAGGCGTGCGCCGTGCTGGCGGCGGCCCACGCGCTGTCGATCTTCCACCGCGACCTCAAGCCCACCAACCTCATGCTCTGCCCTGACGGCAGCGTCAAGGTGCTGGACTTCGGGCTGGCCATGCTGCGCGAGCCGGACAGCACCGGCCTGATCGCCCAGTTCACCCGGATCGGCCAGATCCTCGGCACCCCCGCCTACATGGCGCCCGAGCAGATCCAGCGCGGGGTGTGCGACGCGCGCAGCGACCTGTACTCCCTCGGCTGCGTGCTGCACGAGATGCTCACCGGGCGCCCGCTGTTCACCGGCCCGACCGACTACGCCGTCTTCGAAAAGCAGGTCAAGGAGCGCCCGCCGGCCATCCCCGGCCTGCCGCGCGGGCTCGGCGACCTGCTGGCCCAGCTGCTGGACAAGCGGCCCGAGGCCCGGCCGTCCGGCATGACCGAGCTGTACGATCGGCTCCAGCCGTACGCCGTGGACCTGCCGATGCTGCCGGGGTTCCTGGCCGGGGAGCCCAGCCCGGGGCGCATGTACGCCCGCGTGGTCGGGCGAGTGTTGTTCCCGGTATGAGACCGAGAGAGCGCTCTCTGTAATATGCCCGTTATTGACATTGTGACGTGGGTTTAACACCTTGGAGAGCGCTCCCAACCATACGGAGGCTCACATGCGCCGACTCGCGGCAGGAACCATAGGCCTTGCGCTCGTCGTCACGGGCTGCGGCAGTTCCCAGGAGACACCCCAGGCGACCGGCGGCGGCGATGCCGCGTCGGCCGAGTGCCAGCCGTACGCCGCCTACGGCAAGCACCCCAACACCAAGGTGACCATCTACTCGCCGATCCGCGACAAGGAGGCGGACCTTTTCCAGGAGAACTGGAAGACCTTCTCCGAGTGCACCGGCATCAAGATCACGTATGAGGGCACCGGGGAGTTCGAGGCGCAGATCCAGGTCCGCGTCGACGGCGGCAACCCGCCTGACCTGGCGTTCTTCCCTCAGCCCGGCCTGCTGGCCCGCTTCGCCAAGGCCGGCAAGCTCAAGCCCGCCCCGCCGGAGGTGGAGAAGCTCACCGACGAGGGCTGGTCGCCGGACTGGAAGAAGTACGGCACGGTCGACGGCACCTTCTACGCCGCCCCACTCGGCGCGAGCGTCAAGTCCTTCGTCTGGTACTCGCCCAAGATGTTCCAGGAGAACGGCTGGCAGATCCCCAAGACGTGGAACGAGCTGATGACGCTCAGCGACACGATCGCGGCCAAGGGGATCAAGCCCTGGTGCGCGGGCATCGAGTCCGGTGACGCGACCGGCTGGCCGGCCACCGACTGGATCGAGGACGTGATCCTGCGCGACCTCGGCCCCGATGGCTACGACCAGTGGGTCGAGCACAAGATCCCGTTCAACGACCCCAAGGTCCAGGCGGCGGTCGACAAGGTCGGCGCGATCCTCAAGAACGACAAGTACGTCAACGGCGGCTACGGCCCGGTCAAGTCGATCGCCAGCACGGCCTTCCAGGAGGGCGGCGTGCCGATCACCGAGGGCAAGTGCGCCATGCACCGGCAGGCCTCCTTCTACGCCAACTTCTGGCCGGAGGGCACCAAGGTGGCCGAGGACGGCGACGTCTTCGCCTTCTACCTGCCGGGCAACGACACCAGCAGCAAGCCGGTGCTCGGCGCCGGCGAGTTCGTGGCCGCCTTCACCGACCGGCCCGAGGTCAAGGCCATGCAGCAGTACCTGGCCACCGCCGACCACGCCAACGGCCGCATGAAGCTCGGCACCTACGTGTCGGCCAACAAGGGCGTCGACCTGGCTGGCGCGCAGAACCCCATCGACAAGCTGTCCATGGAGATCCTGCGCGACCCCCAGACGGTCTTCCGCTTCGACGGCTCGGACCTGATGCCGGCCGCCGTCGGCGCGGGCACCTTCTGGAAGGGCATGACCGCGTGGATCAACGGCAAGGACACCAAGACCGTCCTTGACGACATCGAGAAGAGCTGGCCCAAGTCCTGATGGGTCTCGAGTTCGACTTCGGCGCCGAGCAGCCCAAGCTGGTGATGCTGCTGCTCGGCGTCGTCGCCTTCCTCGCCGTGGTCGGCGTGATGCTGCTGCTGCTGGACCGGGCGCCGATGCGCAGCAGGTCCAGGCTGCACGCGGCCATCCTGCTGGCCCCCGCGCTGACGCTGCTGACCATCGGGCTGGTGGTGCCCGCCGTACGGACCACGCTGCTGTCGTTCATGAGCGGCGACAGCAAGACCTTCGTCGGCCTGGACAACTACGTCTGGATGTTCAGCCAGCCCGAGGCGCTGCTGACCCTGCGCAACACGCTGCTGTGGGTCGTGCTCGTGCCCCTCCTGGTCACCGGCATCGGCCTGGTCTACGCGGTGCTCGTCGACCGCTCCCGCTTCGAGGCGCTGGCCAAGTCGCTGGTCTTCATGCCGATGGCGATCTCCTTCGTGGGCGCGGGCATCATCTGGAAGTTCGTCTACGCCTACCGGCCCGAGGACGCCGACCAGATCGGCCTGCTCAACCAGATCGTCGTCTGGCTCGGCGGCGAGCCGCGGCAGTGGCTGCAGGAGCCGCCGCTGAACAACCTGTTCCTCATCTTCGTGCTGGTGTGGATCCAGGCCGGCTTCGCCACCGTGGTGCTGTCGGCCGCGATCAAGGGCATCCCGGCCGAGATCGTGGAGGCGGCGCGGCTGGACGGCGCGGGAGCGCTGCAGATGTTCTTCCGCGTCACGCTGCCCTCGATCCGCCCGGCGGTGATCGTCGTCCTGGTCACCCAGGCGATCGGCACCCTCAAGCTGTTCGACATCGTCCGCACGATGACCAACGGCAACTTCGACACCAGCGTGATCGCGGTCGACATGTACAACAACGCCTTCCGCTTCGGCGAGACCGGCAAGGGCGCGGCCCTGGCCGTGTTCCTGTTCGTGCTGGTGGCCCCCATCGTCTGGTACCAGACCCGCCTGCGCAGGAGGGTGCAGTGACGCACGCTTCGCCGACGACCAGCGCCGCCGCGCGCGTGCGCGCCCGCCTGAGCACGCGCGCGGCCAGCCTGGTCGCGCTGCTCATCGCGGTGCTGTGGACCACCCCCACCTTCGGCCTGCTGCTGTCGTCCTTCCGGCCCAAGGACGAGATCAAGAGCACGGGCTGGTGGACGTTCTTCGCCGACCCGAACCTGACCCTCGAGAACTACCAGGAGGTGCTGTTCGGCACGTCGTCCTCCTCCGGGCGGCTGGCCAGCTTCCTGATCAACTCCATCGTCATCACCATCCCCAGCGTCCTGCTGCCGCTGGCGCTGGCGTCCTTCGCCGCCTACGGGCTGGCCTGGCTGAACTTCCGCGGCCGGGACTGGATCTACATCGGGATCTTCGCGCTGCAGATCGTGCCGCTGCAGATGGCCCTGGTGCCGCTGCTGTCGTTCTTCTCCGAAGGCGTGTCGGTGGCCGGGATCCAGCTGCTGCCCGCCTGGGAGCTGGGCGACACCGGCCGCTTCGCCCAGGTGTGGTTCGCCCACACCTGCTTCGCCCTGCCGTTCGCCGTCTTCCTGCTGCACAACTTCATGGCCGAGCTGCCGCACGAGCTCATGGAGGCGGCCCGGGTCGACGGCGCCACCCACGGGCAGATCATCAGGCGCGTGGTGCTGCCGCTGGTCGCGCCCGCCCTGGCCACCTTCGCCATCTTCCAGTTCCTCTGGGTCTGGAACGACCTGCTCGTCGGGCTGATCTTCGCGGGCGGCACCGCCGAGTCGGCCCCCATGACGGTACGGCTGGCGCAGATGGCGGGCACGAGAGGGGACGAATGGCAGCGCCTGACCTCCGGCGCCTTCGTGTCTGTCATCATTCCTCTCGTGGTGTTCCTGTCCATGCAGCGCTACTTCGTCCGCGGGCTCCTGGCAGGCGGGATCAAGGGATGAAACGTCCGACTCTGGAGGCGGTGGCGGCCCTGGCCGGGGTCTCCCGAGCCACCGTCTCCCGTGTCGTCAACGGCCAGACCACGGTCGCGCCCCACATCCGGGAGGCGGTGCTGCGGGCCGTCGACGAGCTGGGCTACGTGCCGAACTCGGCCGCCCGCAGCCTCGTCACCCAGCGGACCGACTCCATCGCGCTGGTCGTCTCCGAGCCCCCCACGCGCGTCTTCTCCGACGACCCCCTCTTCGCGACCGTCATCAGGGCGGCCAGCATCGAGCTGGAGGCGGCGGACAAGCAGGTCGTGCTCATGCTGGCGGGCTCGGCCAAGTCGCACGCGCGCGTGGAGAGGTACATCGCCAGCGGCCACGTCGACGGCGCGATGCTCATCTCCATGCACGGCGCGGACCCGCTGCCGGCCGCGATCGCGCGCATGCGGGTCCCGGTGGTGTCGTACGGCCGGCCCGCCGTACCGGTCGACATCCCCTATGTGGACAACGACAACGTCGGCGGGGCCGAGGCGGCGGTCCGGCACCTGGTGGCCGCTGGGCGGCGGCGGATCGCGACCATCGCGGGCCCGCTGGACATGATCGGCGGCCAGGACCGGCTCACGGGGTACCGGAACGTGCTGCGCGACTCCGACCGGCGGTCCATCGTCGCGGTCGGCGACTTCACGCGGGAGTCGGGCGCGGTCGCGATGCGTCAGCTGCTGCGCGACGACCCTCACCTGGACGCCGTCTTCGCGGCCAACGACCTGATGGCCATCGGCGCGCTGCAGGCGCTCCGCCAGGCGGGACGGCGGGTGCCCGACGACGTCGCGGTGGTCGGCTTCGACGACATCGAGGCGGCCAAGTACACCGATCCGCCTCTGACGACGGTCCGCCATCCGGTGGCCGACCAGGCCGCCGCGATGGTCCGCCTGCTCCTCGGCCTGTTCTCCGGCGGCCCGTCCGACCCGGTCATCCTGCCCACGGAGCTGGTGATCCGGGAATCCGCCTGACGCTCCCGCTCCCCCACCCTGCCCGTCCGATCTTGCTCAGGGCCGGCGTCACCCTCACACGTTGAGGGCACTCACTGTCACAAAGCCACTACGCAATGCCCGTGATTCCGATACGGTCACCCGCATGCGTGTCGGAATCTACATAGACGGTTACAACCTCTACTACGGCGCGCGAGGCCTGTGCGGCCGGGGCACCCCAGGATGGCGCTGGCTGGACCTTCGCGCGCTGGCGAAGTCTCTTGTGGCGCGGCGAGCAGACTGGCGTGGCGCGGCGAGCAGACTGGCGTGGCGCCGACGTGGAACGGGTGGTGTATTGCACCGCGCGCATCAATGGAGCCGACAATCCGGACGGCCAGCGTGACCAGGGCGTCTACCTCAACGCCCTGCGGGAGAGCGGCAGCGTGGACCACATCGAGTTCGGCTACTACGTCTCGCGGGTGAAGTATGCGCCGCTTGCCGTACGGGATCGAGCGGGCAGGCCGATCCTGACGCGCCCGGGCTGGCCGGTCCAAGTCTGCGACTCCACCAGCACTCCTCTGCCGAACGCGCGCTTCATGGTTTCCTATGCGTACAGGGAGGAGAAGGGCTCGGACGTCAACGTCGCCTCACATCTGCTGCTCGACGTCCTCACCAAGGTCGTTGACGCCGCGGTCGTGATTTCCAACGACAGCGACTTGCGCTTCCCCGTCGAACAGGCGCGACAACGGGTACCGGTGGGACTGGTCAACCCCAGCGCCAACTACCTGGCAGGCGCGCTGCGCGGCCAGGCTTCCGACGGCGTAGGACGGCACTGGTGGTACCAGCTCACCGCCAGTGATCTGGCGAAGTGCCAGCTGCCTGCAACCGTGGGTCCATACACGCGCCCTGCAGGATGGTGAGGTCATCCTCCGTACAGATCCGGGCCCGCCTGGTATCCTCGTAGGCACATACCACCCGGCTCCTTGTGGGCCGGGTTTTCTCATGCCGTCCGGCACTCCTGAACGCCGGCCGACCCAACGGGGAGAGAAACAAGCACCCTCATGAAGAAGACGGCTGTCGCCATGGTTTCCGCCGTGGCTGGTGGCACGCTGCTCGTCTCGGGCGACGCCGCCTCCGCCGCCACGACGGTCCGCCATCCGGTGGCCGACCAGGCCGCCGCGATGGTCCGCCTGCTCCTCGGCCTGTTCTCCGGCGGCCCGTCCGACCCGGTCATCCTGCCCACGGAGCTGGTGATCCGGGAATCCGCCTGACGCTCCCGCTCCCCCACCCTGCCCGTCCGATCTTGCTCAGGGCCGGCGGCGCACGCCTCGCCCGGCCAGCATCACCCTCTCAGAGCGCGCCAACGCCTCGTCGGTGAGGCGATGCGCCAGCGGAGGATCCATCGGAACAGGCGATCCCGTAACCGCGACGGCGACCTTCACGATCATCGTCGGCGAGCCAATGATTTTCGGGAGGATCTGCGCAGGTCACCATCGCTACGAAAAATTTCTATGGGGAAAGAGGCAACTTTTCTCCTCCTTGTTGACTCTTATGTCATGAGACGGTCGGCACTCCCGAACGCCGGCCGACGCAACGGGGAGAGGAACAAGCACCCTCATGAAGAAGATGGCTGTCGCCATGGTTTCCGCCGTGGCCGGTGGCACGCTGCTCGTCTCGGGCGGCGCCGCCTCCGCCACCACGACGGCTCCGTCGGTCGAGATCACCGACATCGCGCCGAACCCGGTCGTCGTCCCCAAGGGCGGCTCCGCGTCGGTCAAGATCGTCGTCGAGGCGTCGCAGGACGTCGACAAGGTCGAGGTCCACGTCAAGCCCAAGGACAGCGACGTGCAGACCCTCGTGGCCAGGCAGATCCAGCAGACCGACAAGTGGGTCTTCAGCGTCCCCTTCAGCAGCAACGACCCGGTCGGCCGCTGGCAGGCCACCGTCGTCGGCACCGACAAGGAGACCGGCAAGACCGACACCGACAAGGCGACCTTCGTCGTCGAAGCCGCCAAGGGCAAGCTCGACACCCGCTTCAAGTACTTCAGCGCCGGCCCCTCGTCGGTCAAGAAGGGCAAGAAGATCTACTTCTCCGGCCGGCTCCAGGTCAACGACGACGGCTGGGAGAACCTGGGCGACGCGGACGTCGACATCTACTACCGCAAGAGCGGCACCAGCGGCTGGAAGTGGGTCGCCAGCGCCGAGACCAACGACTACGGCCGCTTCTGGGCCAAGACCCGCGCCTGGAAGAGCGGCACGTTCAAGGCCGTCTTCGACGGCGACGACGAGCTGAACGGCTCCACCAGCGGCTACGACTACGTCCGGGTCCGCAGCGGCTGGTACGGCTGGCACCGCTGACCCCGGCCGAGTAAGGCACGACACGAGCCCGGTCCCCGGCAGGGGGCCGGGCCTCCTTATGCGCGGCGCATGTGGGTAGAGACGTCCACATGACGGAGGAAACCCTGGACGCCTACGACCCGTTCGACATCTTCGACACCGAGGCAGGCCGGCTGGACCGCTTCTTCGCCTCGCTGGACGAGGCGGGCTGGGAACGTCCCTCCCGGTGCGCCGGGTGGTCGGTGCGCGACGTGCTGTCCCACCTGGCCGGTGAGGAGCTCTACAACCACGCATGCCTCGACGGCGAGGTGAACGCCCTGTTCGCCCGGCTGGCCGAGGAGGGCGTGCGCGGGTACGAGAGCTTCAACGAGTGGTGCGTACGGCAGCGCCGCGGCCTGCCGGTGGCCGAGGTGCTGGAGGAGTGGCGGACCAAGAACGGCGAGACCCGCAGCCGCATGCGGGCGCTGGGACGCGACGCCACGCTGGAGACCGCGGCCGGGCCGTACCCGGTGGACATGCAGACCTTCCACTACGACTCCGAGTACGCCACCCACGCCGACGACGTCGGCGCGCCGGTGAGCGAGGAGGAGGCCGACGACAGGACGCGGTGGCGCATGCTGATGGGCGTGTTCGCGCTGCGGGAGCAGGGCGCGAAGGTGCAGGTGGAGCAGACCGCCGAGCAGATCTGGGTGTACGCGGAGGGAATCAGCGCGACGCTGTCGTACCCGGACTTCGTCGAGGCCACCGTGGGGCGCCTGCCGGCCGGCCACCCGCTGGACCCGCGCCTGGCCGCCGCGCTGCGCTGCCTGGCCTGAGCCCCGCCCCCATGGGTAGGGGGCCGGCATGTGGCTACGTGACCGACGCGGCACCGAACCGGTCAACGCCCGCAGCGCGGTGCGGGCCCGGCGCGTGCTGTCCTTGATCGCCCTGCCCGTGGCGCTCCTGCTCGCCGTGTTCTTCCTCGCCCGCGCCCAGGCGACCGGCGAGGCGGTGTGGGGCTGGGAGGCGGCCATCGCCGGCGCCGTCGCCCTCGCCGCGGCGATCGACCTGGCGGTGCTGAGCCGCCGCCGCTAGCGTTCCTCGGGGTCCAGCCCCAGGACCGTGCGGCCGCCGTCCACCGGGACGGTCGCGCCCGTGATGAAGCTGGCGCCGTCCGACAGCAGGTACGCGACCGCGTGCGCGACCTCCTCCGGGAAGGCGGGGCGGCCGAGCGGGTGGAGCCTGGCCACCTCCTGGGCCACCCAGGGGCCCTGCTCGGCCGCGAACCGCTGGTAGCGCTCGGTGGCCACCGTGCCAGGGGCGACCGCGTTGACCCTGATGCCGTGCCTGCCGTACTCCACCGCCAGCGCCCTGGTCAGGCCCTCGATCCCCGCCTTGGCCGTGGCGTACGGCAGGGCCCCCGGCACGGCGCGCCGCGCCTGGTGCGAGGTGATGTTGACGATCGCGCCCCCGGTGCCGGCGGCCAGGAACCGGCGGACGGCGACCGCGCAGCCGACCACGGCCAGGCCGAGGTTGAGCGAGATCAGCTCCAGCACCTCCGAAGCCGGGCTGGAGTGCAGGGAGGCGTCGCGGAAGACCGCCGCGTTGTTGACCCACCCGGCCAGCGGCGCCGCCTTCTCGGCGAGGTCGGCCGCCCGCTCGGCCACCGCCTCGTCGCCGGCGTCGCCGATCACCGGGATGACCTTCGGATCCGGCGCGGGCGCCTCGCGGTCGACGACCACGACCGTGCCCTGCAGCCGGTCCACGATCGCGCGGCCGATGCCCCGCGCCCCACCGGTCACCACGTAGGAAACGTCCATAAGTGACCATCATCACGGATTCCGCGCTCCATGCCCCGGGAAGGTATCCCCTGTGCTGCGGCCCACCGCGCGGAAGACCCCGGCATCACGCCGCGACGGGTTCGGCCTCGTCGCGTCCCTGGCGGTCACCCAGACCATCGGCTTCGGCGTGCTGTACTACGCCTTCTCGGTCTTCCTCACCCCCATGGCGCGCGAGCTGGGCACCGGCATCGCCCAGCTGACCGGGGCGATGACCGTCTCGCTGCTGCTGTCGGGGCTGGTGGCGCCGTTCGCAGGCCGCTGGCTGGACGCGCGCGGCGGCCGGACCGTGATGACCGTGGGCGCGCTCGTCGCCACGGCGGCCGTGCTCGCCTGGTCGCAGGTCCGCTCGCCGCTCGAGCTCTACCTCGTCTTCGCGGTGCTCGGCCCGGCCGCGGCCCTGGTGCTCTACGACGCGGCCTTCGCGGTGATCGTCGCGTGGTTCGACGCCTCCCGCCGCTCGCGGGCGCTGCTCGCGGTGACCATCGTGGCCGGGTTCGCCTCCAGCGTCTTCCTGCCGCTGACCGGCTTCCTCGTCGAGCGGTACGGCTGGCGCACCGCGCTGGTGATCCTCGCGATCGGCTACGGGGTCGTCGCCGTTCCGCTCCACGCCTGCCTGCCCAGGAGCCGCCGGGTCCGGCCCGCCGGGGCGTCGGTGGGCTCCGCCGTACGGGAAAGGCCCTTCTGGCTGCTGGCCGCCGCCTTCCTCGCGCAGAGCGGCGCCGTGGCGGTGATCGCCATGCTGCTGGTCAGCTACCTGATCGCGCTCGGCCACGCGCCGCTGTTCGCCGCCTCGGCGGCCGGGCTGCTCGGCGTGCTGTCGGTGACCGGGCGCGTGGTCACCAGCGGGCTGCACAGCCGGTGGCCCGTCGCGCTCGTCACGGCCGCGGTCTTCGTGCTGCAGGGCGTGGCCGCCGCGATGCTGCCGTTCGTGGGGGCCACCGTGCCGGGGGCGATCGGGTCCGTGGTGCTGTTCGGGCTGGGCTTCGGGGTGAGCACCATCGCGCGGCCCGCGCTGCTGGCCGACCGGTACGGCACGGCCGCCTACGCGAGCATCAGCGGCGTGCTGACGCTTCCCATCACGTTCGCCAAGGCACTGGCGCCTCTGGCGGGGGCGGCGATGGCGCAGGCGGCCGGGTACACGCTCGTCATGGCGGTCGTCGCGGCCGCCTGCCTGTCGGGGGCGGTGGCGCTGGCGGTGTTCGAGCGCGTGAGCTAGACCGGCTCCGCGGGCCGCCGGCCGAGGAAGGCCAGCAGACGATCACCGGGATCGGCGTCGGCGACCACGGCGACCCGGGGGCCGAAGCGGTGGGGGCGGTCGTCGTCGGCGACGAACAGGGGGGCGAACTCCAGCAGCTCCTCGGCCAGGGCCGCCGGGAGGGGGCGGTCGCGGCCGCAGGCCCTGGCGACGTCCCAGCCGTGCACCGCGATCTCGATCGCGCCGACGGCGGCCACCGTCATCGCGGTCACCGAGCACCCGCCCACGGTCACCGCGCCCTCCTCGCCCGCCCACGTCCACGCGCCGAGCAACCGGCAGGCCCGCCTGCGCAGGACGTCGACCTCGGGGACGAGCCGCCCGGGCGCGCGCCCGGGCGGCACTCCGCCCGGGCGCGTGCCCGGCGTGCTCGGTGCGCTCGGCGTGCCCATGTCGTTCTCACCGGCCCGGCCGTCGCCGGGTCCCTCTGGGTGGCTGGGCCGGTCCCGTGGCAGCGGCCCCGGCGGCCCCACCTCACCCACGTCGGCCGCCTCGCTCAGCGCGGCCAGCGAGTCGTCCATGTGCGCCAGCAGGGCGCGCAGGTCCCAGGCGGCGCAGGGCGTGGGGCGGGTCAGGTCCTCGGGCGTCACCAGCACTAGGCTCCCGCGCGTGTAGGAGATGGCGCGTTCGAGCAGCGCCAGGCCGCGGCTCATGACATCTCACCGGCGATGCGGCCCATCCGTTTCACCGCGCATCCGCGACCCGGGAGCACGGCGGTTCGGCAGCTGGCATGGTGATCTCCCTGCGGGTCGGCGGCGGGAGGACGGGCGTCCCCTCGTCTTATAGACAGTCTCGCCGGGCGAAACTCATCGGCATGCCTCGCGGTTCACTGCGACCGGATGATCGACACGATGCGGAGGGCCGCTGCCGCGAGGTCTTGATCGCCATCGATGTGAGCGCGTTCCGCCGCCTGCTCGGGGGTGATGCCGCGGGTGCACAGCCGCCAGGTGGTGTCGGCGTCGAGTTCGAGCCGTGCGGCGGGCTGGGAGTGTGGCCGGTGGTTCAGCCCCCAGCGCTCCTGACCGCGGACGCAGGTCCACGTGCCGCCGCCGGGTCCGGTCACGACCACCTGGAGCGCGGTGCCCGGCGGGGCGGCGATGTCGCGCAGCGTATGGGGCAGGGCCCGCAGGAAGGTGTCGATGACCGGGCCGAGATAGCGAGAGTCGGTGAGTCCGGCTCGTCCGGTGGCGTCGCAGATCTGCTGCTGGTGGGTCCAGTACTCGGTGTATTCGCGGGCGACATCGAGCCAGCAGGGATGCGGTCCGGGGCCCGCCCAGCGTACCGAGCCGCCGAGCGCGTCCAGGTCGATGGTCTGCCAGAACCGCACGATCTGGCCCCCGAAGTCCGACAGCAGTTCGATGAGCATCGGCGGACTGATGCGGCGGGCGGCGATCACCCACTCCTCGTTGATCCGGTCGAGGAAAACGGGGAAGTCTTCGCCCTCTCGCGGATACAGGACATGGAAACCGTCGCGGTGGATGGACAGGCGTCCGATGTGGTCGCCGAGCACGTGCGCGGCGACGTCCTTGACGGTCCAGCCGGGGCAGATCGTCGGCCGGCTCCATTCGTCGGCGTCGAGCCGGCGCAACAGGTCGATGAAGGCGTCCTGCTGCTCGGCGAGGACGGGCCGGACGTCGATGGCGGGCCCGAGCCAGGAGGTATCGGTCACGGCTTCACCTCAGTGTTCTTGGCGTGGTCGTTGAAGGCCATGGCGCGATCATCGCGTCATGAGCCCCTCTGTTTCCACGCCATATGCCCCAAACGGGCATTCTTCGAAAATCCGCACGAATGCTCTGCGTGCTGGTTCTGTCACCGACAGCTGATAGACCTGGGTCGGCTCGTTGTTCTCCCCGACCTTCGGAGGTGGCCGATGGCTCCCGAGGCACTCGCCCTGCACCTGGCCGAGCAGGGCCGGACCTATGATCTGTGCGCGGACGTCACCGACACGGGCGACCTGCGGGTCGACGTCGTCGGGTCCGACTCCTCCGGACGGCGGCTCGCCGTCCTGCGCGGCACCGTGGCGGGCGAGGAGCTGGAGGTGGTGGCCCGCATGCTCGCGTCGGCGGCGAAGGCCCGGCAGGCCAGGCGTCCGGCGCACCGCAACGCGAGCCTGCGGTGGAGCTCGGAGGACGACGAACGGCTGCGCGAGCTGGCCGCCGCCCCCGGGGCCTGCGTGTCGGACCTCATGGCGGAGTTCGGGCGCAGCCGGCTGGCGATCGAGATGCGCATGGCCAAGCTGGGGATCGCGGCACAGTTGCCGTACCGGCGCGCTCGCGGGGCGGGAGCGCAGGCGGAGGGGACGACGGCCGAGGCCGCGACTCAAGACTCGGACCCGTGACGTCGGGGCCCTGATCTCGGCCCGTGACCTCGTGGCCCGTGACCTCGGCCCGTGACCTCGTGGCCCTGACCTCGTGGCCCGTGACCTCGTGGCCCTGACTTCGGGCCCCGACGGAGACCTGCCAGGCGGCCAGGGCTCGCCTTCAGAGTCCTGGCCGAAAGGGCTGCCATGAAGCCTCCCAAATGGGCAGGTTTGTGGGGATATATTGACTCCTGCGGAAAGATCCACTATCTGTGGTGAGTCAAATTGCTGTCGAGACCGACGAGGCGACATGGCCGAGCAGGACTTCCCGCTCCACCCCGACGGCGCCCACGGGTTGACGCGGGCTGAGTTCCGCGCGCTCCAGGGAGGTGCGTTCGACCGGATCGGGGCCCGCTACGACGAGGCGTTCCCGCACAAGGACGGCCAGGAAGCCGAGGGCGAGTGGCTGCTCAAGCAGCTCAGGCCCGGCGCGCGCGTGCTCGACGTGGGATGCGGCACCGGCCTGCCCACCGCCCGCCGGTTCGCCGACGCCGGCATGGACGTCACCGGCATCGACATCTCCCCCGTCATGCTCGACCTGGCCAGGGCGAACGTGCCGGAGGCGCGGTTCCTGGAGATGGACGTCGTCGACCTCGACGACCGGCTGGGCGCGTTCGACGCGGTCGTGGCGTACTTCGTGCTCCTCATGCTGCCGCGCGCCGAGATCGAGCGGACCCTGCGCCGCCTCCACTCGGTCATCGCGCCGGGCGGCTGGCTGTCGCTGTCCATGGTGGAGATCGACATGGACGACGTCCCCTTCTCCTTCCTGGGCGCGCCCGTCCGCGTGACCGGCTACCTCAACGACGACCTGGTCGACGTGGTACGGCAGGCGGGCTTCACCGTCGAGCACAGCGACGCGAGGTCCTACGCTCCGGCCAGCACCCAGGCGCCCCCGGAGATCCAGCTGTTCCTCACCTGTCGGCGCGCCGGCTGAGCGCACCGTCAAGGCGCGGCGGTGAGCCTCCCTTCTCCGACCATGCATCCCGACTGTGAGTGGCTGGTGTCCCTGCACGAGGCGACCTGGCAGCTGGCCTCGGCCCAGGACCCGGACGCGATCGCCGAGCGGCTGTGCCAGGCCTTGGTGCCGTGGGTGGCCGACTCGGCCGCCGTCTACCTCCTCCACGACCCCGAGCAGGCCGCCGACCCGCCGGATCGGCACGGCCACTACCTGGCCGCCACGGCCGCGCACCTGCCCCCGCGACCCGGTCCGTGGCCCAAGGAACCCGACCACGCCTGGCTGGGGTGCGAGCGGGCCCAGGGCGTGCCGGCGCCCGTCCTGCTGGGCGAGCACTGCGCCGTCGTGCCCCTCGCCGACGCCACGCACGCCGCCGGGGTCGCGGTGCTCACCCGGCGCGATCCACGCGCCTCCTTCCAGGACCCCGACCTCCTGCTGGCCGCCCAGCTCGCCCACGTGGCCGCCATCGCCGTCCACCGGGCGCACGAGGAACGGCGGCACGCCGCGATCGCCGACACCCTGCGGCGGAGCCTGCGTCCGGCGCCGCCCCGCGACCTGCCCGGTGTGACCCTGGCCCACCGCTACCAGCCGGGCGACTCCCGGATGCTCGTGGGCGGCGACTGGTTCGACATCATCCCGCTGTCCGGGTGCCGGGTCGCCCTGGTCGTCGGCGACGTCATGGGGCACGGCCTGGAGGCCGCGGCGATCATGGCCCAGCTGCGGACGGCGGTGCAGACCCTCGCCGCCCTGGAGCTCCCGCCCGACCAGGTCCTGCGCTCGCTGGACGACCTGGCCGGCCGGCTGACCGACCACTCGATCACCACCTGCGTCTACGCCGTCTACGACCCGATCGTGCGGCGGTGCTCCATCGCCAGCGCGGGTCACCTGCCCCCGATCGTGGTCGGCGGCGACGGCGTCGCGGACCTGCTCGACCTCGGCGAGTCCATGGGCCTGCCCATCGGCGTGGGGCGGCCGCCGATCGCCACCACCGAGATCGCCGCCCCCGACGGGTCCCTGCTGGCGTTGTTCACCGACGGGCTGGTCGAGCGCCGCGGCCTGGACATCGAGCACCGGCTGGAACAGCTGCGCGACACGATCGGCGCCACCGGCGGCTCGCTGGAGGCGCTGGCCGACGCCCTGCTGGAGGGGGCGGCCGCCGATCCCCGGCGCGACGACGTGACGTTGCTGCTGACCCGGTTCGAGGGCATCCCGAGCGACCGCGTGGCCAGCTGGTTCCTGGAACCGCACACCCGGGCGCCGGGCCAGGTGCGCCGCCTGCTGCGCCGTACCCTCCACGAGTGGGGCCTGGCGGACCTGGCGCCCCGCCTGGAGCTGCTGACGAGCGAGCTGGTCACCAACGCCCGCCGGCACGCCACCCGGATGATCTCGATCCGGATGGTGTGGACCGAGACGGTGCTGGTGGAGGTGACCGACGACGACCACCGGCTGCCGCAGCTGCGGACCGCCGGGCCGTGGGACGAGCAGGGCCGCGGGCTGCAGCTCGTCGCCCACCTGGCCGACCGCTGGGGCGCCACCCGGATCGCGGGCGGGAAGACCGTGTGGTTCACGGTCCGCCCCCACCAATGACCGTCCCCCGCTACCGCGGTCCGCCGGCCTCGCGCACCCAGGCGAGCACCTGGGCCGCGTGCTTGTCGGGCGGGAACACCGGATAGAAGACGTGCTCCACGGTCCCGTCCCGCACGATCATGGTCAGCCGCTTGAGCAGCACCTGTCCCCCGGCCTCGAAGGTGGGCAGCGACAGTGCGGCGGCGAGGGACAGGCCGGGGTCGGCCAGCATGGCGAAGGGCAGGTTCAGCCGGTCGACCACCTCCCGCTGGTAGTCGCTGGGCTGGGTGGACACGCCGTAAACGCGGCGCACCCCGGCCGCCAGCAGCTCGGCGAAGTGGTCGCGGAAGCCGCACGCCTCGGGGGTGCAGCCGCGGGCGCCGGGGATGGCGTCCCAGCCCTCGGGCAGGTCCACGCCGGGCCGTCCGGTGAGCGGGTAGAGGTAGAGCACGGTGCGCCCGGCGCCGAGCCGGTCCAGCGCGACCTGCTCGCCGTCGGTGCTGGTGAGGGTGAGGGCGGGCAGGCGCATGCCGGGCAGGTGCGCGGCGGCACCGTCGTCGGCGGGCGGGGCAGGCCCTCGGGCAGCGTGGTCAGCGTGGTCAGCGCCGCGGAGGCGGCCGAGGAGACGTCGCCGGCCGCGCGGTGCAGCTGCTCGATGAGCCGGTCCCGGCGGTGGGCGAGCTCGTCGATGCGCTCGGTGAGCCGGTCGATCACCTTCCGGTAGGTGGCCAGCGACGCGGGGCAGGAGTCGCCGGTGGCGTGCCCGGCGGCCAGGCACTCCAGGAACGGCCGGGTCTCCTCGACGGGCAGCCCCAGCCGGGTGAGCGCCTTGATCTCCTCCACCAGCCTGACCTCGGCCGGGCCGTAGTCGCGGTAGCCGTTGGCCGATCGCCCGGGCACCACCAGGCCGAGCTGCTCGTAGTAGCGCAGCGCGCGGACGGTCACCCCCGTCGCGCGTGCGACCTCGCCGGTTCGCATGCCGCCACCGTACGGCCTGCCCCTGACGTCAGGGTCAAGCGAGGTGGTCGAACTTCCCCTCGCCGACCGTGCGCTCCAGCGTCCTGAGGACCTTGCGCGCGTCGTCCTCCGGGCCGGGGACGTAGCAGGGCCTGCCGTCGCGGCCGAAGGTGATCGCCGAGGGCGGCTCCCACTCGCCGAGGTGCCCCTGGGCGGCGGCGAAGTCGCCGGTCGGCTCGAAGCCCAGGCCCCTGGCGTACTCGATGGACCCCAGGACGATCTGCCTGGCCAGCTCCAGCGGCGCCGCCCGCCAGCCCGCGTAGTCGCCGAAGAAGTACTCGCGGAAGCTGCTCAGCTCGCGCTCGTCCATGACCTGCGGCCCGATGGCGTGCTTGACGCCCAGGCAGTACACGTCGGCCAGGTAGCCGCAGACCGACACCTTGTCGTAGCCGTGCCGCCGGGCGACCAGGACGCTGACCATCCCGGCGTTGGGCTGCTCGTCCCGCGGCGCCTCGTCGGTCCAGCCGAAGGACGGGTCGAAGGCCAGGCCGGCGCTCCAGCCCACATTGACCCAGCTGCCCACGAGCTCGGACTCGCCGGAGGGGCGCTCGGCGGCCACGGCCCGCACCAGCGGCGCCACGGCGGACGGGGCCATGCCCAGCGCCCTCGCGATCTGCTTGGGGGACTTGCCCTGGCCGCGCAGCTCCCGTACCCGGCCCAACAGCTCCGCATGGTCCATAAGCACTGGAGCCTACAGCGCAGATCACTGCAGATAGCCGTAGATTCGACTAAAAGCGGCGAGCCACCTCGCGGGCCCGCTCCGCCGCCTTCTTGGCCTCGGCCTCCGCGTCGCCGGTCAGGCCGGGGTGGTAGCGGATCTCGTGGACGTCCTTGACGCCCGCCCAGCGCAGCCAGTCGCCGAAGAACGTGGACTGGAAGTCGGCGCCGAACTCCGGCCCGAGGTGCGGCGCCCAGACGAGGCTGGTGTAGACGACGGCGGCCCGCTTGCCCGTCAGCAGGCCCGTGTAGCCCAGCTCGGGGTCGACGGAGAACACCATGCCCGGCTGGCTGACGACGTCGATGAGCTGCTTGAGCTTGTACGGCACGCCGGCGTTCCACATCGGCACGCTGAACAGGTAGCGGTCGTAGGAGTCGAGGCGCTCGAAGACGGCCACGGCGGCTCGCCACGCCTCGGCCCGCTCGCCGCGCGGTTCCTCCCCCGCGATGAAGGCCATCTTGGCGCCCGCGGCGGCCGGGCCGAACTCGGGCAGGGTGCCGTCCCACAGGTCGAAGCGGTCCACGACCGCGCCGGGGTTGGCCTCCCGGTAGGCGTCGAGGAACGCCTCGGCGATGCTCAGCGAGACGGAGGCGGCCCCGCGCGGGGACGCCGAGATGTGCAGCAGTCGGCTCACAGTTCATACCCTTCCAGAAAAATGGACCGTAGTCCGTTTAACTCCGGGCACCACGATATGGACCGCAGTCCGGTTAGTCAAGGATGGGTTCAGCCGAGGTGGTAGGCGAGGCGGGCGGCCAGGGAGGTGTTGCGGCGGCGGCCCAGCCGGTGGACGGCCAGCTCCAGCGCCTTACGCTGGCCGACGAGCACGACCCACGACCTGGCCCGCGTGACCAGCGTGTAGAGCAGGCGCCGCCGCAGCATGATGCCGCCGGCCTCCACGACGACGGGCGCGACGATGAAGGGATACTCGCTCCCCTGCGAGCGGTGGACGCTGATCGCGTAGGCGTGGGTGAGGTCGTCGAGCTCGTCGAAGCCGTAGGTGACGACCTCGCCGTCGTCGATGCGGACCTCCAGCGTCCGCTCGATCGGGTCGAGGGCCGTCACGGTGCCGGTTTCGCCGTTGAAGACGCCCTTGTCGTAGTTGTTGCGGATGGGCATGACCCGGTCGCCGAGCCGGAAGACCCGGGGGCCGGACCAGTGCTCGGGCTTGTCGTCGGCCGGCGGGTTGAGCCGCTCCTGCAGCCGGCGGCCCAGCTCCGCCGTACCGGCGGCGCCCTTGCGCATCGGGCACAGCACCTGGACCTGGCCGGGGTCCACGCCCTGCTTGCGGGGGATGGCCTCCGTGGCCAGGTGCACCACCCGGGAGGCCACCTCGTCGGGGTCGTCCATCTCCTCGAACCAGAAGCCGCCCCCGCCCGGCAGCGCCGGCAGCTCGCCGGTGCGGATGCTGTGGGCGGCGCGGATGATCGCGCTGCCGTCGGCCTGGCGGAAGACGCGGGTCAGGCGCACCCGGGGCACCGCCTCCACCCGCAGCAGGTCCGACAGCACGCTGCCGGGGCCGATGCTGGGCAGCTGGTCGCTGTCGCCGACGAACAGCAGGTGGGTGCCGGACAGGACGGCCGTGCACAGCCGGGTGGCCAGGTGGAGGTCGAGCATGGAGGCCTCGTCGACGACGATGAGGTCGGCCTGGACGGGCGCCTCGTCGAAGAGCGCCTCGGGGTCGGGCTCGTGGGCCAGCATGCGGTGGACGGTCATCGCCCGCTGGCCGGTCAGCTCCGACAGCCGCTTGGCGGCCTTGCCGGTCGGCGCGCACAGCGTGACCCGGCCGCCCATGGCGCGGACGGTCGCGGCGATCACCTTGACGGTGTGGCTCTTGCCGCATCCGGGCCCGCCGGTGATGACCGAGACCGTGCTGGTCAGCGCCATGGTGACGGCCGCGCGCTGGTCGTCGTCGAGCGAGAGGTCCTCGGCGTAGGGGCGCAGGCGCAGCGTGGAGCGGGCCCGCAGCAGCCGGGCCAGCTCGGCGGCCAGCTTCACCTCGCGGTCGTGCAGCTCCCGCAGGTAGACGGCGTCGGCCTCGACCACCACGCGCTTGTCGGCCCGCAGGGCGTCGAGCTGGCGCCGCACGAGCTCCTCGTCCTGCTGCACCACCGCGACGGTCTGCGTCACCAGCGCGGTGGGCGACAGGTAGCAGTGGCCGCCGCCGGTGGCCGCGGCCTCCAGCCGGTCGAGCAGGGCCGCCTTGATCCGCTGGGGGCTCGTCTCGGGCACGCCGCAGCGCAGCGCGATGCGGTCGGCCGTGACGAACGCGATGCCCCGCACGCGGCCGATGAGCTGGTAGGGGTCGGTGGTCAGCACCTCCAGGGACTGCGCGCCGAACACCTGGTAGATCTTGGCCGCCAGCAGGGGGCTCGCCCCGAACCCCTGGAGCGCCACCATCAGGGCGGCCACGGCCTTCTGCTCGCGCCACGCCTCGACGATCTGCGCCTGCCGTACCGGGCCGATGTTGACCACCTCGCGCAGCCGCTCGGGAGCGGTGTCGATGACGGTCAGGCTGTCGGCGCCGAAGTGGCTGACGATCGCGTGGGCCAGGCGGGGGCCGATGCCGCGGATGAGGCCGGAGCCCAGGTAGAGCTGGATGGCCCGCACGGTCGACGGCGTCACGCGCTCGCACGCGGTCACCGCGAGGCGCCGCCCGTGCCGTGGATGCTCCTCCCACGTGCCGGTGAGCGAGAGCGTCTCGCCGGGCTGCACGCCGGCCAGCGCCCGGCCGGAGGCGACGAACGCCGGGACCTCCTCCGAGCTCATGCGGGCGACTGTGTACTCGTCCTCCCGGACGTACACCAGCTGCTCCACCGACGCCTCCACGGACCGAACACTAGGACATCCCGCCGACAAGACCCGGGGCGGCGACGCCGGAAGGTGTGATCGACACGACAGGGGGCAGCCACTTGGGTGCCGTTCGTAGCACCGGTGTGGAGGACCCCCTATGACACCCCGACTCCTCCGTTGGGCGGCCGTTCCGCTGTCGCTGGCGCTGGCGCTGTCCGCCTGCGCCAAGGGCACCGGCGGCGCGGCGGCGCCCACACAAGCAGTCAAGTACAGCCCCGAGGCCAGGCTCAGCGGCACGCTGACCGTCATGGGCTTCGGGACGGACGACGAGATCGCCACCACGCGGCTGGACAGGGCCAAGGCCGCCTTAGGGCCGCAGGTCGAGGTCAAGCTGGTCGAGGGCGAGCTGGACATCCAGCAGTTCCTGTCCGCGGTCGCCGCCGGCAGCCCGCCTGACCTCATCAACCCCAACCGCGACCAGATCGGCACCTTCGCCTCGCGCGGCGCCATCATCCCGCTGACGGCGTGCGTCGAGGGCGAGAAGATCGACACCTCGATGTACCGCGAGGCCGCGATCAAGCAGGTGACCTTCGGCGGGGAGATCTGGGCCATCCCCGAGTTCAACCAGGTCCAGATCACCATGGCCAACGCCGACCTGCTGCGGAGGGCAGGGCTGACCATCCAGGACGTCAACGGCTCCCGCTGGGAGTCCGTCACCGCCGCCGCCCGCAGGATGCACCAGGCGCCGGGCGGCAAGCTCAAGGTCATCGGCTACGACAGCAAGCTGCCGGAGTTCCTGCCTCTGTGGGCCAAGGCCAACGGCGCCGACCTCATCTCGGCCGACGGCAGGACCGCCCAGCTCAACAGCCCCCAGGTGGTGCAGGCGCTGGAGTTCGCCGCCGGCGTCTACACCGAGCAGGGCGGCTTCCCCAAGGTCAAGGCTTTGCGCGACGCGGCCGACTTCTTCGGCAAGGGCAACCAGTTCGCCAGGAACGAGCTGGGCGCCATGCCGATGGAGCAGTGGTACCTCAACGTGCTCAACAACGTCTCCCCCAAGGCCCCGATGGCCTTCGACACCTTCCGCGACAGGCAGGGCAGGCCCCTGGCGTACTCCTCGGGCGCGGCCTGGGCGATCCCGCGCGGCGCGAAGAACCCGCAGGCCGCCTGCCGCTTCGCCAAGGCGATGACGCAGGTGGAGACCTGGAAGGCCGCCGCGCAGGCCCGGCTGGCCGCCCGCACGAAGGAGAACAAGGCGTTCACCGGCGTCCTGACCGGCAACACGCGGGCCGACGAGGAGATCAGGAAGATGGTCACCTCCGGCGGCGAGCCCTGGGACGGCGGGGTCAAGGCGGTCTACGAGGCCAACGCCAACACCTTCAGCCTGCCGGCCAACCCGGCCGACGAGGAGTTCAAGAAGGCCTGGCAGGACGCCGTCAACCGGGTGCTGAACGGCCAGGCCGAGCCGAAGGCGGCCCTGGACCAGGCGCAACAGGTGGCGCAGGCCGCGCTGGACAAGGCATGGGCCGCATGGGCCAGGCGAACGAACTGACATGCGCGGCCTGACACGAAGCGGCCGGCGCGCCGAGACGCGGGCGGCGCTGCTGTTCATCAGCCCGTGGATCGCCGGGTTCCTGATCTTCACGTTCTGGCCCGTGGTCTACAGCGGCTACCTGTCGCTGACCGACTACGACGTGATCAACGACCCGGCCTTCGTGGGCCTCGACAACTACCGGCAGATGTTCGAGGACCCGAAGGCCGGGCTGGCGTTCCGCAACACGCTGATCTTCGCCGCGATGTCGGTGCCCACCCAGCTGGTCGTCTCGCTGGGGCTCGCGCTGCTGCTCAACGCCGCCGCGCGGGCCACCGGCTTCTTCCGCACGGCCTTCTTCCTGCCCAAGATGACCCCGCCCGTCGCCGTGGGCATCCTGCTGCTGATGCTGTTCAACGGGCAGAACGGGCTCATCAACACCGTGCTGGGGCTGTTCGGCATCCAGGGGCCCGCCTGGACGACGGACCCCGACTGGGTCAAGCCGGGCCTGGTGCTGATGCACCTGTGGACGGTCGGGGCCTCGGTCATCATCATCCTGGCCGCGCTGCGTGCCGTACCGCAGGAGCTGTACGACTCGGCGATGGTCGACGGGGCCGGATGGTGGCGGCGCACGCTGCGCATCACCGTGCCCATGATCAGCCCGACGCTGTTCTTCCTGTTCATCGTGGACAGCATCAACGCCCTGCAGTCCTTCACCGAGGCCTACACGGCCTTCTTCGGCGCGGGCAACACCACCTACAGCAACGACGCCGCTCTCTTCTACGTGATCTACCTGTTCCAGCAGGCCTTCCAGTTCCTCCACATGGGCTACGCCTCGGCCATGGCCTGGCTGCTGTTCGTCGTGATCATGATCATCACGGCCGTCCAGGTGCTGCTCACCAGGCGGTACGTCTACTACGAGGGGGAGCGGCCGTGAAGAGGATCCTTGTGTGGGCGGCGCTCACGCTGCTGTCCGTCGCCTTCGTCTATCCCTTCGTGTGGCTGCTGAGCGCCTCCTTCAAGCCGCGCGGCGAGGTGTTCGACCACAAGCTGATCCCGGAGACCTTCACCCTCGACAACTACGTCAAGGTGTGGCAGGAGGCGCCGATGGCGCTGTGGATGGCCAACACCGCGTTCGTGACCGTCATGGCGGCCGTGACGGTGACCATCAGCAGCGCGATGGTGGCCTGGGGGTTCGCCTACTTCCGCTTCCCCGGGCGCAACGTGCTGTTCGGCGTGCTGCTGGCGACCATGATGCTGCCCGGCGCGGTCACCATGATCCCGACGTTCCTCATCTGGAACTCCCTCGGCATGGTCGGCACGCTGACGCCGCTGTGGGCGCAGAACCTGTTCGGCAGCGCCTTCTACATCTTCCTGCTGCGGCAGTTCTTCCTGTCGCTGCCGCGCGACCCGTTCGAGGCCGCGAGGATCGACGGGGCGGGCAACTGGACGATCTTCTGGCGCATCGCGCTGCCGCTGTGCCGCCCGGCGATCGTGGTCACCTGGCTGTTCGAGTTCCAGGCCGCCTGGACCGACCTCATGCGCCCGCTCGTCTACCTGCGCGACTCCTCCACCTTCACGGTGCCGCGCGGGCTGAAATCGCTGCTGGACGCCTACGGCTTCGGCGGCGAGTGGCACTGGGAGATCGTCATGACCGCCAGCGTGATCGCCACCGTGCCGATGGTCGTGCTGTTCTTCCTGGGCCAGAAGCACTTCGTGCGGGGCATCGCGACGACCGGCGGCAAATAGGCGCGCGGGCGGGTCACAGGCCGGTCATGCGTTCGAGGTGCTCCGGGTAGCGGGCGCCCTGGATGTCGAGCTCGGCGGTGGCGGCCTCGATGTCGGCGAGGTCGCCGGCGGTGAGCTCGACCCGGGCGGCGGCGAGGTTCTCCTCCAGGCGCTCCAGCCGGCGGGTGCCAGGAATCGGCACGATCCAGGGTTGCCGGGCCAGCAGCCAGGCCAGGGCGATCTGGGCGGGGGTGGCGCCCTTGCGCCGGGCGACGGCGGCGAGGAGGTCGACGAGGGCCTGGTTGGCCTCGCGTGCCTCGGGGGTGAAGCGCGGGATGCTCGCGCGGATGTCGGAGCCGTCGAAGGTGGTGGACGTGCCGACCTTGCCGGTGAGGAATCCCTTGCCGAGCGGGCTGAAGGGGACGAAGCCGATGCCGAGCTCCGCCAGGGCGGGGAGGACCTCCTGCTCGGGCCTGCGCCACCACAGGGAGTACTCGCTCTGCACGGCGGTCACGGGCTGGACGGCGTGGGCGCGGCGGATGGTGCCGGCGGCCGCCTCGGACATGCCGAAGTGCCGGACCTTGCCCGCCTGGATGAGCTCCTTGACCGCTCCGGCGACCTCCTCGATCGGCACATCGGGGTCGACGCGGTGCTGGTAGTACAGGTCGATCACCTCGACGCCGAGCCGCCGCAGCGAGCCGTCGGCGGCCCGCCGGATGTGCTCGGGCCGGCTGGACAGCCCGATCCGACGGCCCTCGGCGTCGAACGCGAACCCGAACTTGGTGGCGATCACGACCTGCTCGCGCATGGGGGCGAGGGCCTCGCCGACCAGCTCCTCGTTGTGGAACGGCCCGTAGACCTCGGCGGTGTCGAAGAACGTGACGCCACGCTCCACCGCCGCCCGGATCAGCGCGATCATCTCCTGCCGGCCGCCCGGGTTGGGGCCGTAGCTCTGGCTCATGCCCATGCAGCCCAGGCCGATCGCCGAGACCTCGAGGCCACGTCCGAGGGTTCGCTTGTCCACCGTCATCTCCTTCGCGCGGAAAGCCCTGGTCTTTCGCCGGCCGTCCCGGCACCGGCCAGCAAACCGCCGATGAGACGGCGTCAGGGAGTTCCTGCTGTTCCACGTACCGACAGAACACCCCACAGCACGAGGAACCGGCTTACCCTGGGACGACATGGACAACCGCAGCGAGGTTCGCGAGTTCCTGGTCTCGCGGCGAGCCAGGATCACCCCGCAGCAGGCCGGCCTGCCCGCCTACGGCGGCAACCGGCGCGTCCCCGGGCTGCGCCGCGAACTCCGGCCCCCGCGTCCGCCGCCGCCCCGCCCAGCAGCGGGTACGGCCCGGCATCCAGCGCCTGCTGGACTCCATGACCGACGCGGCCGCCTTCGTCCGCAACGGGCGCCTGGACATCGTCGCCGCCAACCGGCTCGGCCGGGCGCTGTACGCGCCGGTCTTCGACGATCCGGTCCGGCCGGTCAACCTCGCCCGCTTCCGCTTCCTCAACCCCCGCGCCCGCGACTTCTACCCCGACTGGGAGGACTCCGCCCACGTCACCGTGGCCCTGCTGCGCACCGAAGCAGGGCGCGACCCCTACGACCGGGCCCTGACCGACCTGGTCGGCGAGCTCGCCACCCGCAGCGAGGCATTCCGCGCCCTGTGGGCCGCGCACGACGTCCGCCTGCACCACACCGGCACCAAGACCTTCCGCCATCCCGTCGTCGGCCACCTCAGCCTCGCCTACGAGGCCATGCCCCTGCCCGCCGACCCCGGCCTGACCTTCACCGCCCTCGGCGCCGACCCCGGCACCCCGGACCACGACAGGCTCACCCTCCTCGCCAGCTGGGCCTCCACGCTCGAACAGACCGAACAGGCCGAACAGGCCGGACAGGCCCGGGAAGGAGCCCAGGCACGCACCCCGGACACCTGACCCGGTCGTGAAAGCGCCGTGCAAGGACGTGGGCGCAGGCTGGGTGTCCGATACGCCTACGGATCGCCGAGGAGAGCCATGACCGGGACGACGACCGTCCAGGAGTTCCGCGTGCCCGAACGTTTCTGCGGCCCGCCGGAGATCGCCAACGGAGGGTGGATCAGCGGCCTGGCCGCGGGTTTCCTGCCCGGCGCGGGCGCGGTGGAGGTGACGCTGCGGGCGCCGACGCCGCTGGAGACGGCCGTGCGGGTGGAGCGCACGGCCGCCGGGGTGACCTTCCGCCTCGGCGAGCAGGTGCTGGCCGAGGCCGTCCCCGTGCCCCAGGAACCCGAGCCTGCGCCTTTCGTGCCACTGGAGCGGGCCGCCGAGGCGGGAGCGGCCTTCCCCGGCCTGGACGGCCACCCCTTCCCCCGGTGCTTCGTCTGCGGCTTCCGCGAGGAGGGCGACGGGTTGCGCATCCACCCCGGCCCCACGAGCACGCCGGGCGTCTTCGCCGCTCCCTGGCACGTGCCCGCCGTCCCGGCCGGGCACGCGGCGGCGCCCCTGCCGCTGAGCCAGGTGTGGGGCGCGCTGGACTGCGTGTCGGCCTGGGTGCACCTGCGTCCCGGCGACGTGGCGCTGCTGGGCAGGCTGACCGGCCGCGTGCGCCGGCCGGTCTTCCCCGGCCGGACGTATGTGGTGACCGCTCGGCACCGGGGCGTCGAGCGGCGCAAGCTGTTCGCCGCCTCGGCGGTGTACGAGCCGGACGGCACGCTGGTCGCCGCCGCCCGCGCCACCTGGATCGCCGTCGGACAGTAATGATCTAGGCGGCCTGGCGGAAGGTCCTGCGGTAGGCGTGCGGCGACACCCCGCACATGGTGCGCATGTGCAGCCGCAGCGAGGCGGCGGTGCCGAACCCCGCCCGGGCGGCGATCCGGTCGACGCTCAGGTCGCTGCTCTCCAGCAGGTGGCGGGCCAGCTCGACCCGCTGCCGGATCAGCCACTGGCCCGGGCTCATGCCCACCTCGGCGCGGAAGCGCCTGGTGAAGGTGCGCCGGCTCATCCCGGCGTGGGCGGCCAGGTCGTCGAGCTGGAGCGGCTCGTGAAGGCGCTCCAGCGCCCATGCCCGGGTGGGCGCGGTGCCCTCGGTGCCGGGCTCGGGGATCGGACGCTCGATGTACTGCGCCTGGCCGCCGTCGCGCCAGGGCGGCACCACGCACTTGCGCGCCGCCTGGTTGGCCACCGCGCTGCCGTGGTCGCGCCGGATGAGGTGCAGGCAGGCGTCCACCCCGGCGGCGCCGCCCGCCGCGGTGAGGATGTCGCCGTCCTCGACGAACAGCACCTCCGGCTCCAGCCGTACGCGGGGGAAGGACCGGCGGAAGCGGTCGGCCTGCAGCCAGTGGGTGGTGGCCCGGCGGCCGTCGAGCATCCCCGCGGCGGCCAGCACGAACGAGGCGATGCAGATCGACACGATGCGGGTGCCGGGCCGTACCGAGGCCAGCGCCTCGCGCACCCCCGCGGGCAGGTGCTCGGGGGCGGTGACGCCGGCGTGGTCCTCCGAGGGCGGCAGCACGACGGTGTCGGCCGCGGCCAGCGCCGAGGCGTCGTGCTCCACGGCGATGGAGAAGTCGGCGTCGCTGCGCACCGGCCGGCCGTCGAGCGAGCACGTGATCACCTGGTAGCGGGACCCGCCGGCGGCGGCGAAGATCCGCGCCGGGATGCCGAGCTCGAAGGGGATGACGCCGTCCAGGGCCAGTACCGCGATCGTGTGCATGACCCGATCCTTGCACAGGATGGCCACCGGGCCACTTCCGGGCCTCCGGGCGGGCACGGCACGCTGATTCCCATGACGAAGATGCTCGCCATCAGCCAGGACGTCCTCGGCGGCCCCGAGGTGCTCAAGACCGTGGAGATCGACCGCCCGGAGCCGGGCCCGACCGAGGTGCTCGTGCGGGTCCGCGCGGCCGGGGTGAACCCGACCGACTGGAAGCTCAGGCAGGTGGGCGGCTGGATCGGGCAGCCGCCGTTCGTGCTCGGCTGGGACGTCTCCGGGGTCGTGGAGGCGGCCGGCCCCGGCGCCGCGCTGTACAAGCCGGGCGACGAGGTGTACGGCATGCTGCGCTACCCCCGCGACCACGGCGCCTACGCCGAGTACGTGACCGCCCCCACCAGGACCTTCGCCCCCAAGCCCGCCACCCTCGACCACGTGCAGGCCGCCGCGCTGCCCCTGGCCGGGCTGACCGCCTGGCAGGCCGTCGTGGACGTCGCCCGGGTGGAGCCCGGCCAGCGGGTGCTCGTCCACGCGGCCGCGGGAGGCGTGGGCCACCTCGCCGTGCAGATCGCCAAGGCCCGCGGCGCCTACGTGATCGGCACGGCCAGCGCGCCCAAGCACGCCCAGGTGAAGGACCTGGGCGCCGACGAGCTGATCGACTACCGGGAGACCGACTTCGCCGAGGCGGTCGGCGGGGTCGACGCGGTGATCGACACCATCGGCGGGGACTACGGCCCGCGCTCGATGCGGGTGCTGCGCGACGGCGGCGTGCTGGTCTCGCTCGTGCTGTCGGACATCCATCCGGGCCTGCGTCCCGAGCGCGGCATCCGCACCGAGGCGATGCTGGTGGAGCCCGACTGGGGCGCGCTGAAGGAGATGGCGGCGCTGGCGGACGCGGGGCGGCTGCGCGTCCTCGTGGACGCCGTGTTCCCGCTGGCCGAGGCCGCCGAGGCGCACCGGCGCGGCGAGACCGGCCGCACCACGGGCAAGATCGTGCTGACCGTGTGACGGTAGATTCACCCTCGTGGACTTCCAGCACTCCCCCGCCGTCTGGGCGGAGCACCCCACCCTGGCCGCGGGGACGGTCTTCGTGGTCGGCGTCGACGCCCGCGCCGACGTCGGCCAGCGGGTCGAGCGGTTCGCCGCCGTGGCGCGCGACCGCCTGGCCGGCGGCACGGAAAGCGACCTGCCCGAGATCCAGGCCTGGCGGCGGACCTTCACGCGGATGGGGCTCAAGCCCACCCAGTACCGGTGCGCCGCCGAGGCCCTGCTGCGGCGCTTCCGCAAGGAGGGCGCGCTGCCCCGCATCCACCCGCTGATCGACCTGTGCAACGCGGTCTCGCTGGCCTACGCGGTCCCCATCGCGGCCTTCGACGTGACGCGCGTCGACGGCGGCCTGGAGGTACGGCACGCCCGCGGCGACGAGGTGTACCTCACCTTCGCGGGCGAGACCGAGCATCCCGAGCCGGGCGAGGTGATCTTCGCGGACGCGGGCGGCCGGGCGCACGCGCGACGCTGGTCGAACCGGCAGAGCGGTCACTCGGCCGTCCGCGACTCGACGACCGAGGTGCTGATCGTCGCCGAGGCGCTGCACGAGACGGCCGCCGACGACGTGGCGGAGCTCACCGGCGTCCTGGTCGAGGAGCTGGGCCGCGCCTGGCCGGTCAAGCCCGACAGCGCCCTGCTGAGCGCGGCCTCCCCGCGTTTCTCCTACGAGGTGCGCCGGTAGGGGGCTATCGGGTTGCGCAGCGTGCCGACGAGCTGCAGCGCGCCCGCCGGGTCGGCCAGGTCCACCATCTGCTGGTTGTCGCGCAGCTGGAGCCGGTTGAGGCAGGACAGCGCGAACTCCTCGGCGAACATGTCATGCCGCCGGAACCTGTCGGCCAGGTGCGGGACCGAGTCCTGGTAGTCGGCCACGCAGCGGGCCACCGTACGCCAGAACTCCTCCTCCCCCAGCACCCCGTCGCTCACCAGGGCGGCGCTGAGGTGCCGCAGGAAGCAGTCGAACACGTCGGTGAAGATCGACAGGATCTTCAGCTCCTCGGGCACCTTCGCCCTGATGCGCTCCACCTGCGGCGGCAGCGGCAGGTCGGGGTCCATCACCACGATCTCCTCGGCGATGTCCTTGAAGATCGCCCGCTCCACCACGCAGCCGTCGAGCACGAGGATGACGTTCTCGCCGTGCGGCATGAACGCCAGCTCGTAGGCGTAGAAGCAGTGCAGCAGCGGGCGCAGGTAGGCCTCCAGGTAGCGGCGCAGCCACTCCTCGGGCCGCAGCCCGGAGCCCCTGACGAGCTCGGCGGCCAGGCCCGGGTGGAGCAGCGAGGCCATGGTGGCCAGCCGCCTGCCCGGCTCCAGGCCCGGCACCGGGCTCTCCCGCCACAGCGCGGCCAGCATCTTGCGGTAGGGCGAGTAGCGGTCGGTGGCGGCCTCGTACTGCCGGTGCCGGTAGCCCACGGCGGCCCGCTCCCTGATGATCGTCAGGCCCGTGTCCTTCAGCACCTCGTCCCCGGCGACGAGCGCGGCCAGCCAGTCGTTGATGGCCGGGGTCGCCTCCATGTAGGCGGCCGACAGGCCCCGCATGAAGCCCATGTTGAGCACCGACAGGGCCGTCTTGACGTAGTGCTTGGCCGGGTCGGTGGCGTTGAAGAAGGTGCGGATGGACTGCTGGGGCAGGTAGTCGTCGTCGCCTTCGCCGAGGCAGACCAGGCGGCGGGTGGCCAGCTCGCCCGCGAAGGTGACCGCGAGCTTGTTCCACCACTGCCAGGGATGGACCGGGATGAGCACGTAGTCGGCCAGGTCCAGGCCGAGGCCGGTCATGACGCCCGCGAACCGGCCCAGCGCCCGCTCGCCCAGCTCGAAGCGGATCAGCTCCTCGTAGGAGGTGTCGGCGGAGCAGGTGAACTGCGCGTGGTCGCGGTGGGCCGCCACCCAGATCAGCCGCACCGGGCGGCCGGCCTCGGGGGCGTAGGCGTGGTACTCGTGGATGCCGAAGCCGAGCCGCCCGTTGTTGGCCACGAAGCACGGGTGCCCCTCGGTCATCCCGCTCTCCAGGGCCTGGAAGTCGTCGGTGGCGGCGACCGGCGGCCTGGTGAGCTTGTAGGCGGTCCCGGCCAGGGTGGAGCCGATCTCCTCCAGGTACACCGGCAGCACCCGGTCGCTCAGCCCCAGCGCCTCCCGCAGCTCCAGCACCAGCTCCACGGCGTCCAGCGGCCCGTCAGGGTGGCGGGTGAGGCTGTCGGCGTCGATGTGCCAGTGGTCCAGGGCCATGCGGCGGGCGGCGAAGCGGTACTCCACGCCGGCGCCGCGTACGGCGTAGCAGCCCGGCCCGACGGGCTCGGGCGTGATGAGCCGCTCGTGGGCGAACTCGGCCAGCGCCTTGCGGACCAGGCGCCGGTTGGCCACGGCCCAGGCCTCGGGGTTGAGGTGGCGGACGGCCTCGCAGGGGTTCACGCCGTCACCCCCTGGCGGAAGCTCTCGCGGGTGCAGACGCTCAGCAGGGCCTGCTTCTCGGGCTTGGCGACGACGCCGACGACCTCGAAGCCGACGGCCGCGTTCAGCGCCTGCACGGCCTCGTTGCGCACGTCCGGCTCGACCACCACGCGGCGCACGGCCGGGTCGGAGAACAGCCACTCGACGATCCAGCCGATCACGGCGCGGGTGAAGCCGTGGATCGGCCGGTCGGTGGGCGCGCACAGGAAGTGCATGCCCACGTCGCCCTCCTCGTGCTCGTAGAGCCCGTTGAGCTCGACGTGGGCGGGGTCGTAGCGCTCCACGAGGAAGGCGGGCACGCCGTCGGCCAGCCCGATGAAGGCGTCGTGGTGCGGGTGCGCGGCGATCTGCCGGTAGACCTCGCGCACCCGGGCCACGTCGGCGTCCTGCATCATCCAGAACACGGCCTTGGGGTGCGTCACCCAGCCGTGCAGCAGCTCGGCGTCCGCGTCGGGGTCCAGCGGGCGCAGGGAGAATCTCATGCGGGTGCTCCGAACTCCTGGAAGGCGATGCTCTTCTCGATCGGGTAGTGCTCGCGGCCCAGCAGCTCGCGGATGATCCACGAGTTGCGGTAGGGGCCCATGCCGAGGTCCGGCGAGGTGATGCTGTGGGTGTGGGTGCCGCCGTTCTGCAGGAAGATCTCCCGGCCGGTGACGTCGATGCTGTAGTTGCGGGCGACGGCGTAGCGGCCGCGCGAGTCCCAGCGGATGCGGTCGCGCACCGGCTCCAGGAAGGCCGGCACCTCGTGCCGGTAGCCGGTGGCCAGCACCAGGCCGTCGGTGCGCAGCGTGAAGTCCCGTTCCTGCTCGACGTGGCGGAACGTCAGCGTGTAGCCGCCGTCATAGGCGGCGCCGGTCAGCTCGGCGTTGGTGATGAGCCTGGTCGGTACGGCTCCCGCCGCGCTCTTGGTGTAGAGCAGGTCGAAGATGGCGTTGATCAGGTCGGTGTCGATGCCCTTGAACAGGCCCTTCTGCTCGGCCTCCAGCCGGTAGCGGGTGTTCTCGGGCAGGGCGTGGAAGTAGTCCACGTAGTCGGGCGAGGTCATCTCCAGCGTGAGCTTGGTGTACTCCAGCGGGAAGAACCGCGGCGACCTGGTGACCCACGTCAGGCGGTAGCCCCGGGTGTCGATGTCGGACAGCAGGTCGTAGTAGATCTCCGCGGCGCTCTGGCCGCTGCCGACGACCGTGATGCTCTCCTTGTCCTGGAGCGCGGCCTTGCCGTACAGGTAGCCGGAGCTGTGCAGGAAGTCGCCGCCGAGGTCCCGGCAGGCGGGCGGCAGGTACGGCGCGGCGCCGGTGCCCACCACCAGCCGCCGCGTCCGGTACTCGGCCGTGGCGGTGCGGACGGTGTAGCGGTCACCGTCGTGGGTGACCTCCAGCACCTCCTGGCCGAAGCGGAGGCTGGAGAGCCTGGAGGCGGCCCACCTGCAGTAGGCGTCGTACTCCCGGCGCAGCGGGTAGAAGCTCTCGCGGATGTAGAAGGGGTAGAGTCGGCCGGTCTCCTTCAGGTAGTTGAGGAAGGAGTACGGCGAGGTCGGGTCGGCGAGGGTGACCAGGTCGGCCAGGAACGGCGTCTGCAGGGTGACCGACTCCAGCAGCATGCCGGGATGCCAGTCGACGGCCTGGCGGCGCTCCAGGAACAGCCCGTCCAGCTCCTCGATCGGCTCGGTCAGGCAGGCCAGGCCGAGGTTGAAGGGGCCGAGCCCGACGGCGACGAAGTCATACTCGGACAACTGTGCCTCCAACGGCGTCTCCCACGAACTCCGTGGCGAACCGGTCGATCAGGTCGAGGACCTCGGCGACGTCTTCGAGCGTGGTCTCGGGGTTGAGGATCGTGAACTTCAGGTACTGCCGACCGTCGACCTTGGTCCCGGCGACCATGGCCCGGCCGGAGGCGCCCAGGGCCTGGCGGGCGTGCCGGTTGGCCCTGTCGATGAGGTCCGGGTCGGTGAGGTCGGGGTCGGCAAGGTCGGGGTCGGCGGGGAGCCAGCGGAACACCACGGTGCTCAGCTGCGACCGGGCCGCGACCTCGAAGCGGGGGTCGCCGGCCAGCAGCTCCCAGACGCGCCCGGCCAGGTCCACCACCTCGTCGAACAGCTCGCCGATCGCCTCGGCGCCCATGACGCGCAGGGTCAGCCACAGCTTGAGCGCGTCGAAGCGCCGGGTGGTCTGCAGGCTCTTGTCGACCTGGTTGGGGACGCGGGCGGTGGCGGGGTTGAGGTAGTCGGCGTGGTAGGTGGCGTGCCGCAGGCAGGCGCCGTCGCGCACGATCACGGCGCTGGAGCTGACGGGCTGGAAGAAGGACTTGTGGAAGTCGACGGTGACCGAGTCGGCGCGCTCGATGCCGTCGAGCAGGTGCCGCCGGGTCGGGGAGACCAGCAGGCCGCAGCCGTAGGCGGCGTCCACGTGCAGCCACGCCCCGGTGACGGCGCACACGTCGGCGATCTCGGGCAGCGGGTCGATGGAGCCGAAGTCGGTCGTGCCGGCCGTCGCCACCACGGCCATGACGACCTCGTCCTCGCGCCAGCACCGCTCGATCTCCCAGGCCAGCGCGTCGGGCCGCATGCGGCGGTCCCGGTCGGCGGGCACGGCCACGACGGCGCCGGGGTCCAGGCCCAGCAGCTTGGCGGATTTCTGGACGCTGAAGTGGGCGGCCTCGGAGGCCAGCACGCGCAGCCTGCCCGGCTCGGCGGCGCGGGCCTCCTCGCGGGCCAGCAGCAGGGCCTGGAGGTTGGACTGGGTGCCGCCGCTGGTGAAGACGCCGTCGGCGGCCGGGCCCAGGCCGAGGCGGGCGGCGGTCCACTCGATGAGCCGGCGCTCGATGAGGGTGGCGCCGGCGCTCTGGTCCCAGGTGTCCAGGGAGGAGTTCACCGCCGTCAGGATCGCCTCGCCCAGCAGGGCGGGGATCACCACGGGGCAGTTGAGGTGGGCCAGGTAGCGGGGGTGGTGGAAGTAGACGGCGTCCCGCAGGTACACCTCCTCCAGCTCATCCAGGGCGGCCCGCGGGTCGCGCAGCGGGCGGTCGAGGTCGATCCGGGCGATCTCCGTGGCCAGCCGGTCGGGGGCGATCCCGGTGAAGGGGCCCCTGACCCGGGCGATCCGGTCGGCCACCCGGCCGATTCCCTCGGTCAGGCAGTCGCGGTAGCTGTCCACCGTGCGGTCGTTGAACAGGTACGGCCTTGCGGCAGAAGGCATGCTCGTCCTCGGCAGTCTCGGTAGTTAGGCGAGCCTAACCTAATATTGACGGTCATTTGAGGCAAGCCTTACCTAACTATGATGATTCTGGCCTGGCGCACCGCTATGGCGACGAGCAGGGCGATCGCCACCACATCGAACGCCACGCCGGTGATCGCGCGAGACGCGCCGCCGAGCGCGAGGACCAGGGCGAGGAAGGTCCCCTTGGTGGCGATCGCCGTCACGGCGACCGGGATCCGCACCCAGGGCCGGAAGGCGGCCCACACGATCGCGGCGCCCAGGGCCGCCTGCAGGACGCCGCGATGCTGGAGCAGCGCCAGCGTCATGGGGTCGCCGGGCACGGCCAGCCGGTAGGCCGACAGGCCGGCCTCGGCGGAGACGAGCGCGACGGCGGGCGTGGCCGTCACGAGGCCGATCAGAACCAGGGTCCAGCGGACGACGTTCTCCATTGCGCAGCCCTTCTGATAATCAGTAATACTGAATATCAGCTTAGCTGATGGAGCTTCCGGGAGCCTACAGTTGGACGCATGCGCGCACAGGCGGATCGCATCTCCGACCACACCGGCTACCGGCTGGTCAAGGTGGGTCACGTGGCGGCGGCGGCCTTCGACGAGGCGCTGGCGCCGCTCGGCATGCGTCCCCGGCACGTGATGGTGCTGGAGGCCATCCGCGGCGGCACGCTGTCCCAGCAGGACCTGTGCCAGCTGACCGGCATGGACCGCACGACGATGGTGGCGGTGGTCGACGAGCTCGAACGGCTCGGCTACGCCCACCGCGAGCGCAGCGCCGCCGACCGCCGCAAGCACGTCGTCAAGCCGACCGCGGCGGGCGAGTCGGCGTTCGAGGAGGCCGCCCGCGCGCTGCTGGCGGCCGAGGAGGCGCTGCTCGGCCCGCTGTCGGCGGCCGAGCGGGACAGCCTCGGCGGGCTCGTCGCCAAGCTCTTCGAGGCCGCCGCCCGTCGCCCCGGCTGAGGCACCCCGGCGGCCGTCCCGGCCCGCGATGGCCCCGCCCCGCGACGCCCCCGGCGGCCATCCCGGGCCCGCGACTCCCCGGCGGCCCGATTCCCGGCTTCCCCTCCGGAGGAACCCCGGCACGGCGATGATCGTTCCATGTGCCGGTGCGCCCCGGGCGCACCCGACTCAAGGGAGGAACGATGGTCTTCAAACGCATGCTGGGCGCCTTCGGCGTCGGCGGCCCCTCGGTGGACACCGTGCTCGCCGTACCGGTCGCCCACCCAGGCGGGACGCTGACCGGCGAGGTCAGGCTCAAGGGCGGCGACTTCGACGCCGAGATCGAGCACATCACGCTCGGGCTGGTGGCCCGCGTGGAGCTCGAGTACGGCGACGGCGAGGCCGACGGGCTGGGCGAGTTCTTCCGCGCCCAGGTCTGCGGGCCGCTGACGCTGCGCAAGGGAGAGGAGCGGGCGGTCGGCTTCCACGTCGAGCTGCCGTGGGAGACGCCGGTCAGCCGGGTCGAGGGGCGGCACCTGCCCGGCATGGCCGTGGGCGTGCGGACCGAGGTGGCCATCGCCAAGGCCGTCGACAAGGGCGACCTGGACCCGCTCGCCGTCGAGCCGCTGCCCTCGCAGGCCCAGGTGCTGCGCGGCCTGGCCCAGCTCGGCTACCACCTCAAGGCGGCCGACCTGGAGGCGGGGCACATCCGGGGCGCGCGCCAGGAGCTGCCGTTCTACCAGGAGATCGAGTTCTACCCGCCCGCCCAGCACGCGGGCCGCGTCAACGAGATCGAGCTGACCTTCCTCGCGAGCCCCGCGGGCCTCCAGGTCGTGCTGGAGGCCGACAAGCGCAGCGGCCGGTACGGCGACGCCGTCGGCCGGTGGCAGGTGACCCACGAGCAGGCCCTCGGCATCGACTGGGCCGCCGAGATCGACCGCTGGGTCACGGGCCTGAGCGAGTACGGCCACGCCGCCGAGCCGTACCACGCCGAGCCGTACGAGCACCACGGCGGGCACCACGGCGGGCACGGCCTGGGCGGGCTCGCGGCGGCGGGCGCGGCCGGGATGGTCGGCGGCTTCCTGGCGGCCGAGGCGGTCGAGGAGGTCTTCGAGGACGCCTTCGAGGGTGACTCCGGCGGCGACTGGTAGGGAGTGGATCAAGCGGCAAGGGGGCTTCTGGGATGATCTTTGCGATCTGTCCCCTCACCTTCGGGAGCGGCCCCCTTGTCGAGCTTGTCGAGGCGAGAGCGCGTACGCGTCTTCCTGGAGTCCCCCCTCGTCCAGCGCGCGGTGATCTGCGTGATCGTCGTCAACGCCGTCACCATGGGCTGCGAGACCAGTCCCGCCCTCATGGACAGCGTGGGCTGGCTGCTCGTGGCCGTGGACCACACGGCGCTGGCGATCTTCACGGCGGAGATCGCCGTGCGCCTGTACGCCTACGGGCGCGCGTTCTTCAAGGACCCCTGGAACTGGTTCGACACCGTCATCGTGGCGATCGCGCTGATCCCGGCGAGCGGCCCCACCTCGATCCTGCGGGCGCTGCGCATCCTGCGGGCCCTGCGGCTGGTGTCGGCCGTGCCGAGCATGCGCCGCGTCGTCCACGCGCTGCTGACCGCCGTGCCCGGCATGGCGTCCATCCTCGGCCTGCTGGTCCTGCTGGTCTACATCGCCGCGGTGATCTCGACCAAGCTGTTCGGCGACATCCTGCCCGAGCGCTTCGACGACCTGCCGCGCTCGCTGTTCACGCTCTTCCAGATCATGACCGGCGACGACTGGGGCACCATCGCCCAGGCCGTCATGGACCACAAGCCCTGGGCGTGGGTGTTCTTCATCGCCTACATCCTGATGTCGACGTTCATCGCCCTCAACCTGTTCATCGCGGTCGTGGTGAACGCCATGAACGACGCGGAGGACTCGCCGACGGAGGTGCGGACGCAGGCCGAGCTCCAGGCGGTCAGGGAGGAGCTGGCCGCGCTGAACGCCAAGCTCGACCTGCTGGCGAGGCGACCCTAGGCGGCCTCGTAGAGCGAGACCGCGAAGGGGCGCACGGCGTGCGGCTCCACGTGTTCGTCGATCTTGCACACCGCCGGGCTGGTGTCCACGAAGGCGTGCAGCCGCCTGGCCTCCGGCCACGGGTGCACCAGCACGAGCACGCCGCCGGGCACCAGCACCTCCCCCAGCCGCTCGGCGGCGCGCCCGAGCCGGCTGTCCCTGCCCAGGTAGTACAGGGTCTCGGCGCAGAACACCAGGTGGAAGCCGCCCCGCACGCCGAGCTCGAGGATGTCGGCGTGGACGAACCGCACCCGTCCCACCGCGTGCAGGGTACGGCGGCGCGCCCGGTCCAGGGCGCGGCGCGAGATGTCCACCCCGGCGATCTGCGCCTCCGGATAGGTTCGGGCGAGCAGCTCGGTGAACACGCCCTCGCTGCAGCCCACCTCCAGGATCCTCGGGTACGGCCTGGCGGGCAGCCGGCTGATCGTGGTGAGGTACTTGTGCTGCTCGTAGGCGTCGCTCGCCAGGTTCCACGGGTCCGGCCGGCGATGCCACCAGTCGAAGTAGCGGCGCAGGATCGCCCCCTGCGCGTGTGAGCCGAGCGCCGACACGGCTCCGAAGAACGACCGGTGCATGATCTCCGGCATTTTCCGCGTGAAGCCCACCAAGCCTCCCCTTTCGCCCGAGTCCCGATCGGAAAGCCACGACCGGGATCACCGGCGTGCGCGCCGTGCGGCGGAAGATCAGGGATCTCTCAGGGGCCGCGCGATCAGGAATCGTTCAGGCTCAGGGAGACGCTACCCCGGGACGCCCGCCCCTCCAACAGCCGCTCGAACAGCTCCTCCCACATCGGCATGACGACCTCGGGCGAGTAGGCGCGGGCGGTGACCGCGGCGGCGGCGCCCATCCGCACCCGCAGGTCGCGGTCGGCGAGGAGCCGGTCGAGCGCGGCGGCGAGGGCGTCGACGTCCTGGGGCGGCACCAGGACGCCGTCCTCGCCGTCGGTGAGCACGTCCGCCGGCCCGGTCGGGCAGTCGAAGGCGACGACCGGCAGCGCGTGGGACATCGCCTCGATCATGACCATCGGCAGGCCCTCGAAGCGCGAGCTGAGCACGAAGACCGAGGCCCTGGCCAGCTCGCGGTCCATCGCGGCGGTGCGTCCCATGAGCCGCACGTGCTCACCCAGGCCCAGCTCGTCGATGAGCGCCTGGAGCCGGTCCCCGCGCGGGCCGGTGCCGAAGATGCGCAGCCGCCAGTCGGGGTGGCGGCGCACCACCTGGCCGAAGGCGGGGATGAGCAGGTCGAAGCCCTTCTGGGAGACCAGCCGCCCGGCGGCGACCACGACCGGGTGCTCCTGGGTGGACAGCATGGCCCCGCCGCCCTGCACCGCGTTGGGGATCAGCATGACGGGCAGGCCTGGCAGGGCGCGGCGGTACTCCTCCTGGCTGGTCCTCGTCAGCACGGTGACGGCGTCGAGCTTGCCGTAGTGGCGGACGATCTCCTGGCGGACCGGTTCGCGGTAGGCCTCCAGGTTCATGTGCTCCTGCGCGAGGCGCACCACGCGCCTGGAGCCGCGGCGGGCGGCGATCAGGTTCAGGGCGGGGCGCGTGGTCACCAGGACGCCGTCCTCCAGGTCCGCCACGTAGTCCATGACCGCCTTCTCGACCCGCTCGGTGAAGTACTCGGCGGCGTACTCGCCGACGGGCACGACCTTGCCGCGCACCCGCCGCCAGACCTTGCGCGCCACGGAGTCCCGCGTGACGCCCTCGCGCTGGTCGACCAGCGTCGAGACCGTCACGCGCGGGTCGATGGCGAAGTGCGGCTCGTCGCGGCGGCGCACCACGCTGACCACCTCGACGTCGTGTCCCCGCTCGGCCATCGCGGCGGCCTGGTTCAGCACCGTGCGGATGGTGCCGCCCATGCCGTACGCGTGCAGGAGCACGTAGCGGATCTTCATGGCAGGTAGCCCCAGGCCTTGCACATCGGCCGCAGCGCCTCGGGGATCTGCTCGGGCGGCGGCACGTCGCGGCCGGGCTGGACGGTGCCCGAGACGATCTTGTCCTTCCAGTCGCCGAGCCCCTTGCGCACCACGTCCGGCTTGCCGTACCGCAGCATCCCCGGCTCCCAGTCCACCTTCAGGAACTCGCAGATGGCGCGTGTCTGGGCCTCGGGGTCGGCGGTGAGGTCCTCGTAGCGGACGGTCAGCCCGGTGAGCGCCTTGCGCGCCCGGTGCACGGCCTTCATGTACCGCAGGGCGTCGGCGACGGCCTCGTCCCGGGTGCGCTTGTCCTGGCCGGCCTCGTACCACGACTCGGCGATCGAGGCGGGGTGGCGCAGCAGGAAGATGTACCGGGCGTCCGGCCAGCAGGTCGCGATCCGCTCGTAGGCGAAGGCGTTGGACGGCGTCTTGTCCACGATGTAGCGCTTGCCGCTGCGCACCAGCTCGCGGTGGAGCACCCGGTCCCACAGCAGGTGCTCCAGGTCGGCCTGGTTGTGGCCCAGCTCGGCCATCGCCTTCTCGGCCAGCGAGGTGCCGAACCCGACCGTCAGCCGCCGCACGTGCAGCTCGTGGGGGGCGTGCAGCTCGGAGTGGGCGTTCAGGACCGCCCGGAGCAGCGTGGAGCCGGAGCGCACCGGGCACATGATGAAGATCGGCTCGACCAGCAGCCTGTCGGTCCGCGGGTCGGCCGGGGGCCTGACCAGCTCCTTGGCCGCGGACTCGGGCGGCTTCACCGGCTTGCCGGTCTTCTCCGACCGCTTGAGTTGGTAGCCGGTGTACCTGACGAGCGCTTTGTTGAGTGTGCGCTGCCACGTCATGCCGACGCAGGCTACCTACTGTTCCTGGTAGTTACCTGGGAACGGCTACCTGGCAAAGGAGGAATGGCCCGCGGATGACACGGGCCTTACCCGCCCGGCGGTTCAGCCGACGCGCTCGGCCAGGCGCACCGTGACGCTGTCGCCGGCCTCCTTGCCGATCGCCCTGCGCACGCCGGCCCTGACCGGCAGCTTGTGCGTGCCGTCGCCCAGCGCCATGAACGAGCTCTCGAACGGGTGGCCGTCGATGCTGCCCCGCACCTTGACCAGGCCGCGCGTGCCGAAGTACTCGGCCGAGCCGGGCATCACCACGTAGGTCCATCCGCCCTTGCCGGAGCTCTTCTGGAGGATCGCCGTGAACTCCTTGTCCAGGGCGTACTGCTTGGCGGTCGTCTTGGCGGTCATCGCGCCCCTCCCTCGACGATCTCCAAGCCGTTGCCGTCGGGGTCGCGCAGGGCGAACATCGGCGGGACGCCCTCCCACAGCAGCAGCTCGCCCACGTCCACCCCCTTGGCGCGCAGCTCGGCGTGGGCCTTGGCGGCGTCGTCCACGGTGAGGCGGATGCCGGTCTCGACGCCCGGCTCCCCTCCGGGCAGGAGGGCGACGGTGGTGGCCGCCCCGCGCGGCGCGACCTCGATCCACCGCCCGCCCAGCTGCGGGACCGGGGCGTCGAGCCGCTTGTCCAGGCCGAGCGTGCCGACGTAGAACTCCAGCGCCCGGTCCTGGTCTCCGACTGGGACGCCGACGGTGTGGATGCCGGTGATCATGGTGGTCTCCCTGGTGGTGGGGCTTCGTCACGGAGACAGACCGGCGGGCGCGGCGAAACTCATCGCCGTGGCGGCATCCCTGGACCGTGGGCGTCCCGCCACTAGCCTGGTGTGGTGAGCAGGGGTCATCGCGCGGTGCCGCACACGGCCGACATCGCGGTGGAGGCGTGGGCGGACACCCGGGAGGAGTGCCTGGCCGAGGCGGTGCGAGGGCTGGTGGAGAGCTTCGCCGACGTCGGCGACGCGGTGCCGGACGACAGCGTCATGATCTCCCTGCTCCCCGACGGGGACGAGGACCTGCTGTTCCGGGTGCTGGATGAGGTGATCTACCAGGTCGAGGTGTACGGCAGGGTGGCGGTGGACGTGTCGGTCGACGAGCGGACCGGCGCGAGCATGGGCCAGGTGGAGGTACGGCTGGCCACGGTCCCCGCCGAGATGGTGGACCAGGTGGGCGCGATGCCCAAGGCGGTGGCCGTCCACGGGCTGCGGTTCGGCAGGGAGGCCGGGGTGTGGCGGGCGCACGTGGTCGTGGACGTCTAGCCTTCGACCGTTCCCCGCCTGTGCCCACTTCTAGCCCTTGACGACTCCCACGGGGACGAGCTTGGCCACCCGGCGGGCCAGGCCCGCCCGCTCGCACGCCTCGACCACCGCGTCCACGTCCTTGTACGCCTGGGGCGTCTCCTCGGTCAGCCCGCGGGCGGACGCCCCGCGCACGGCGATCCCCGCGGCCTCCAGCTCGGCCCGCAGCTTGGCGGCCGTGGTGGTCTTGAGCGCCCGGTGGCGGCTCAGCCGGCGTCCCGCGCCGTGGCACGCCGAGGCGAACGCCGGAGCGTCCCGCACCCCGGCCAGCACGTACGAACCGGTGCCCATCGAGCCGGGCACGAGCACGGGCTGGCCCACCGGGCGCAGGTCGGCGGGCAGGTCCTCGTGGCCGGGAGGCAGCGCCAGCGTGGCGCCCTTGCGGTGCACGCACAGGCGGCGGCCGCGATGCGTCTCCAGCTTGGCGAGGTTGTGCGACACGTCATACAGCAGGGTGAGGTCGCCGTGGCCGGTGGCCCGCTCGAAGGCGCGCCTGGCGGCCTGGCCGAGCAGCTGCCGGTTGGCCCGGCCGTAGTTGGCCGCCGCCGCCATCGCGCCCAGGTAGGCCCGTCCCTCGGGGGAGTCGACCGGCGCGCAGGCCAGCTGCCGGTCGGGGACGCTGATCCCGTAGCGGGGCATGGCGGCTTCCATCCTCCGCACGAAGTCGGTGCAGATCTGGTGGCCCAGCCCGCGCGAGCCGGTGTGGATCATCACGCACACCCGCCCCCGCCACAGCCCGTACGCCTGGGCGATCCGCTCGTCGTAGACCTCGCAGACCGCCTCGACCTCCAGGAAGTGGTTGCCGGAGCCGAGGCTGCCGACCTGGTCCAGGCCCCGCTCGCGGGCCCGCTGCCCCACCGCGGCGGGGTCGGCGTCGGCGACCGCCCCGCGGTCCTCGCAGCGCTCCAGGTCGGCCGGGGTGCCGTGGCCGCGCTCGACGGCGTACCGGGCCCCGCCCGCCAGGATCTCCTCCAGCTCGCGGGGACGGCGCAGCCGCCACACGGCGCCGTGCCCCATGCCGCGCGGGACGGCGGCGTCGAGGGCGTCCATCAGCGCGGGCAGGCGGGGCCGCAGCTCGTCGGCGTGCAGGCCGGCCAGCAGGAGGCGGACCCCGCAGGAGATGTCGAACCCCACCCCGCCCGGCGAGACCACGCCTCCCGCCTCGACGTCCGTGGCCGCCACCCCGCCGATGGGGAACCCGTAGCCCCAGTGCATGTCCGGCATGGCGTAGGCGGCCTCTACGACGCCCGGCAGCGTGGCCACCGCGGCCACCTGGGCGAGCGCCTGGTCCTCTGCGGGGTCCGGCAGCAACGCCCTGGTCGCGAACACCACCCCGGGCACGCGCATCGCCCCGTGTGGCTCGATCCGCCACCGGTAGGGCGTCTCCTCCACCAGTTCCACGACCCGCCCGGGCTTCACGCCCCCGCCCTACCCCGCCCGCCGCGCGTCACGCCTGCGCCGGCCGGCCGAGGGGTTTCGAGGGGTCATGGGGTGATGACGTGCCGTCCGCCCGGCGCGGTGCCGTCGGCCATGGCGGCGAGGACGGCCGGCGCCTCGTCGAGGGAGACCGGCTCGACCTCCGGCAGGATGCCGTGCGCGGCGGCGAAGGCCAGCGTGTCGCGCAGGTCGTGCGGCGAGCCGGACGGCATCCCCATGACGCGCGCCCGGTTGACGACCAAGTGCATGGGCGAGACGCGCAGCGGGCTCGGATCGAAGCCGAGCATGAGCAGCGTGCCGTCGGGGGCGATGCCGCCCATCGCGGCCTCGGCGGCCGCGGTGCTGGGAGCGGTGTTGACGACGACGTCCGCGCCGCCGTCCCAGCCGCGCAGCGCGGCGGCCGGGTCCTGCTCGCCGGTGGCCACGAACAGCTCCGCGCCCAGCGCCTTGGCGTGGTCGGCGCCGCGGCCGTTGCGGGAGACCACCGCGACGCGGGCGCCCATGGCCACGGCGAAGCGGGCGGTCATCGTGCCCACCCCGCCGGTGCCCAGCACCGCCACCTTCGAGCCGGGCCGTACGCCCGCGTGCCGCAGGCCGTTGAAGCCGGTGATGCCGGCGCACATCAGCGGCGCGGCGGCGACGGGATCCAGGCTCTCGGGGATCGGGGTGGCGTAGCCGGCCTTCGCGATCATGTAGTTCGCGTAGCCGCCGTCGACGCCGACCCCGGTGGCCCGCTTGTCCGGGCAGAGGATCTGGTCGCCGCGCACGCAGTGGTCGCAGTGGCCGCAGGAGTCGTACAGGAACGGCACGCCGACACGGGTGCCGGCCGCCGGGAAGTCCACGCCCGGGCCCAGCGCCTCCACGACGCCGCTGACCTCGTGGCCCGGGACGACCGGGAAGGCGCCGAACGGATAGTGGCCTCGCAGGTGGTTGACCTCCGAGAAGCACATTCCACAGGCCACCACCCTGATGAGCAGCTCGCCCGGACCGGGCTCGGGGACCGGCCGCTCTTCGACGGCCAGCGGGGTGTTGGGGGCATGCAGGACTGCTGCGCGCATGAGAGGTTCTCCCTTCGTCATGTATCGACGATATACGAGATCATGTAATAACGCTAACCTCTAGTCAGTAGATCGTTGTTCTATAGTGGGAGGGTGATGACAGCCGCCAAGGATCGCGACACGCGGGAGCGGATCCTGCACGCCGCTGCGGAGCTGCTCGCCCAGTCCGGCGGCGAACCGGTCTCCACCAGGGCGGTCTGCCAGGCCGCCGGGGTCGGCGCGCCCACGCTCTACCACCACTTCGGCGACAAGCGGGGGCTGCTCGACGCGGTGGCCGCCTACGGCTTCGAGCGCTACCTCGCCGAGAAGCGGGCGATGCCCCCGGCCGACGACCCCGTCCAGCGGCTGCGCGACGGCTGGGACCTGCACGTCGAGTTCGGCCTGCGCCATCCGGCCTTCTACGTGGTCATGTACGGCTCGGCCCAGCCCGGCAAGCCGCCCACGGCCGCCGCGGAGGGCCAGGAGATCCTGCTCGGCATGCTCAACGACGTCGCGAGGGCCGGGCGGCTCGCCGTGGCGCCCGAGACCGCGGCCCGCATGATCCACTCCGCGGCCGTCGGCGTGGTCCTCACGCTGATCGCCGAGGACCGCCATGCGCCCGACGACCTGTCCGCCCGCACCCGCGACGCGCTCATCGCCGCCGTGACCACCCCTGACGAAGCCGCGGCGCGCGGGGACACCCCGCTGGCCGCCCAGGCCACGGCCCTGCGCGCCACGCTCACCGCCTCGTCGGCCGGCATCCCGCTCACCGCCGCCGAACGCACGCTGCTCGACGAATGGCTCGACCGTCTCGCCGCGTCCTCCGCGTGACCGCCGGCGACGCAGCATCCGTGATGGGTTCACCCGGATGACGAGCGGACGCGCCCGATCCGGGCACCGGAGCCTACGCTGGCCGTATGACAAAGGCCGTGCTGCTGGTCGGGCGGAAGGCGGTCGTGGTGGAGGACGCTCAACGGCGGCTGGACCTGCCCGGCGTGCGGGTGCTGAGCGCGACCGGCGTGGAGGAGGTACGGCGGGCCTTCGCCGCGGGCCCGGTGGACCACGTCGTCATGGGCGCGGGTCTCGACCTGGCGACCCGGCTGGAGATCGTCAGGGTGGTCTTCGAGTCGAGCGACGCCACGACCGTGCACATGAAGGACAGCGCGACCGGGCCCGAGGGCTTCCTGCCGTTCGCGAGGTCGATCCTGAAGGGACTGAGCGGCCTCAGCACCGCCCACATCGCCGCCCCGCCCGGCCACTGACCCCAAGGAAGGAGAACCACCGTGCCCGTCCAGCTCAACCACACCATCGTGGAGGCGCGCGACCGCGAGGAGACCGCCCGCTTCCTCACCGACATCCTCGGCCTGCCGCCCGCCGGGACCTTCGGGCCGTTCCGCGTCGTCGAGCTGTCCAACGGCGTCTCCCTCGACGTCGTCCAGGCCGGCGGCGCCGTCCATCCCCAGCACTACGCCTTCCTGGTCACCGAGGAGGAGTTCGACCAGATCTGGGGCCGCATCAAGGAGCGCGGCCTGACGTACTGGGCCGACCCCTTCCACCGGCAGCCCGGGCAGATCAACACCAACGACGGCGGCCGCGGCCTGTACTGGTCCGACCCCAACGGCCACAACCTGGAGATCATCACCCGCCCGTACGGCTCCGGCGGCGAGTGACGGCCCGGTGGGTGACGACATCGTGGTCCGCCTGGCCGCGCCCGGCGACGCCGCCGCGCTCCTGGAGCTGCAGCACAGGCTGGACAGGCAGACCGAGTTCATGCTCCTGGAGCCGGGAGAGCGCGACGACGATCCCGGGCCCCTGGCCGCCCGCCTGGCCGACACCTCGTCCTACGTGGTCGTCGCGATGGCCGGCACGTCCGCCGCGGGCTACGTCGAGGTGTCGGCGCTCCCCTACGCCCGCGCCCGGCGGACCGGCTACGTCGTCATGGGGGTCAGCGCCGAGCACGCGGGGCGCGGCCTGGGCCGGGCCCTGCTCCAGGCGGCCGTCGAGGAGGCGAGGGCGCGGGGACTGGCCCGGCTGGAGCTCACCGTGATGGAGCACAACCGCCGCGCCCTCAACCTCTACCTGGGCTGCGGCTTCCAGGTCGAGGGGCTGCGGCGCGACGCCCTGGACGTGGCCGGGGTGCGCGTCGGCGAGTACTACATGGGGCTGCTGCTCAAGGGCGAGGCCTGAGCTGCCGCAGGGTGTAGCCGCGGCCCGCGGGGTCCAGCGGCTTGGTGGCCTGCTTGAAGAGGTATTCGGCACGCTCGTAGGACAGGCGCCGGCGGCCGGTCTCCGCGCACAGGTCCGCCTGCGCCGTACGGCGGGCGGGCGCGGGCCGCCGGTCGGACAGGAACAGCGGGCCGCGGCGGCGTCCGGCCACCAGCGCGGCGAGCAGCCTTCCCGTCTCCGCGCTCCAGCGCACCCGGACCTTCCCCACCCGCGCCTGGCGGCGCTCCAGGTCCAGGTCCTCGACGTTCAGCGCCAGCACGGCCGTCACGGGCGCGGCCGAGTCGTGCAGGAGCCGCCACATGACCCGCTCCCGCGGGGACACCCCGGACAGGGCGTCGAGCAGGCCGGGGCTGACGGCCACCGCCTCGGTGCGGGCCGCGGCGCGCCGCTCCAGGCCCGCCGCCAGGTCGCCGAGCCCGGCCCAGGCGCCGAAGGACCGTACGGCGGAGCGGTGCCGGTTCCACGTCCTGGCCGCCGCCGTCCCCCAGGCCGCCGCGAACACCCGGCTCACCCGCTCGGCGGTCACCTCCCCCAGCGGCAGTTCCTCGCCCAGTCCCCGGCACAGGCGGCGCAAGGTCTGGCCGTAGGAGCGGATCGTCTGCGGGTCCAGGTCGTCGCGGCCCAGGAAGCCGCGCACCGCCTCCCCGAGCGTGGCGCCGCCGGCCGGGCCGTCGGCGATCTCGCCCGCGCGGCGCCGCAGGAACGCCCGCTCGGCGGCGTTCCTCGTCAGCGACGCCGCCCGCTCGAACTCCAGCCGCGCCTCCCGCCGCCGCCCCAGCCGCAGCAGCAGGTCGCCGCGCACGCTGGGCAGCAGGTGGTAGTCACGCAACGCCGGATCGGCGGCGAGGGAGTCCGCCAGCTCCAGCCCGGCCCGCGGGCCGTACGCCATTCCCAGCGCCACGGCGCGGTTCAGCTGGACGACCGGCGTCGGCAGCAGCCGGGCGAGCGCCTCGTACAGCGTCGCGATCTGCTTCCAGTCGGTCTCCTCGGCGGTGCGCGCCTGCGCGTGGCACACCGCGATGGCCGCCTGGAGGAGGTAGGGGCCCGGCGTGCCGCCGGCTTCCCTGGCGCGCAGCATCGAGGTGAAGCCGCGGCGGATGAGCAGCCGGTCCCAGCGCCCGCGATTCTGCTCGTGCAGCTGGACGGGCTCGCCCGAGGGCCCGGTCCGCGCCGCCGTACGCGAGGCCTGGATCTCCATCAGCGCGACCAGGCCGTGCACCTCGGCCTCCCGGGGCGCCAGCTCGGCCAGCATCCGGCCCAGCCGCAGCGCCTCCAGGCACAGTCCCGGCCGGAGCAGGTCGTCCCCGGCCGTCGCGGAGTAGCCCTCGTTGAAGATCAGGTAGATGACCTCGAGGACCGAGGACAGGCGCCCGGCCAGCTCGGCGGGCTCGGGCAGGGCGAAGGGCACCCGCCGGTCGGCCAGGACGCGTTTGGCGTCGGCGATGCGCCGGGCGACGACCGGCTCGGCGACCAGGAAGGCGCGGGCGATCTCGGCGTTGGTGAGCCCGCCGAGCAGCTTGAGCGTGAGCGCCACCCGCGCCGGGGGCTCCAGGATCGGATGGCAGGCCAGGAACATCAGCCGCAGGATGTCGCCCTGCTCGTCCTGCTCGTCTCGCTCGTCGCCGGGTGGCCGGTCCAGCTCGCGGGCGAGGTGCTCGTGAGTGCGGTCCCGCAGCCGGGAGCGCCGGATGTGGTCGACGGCGCGGCGCTTGGCGACGGCCGTGAGCCAGGCGGCGGGATTGCCGGGGACGCCCGACTCGGTCCACTGCTCCAGGGCCGACACGAGCGCTTCCTGGGCCAGCTCCTCGGCGAGGCCGACGTCGTGCACCATTCGCGTGAGCGCGGCGACGATCTTCGCCGACTCCAGCTTCCAGACCGCATCGAGGGTGCGGTGGACGTCCACCACACCCCCGATCTCAGCACCCACGGCGGACGGCCCGCAACCGGCCGGTCAGGGCTCGAACACCCGCTGGATGATGCTCTCGCCGTCGCCGACGATCCGGCGGAAGCGGCGGGCCAGCTCGATCGCCTCCTCCTTGGAACGGACCTCGACCAGCGCGAACCCGGCCACGGCCTCCTTGGCCTCGGTGAAGGGCCCGTCGGTCACCGTGATCTCGTCTCCGGCGGAGACCACGTGCGTGGCGCGCGGCTCCAGGCCGCCGGTGGCCAGCAGGATGCCCGCCGCCGTCGTCTCCTCGATGAACCTGGCCATCTCGGCGTAGAGCCTCTCGTCGGGCTGGTCGCCGCCCTTGGCCATCATCAGGTACCGCATCTGCCGCTCCTTGTCGTCGTCGTGTGCCTACCCGTCGGATGAGCGCATGTGACAGGGAACGTGGGCGCGTTCCCTGTCACATCGCCCGCTCGACGTGTGAGCGAAACCCAAGCACACGGACCCATCGCATGAGGACAGGGATCATCGACATGACCGCCATCGCCGCCACCCGCACCGCCGCCACCCGCACCGCCACCGGCCCGGCGACCCGCGCCCTGCTCGCCTGCGGCGCCGTCTCGGCGCCGCTGTGGAGCGCGGTCTCCCTCGCCCAGGCCGCCGCCCGCGACGGCTTCGACCTGACCCGGCACCCGCTCAGCGCCCTGGCCAACGGCGACCTGGGCTGGCTGCAGATCGCCAACTTCGTCGTCGGCGGCCTGCTCATGATCGCCGGAGCCGCCGGCCTGCGCCGGGCCCTGCGCGGCACGCCCGGCGGCACGTGGACGCCCCGGCTGGTGCGCCTGGCCGGGATCGGCATGGTCGCCGCCGGCGCGTTCGTCATGGACCCCGCCGACGGGTTCCCCGCCGGCACCCCGGCCGGCATGCCGCAGGCCATCAGCTGGCACGGCTACGCCCACATGGCCGCCGGCACCCTGACCTTCGCCACGCTGATCGCCGCCTGCTTCGTGCTGGGCCGCCATTTCGGCCGCGCCGCCGACCGCCGCGCCGCCGTCGCCGCCCGCCTCGCCGGCACCGCGCTCCTGCTCGGGGACGGCTGGGCCATGACCGGCGGCAAGGGCGGCTCCCTCACCCTCGCCGCCGGGGCCGTCGCCGCCATGGGCTTCGTCTCCTGGGTCGCGGCCCGGTACCGGCGCAACCGGTGACGGCCGGTCACCCAGCCGGCAGGCCCTCGGGGACCCTCCCCGAGGGCCTCGTCACGCGCCGCGGTGCTCCCGGATGACGGCCGCGTACCGCAGGCCGCTGGTCTTGACGGTGCGGCGCTGGGTCGCGTAGTCGACGTGGACGAGGCCGAAGCGCTTGTCGTAGCCGTAGGACCACTCGAAGTTGTCCAGCAGCGACCAGGCGTAGTAGCCGGCCACCGGGGCGCCCCGGCGCACCGCCCGGGCGCAGGCGGCCAGGTGGTGGGTGAGGTAGGTGACGCGCTCGGGGTCGTCGACGCTCCCGTCGGGGGCGACCGTGTCCTGGTAGGCCGAGCCGTTCTCGGTCACGTAGATCTTGGCCGCGCCGTACTCCTTGGTCAGCCTGACGAGCAGCGTCTCCAGCCCGTCGGCGTCGACCTCCCAGTCCATGGCGGTGCGCGGCACGCCCGGGCGGCGGATCTGGCGGGCGAAGGGGTGCGGGCCCTCGGGGTCGTCGGCGACCACGGCGGGGAAGTAGTAGTTCAGCCCGAGCCAGTCCAGCGGCTGGGCGATGACGTCCAGGTCGCCCGGCCGCTCGGGCAGGTCCACGCCGTAGACCTCCCGCATGTCCTCGGGGAAGCCGCGGCCGTGGACGGGGTCGAGCCACCAGCGGTTGGTGTGGCCGTCCATGCGGCGGGCGGCCGCCACATCGGCCAGGGAGCCGGAGGCGGGCTCGACCGGGGAGAGGTTGTTGACGATGCCGATCTCGGCGTCCGGGGCGGCGGCCCGCACGGCCTGGACGGCCAGGCCGTGTCCCAGCAGCAGGTGGTAGGAGGCGCGGACGGCGGCGCCGATGTCGGTCAGGCCGGGGGCCATCCTGCCCTCCAGGTGGCCGATCCAGGCGCAGCACAGCGGCTCGTTGATCGTCACCCACCGGCCGACGCGGTCGCCGAGCGCGCCCGCGACGACCGCGGCGTAGTCGGCGAAGCGCTCGGCGGTCTCCCTGGCCGGCCAGCCGCCGCGGTCCTGCAGCGCCTGGGGCAGGTCCCAGTGGTAGAGGGTGAGGTTGGGCGCGATGCCGGCCTCCAGCAGGGCGTCGACGAGGCGGGAGTAGAAGTCCAGGCCCTCGCGGTTGACCGGGCCGCGCCCGTCGGGGACCACCCGTGGCCAGGCGACCGAGAACCGGTAGGAGGTGACGCCCAGCTCCTTCATCAGGGCGACGTCCTCGGGCCAGCGGTGGTAGTGGTCGCAGGCCACGTCGCCGGTGTCACCGTTGTCGATCTTGCCGGGGACGCGGCAGAAGGTGTCCCAGATCGAAGGGGCGCGACCGCCTTCCGCCACGGCGCCCTCGATCTGGTAGGCCGAGGTCGCCACGCCCCAGACGAAGTCCGCGGGCAGGGCGGCGAGGTCGATGGAGTGCGACACGGAAGTCCCTTCTATTTGACGGCTCCGGCGGTGAGGCCGGCGATCAGGTAGCGCTGCAGGAGGAGGAATCCGGCGACGATCGGCACGCTGACGACGAGCGAGGCGGCCATGACCTGGTTCCAGTAGACGTCGTTCTGCGTGGCGTAGCCCTGCAGGCCGACCGACAGGGTCCGGGTGACGTCGTTGGTCATGATGGACGCGAAGAGCACCTCGCCCCAGGCGGTCATGAAGGCGTAGACGGCGACGGCGACGATGCCGGGGACGGCGGCCGGGACGACGATGCGGGCCAGCGTGCCGATCGGCCCGCACCCGTCGACGGCCGCCGCCTCGTCCAGCGCGCGCGGGATCGACTCGAAGTACCCGATGAGCATCCAGATGGAGAACGGCAGGGAGAAGGTCAGGTAGGTGAGGATGAGGCCGCCGCGGGAGCCGTACAGCGCGATGCCCGTCAGGTTGCCGATGTTGACGTAGATGAGGAACAGCGGCAGCAGGAACAGGATGCCGGGGAACATCTGGGTCGACAGCACGGTGACCGTGAAGATCCGCCGGCCGCGGAAGCGGTATCGGCTGACCGCGTAGGCGGCGAACACCGCGACGGTGACCGAGCAGACGGTCGCCGCGCCGGCCACGATCAGCGAGTTCACGAAGTACCGGGCCAGCGGCACGGTGTCCCAGATGTCAATGTAGGGGCGGATCGTCAGCCCGCTGGGCAGCCACCGGAACTGCCCGGCGACGTCCTGCAGCGGCTTGAGCGAGCTGCTGGCCATCACGTACAGCGGCAGCAGCACGAAGCCGGCCAGCAGGGTCAGGAACACGCGCCTGGCCCAGCGGAACCAGGCCGGGATGCTAGGCACGGGCGGCCCTCCTCCCGCGCGAGGTGACCAGCAGGTACACCGTCGTCACCAGCAGCAGGAAGGCCAGCAGCAGGACCGACATGGCCGAGCCGGCGCCGAAGTTCCAGGTGACGAACGAGGACTGGTAGATGTGGATGGAGATCAGGTCGGCCGCCTCGGGGGCGGACTTGCCGAACAGCACGTACGGGTTGTTGAAGTCGTTGAACGTCCACAGGAACAGGACCAGGACGAGCACCTGGTTGATCGGGCGCAGCGACGGCATGGTGATCTTGCGGATCTGCTGCCACACCCCCGCCCCGTCGATCGCCGCGGCCTCGTACAGCTCCCTGGGGATGTTCTGCAGGGCGGCCATGACGACGAGGAACGCGAACGGCCAGGTCTTCCAGACGGCCACGATCACGAGGGCGGCGAAGCTGTTGCCGCCCAGCAGCCAGAAGGGCCGCTCGGCGGTCAACCCGAGCTGGTCGTGCAGCACGTGGTTCACCAGGCCGTTGTCCCGCTGGAACATGAACGCCCAGGTGATGACCGCGGCGTAGACCGGCAGCGCGTAGGGCGTCAGGAACAGCGCCCGCAGCAGCCCCCTGCCGCGGAAGCCCTCCTGCATGAAGATCGCAGCGGTCACGCCGATGAGCCAGCACAGCCCCACGGCCAGCACGCTGAAGACGCAGGTGACCCAGAAGGAGTGGAGCAGGTCCCGGCCCACCGGGGCGTTGAAGTCGACGGCGAGGCGGTAGTTGTCCAGGCCGGTCCACGGCGCCGAGGCCCAGTCCCGGATGTAGAACTGGGTCAGCTCCTTGAAGCTCATCAGGATGCCCATGACCATGGGCACCAGGTGGACGAGGAGTTCGAGCAGCACGGCGGGGAGCAGCAGCAGGTACGGCAGGGCCGCCCGGCCCAGCCGCCCGCGCGGCGGGAGGGAGCGCCCGCCGGGCCGCGTGGCACGGCGGCCCGGCGTGGCCTCGGTGAGGAGCGTCATCGCGGGCCGGCTCACTGGGGCATCTGCTGCTGGGCCTTGGTCAGCCGCTCTTTGACCAGCTCGGCGGTGATGGGCCGGCCGGCCGCGGCGTCGGCGAACAGCTCCTTGACGGCGGTGCCCACCGCGGTCTCGAACTGCGACTCGGCCGGGACCTGCGGCAGCGGGGCCGCGCTGGTGGCGAGCGTGTCGCGCAGCACGGTGAGGTCGGGCGTGTTGAAGGCCGGGTCCTGCTGGGCGGTCTTGACCGGCGGGATGGAGCCGTAGGTCTGGTTGAGGATCTTCTGCTCCTCGTCGCCGGTCATGAACTTGACGAACTTCAGCGCGCCGTCGAGGTTGTCGGTGTTCTTGAAGATCGCCATGTTGATGCCGGCGACCATGGAGTTGACCTGCCGGCCCTGCCCCGGCATGCCGGACTGGACGGGGACGGGGGCGACGCCCCAGTCGTCGGGGCTCATGCCGTGCGCCTTGAACGTCGCCGCGGCCGTCTGCCACAGCACCATGGCGGTCTTGCCCTTGGCGAAGTCCTGCAGCGACTGGTTCTGCGCGTACTCGGCGTTGCCGGGGGCGACGATCTTGTCCTGGGCCATGAAGTCGACGTACTGCTTGACCGCCGCGACGGCCCCGTCGGAGGTGAAGGCCGGGTTGCCGGAGGCGTCGAAGAAGTCGGCGCCGTGCTGCTTGGCCAGCACGAAGACCTGGTGGATGTTGTTGGACAGGTTCGACCCCTCCACGCCCAGCGCCCACTTGCCGTCCCTGGTCAGCTTCTTGCCGACCTCGACGAGCTCGTCCCAGGTGGCCGGCGGCTTGTCGACGCCCGCCTCGCGGTAGGCCTTCTTGTTGTAGTAGAGCGCGTACGCCATGGAGTACAGCGGCACGGCGGCGGGGTCCTTGCCGGGCGCGCCGGCGGAGGCCAGCGCGGAGTCCACGAAGCGGTCCTTGCCGCCGATCTGGGCGAAGGCCTTCTCGTCCCAAGGCAGCAGGGCGCCCGTGGCCTGGAGTGAGGCCGACCAGGTGTTGCCGATGTTCAGCACGTCCGGGCCCTGCCCGGAGGTGGTGGCGGCCAGGATGCGGTTGAGCAGGTCGGACCAGGGCACGACCTCCAGCTCCACCTTGATCCCGGTCTGCTGCTCGAACTTCTTCAGCTCCGGCGTGAGGATCTCCTTGTCGGCCTCGATGCTGGGGCCCTGGTTCGACGCCCAGTAGGTGAGCGTCTTGGGGGCGGCGTCGCCGTTCGCGCCTGCGCCTGTGGGGGTGCCGCCGCCGCAGCCGATCGCGGTGGTGGCGAGCGCGGTGAGGGTGGCGATGGCTGCTGCGGCTCGGAGTGTGCGCATGACGGAGTCGTCCCTTTCCGGGAGTCCGATGGTTGGGAAGCCATGCCGTAACTTCATGGCTTAATTTAGAGCTTGAGTTAATACCTGAGATAAGTAGGCGTCAAGGAGCCGTCGCGCGGTAGGTTGCTCCTAGGAAAGGACCCCCATGCCCACACCGAACCGACAGACCGTCCGCGACCTGCGCAAAAACAGCCGCAGCGCGGTTTTGCAACGGTTGTATCTCGACGGCCCCACCAGCCGCCAGGCGCTGGGCGCGGCGACCGGGCTGAGCTCCGGCTCGATCAGCACGATCGTGGCCGAGCTGCTGGAGGAGGGCCTGGTGGAGGAGGCCGGCACGGTCGACTCCGCCGGCGGCCGGCCCCGCAACCTGCTGCGCGTCTCCCCCTCCTGCGCCTACCTCGTGGGCGTGGACGTGGGCGAGACCCGCGTGCGCGTGGAGCTGTTCGACATGGGCCTGGCGGAGCTGGCGCGCAGCGAGCACCCCTTGGAGCACGGCCACTACGACGTGGAGTCGATCGTCAGGCACATCGCCGACGGCGTGGCCGAGGTGATCGACGGCGCGGGTGTGCCGGCCGAGCGGCTCCTCGGGGTCGGGGTGGGCGTGCCGGGCATCGTGGAGCGCGCTCCCGGCGGCGCGGTGGTGCACGGGCAGACCATCGGCTGGGAGGCTGTCCCCTTGGAGGCCCTGCTGCGCGAGGCGGTCGCCCTGCCGCCCGGCGCCCGCCTGCACATCGAGAACGGCGCCAAGACCCTGGGCAGGGCCGAGCTGTGGTTCGGCGGCGGGCGCGGCGCGAGCGACGCCGTCATCGTGCTGTTCGGCTCCGGCATCGGCGCCTGCATCGTCACCGGCGGCGCGATCCTGGAGGGCACGCGCAGCAGCGCCTCGGAGTGGGGGCACAGCACCGTCCACGTCCGCGGCCGCCGCTGCCGCTGCGGCTCCACCGGATGCCTGGAGGCCTACGCCGGGGCCGAGGCGATGATCGAGCGCTGGCGCGAGGCCGGCGCGCGGCTGGACCCCGAGGTCGACGAGGAAATCGCCCTCGCCACGCTGATCGCCCGCGCGACGGGGGACGCGCCCGACCCGGTGGCCGCCACCGTGCTGGAGGAGACGGCCGAGTACCTGGGGGCCGGGCTGGCCACGCTGATCAACCTCTACAACCCCGAGCGCATCCTGCTGGGCGGCTGGGCCGGCCTGCAGCTCGCGCCGCACATCCTGGAGTCGGTACGCCGCCACGCGAGCGCCTACTCGCTGCGCTACCCCGCCGAGCGGGTCACGATCGAGCCGGGACGGCTGGGCCCCGACGCCGTCACGGTTGGCGCGGCGACGCTCCCCCTCGCCGACTTCTTCGCCCGCGGCGGGCGCAGGCAGGACCCGGCGGGCGAGGCGGAACTGGCCGCCGAGCTCGTCGCCGAGCAGGCCGGCTGGCGGGCCGCGCTGGGGATTCGCACGTCCTGACGATCACCGGCATAGGGCGGGTGCGGGGGATGGCCGGCCCCTTCGAGGTCGCACTCTAGCCGCCACCTGGGAAGACGCCCCGAAAATCTTTCGGAGGATTGAACGGCGAAACAGCGGGGATACTCCCCCGCAGAGTCCAGCAGAGGGCTTGACCGCCGAACCGGCGAGGCGTGCCCCTGCATGGGTTTGTTCCCTGACGGGGCCGCCTGCTTCCGAATATCAGGGGCAGCAGTGACCGTCCACGAACTCGACCTCAACGACATGACCGCCGAGGCCATCCTCGAGGAGATGGCCCGCCCGGACATTCCTCAGCACGTGCGTGAACGACTGTGCGAGCGGCTGGTGGACATGCACCGGCCCCTCGTCGTGGAGATCGCCCGCCGCTACCGGTACCGCGGCGAGCCGTACGAGGACATCCTCCAGGCCGCCTACGTCGGCCTCATGAAGGCCGTCAACGGCTTCGACCCCAGCCTCGGCCACGCCTTCAGGGGCTATGCCGCCGTCACCGTCAGCGGCGAGATCAAGCGCCACTTCCGCGACCGCACCTGGGCCATCCGGGTGCCGCGCGTCTACCAGGAGCGCCGCTCCGAGCTGAACCGCCTGGTGACCGACCTGTCCCAGGAGCTCGGCCGGTCGCCCACCGTGGCCGAGCTGGCCCAGCGGATGAACATCACCGAGGAGGACGTGCTGCTGGCGCTCGACGCCTCGGCCGCCTACAGCACCCTGTCGCTCGACGCCCCGGTGGGCGCCGACGACGCCGAGGGCGCGGCGCTGGGCGAGCTGATCCCCGAGGAGGACGACTCGCTGGCCTCCCTCGTCGACAAGGAGGCCGTCAAGCCGCTCATCGACGCCCTGCCCGAGCGGGAGCGGAACATCCTGCTGATGCGGTTCTACGGCAACCGCACGCAGGCGGAGATCGCCGAGGAGTTCGGCATCTCGCAGATGCACGTCTCCCGGATCCTCCGCAAGGTGCTCGACCAGCTGCGCGACCAGCTGCTGGTGGCCGCGTAACCGGCGGGCGCCTCACCCCTCCCCGAGGTCCCCGAGGGTGAGGACCACCTTGACGTCGTCTGGCCGGGCGGTGAACGCCTCGGCGAAGCGCTCCAGCGGCACCCGGCGGGTGATCAGCCCCTCCAGCCAGTCCGGCGGAGCCTTCGCCAGGGCGTCCGCCGCCTGCCGGTAGTGGCGCAGGTTGGCGTTGACCGACCCCACCACCACGTCGTTCTCCAGGACCAGCGCCCGGTTGAGCGCCCCGGGGTCGATCTCCAGCTTCCGCCCGGCCGACGACACCCCCGTCAGGCAGACGATGCCGTAGGAGGCGGTGGCGGCCATCGCGTCGAAGACGACGCCGCCGACGCCGGTGGCCTCGATCACCACGTCCGGGTCGAGGCGGGAGGCGGTCTCGGCCACCGGGCCGCTGTGGTAGGCGGCGTCCAGCTCGCGGACCAGCCGCGGCTTGGGCCCGTCGGTCACCCGGTCCAGGACGTGCACCTCCAGCCCGCGCTGCACGCCGAGCAGCGCGGCCAGCAGGCCGATGGGACCGGCCCCGGTCACCAGGACCCGGCGCGGCTCGAACCAGGACCGCCGGCCGATCCGCTCCACCTGCTCCCAGGCCTTGGCCACCACCGTCGTCGGCTCCATGAGCATGCCGACCCGCTCCAGCCTGCCGTCCAGCTTCACGGCGTAGCCGGCCTCCACGCTCCACAACCGGCTGCCGTAGCCGTCGAGCTGCTTGATGCCGCGCTCGGTGTAGCGGCCGTTGCGGCACATGTCGAACTCCCCGTGCGCGCACGCCCCGCACGGCACCGGATCCGGCCGCCGCACCACGCCGACCACCAGGTCTCCCGGCGAGAAGCCGGTGCCGGCGGGCGCCTGCCGTACCCGGCCCAGCGACTCGTGCCCGAGGACCAGCCGGTCCCGTCCTGGCGGCGCCCAGCCGTACAGGCCCTCGGCGATCTCCCGGTCGGTGCCGCACACGCCGATCGCGAGCCCCTCGGCGAGGAGCTCGCCGGGCCGCGGGACGGGTTCGGGAACGTCGTCGACCCGCAACGCCCCTGGGCGCCCGGGTTCCACCACCAGCGCGCGCATGCCCGCATCCTCTCGGTCCTGGTAACAGTCCCCTGCCCAGGCACCTACCGTCGGAGGGCGGAGGCAAACGGCGCTCCCCGGCTGCCAGGCCCGCTCAGGGCTCGGCGGGTTTGATCCAGTCGAAGGAGCGCTGGACCGCCCGCTTCCAGTTGGCGTACTCGGCCGCGCGGACGGCGGGATCCATGGCCGGCACCCAGCGGGCGGCCCTGTGCCAGTTGCGGCGCAGCCCCTCCAGGTCCGCCCAGTACCCCACGGCGAGGCCGGCGGCGTAGGCGGCGCCGAGCGAGACGGTCTCCGCGACCATGGGGCGGACGACGGGGACGTTGAGGACGTCGGCGACGATCTGCATGAGCAGGTGGTCGGCCGTCATGCCGCCGTCGGCCTTGAGCTCCTTCAGCCGGAGCCCGGAGTCGTGGTTCATGGCGTCGACGACCTCGCGGGTCTGCCAGGCGGTGGCCTCCAGCACGGCCCTGGCCAGGTGGCCCTTGGTGATGTAGGAGGTCAGGCCCACGATGACGCCGCGGGCCTCGCTGCGCCAGTGCGGGGCGAACAGGCCGGAGAAGGCCGGGACGATGTAGCAGCCGCCGTTGTCCTCGACCGTGCGGGCGAGGGTCTCGATCTCGGGGGCGGTGGAGATGAGCCCGAGGCCGTCGCGGAACCACTGCACCAGCGCGCCGGTGATGGCGATCGACCCCTCCAGCGCGTAGGCGGCCGGCTGGCCCTCGATCTGGTAGGCCACGGTGGTCAGCAGCCCGTTGGCGGAGCGGACCGGCTCGGCGCCGGTGTTCATCAGCAGGAAGCCGCCGGTGCCGTAGGTGCACTTGGTCTCGCCGGGGGCGTAGCAGGTCTGCCCGAACAGGGCCGCCTGCTGGTCGCCCAGCGCCGCGGCGATGCGCACGCCGGGGATGACGCGCCTGGCCCTGCCGTACACCTCGGCCGAGGAGCGGATCTCCGGCAGCATCGCCGCCGGGACGCCGAAGAACTTCAGCAGCTCCTCGTCCCAGCGCAGCGTCGTGAGGTTCATCAGGAGCGTACGGCTGGCGTTGGTGACGTCGGTGACGTGCACGCCCCCGTCGACGCCGCCGCTGAGGTTCCAGATCAGCCAGCTCTCCATGGTCCCGAACAGCACCTCACCGCGCTCGGCCCGTTCGCGCAGGCCGGGGACGTGGTCCAGCAGCCAGCGGATGCGCGGGGCGGAGAAGTAGGTGGCCAGCGGCAGCCCGGTCCGCTCGGCGACCAGGCCGGCGCCGGGGGCGCGGGCCAGCTCGGCGACCAGGGTGTCGGTGCGGGTGTCCTGCCAGACGAGGGCGCGGCCGATGGGCTGCCCGGTGACCCGGTCCCACAGCAGCGTGGTCTCGCGCTGGTTGGCGATGCCGAGGGCGGCGACCTGGTCGGTCGTGATACCCGCCTGCGCCAGGGCGTCGACGATGATGCGTTCGAGGTTGCGCCAGATCTCCAGGGCGTCGTGCTCCACCCAGCCGGGCTTGGGGAAGTGCTGGCGGTGCTCGCGTTGCGCGACCGAGACGAGCCGTCCCCGGTGGTCGAACAGGATGCACCGGGTGGAGGTGGTGCCCTGGTCGATGGACATCACGTAGCGTTCGCTCATCCGGCCACCGCCCGGCGGCCGTGGCGGCGGGTCTCACCAGCGCGAGGCGCCCAGATCCCGGGAGACCGCTCTGGCGGCGTCGCGCACGTAGCCCACCAGCGCCGGGTCCGGCTGGCGGCGGGCGTCGCACAGCCGCTCGACCGCGCCGGAGATGCCGATCGCGCCGACGACCAGCCCGCCGTAGCCGCGGATGGGCGCGGCGATGCCGGCCTCGCCCTGCACCGCCTCCTCCACCGAGGCGGCCCAGCCTTGGTCGCGGACCCGGGTGAGGACGCGGGCCAGCTCGCGATGGTTGGTGATGGTGCGGCGGCAGTAGCGCTCCAGCTCGGCGTCGCGGATGGCGGCGGCGGCGTTGGCGTCGTAGGCCAGCAGCACCTTGCCGAGAGCGGTGGCGTGCAGCGGCAGGAGCGTGCCGACGTCCATGGCCTGCAGGGTGTCGTCGGGCCGGAACACGTGGTGGACGACCAGCACCTTGCCGTCGAGGAAGGTGCCGATGCGCACGGCCTCGCCGCTGCGGGCGGCCAGCGCGTCGGCCCAGTTGATGGCCCGCGAGCGCAGCTCGTTGACGTCGAGATAGCTGGTGCCCAGGTGGAGCAGGGCCGCGCCCAGCTGGTACTTGCCGCTGGCCTCGTCCTGCTCGACGAAGCCGACGCGGACCAGCGTGCGCAGGATGCCGTGCACGGTGCCCCGGGCCAGGCCGAGGGAACTGGCCAGCTCGCCGACGCCGAGCCGGCCGGAACTGCTGGCCAGCAGCCGCAGAATCGCGGCGGCTCGCTCGATCGACTGCACCGGTCCCGGCATGAGTCAGATCCTAGGGTCCTTGATTGTCTGCCGACAATGTCGACACCCGACTCCATAGCCGTACGGCGACCGCGGGCCTGCCCGTCCTGTGTGGTCTGCGACATACGGCGCAGCGTAACGCCAGCTCGGAACGCGGGAAAGTGTTCGACAATGTCGACACTCGTCCGTTGACCCGCCCTCGCGCGCTGCCTAGCGTCCTCGGCAGACGTGAACGGGGTCACATCCCCGCCGCCGGTCGCCGGCGGGCCGCCCGGTCCCGACGTGCCGCCACCCCCCACTTCGAGGAGGACTCATGACGCAACCGAAACGTGAACCGGGGCTGCTCGGCGAGATGTCGGCCGAGTTCGCCGGAACGATGATTCTCATCCTGTTCGGCGTCGGCGTCGTCGCCCAGGTCGCCGCCGCGGGCGTCGGCGCCTACGACAGCATCGCCTGGGCCTGGGGCCTGGGCGTGGCCCTGGCGGTGTACGTGTCCGCCAGGATCAGCGGCGCCCACCTCAACCCCGCCGTCACCTTCGCCCTCGCGGTGTTCCGCGAGTTCCCCTGGCGCAAGGTCGCCCCGTACGCGCTGGCGCAGACCGCCGGGGCCTTCGTGGCCGCCCTGATCGTGCGGTGGAACTACAGCGAGGTGCTGGCCATGGCCGACCCCGGCCACACCATCAAGACCCAGGGCGTCTTCTCGACCCTGCCGGGCAACGGCACGCTGCCGGTGGGCGAGCTCGGCGCGCTGCGCGACCAGATCATCGGCACCGCGATCCTGCTGTTCGTCGTGCTGGCCCTGACCGACCTGCGCAACCAGCCGCCGCTGGCCAACCTGACGCCCGTGGTGATCGGCCTGCTGGTGGTCGCCATCGGGTTCGCGTGGGGGACCAACGCCGGCTACGCCATCAACCCCGCCCGCGACTTCGGCCCCCGCCTGGCCTCGTTCCTGACGGGTTACGAGGGCGCCTGGCGAGACCAGTTCGGCAACCTCTACTTCTGGGTGCCGATCGTCGGCCCGCTGCTGGGCGGCGTCGTCGGCGCCGGGCTCTACAAGGTCCTCATCGGCCGGTTCCTGGGACGCCAGCAGGCCGAGGCGCCGGCCGCGGTCCCCGCCGAGCGCGTGCAGTACGAGACGGCCTGAAACCCACCCCCCCTCACGAGAAAGGCATCCCATGGCGGACTTCGTCGGAGCGGTCGACCAGGGCACCACGAGCACCCGGTTCATGATCTTCGACTACGGCGGCAACGAGATCGCCCGTCACCAGCTGCCCCACGAGCAGATCCTGCCCCAGGCCGGATGGGTCGAGCACAACCCCACGGAGATCTGGGAACGCACCCGCGCGGTCATCGAGACCACCCTCACCAAGGCCAAGCTCACCCACCGCGACCTGGCCGCGGTCGGCATCACCAACCAGCGCGAGACCACCGTGGTGTGGAACAGGCGCACCGGCCGGCCGTACTACAACGCGATCGTCTGGCAGGACACCCGCACCGACCGCATCGCGAGCGCCCTGGAGCGGGAGGGCAAGGGTGAGGTCATCCGCCGCAAGGCCGGCCTGCCCCCGGCCACGTACTTCTCCGGCGCCAAGATCCAGTGGATCCTGGACAACGTCGAGGGCGTACGGCAGGCGGCCGAGGACGGCGAGGCGCTGTTCGGCACCACCGACACGTGGCTGCTGTGGAACCTGACCGGCGGCGCGCACGTCACCGACCCCACCAACGCCAGCCGGACCATGCTGATGGACCTGGAGACCCTGGACTGGGACGACGAGCTCCTGGAGATCTTCGGCATCCCCCGCGCCATGCTCCCGGCCATCCGGCCCTCCTCCGACCCCACGGGCTACGGCGTCACGCTCGCCGGCGGGCCGCTGGGCGGCGAGGTGCCGCTGGGCGCCGTGCTCGGCGACCAGCAGGCCGCCACGGTCGGCCAGCTGTGCTTCAAGCCCGGCCAGGCCAAGAACACCTACGGCACCGGCAACTTCCTGCTGCTCAACACCGGCACGCAGCCCGTCAGGTCCGCCAACGGGCTGCTCACCACCGTCTGCTACCAGTTCAGCGGGCAGCTTCCCGTCTACGCCCTGGAAGGTTCCATCGCGGTGACCGGGTCGGCGGTGCAATGGCTGCGCGACCAGCTCGGCATCATCTCCGGCGCCGCCCAGAGCGAGGCGCTGGCCCGCCAGGTGGAGGACAACGGCGGCGTCTACTTCGTCCCGGCCTTCTCCGGCCTGTTCGCGCCGTACTGGAGGTCGGACGCCCGGGGCGCCATCGTCGGGCTGTCCCGCTACAACACCAACGCCCACGTGGCCAGGGCGACGCTGGAATCCATCTGCTACCAGACCCGCGACGTGGTCGAGGCGATGCAGCAGGACTCGGGGGTGCGCCTGGACGTGCTGAAGGTCGACGGCGGCGTCACCGCCAACCAGCTGTGCATGCAGATCCAGGCCGACATCCTCGGCGTGCCCGTCTCCAAGCCCGTGGTGGCGGAGACCACCGCGCTCGGCGCCGCCTACGCCGCCGGGCTGGCGGTGGGCTTCTGGGAGTCCGCCGAGGACCTGGAGAGCAACTGGAAGGAAGACCAGCGGTGGGAGCCCAGCTGGTCGCACGAGCAGCGGGAGCTCGGCTACGCCCGCTGGAAGAAGGCCGTCGAGCGGACCCTCGACTGGGTCGACGTCACCTGACGGACGCCGGGGGTGGGGCCGGGCGGCCGGTCCCGCCCCCCGTCGCCGCCATCCCCCTGTGAAGCACTCGTGGTTTGGAGCACCCCTTTGAGACCTGTATCGCTGACAGCGCGCCGCCGCGAGGCGGCGCTCCAGCACCTGGCCGAGGCCGAGATCGACGTCCTGGTCGTCGGCGGAGGCGTCGTCGGAGCCGGGGCCGCCCTCGACGCCGCCTCGCGCGGCCTGTCGGTGGCGCTGGTGGAGGCCTGCGACTGGGCGGCGGGCACCTCCAGCCGGTCCAGCAAGCTCATCCACGGCGGCCTGCGCTACCTGGAGCAGCTGGACTTCGGCCTGGTCCGCGAGGCGCTGCGGGAACGCGCCCTGCTCCTCACCACCCTCGCCCCGCACCTGGTGCGGCCGCTGCCGTTCCTGTATCCGCTGCGCCGCCGGGTGTGGGAGCGGCTCTACGTCGGCGCGGGCATCACGCTCTACGACACCATGGGCGGCGCGCGGGCGCTGCCGCGGCACCGGCACCTGAGCCGCCGCGCCGCGCTCGAGGCCGCGCCCGCCCTGCGGCCCGACGCCCTGGTGGGGGCGGTCCGCTTCTACGACGCCCAGGTGGACGACGCGCGCTACACCATGATGGTGGCCCGTACGGCGGCGCAGTACGGCGCCCACGTGATCACCAGGGCCATGGCGACCGGCTGGCTGCGGGACGGCGAACGGGTCGCGGGAGCCGATGTGCTGGACCTGGAGAGCGGCCGGCAGATCACGGTCCGCGCCCGCCGTGTGATCAACGCCACCGGGCCGCGCTCCGAGGCCGCCCAGGACCTGGCGGGAGAGCGCCGCACGTTCTCCCTGCAGACCTCCAAGGGCGTGCACCTGCTCGTCCCGCGCGACCGCATCCGGATGGAGTCCGCCCTGTTCACCCGTACGGCGCGCAGCGTGCTGCTCGTCATGCCGTGGGGACGCCACTGGATCGTCGGCACGACGGACACCCCGTGGCGGGACCCCGCCGTCGAGCCCACCGCCGACGAGGCCGACATCGACTACCTGCTGGAGCAGGCCAACGCGGTGCTGCGCGAGCCGCTGACCCGTGACGACGTCGAAGGGGTCTACGCCGGGCTGCGGCCCCTGCTGTCCGGCGCCGGCGACGACACCGCGCGCCTGTCGCGCGAGCACCTGGTCACGGAACCGGCGCCGGGGCTCGTCGTGGTCACCGGCGGCAAGTTCACCACCTACCGGGTCATGGCGCGCGACGCCGTGGACGTCGCCGCGCGCGGCCTGCCGTCCGTTCCGCCGTCCGACACGGCGCGGCTGCCCATCCTGGGCGCCACCGGCTACGGGGCGTTGTGGGAGGACCGCCGGCGCGTCGCCGCCAGGTGCGGGCTGCCGCTCGACCACGTGGAGCGGCTGCTCGGGCGCTACGGCTCGTGCGTCGAGGAGCTGCTCGACCTGGTCGCCGCCGATCGCGCGCTGGGCGAGCCCATCCCGGGCGCGCCCGCGCACCTGCGGGTGGAGGCCGTCTACGCCGCCTCCCACGAGGGAGCGCTGCACCTGGACGACATCCTGGCGCGCCGTACCCGCATCGCGATCGAGGAGCGGGACGGCGGCCTGGGCGCGGCCCCGCACGTCGCCGCCCTCGTCGCCCCGATCCTCGGGTGGAACGCGGCCGACGTCGCGGAGGAGGTCGAGCGGTACGCCGAGTTCGTGGGCAGGGAGCGCGGCGACGCGAGCCCGCGCGCCGCCGGCGACGCGACCGCGACCCGCTGACCTGGGCCTTGGCGCGCGCCGTCATCCGGCGGCGACGACGGCGGGCAGGGGCACGGGCTGCTGCGACGTCAGCGGCCGACACCGGATCGCGCGGCGGCGGACACGATCGCGTCCTTTTCTGCGGCGGTCAGGACGCCGTCCCGGACCAGCTCGCCGGTGACGTGCGCGACGTGCTTCATGAAGGCGCCGTGGCCCTCCCAGGTCGCCTCGTCGCGGACGAGGTCGCCGACCGTGCAGCCGTCCCCGGCGTAGCGGTTGGCCACGCCGGAGTCGACCTCGCCCACGACCACGCGCTCGCGCAGGTCCGAGCGGGGGCAGGCGTCGCGTTCCGGCGTGTACCGAAGCAGGCGGGAGCCGTACTGCACGGCGCCGTTGGCCGCCTTGACGCCGTTGCGGAACCACAGGGCGCCGCGCGCGTCCTGGGTGAGCCGGTACGTCTGGGCGTCACGGATCGTCGTCACCTTCCGCGACAGCGGGTCGATCCTGAGCAGGTACCCGTCGAGCGAGGCGTAGACGTGCTCGTCGGCCGCGCTCACGACCAGCTCGTCCTGGACGCCGGAGTAGCGGCCCGGCACGTCCTGCCGGTGGACGACCGAGCCGGTCGCCGGGTCGAGGACGAACAGCTCGCCGTCGGCGAGGCCCCAGATCATGCCGTCCGGGCCGGGGACGAGCGAGGTGATCGAGTCCGCGCCGGGGACGGGCGTGTACTCGGCGGTCTTCGCTCCCGTGGCGAGGTCGGCGGTGAACACCTTCGCCTCGGCGGCCTTCGGCTCGGTACCCCCGCCGCCGTTGACGGTCGTGCCGCCCCAGAGCTTCCCCCCGGCGACGGCGAGGGCGACGACGCCCTGGTCGGCGACGATGTCCCGGTGCGTGACGCGGGCGCCGGTCGAGGTGTCGTAGACCGTGAGCGCCCCGCCCCACAGCCCGTAGTCGGGCGTGCTGGCGACGAAGAGCCTGGAGCCGGCCGAGGCGAACGCTTGCGGCCGGTTCTGCCCGTCGGCCTGCAGCCGGAAGAGCTCGCGCGGATTGGTCCCCAGGACGTACGGCTTGGCCGGGTCGTACTGCAGCACGCCGCCGTACGGGTAGACGCCCTGGTACATCCTGCCGCCGTGCCAGCCGAAGCCGTCGGCCTGGCCGAGGCGCCCGAGGGCGGTCGTCTTGCCGGTGGCCGGATCGAGCACGGCGAGATTGCCGTTGATGTACAGGTTGGTGTAGATCCTGCCGTCCGGGCCGGCGCTGATGTTGTTGATGTCGAGCGCCTGCGGCGGGAACGGCAGCGTGTGGCGTTCGCTCGCGCCGGTGGCCGGGTCGTACCACAGCGCCTGGCCCTGGTAGTTGCCGATCGCGGCGTACACCCGCCCGGCGACGAAGCCCAGCCCGATCGCCGGGCCTCCGCTCGGGACCGGCTGGCCGGATGCGTCGAGCGCCGGCCCGTAGGTGTCGTCGGACAGGTCGTAGCGCCACAGCTGGGTGCCGGAGGTGAAGTAGACCGACCGGCCGTCGGGGGCCACGGGCGAGGTGCCGCGCGAGCTGATGGAGAAGCCCTCGGCCAGCACCTCGCCGGTGTCCGGGTCGAGCACGAGCGCCTGCAGCCTGCTCCGCTTCACGAACAGCTTCCCGCCGACGAGGTTGATGTCGTAGGGGTGGTTCGCGTCGCCGCGCAGCGCCTCCGGCCAGATGTCGCGCTTGTCCCCCGTGGCGAGGTCGAGCCGGATGAGGTGCCCGTGGCTGCCGACCGCCGCCCACAGCACGTCGCGGGAGGCGTCGACCGCGACGTCGATGACGTACTGCTCGCCCGGGACCATGGCGCCGTAGTCGCGGAACCCCTCGGCGGGCGAGTAGGAGAACACGTGGGCACCGGGGTAGGTCCCGCCGTAGACGCGGCCGTCGGCGCCGGGGCGGAAGCCGTACAGCACCGTCTGGCCCGGCACGGGCGCGCCCAGATCCGTGGTCGTACGGCTTCGCGGGTCGTAGGCGTAGACGTGGGCGTTGGGATAGCTGCCCGCGTAGACCGTGCCGTCGCCCGCCTGGGTCACGCCCCAGGCGCCCGAGGAGCCGGGCAGGTAGGCGGTGTCCAGCAGCTCGCGGGTCACCGGGTCGGTCACGGTGAGCACGCCGGGCGAGCCCATCTGCACCCCGTAGGCGACCGGGCGCCCGCCCGCGGCGGTGCCGTACGTCACCTCGAAGACGGTCAGGGCGGTCTGCTGGACCCCGAAGTCGGTGACCGTGCCGGGCTCCCCGGCCGGGGGCTCGGCGGCGGCCGGGGCGGAGACGGTGGCCAGCAGGAGGGCGGTGAGGATGACCCGCCGCGTGATGGTCCCGATCATCGCCGGCCTCCGATCGCGATGTGGACGAGGTTGCGGCCACGCAGGGCGTAGAGGCCGCGGCCCGAGGGGTCGGGCGCGAGCTTGGCGCCGTCGAACCACGCGCCCGCCAGCCCGTCGGCCACCGTGGTGATCTTCAGGGAGTCGAGGTCGACGCGGTAGACCCGGTCGCCGTCGGTCCCGTAGGCGACGTCGTCGTAGACCACGAGGTCCCCGCCCGGCCCGCCGACCTCGGCGGTGCGCACCACCTTCCGGCGGGCGGGGTCGAACTCGAAGAGCACCCCCGTGTCGGTGATCCCGTAGATCCGCCCGGCCGTGTGGCCGAGGTCGGCGATGAAGGCCGCTCCCGGCACCGGTTCGAGCTCCCAGTCGAGCCGCCGCCGGCGCAGGTCGAAGGCCGCCAGCCGGGCGGTCGTGGTTGCGGGCGGCAGCCCGAACCCCTCCTGGATGTAGGTGCCGAGGTAGGCGGTGCCGCGGCGGACCGTCACCGAGTAGACGCTCTGCCGGTCGACGACCGGCCGGTAGACGTCCAGCGTTCCGGTCGGCAGGTGGTACAGCGCGAGCGCGCCGTCGGGCTGTCCCGGTTCCGGCTGTGTCGGCACGACGAGCAGCCCCGAGTGCGCTTCGTAGGCGATGTCCCTGGGCCGGTCCTGCCGGTTGGCGATGCGTGCCAGCAGCTTGGCCGCGGGATCGCCCGGGCTCCACCCGTACAGCAGGGCCTGCGTGTAGACGCCCATGTAGAGCCGCCCGCCGACCGGGACCATCGCCTTGGGCTCGCCGGGGATCCCGATGCGGGTCTGCTCGCCGGTGGCCCGGTCGTGCACCTGCGTGCCGCCCTTGCCCGCGACGTAGACGCGGCGGCCGTCGGAGACGACGGTCATCGGCTGCTCGGGGGCGGCGCGGAAGCCGCGCTGGACGAGGTTGCGGTAGTCGAGGGCGCCGGTCGCGGGGTCGTAGACGAACACGGCCGCCTCCTGGACGCCCCAGATCTTCCCGTCGTGGACGAGCATGGCGGGCGTGCCCGCCTCGGGGGACGGCACCGCCAGCGCCTCGACCCGGCCGGTGGAGCGGCGGTAGCGGTACAGCGTGCCGGAGGGACGGCCGGCGAAGTAGACCTCGTCGCCGAGGATCGCCGTCGAGGTCACGTACTTCTCGCCCGGCACGGTGGCCTTGACGATCCGGTGGTCGGCCGGGTCCTGCTTGTTGAGCACGAGCAGTTCGCCGGCGGAGGAGATGCCCATCGCCAGGTGCGTCTCGCTCGCCGACATGCTCGCCACGAAGTCGCGGCCGGCCAGCTCCGGCGGCAGCACCTCCCGCCTGGCGCCGCTCGCCCGGTCGATCGCGACCAGGTGGGCGTGCGCGCCGATGCCGGCCCAGACCGTCGTGGCGTCGGCCGCGATGCTGCGCACGTACTGCTCCCCCGGCGCCGGCTGGCCCAGATCCCGTGTCGCCCCCGTGGCGGGGTCGTACTCGGCCACCCGGCCGGTCTCCGACATCCCCAGGTAGATCCTGCCGTCGGGGGAGGCGGCGATGTTCCAGATGAAGTGGTCCTCGAAGGAGGCCACCTTGGTCACCTGGTGGGTCAGCGTGTCGATCCGGTAGAGGTCCGAGGGGACGTGGGTGCCGACGTAGACGTCGGTGCCGATCGCCGTCATGGCCCAGGCGCCGATGCCGGTCGGGATGTCGTAGTGGCGCACCACGCGATCGGAGGCGGGGTCGTAGACCCCTACGGCGTTCGGCGACAGGCCCCGGGTGACCGCGTAGAGCAGGCCGTCGACGAAGACGGCGTTGCCCAACGCGGTGGTGACGCTGGCGGGACCCAGGTCGGTGATCGTTCCTTCGGCGGGGGCGCTCGCCGAGGCCGCCTTCGGCGTCAGCGCGGCCAGGGCCGCTCCGGCGACGGTGGCCCGCAGGATGGTACGGCGTGTCAGGGGCACGAACGGCCTCCACAGGGGGTGAGTGGCGAGGACTCTATTACGGTGCAGGCCGAAATTCACCGAGTCAAGAGGGCTGATCGATCTTCTCAGGAATGCAGGGCCAGGCGTGATTCGTCGCCCTCGGAGCGCAGGCTATGGGTCGGGACCATAATCCGCCTGGGACACAGGAGCGCCGCGCCCTCGGGCTAGGCGGCCGGCTCCAGGATCACGCAGCAGTTGTCCGGGCACGGCCGGAACCGGGCGGTGAGCCGGTCGGCGGCGTCCAGGCCCTCGAGGCAGCCGCGGGCCAGCGCGGCGTTGACCGAGCAGACCAGGCCGGGATTGACCTCGCGCATCCGCTGGAACGGGCAGTTGGTCAGCACCACCGCCTCGCCGTCCCGGGCGGGCTCGTACCCCAGCCCGGCCAGCAGGTGCCACAGGCCCTCGGCGGCGGGCTCCCCCGCCGCCAGCTCCCGGCCCCGCCGTACGGCCACGCGGACGGCGGCGTCGGCGAACGGCTCGGGCGCGGAGTGCTCGCGGGCCGCCTCGAGGAGAACCTCGGCCAGCAGCTCATAGCGCCGCGGCGGCACCGAGGCGGTCACCTCGTGCTTGGCCGCCTGGTAGCGCTGGGCGGGGCGGCCGCGGCGGCCGGTGGCCGCCGGTTCGGCGACCACGTCCACCAGACCGGCCTGCTGGAGCTTGTCGAGGTGGAAGGCGACCAGCGTGCGGCCCATGTCCAGGGCCTGGCAGATCTCCTGCCGGGTGCACGGCCCGGCAGCGGTCAGGTGGGCGTAGATGCGCGCCCGCTGAGGCTCCGACAGCAGGCCGAGCGCTTCCAGGTCTTCCGCCATGGCGGCCATGAGGCTCATGCTAGTCGACGAACCCATTTATGCCAACAACCATTGACGAAATCAGGGAGGCGCGGAATATTGAGCATGACAGTTGGCGAAATAGCTCTCCAGAGGAGGAGCCATGCGCCTGTTCTCGTTCCGCCCAGCGCTCACCATCCGCGGCCGCACCTGGAAGGGGCTGCGCGGCATGTCCGGCAAGCCGCTGCACCCGCCGCTGACCGACGTGCCGGTCGGCGCGGTCGTCCTCGCGACGGGCCTCGACGTGGTCTCGGTGGTCGTCTCCGGCCCGCTGGGGCGGGAGCTGTACCGGGCGGGGACCTTCGTGCTCGTCGGCGGCGTGATCGCCGCCGTCCTCGCCGCCGTGACGGGAGCGGCGGACTGGCTCGGCTCGACGCCGCGCCGTACCCAGGCATGGCGCACCGTCAACGCCCACGCGCTGGTGATGGCCGTCGTCACCGTGCTGCTGGTGGCGGCGGGCACGATGCGGCTGACCTGGTACGCCGATGACACGGCCACGCCGCTGCCGATGCTGGCGCTGTCGGTCGTCGCGGCGGGGCTGACCGTGGCGGGCGGCGCGATCGGCGGGTCGCTGGTCTACGACTACGGCTTCAACGTCGAGGTCGCCGGCGACTCACCCGTGTGGCACGAGTCCGCCGTCGACCGCCTTCCCGGTGAGAGCACGGCAGACTCGCCGTCCTCCGCCGTCCCGTGACGGCTGTCGCGGTCAGGTGGTGCCGGTTCGCGTCGCGGCGACCGCCAGCGTGGTGTAGGTCATCGTGAAGCCGCCTCCGATCGCGTCGATGGCGGTCCCGACCTCTGCCAGCACCTCGGCCAGCTTGTCCGCTGGGAGCAGGGTGAGGCTACCGGTCGTGGGCAGCAGATCCAGCCACTCGTCGCGGGTGTAGGACTGCTCCCAGTCGAATCGCCACCGCTCCGGGTCGCCGAACCCGCCGGCCTCTCGGATTCCGTCGGCGAACTTGGCGAACATCGCCTCGTAGATGTCCAGGGCCTGCCTCGGCGACTGCCCGTTGAACGGCGAGTCGGGCACCACTCGCCGGTAGACCCTGGCGAAGGCCTCCGCGACAGCGGGGGGAGGGGCGAAGGCATGCGCGAACACGGCCAGCAGGCCACCGGGCCGCAGCACCCGGGCAGCCTTGGCCGCGCCCGCGACCGGGTCCACCCAGTGCCAGGCCTGCCCGGAGACGACCGCGTCGAACCGGCGGCCCGCGGGGTCCCAGTCCTCGAACGTCGCCACCTCGACCTCGACCCCGGTGTGCCGCGCGAACTCGGCCATCCGCTCATCGGGGTCGACGCCCAGCACCGTGCAGCCGGCCGCCTGGAACTGCCGTGCCTCGATGCCGGTCCCGCAGCCGACGTCGAGCACGTCCGGGCCGGGGCTGGCCGCGACGATCCGCTCCACCAGGGCGTCGGGGTAGCGGGGCCGGGTCCGGTCGTAGCGTTCGGCGTCCGCGCCGAACGACTCCGCCATCTGCCGGTGGCGATGGGGCTCATGTGGGGAAGGCGGTAGAGTGGGCATGCGCCCACCATAGTGGGCAAGTGCCCACTCGACAACCGCAAGGGAAGGAAGGTGCGCGGTGCCGACGGGGATAGCCATCCGCGACGTGCGCGAGCAGCTGTTCGACGCCGCCGAGCGCGTCCTGCTCCGGGACGGGCCGAGCGCGCTGACCAGCCGGGCGGTCACCACCGAGGCGGGCTGCGCCAAGGGCGTCCTGCACCGGCACTTCGACGACTTCGACGCCTTCCTCGCCGAGTTCGTGCTCGACCGCGTCGACCGCATGCACCCCCAGGCCGCCGCCCTGCGCGAGTCCGCCGGGACCGGCGCCGTCGTGGACAACCTCGCCGAGGCGCTGACGGCCCTGTTCGGATCGGCCGCCGTGGCGATGGTCGCCCTCGTCACCTTCCGCGACGAGCTGCGCGCCCGGCTGCGCCGCACCTGGCCGGCCGGCGTGCCGGTCCTGACCGAGGCCGTGGACATGATCGCCTCCTACCTCGCCGCCGAGCGGGACCTGAGCCGCATCGCGGCGGACGCCGACATCGACATGCTCGCGCCCACCCTCATCGGGGCCGGTCACCTGCTGTTCGCCGACCGGACGGGCACCCCGCCGCAGGCGGAAGCGGTCCGCAGGACGGTGGCCACGGTCCTCGCAGGTGTGGTGCGAGAACCACTGTGACGAACGGCCCGGCGGGGCGATGAGCGGCCCGGCGGCGAGCCCGGGCCCGGGATCGGGCGCCGCCGCACAGCTCCCCCGACGCCGTCATCCCGCATGGGTTCCGGTCGCCGTCACCCCGCACGGCGGATGAGCGCCTCGCGCCCCCGCCGCAGCCTCGGCAGCCCGGCCACCACCGCCCCGGCCCGCTCCCGCATCGCCTCCGGCGTGCCGGCTCCGAGGTCGTCGAGCAGCTCCCGCAGGGCGGCGGTGCCGTACGGGCTGAAGGTCAGGCACCGGGCGAGCGTGACCACGATCCACCAGACCGCCTCCCGGTGCAGGCCCTGCTCGATCAGCTCGCGGGTGCCGTCGATGGAGATCCGCCGCGCCTCGGGGCCGAGGTCGGTCCCGTACGGCCTGGCCGGGTCGTACGGCACGCGGTCGTAGACGTCGGCCAGCCGGTCCAGGTGCGCCGCTACCCGGGCCCTGGCCAGGCGAGCGCACCCGAGCCAGCCGAGCACCTCCTCGTGGAAATCCGCTTCGCCGTACCGGGTGAGAACCTCGCGGGCGGCCACGTAGCGGCGGCGGACGGTCGGGTTGGCGCGGACGGCCGTCAGGATCACCAGCGTGGGCAGGCTGGCCGGGAACGCCCAGGCCAGCACCCGCTCGGCGAGCGGCCGGCCGTCGTCGAGGCGGGCCAGAGCGGCGATGCGCTCCTCCAGGGCCTCGCACCGGGCGCGCACCCAGTGCGGGAGGGCGAACCGCGCCGCCACGGCGGCGTGCAGGGCGGCGAGCGACCCGTCCGGGTCGGCCAGGATGACGCCCCTGCTCACCGCGGGCGCCAGGGCCGGGGAGGCCAGCACCTCCTCGGCGGGCTGCACCGGCGCGTAGCCGACGTCCAGCAGCACGCCGTGGTGCCGGAGCTTGCCCAGCTTGGGCGGGACCTCGCCGTCCACCAGGATCACCACGTCCACGTCGGAGGTGGCCGGAAGCTCCGCCTCGGCCGGCAGCCAGGCGGCCGAGCCGCTGACGTAGGCGCCGGCGAACCCGGGCACCCGGTGGCCCGCCACCCAGCGCGCCGCCACCGCCCGCGCCTCACCGATCTTCATGGTGCGACCTTACGGGGTTCGCGCGCCCCGAAGGCTACCAAAATGCGGGCCAGTGCTCCGGCCTTCAGGCCGGGGGTGAAGGCCCGCGCGGGAGGGCCGCCAGGCCCGAGCGTGCCCTAACCGCAATGCCGGGTAGTTAAGGCCCACCGCGTGTTGTCAAGTCGGGGC